>JAJEBN010000025.1 GCA_022822525.1 Acidimicrobiia bacterium | reverse complement strand
CCCCAAGCGGCATTTCGTCGACCCGTCGTTGGCGGTGGCGGCCCTGCGCGCTGGGCCCGAACGGCTGCTTGCCGATCTCGGATTCTTCGGGCTGCTCTTCGAGTCTCTCGTCGTACGCGACCTGCGGATCTACGCGTCGGTATACGACGGCGAAGTTCGGCACTACCGGGACAACACAGGGCTGGAGGTGGACGTCATCGTCGAGAACGGTGCGGGAGAGTGGCTCGCAGCCGAAGTCAAGCTCGGCGGGACGGCCGCCATCAACGAGGCCGCAGGCAATCTCCTCAAACTGCGTGACCGAGTGGACACCTCCATCGTCGGACTGCCGACGAAGCTTGTGGTGCTGACGGCCTTCGGCTACGCCTACGACCGTCCCGACGGCATAGCCGTCGTCCCCATCACCACCCTCGGCCCCTGAACCGGCACATGCTCGCGGCGTCGGACGCAGGCACGGAACGCAGCCCAGTCCATCCGGTGGCCTCGAAGAAGCCGGGGCGCATATGCGCGGCGACAGTTCCGGCTACGGGGTCCACGAGCCGGATAGTCCTGCCTTGTTCTTAAACTTGGGTGCAGTGGCAGCGACGCGCTTTACTCGGCCGATCGAGATCCCCGACGATCTCGCCGACCGAACGGTCGCGCCCATGAGTGGGCGAGTGAAGCTCCCGAACCGCCTCGCATGGAGCGGCCAGGGTGAATTCGACCTCGGTGACCGCCGAGACCGGATGTACGTGTACCAGCTGGTGATGACCGAAGGCACAGCCGAAGATGTACGCCGTTACATCGACCTCGGATTGCTGGTGGAGATGTGGGCCGAAATGTGGCTGTCGCCGCACGTGCGAGAGCGCTGGGAGCGCTGGCTGCGCGATCGCTCACTCGTCGCCTGACGTCGTGCTCACACCTTTGCAGCAACGCGTACGTGCAATCGTCGCGGAGCTGCCCGAAGCGGACACGGTGGCGCTGGCCGGCGACAAGCTCCTGGCGCTGTTCGGCCGCGCCGAACCACGCGATTTCATCGACGCGCACGCACTCGCTGCCCGAATCGACCTCGCAGACCTCTATCGGCTCGCCAGCGACAAGGACCCGGGATTCAACCTTGAGCGTCTATGCGAAGCACTCGGCGTGTTCGACCACCACCCACGCCAAGCGTTCCCCATCACCGACGCCGACTACGACCAGCTGCGCCACTGGGTTCATCAGTGGCGTAATGGCCTGGCTGAATCTGACTGAAGGGGCTTCCCCGAAGGCACCACCGCCTACAACCAACACCCCTACGCCGACACCATCACCATCACCGTCACCGCCACCGCAACCGACGGCTAGGCGCCAGACTCAGGCTTGGTCGGCTGGCCGTTGGGGCACTGTTCGCCTCGGGCGGTCGGATCGGGTGTCGCCGGTCGGGCTGGCGAGAGCACGTTCGAGCCCGGTGAACAGGTCGAGCACTCCGGCGGCCTCGAAGACCCGGTAGCGCTGGCGACCCGCGTTGCGCTGGCGCAGGATGCCTGCTTCGGCGAGCTGGTTGACCGCATCGGCCGTGCGCGCCTTGGACCGCCCGATCAGGCTGGCAGCAGATTCGACGGTGACGATCGGCGCACCCGGCAACACCCCCAACAGCAGATCAGTGCTGGAGCCGGCACGGACGCGGCCGAACATGGCACGCCAAGCAGCAGTGACGGCGCTGATGTCGGCGCTGTAGCTCTGCGCGTCGCGGCAGGCCCGGCGGGTAGCGACGGCGAAGATACGCAGCCACTCCGTCGCCGCAGCCGATCGCTCGGCGCTGCGGGGCTCGCTGAGATGGCGGAACGTCATCAGGCCCCCGACGTAGTCGTGCGACAGCGTCGCCAAGGCGAGGCTGATGGGCGCCACGCAGGTCGGCGCGAGACCGCGTCGCCTCAGCACCACGTGAATCAGCGCGCGGCCAGTGCGGCCGTTGCCGTCGGCGAATGGATGGATCGTCTCGAACTGGGCGTGAGCGATCGCGGCCTGCGCCAGCGGCGAGTGGTCGTCGCCGTTGACGTAGTCGAGGAGATCGGCGAGCAGCCCAGGGACATATTCGGGAGGCGGAGGGATGAACGCCGCGCTGCACGGGTTGTATGAACTGCCGCCGATCCAGTTCTGCTCGTCGCGGACGACGCCGCCGAGCTCGGGCGCGGACGAGCTGTCCATCAAGGTGCGATGCACCCTGAGCAGGTCGTCGAGTTCGAAGCGCTGGCTGCTGGACGCGAGCTCGACCGCAGCCTCCATCGCGGCGATGTTGCCGAGCACCTCCGCGGCCACACGATCCCCCGCCTCGCCGCCGAGCGCAACCGCCGCCTCGGCGAGCGCCAGCCGGCGGGTCGCCAACTGCAGGCCCTCGATCCTCGACGACGCGACCGACTCGGCCCGCAGCAGGAACCGAGCAAGGCCTTCGAGACTCACATGCGACGCGTCGGCATCGTTCAGCGCCCGCACCGCCGACTCGGCGTCTGCAATGTCGGCGGCCACATCCGCGGTGATCGACGGATCCCACCCCACGAGCGGGTCGGCGAGGTACGCGTCATAGAGACAGCCGCGCCGGTCCTGCCGGCTCATCCCCTCGAATCTCGGATGCCAACGTTTGCGCAAGTGTGATGCCATAGACCGTTTAAGTATCGGTTATGCAGTAACCGTAACTCAACCCACGCCGCAGCCACCAACAACGCAACCCGACCGGCACCAGAACCACCGCAACCGCTGGCACCGCAACCAGCCAACACACCTGCCCGCTCGGATCCCTAGTCGATCCAGAGATGAAACAGCCGGAATGGCGTGACCTTGAACGGGCGGTCGAATCCGTGTCCCATGACGATCGGCCGGGGGTTCGGGGGTGTCGACAGCGCGAGTGCCACGATGCCCTCTCGCCGGAGCGCGGCGTTGACGCCCATGAGGATGTGGGCGGGCGTGCTCTTCTGCATGTAACCGACCATCGCACCGGTGCGAACGTCTCGTCCGTACCGCCGCTCGGTGCTTGCGAACCGGCGAACGCCCTCTGTCACATACAAGCGATTCAAGTTCCGACCGGTCGACGACGAACCGAGCAGCTTGCACTCGATAACGAAGCTGCGTACGCCGCGGCGGGCGTCGGGAGCATGGTCGTCAACGATCTGCCACTGCAGATCGGGCTCCGACTTATCGCTGGACGCGTTCGCGGAACCAGCGGCGGGCGGCATGAAGGCACCGGCGGCTATCGGGTGCCCGACGTAGGGGAGGCCGACTGATTTGTTGTGAGCGTCCTGCTCGTTGATGCACTCGACAAGCTCCTGGTTGAGTTCCAGCTCTCCGCGGCCCGCCACGCCGCTCGCGCTCAATCGATCGAGCGCGCCTCGCAGCACCGTGAGCACCCGCTGCTCATGCCGCTCCCAGAGCGGCAGCTGCGTGAGACGGGGGCCGCTCACGAGGTGGTTTGCAGGTTGATCGCCTGGAGGATGGTTGCTTCGGCGTCTGCGCGGGCGGCCGACGCAGTCCAGAGCCGTGCTTCGTTCATCTTCGCGACCACGATGGAGCGATCGCTGACGCTGCGCAGCGTTCCGGTCGAGCGGATGGAGCTCGTGACGTCGCCGCCGATGGCCAGGCCCAGACGGTCGAGCGCCGACAGCCAGCGCCCGTCTTCCTCGCCGCTGGTGTCGGTCATCGGAGCGTCGCGCTCTTTGGTCTCGAAGATAGCGGCGGCCATGCCGGTGCGCCCCGAGAAGCTCAAGGACCACGAGAACTCGCCGCTGGGGGCCAGTTCTCGATTCCAGCATCCGAGGAACGTGGACAGATAGCGGTCGATGTGACCGATGCTTCCAGCCGATGCCAGATCTGCCGCCGTGCCTCGCAGGCGGGGACCGAACTCGATGCCGGGCTGGTCGAGCCATCGGGCTTTGCGCCCCACCAGCGGCAGGGTGGAGGCGGTGAAGTCGCGGACGAGGTCGCGCTCCCAATCCGTTGCGTTGAACAGGTCGAAGATGGCCTCGTCGAGCTCGACGAGCAGCCGGTCGATCTCGGGGATGCCGGTAGCTCCGAGATCGACACCAGGTGCAGCTCGCACGCGGGTGTCATCCACGAGAGCGATGGCGTCGACAGCATCGGTGATCCGCCGAGTGATGTCGGCGTCTTCGTCGGCGAAGCGTGTGGGCAGGTCGAGGATGTCGTGTGCCAAGAGCTTGTCGCTCCACAGGCCCCATTTGCCGCTCTTCATGAAGAGCCGGTATCTGCCCAGCGACGACAGCAGCGTGCCCAGCACAGTCTTGGCCTGCCAAGGGGCAAGCGTACGCACAGGCACGCAGTAGATCGTGTTGCGGAACGAGAAAGGCTCCGACTCGAGCCGCGCCGCGGGACCGAAGCCGCTGCGGATGCCTTGGGCAATGATGATCCGCGGACCGTCGAAGAGAAACTCTTTCGGCTGCCATTCGACACCGGTGGGCGGGCTCTCGAACCTGCGGGACTCGACGAAGGGCCCCCACGAGTCGAACGCAGCGAGTGAGGGGAGACTGCCGAGCCGGTCGCTGACGGGCTTGCCTCCGGGCTGGTAGCCCCAGCCTGGCGACGGGTCATCGGGTGCCACCTCAGCCAGCCGCCGCTCGAGGTCGAGGCGCGCCATGAACGCGGCATCGTGGTGGTTGCCCCAGGCGTAGGTCTTCCAGAGATAGTCGCGGGCGGCCAGGACGCCCTGATCGACCCAGCGTCGCTCGATGCGGGCATGTGACAGCGCTCGGGTGGCCTCCAGCGATCTCGAGGGCCGGACGGTACAGAACGAGAACAACGCAGGGTCGCCGTGCACTTCGCCTTGATGCCCTGGGCCGAAGACGAGCAGCGTGAAGGGCGCCGCGCTGTCCTCGAAGAAGAGATGGCGCGCGCTGGTGAAGTCGACGACTTCTTGGAGCTGGACGCGCTGGAGCCACTCCGATCTGAACCGCTGTGAGGTGCTGCGAACGTTGAGCAGCGCGGCGGACGCGACCAGCAGCGCGGCGGCGCCGTCGGGCCTGAGGAGCGACAGCGCGCGCCACAGGAACTGCTGGGAAGGACTGCGGTCGCCGACTGGCATGCCGCGGCGCTTCGCCCATGCGTCACCCATCCGTCGGTCGGCACCCTTGGGTTCGCCCCAGGGCGGGTTGCCGACGACGACGTCGAACGACCCGCTGTTCCACGGCAAGCATCCGGGCTCGTCGCCGCGCTGCTCGGCGTCGGGGCTGAATGCATTGCCGGTGACCAGTACCCCAGGGGCCACCGTGTCGTCCGGCCGGTGGATAAGCCGTGGGAGCGCACCTGCGCGGCGGATGTCTCCGGCGTCGAGGCAATGGAGATACGCGAGGTACAGGCTGAACGCTGCGAGGCGAATCGCTGCCGCGTTGACGTCGACGCCTGCAATTCGGTTGAGCAGCAGCTCTTGGAGCTCGTCGGCTGTGAGGCTTCGTCTCGCCGCGGCAGTTGCGTGGCGGACCATGCGCCGGAAGGCCTCCACCAAGAACACACCTGAGCCGCAGGCCGGGTCGCAGATGCGCGGTCGGGATGCGAGCCGCTCTTCGGTGAGCACTCGGCTCAAGACGAACTCGACGAGCTCGGGCGGCGTGTAGTGCGTTCCCGCTGTGTCGTCGGTCTCGGCGCGGTGGAACTGCTCGTACATGGAGCTGATGAGACTTGGCGGCACCACCGAGAAGTCGTACGCCCACAGGAACAGCGGCTGCTGGAGGCCCAGCCCCGCGCCGGTGAGCAGGTCGCGGAGCAGGCTGAGGTGCCGCTGCTCCACGCACTCGCGCTCATCGGGTTCCACGCGGAATAGATCGCCGTTGAAATCCGATTCCAGCTGCCCGAAAACGGCGTAGGCCAGTCGTAGGTCGGACAGACACGACGCGAACGTGCTGTGGGCACCGAATTGTGGGACGCCGTCGTCGACGGTCAGCGCACTGCGCCAAGCCTGGTTGTCGCCGGCGACTTCCTCGAAGTACTCCGGTCGGATGATCGATCGATCTTCGAGGTAGCGGACGAGGATCGCACGCTCGATCAGAGCGTGCGAGACTGCCGGCGGCAGGCCGCCGCGGATGAGCGCGAGATTGGCAGCGTGCACATCGCTGAGCAGCTGGGCATCGGCCCTGCCGTCATTGCGGCCCCGATAGTCGTCTTCGCGGAACAGCTCGCCCGATTCGACGCTCTCGCGGTGATAGAGCGCCAACTTCTCTGCGACATCGGCAGACCGTTCGACGATGTCGAGCGGCGCCATCACGTCCGCTGCGTCAACGGGGCGCTGAGGCGGAGCGTTCAGCGCATAGACGCGCAGCTGGTTCTGGGTGGCGAGAAAGAGGCACTGCGGTCGAGCCAGCGACCAAGCGCGCCGGTACGCGGCAAGTATTTCGGCATCGCCTGCCGTGTCCGGCAGCCGCTTGAACAGGATGACCGGATCGTCGCCGACGAAGAAGACACGCTCTGCGTCCATCCGGTGTGCCAGCGTGAGCCATTCGCCCACCGATTCCCAGGTGCTCGCGTCACCCGTGGGATGGTCTGCGGTGTCCAACAATCTGCCGTGTTCGAGATCGAGCACTTGATAGGCGCGATCGAGCAGGTCGCCTCCGATGCCGCCGGAGAATGCGGTCATCGCGAGTGCGCCGCATGCGCGACGAGCGCTGCTGGCAAGCACATGGGCGACCGTGGGTTGAAGAGGCAGCCCCTAGCCATAGCCCAACCGTACCCCGATGCAGGGACAGCCTTGTTGACCGTGACTGGGATCCGACAACCGGCGATCACCGGCGAATTATCGCCCTGCGCAAATTTGCGCACTTTGGTAAACCGGCTGGTCGGACGCCTGGCTGCGATGCAGGGGTGAGTCGACGGGCAGAACGTCTCTGCCGAAAATCTCTACGCCGACACCATCACTATCGCCGTCGCCGCCTCCGCCCCAGGCGGCTAGGCCGCGTCCGCTCTGGGGCGTCGCCGGTGCGCAGTTGGTCTGTGACTAGGGCGCGATATGAGTATGTGGATAGCGTGACGCGGTGGTGAGGCCTTCGACGTGGTGGCGCGCCGGGCAGAAGGGTTCGAAGTGCGGCCGCGTCCTTGTGGCTTTGGCGCTTGTGGCGTCGTCGTTCTCATTGCCGCACGGGGCGTCTGCGCAGCCTGTGGAGGAACCCCGGGAGCCGTCCCAAGCACCGTTGCAGGAGACTTCCGAGGAGGGGGGCTCCGAGGGCTCCGAGCAGGTCGAGATCGAGATCGGTTCGCCCACCCGGCCCATATCGGAGACATTGGACGCCGAGCTGAACGAGCTGGTGGCCGAGTACCTCGACTCGCACCTCGCCTTGGCCCAGTGGAAGTCGGGGGCGCTGGGCGCAGGAGCACGGGGGCGCTCGGCCGATCCGAGGCCGCCGGAGGTGCGAGACCAGCAGGTGAGGGTGCTGATCTGGACCGAACCGTCATCGGTGGCATCGGTGCAGCGATTCCTGCGCGCCAACGGCGCCGACGACTTCCAGCCCCGTGCCGATGCTGCGATTCTGGCGTCGTGGGTGCCGGTCTCGCTGCTGCTGCGGCTGTCCCGGCAGGCCGGCGTGACCCGCATAGAAGTCGAGCCGAGGTCGGTGGCCGCCCAGGACGGCGCCACCGCCCACGGCGCCACGCGTTGGCAGAACTCCGCGTTCGGCGCCGACGGCCAAGGGGTCAGCATCGCCATCATCGACGCCGGCTTCGCGGGCTACTCGCCGCACATCGGCACCGAGCTGCCCACCCCCGCGGGGGTCTACTGCTACCTGTCTGACGGCACAGATGTGGTCACCACGATCGCCGAATGCGAGGCCGATTCAGGTACGGACAAGCACGGAACCTGGGTGACCGAGTACGCCTACGACGTGGCCCCCGACGCCAGCTACTACCTCGTCCGCGTGGCACACGCATCGGAGCTGCACGGCGCCATGGCCTGGCTCGCCAAGAACCAGGTGGATGTGATCAACATGTCCATCCAGTGCCTGTGCTGGGACGGTCCCGGCGACGGCACCTCCTACCATGCGCTGACCTATACGTCGTTCGTGGACCGGGCCGCAGCGCAGGGCATGACCGTGGTGATATCTGCGGGCAACACCGCAGGGCGCTCGTGGTTCGCCAGGGGCTACAACGATCCCGACGCCGATGGCTGGCTCGACTGGGCCGACGGCGACGAGTGCAACTCCTTCAGATTCAGAGCCGGTGATGTTCGGGAGGCTCTCGTCCGCTGGGACGACGTCTGGCGCCGGGCAACCACGGATCTGGACGTCTACGTGACCCATAGCGACTCCTTCGAAGTGGTGGCCAAGGGAGAGAGGGTGCAAAACGGCGGCCGCTGGCACATCCCGACGGAGGTGTTCCGGTTCGAAGTGCCCCGCACGGGCAGCTACTGCTTGGCAGTCAAGGCCAACGGCGGGGCCGCGCCGGGCTGGGTGCAGGCTTACGTGACCCAAGCAGACCTCGAGCACGACAACCCGGCCACCTCGCTCATCAGCATTTCAGAGACCAAGAGCCCGGGCACCCTGGTGGTGGGCGCCGCACCATGGGACGACACCGACACCATCGAGCGTTTCAGCAGCCGGGGCCCGACGATCGACGGCAGGATCAAGCCCGACCTCGTGGGCGCCGACGGAGTGGCGTCGCAGATCGAAGGCGGCGGGAACCGCGACCGCCTGCTCGGCACCAGCTTCGCGGCCCCCCATGTGGCGGGGTTGGCCGCGCTGGTCAAGCAGCGCAACCCGTGGTTCACCTCCACCGAGATCGCCGGCTATCTGAAAGACACCGCGCTGGCTCGGGGCGACACGTCGCCCAACAGCACCTGGGGCCATGGCTTCGCCAACCTGCCTGGCGAACCCGCCGAGGGCAAGGCGACCATCGGCGGCGGCTCCCCGGTGGTCGGCACAGCGCTTCAGGCCGACCTCAGCGGCCACACCGAGCCCGACTCCCCCGCCGGCGCCAGCAGCTACCAGTGGCTGCGGGTGACCGAGCTGGGCACCGCCGCGATCGCGTCGGCCGTCGGCGCCTCGTACACCCCGGTGGCGGCCGATGTGGGCGCCAAGCTGCGCGTGAGGGTGAGCTACACCGACAACGTGAGCTCCGAAGAGGAGTTCCTGAGCGACACCACCCACGAGGTGCAGGCCCAGCCGACGACGCTGGTGAGCAGCGTCGCCCAGTCGTCCACCAGCACCGAGGTGGACCTGCAGGCGGGCACGCGGGTGGCCCAGAGGTTCACGACGGGAACCCAGGGCTCGGTCGACCTGAAAGCGGTGGAGCTGGACGTGGCCGCGGCGCTCAGCGCGGGCTCGACCTACACCGTCAAGCTGCACGGCGCCAACACCTCCAACGCCGACGAGCCCGGGGACGCCATCGCGGTGCTCGACGGCACGCTGACGGCAACCGGCACCCGGACGTTCACCCCGCTCAGCGCCACCGTGCTCTCTGCGAGCACGACGTACTGGATCGTGGTGGAGGTGGCCGCCGTGAGCGGCACGCCCACCGACCACGGGCGCCTCGCCTACAAGACCGGTGACACCAGCCTCACCCTGACGACGGGCTGGACGCTGCCGCAGAGCTCGCTGAGGCGGGCGCAGTCGGCCACGTCGTGGACCACCGTGAACGAGCGCATCGGGCTGGCGGTCAAGGGGCTGGTGCGGCCCTCGGCCCCGAAGTTCTCGGCCAACCTGTATCCCGGCGACACGGCGACCCGCTCGGTGACCGAGAACGCCACCGGGGGCAATGTGGGGCTGCCGATTGCTGCGCTGGGGGTGGACGGCGCCACGCTCGTCTATTCGGTGACGGCCACCTCGGACGGCGATGGGGCCACTCATCTGAGTGACTTCAAGCGCGACTTCGAAGTGGACTCGGCGACCGGTCAGATCAGCGTGAGGCCTGGCGCGGCGATCAACTTCGAGGCCCGCGCCGCCTACAAGGTGATATTTGAGGTGTCCGACAGCAAGGACTCCAGCGGCAACACCGAAACCGCCCCCACCGCCGACGACACGCTGACGCTGACCGTGCAGGTGCGCAACGTGAACGAGGGGGGCCAGGTGCGCATCACAGGCCACCTCTCTCCGGTAGGCCAAACGCTGACCGCGAGTGTGAACGACCCCGACGGCAGTGTGACCGACGTCGTGTGGCAGTGGGAGAGGTCGAACCAGCGCAGCCAGGGTTACGTCGACATTCCCAACGCCACCAGCGCGACCTACACGACCACGACGGCCGACTCGCAGAGATTCGTGAGAGCTCGGGCCACCTACACCGACGGCTCCGGGGGGCGACAGGCCGAGTACGGCTTCTTTGGCTTGCCGGTAGGGGTGGTCGAGGAGAGCTTCGTCTCCAACCTGGGGGAAGCCGAGAACCCGCCGGCCGAAGGGTTCGAGAACGAGGGCCTCGCGTTCCAGGGATTCATGACGGGGTCCAATCCAGCCGGCTATGCGCTGACCAAGGTCGGCGTGATCGGAGTGGAGGCATCGGCAACTCACATGGTCGAGATATGGACGAGCACGGGCGACAGCGCGGCCACCTATGAGCCCGGAAGGCGGCTGTACGGGCTCATTCGGCCGAGCAGCGTGCCCGCAGCGAATACCCCGGCCACGTACCACGCCTACATCGAAGCCATTCTGGACCCGGACACCGTCTACTACGTCGCGTACCTGGACTTCCCCAAGGTGGCCTACGACGAGGCGTCGGCCACTGTCGCCTACGACACGACCCCTGCCACCGGCTGGAGCCTGCTGAACGGGTCGGCGAGGTGGAATCCCGACGCCGGCGACGGCGGGGACTATGAGCCGTCCACCAAGCGGCTGCCCATCGAAGTGAAGGGGGCGCCGCTGGTGGGGACGCCGAGCGAGGCCAGGAGCCTGGCGGCCACCGCCGGGGCCGAAGCGGTGGAGCTCGCCTGGGACAGCCCCGAGTTCGACCGGGGCCGCACGGTCTCGAAGTACCAGGTTCGCCACAAGAAGAAGGCCGAGGCGGAATGGGAGTACTCGCAGTGGTCCGATGTGGCCGACGGCCCCGACGACGGCACCGACGAGGACGACGAGCGCTCGACGAGGGTGTCGGGGCTGACCGTCGATGTGGAGTACACGTTCCAGGTACGAGCGGTGAGCGAGCTGGGCAATGGGGATCCCGCCGAGATCTCCGTGGAGACCGACCACAGCGACCCGTCCTTCCCGACCGACGCTGCGTCGCGGACCGTGGCCGAGAACACGGTGTCGGGCGACCTGGGCGCCGCGCTGGTCGCCACCGAGCTCGACGGCGACACGCTGAGGTATTCGGTGGCGGCGACGTCGGAGACCGGCGGGGCGGCCATTCTGGCTGACTTCAACCGTGACTTCGAGTTGGATGCCGCGACCGGGCAGGTGTCGGTGAAGGCGGACGCTTCGATCGATTTCGAGACGCGGCCGTCGTACACGGTGGTGGTGCAGGTCAGCGACGGCGAGGACAGCAACGGCGACGCCGAGACGGACACGCCGACGGTGGACGACACGATCGAGCTGACGGTGACGGTCACCGACGCCGACGACGACGGCGAGGTGGTGATTGCGGGCACCGCCCATGTGGACGCTGTTGTGACGGCGTCGTTGGACGACGACGAC
>JAJEBN010000015.1 GCA_022822525.1 Acidimicrobiia bacterium | reverse complement strand
GGGCCTTGCCCTCAGTTCCGCCAGAACAGGATGATGTCGAGCGGGTTGATGTCGCCGACCGTGAACCAGATCGACGCTGCGATGCCCGCCGCGGCCAGCAGGACCATCGTGGCGATGGTCGAGCGGGGCAGCTTGCCATCGGCATCGGACGGCAGACGTTCCCGCACCTTGCCCAGCAGCCGGTCGGCCCAAGCTGCGTCCCGAGCCAGGATCGCCAGGCCCACGGCAACCACCAGCATCCCCGGGCCGGGCAACGGCATCATGATGACGCCGAGCACCACCACGCCGAACCCGAAGCCCATCCGGACCAGCCGGAGCATCGAACTGCGCCACGCCTTCTGACGGGTCGGCTCGCGCTCGCCTGTCTCCAGCTCGGCCGCGATGGCGGCTTCGCGGAACCGCTCGCTGCGGGTCGGATCGCCGGAATCTGGTGTGTCGGAGGCAAATGTGTTCATGGCTCGGCACGGCAGGGGGAGGTGGGGCGGCAATAGTGTGGCGGTTCGTCGGCGTCCCGCAACCTCATCGCTGTGACAGATGCCGCACGCCGCGACGCAACGAGGAGTCCCAACGATGCCTACCGTCGACAAGTCCGAGCCGATCACCTGGACGGTGGGCGATGTCCGCATCACCCGCATCTCTGAGCTGGAGGTGCATTGGCCGTTCTCGGTCCTGCTGCCGGGGGCGGACGACCTCATTGACGACTACGACTGGCTGCGGCCCGATTTCGTCACCGACGACGGCCGCATGCGGCTGTCCATGCACTCGCTGGTGATCGAATCGGCGGGCATGCGCATCGTCGTCGATACCTGCGTGGGCAACGACAAGTCACGTCCAGGCGCGCCGCCGTTCGAGCAGCTCTCCACGCCCTTCCTCGACGACCTCACTGCCGCCGGATTCGCCCCCGAGACGATCGACGCCGTGGCTTGCACCCACCTGCATGTGGATCACGTCGGCTGGAACACGCGCCTTGTCGACGGCGAGTGGGTGCCCACCTTCGGCAACGCCCGTTACCTGTTCGTGAAGAACGAGTTCGACTACTGGCGCGCCGAGCCGCAGGACTATGGCCCCGTGTTCGAAGACTCGGTGGAGCCGGTGATGGATGCTGGCCTCGGCGATCTCGTGGCCCCCGACCACCGCATCAATGAGGAGGTCTGGTTCGAATCGACGCCAGGCCACACCCCCGGCCATGTCAGCGTCATCATCGAATCGGCCGGGGAGCGGGCGGTCATCACCGGGGACATGACACACCACCCCCTCCAGTTCGCGCATCCCGACCTCGCCTCCAGTGCCGACTACAGCCGCGACGGCAGCTCCACCGCGACCCGCCTCGACGCCTACCCCCGCTGGGCCGACGGCCGTCTCATCATCGGCACCCACTTCGCGGGCCGCACCGCAGGCCGCATCAAGACCGGCGACCAGCCCAACAGCTGGATCTTCGCCCCCTAGAGCTGAGCCGACAGTCGAAGCCGGCGCCCGAGCGGCCGGCCTGCACCGTCAGCCGCGGGGTTCGCGGGGCAGCCGCAGGATCCGCTCGCCGATGATGTTTCGCAGGATCTGCGTAGTGCCGCCCATGATCGTGTAGGCGGGCGCGTACACCACATTGCGCGACACGCGGTTGGCCAGCATCGTCTCGGCCCCCGCCACATCGCCCACGAAGCGCGAGACCTCCTGCTCGAACTCGGTGCACCACGTCTTGGTCACCGCTGAGTACTGCGGGAACGGCGTCTGGCGCAGCACGTTGCGCAGCACCATGTCTCGCCCGATGCGGTAGCCGGTCTCGATGCGGGCCATCCGCTGGCGAATGAGCGGGTCCGAGGTGTCGGCCCGGTCCTTCATGTCGAGATACAGCCGCTGGTTGGACGCCAGCCGGTCGATGCCGCCTCGCTCGTGCTCGAGCTGGCGCATGGTCTGGGAGAAGCTGTTGTTGAGCTCGCCCACCAAATTCTCGACCGGCACCTCGACATTGTCGAAGTACACCTCGTTGAAGTGGGCGTCGCCCGATGCGTCGCGGATCGGCCGCACCTCGATGCCCGGGGTGTCCATCGGCACGATCAGCTCGCTCATGCCCTTGTGGGGCGGAGCAGCGGGATCGGTGCGGCAGATCAGGTAGCACCAGTTCGCCGTGGCGGCGCCGCTCGTCCAGATCTTCTGACCGTTCACGATGAAGCGGTCGCCGTCTCGCACCGCGGTCGTGCCGATCGCGGCCACATCGGAGCCTGCATCGGGCTCGGACATGCCGATGCACCAGCGTGAGAGCCCCGCGCGCATCTCGGGGAGGAACCGGGCCTGCTGTTCGGGCGTGCCGTAGGTGAGCAGCACCGGGCCGATCTGGCGGTCGGGGAAGAACGAGCTGGCCATCGGCGCCCCCCCGAGCAGCAGCTGCTCGGTCACCACGAAGCGCTCCACCTCGGGCCGCCCGTCGCCGCCGGCCTCGACGGGCCAGCACATCCCGATCCAGCCCCGCGCGCCCAGCCGCAACGTGAACTCCTCCGAGTAGCCCACCAGCCAGCTGTCGTCGATGGTGAACAGGTCGGCGGTCGCCTCGCTCACCCAGCGGGCTGCTTCGGAAGCCAGATCGGTCAGTTCCTGGGGCCAGCGGTACTCCATCGCCGAGACCCTACGGCCTTCTGTGTCGTCGATTCGTGGCGTGGCCAGCACAACGCAGCGCGGCGCATCAGTCCGCATTTGGTTACCGCCATGTAATTTGCGCTAACGACCATGCACAGCCTGCGGAGGATCGCACGGCCGCATGGCTCGACGACTGACATCGACAAGGACGTGCGTGTGACTCCCACGATGCTCAACCCGCGGGTTGTGCCCGCGATGGCCGCGAGGCGACAGCCTCGCGTACGCCCTGTCCGGCGCCGACCCGCACGAACGCTCGCGGCTGTGATCGTCGCAGCAATGGCCTTGCAGCTCGCAGCCCCGGCTGCCGCCAGCGAGCACAGCGACGAACGGTCGGACCGTGCAGCGCTTGAGGAGCTGTTCGCTGCGACCGGCGGGGACAACTGGAGCCGCAACGACCTCTGGGGCTCCGGAGCGCCGCTCAGCCGGTGGCACGGCGTCACCACCGACAGCGACGGGCGGGTGGTGCGGCTCGAACTGCCGTCCAACGGCCTGTCGGGGGAGCTTCCCGAGGCGATCGGCCGGCTCACGCACCTGCAACGCCTCGACTTGGGAGACAACGGCATCCACGGCGAGATTCCCCGGGCCATCGGCGAGCTCACCAATCTCCGGGAGCTCGACCTGCAGAACAACCGGCTCTACCGCCAGATCCCTGCCGAGATCGGCGAGCTCATCAACCTGACGCTGCTCGATGTCAAGCACAACGCCCTGTGGGGCAGGAATCCCGCCGAGCTGTGGGAGCTTGACAACCTGCGCGTCCTCGACATGCGGGGCAACCGCATGTCGGGCCCGTTGCCGTCCGAACTGGGGGAGATGACCCAACTCTCGCACCTGGTGATCAGCGACAACTTGTTCTGGGGCGAGATTCCCGCCGAGCTCGGCCAGCTCGACAACCTGCAGTGGCTCGATGTCAGCCGTAACAGCTTCTCGGGTGAGATCCCCGCCGAGATCGGTGGACTTGCCAGCTTGACCTGGCTCGATGCCAGCGACAATTCGCTGGCCGGCGAGATGCCCGCCGAGATGGGCGATCTGTCGCAGCTTGTCACGCTCGACCTGCGTGCTAACCAGCTCACCGGGTCGATCCCCGCAGAGCTGGGCGATCTCGGCGAACTCGAGTATCTGGTCATCAGCGAGAACCAGCTGTCCGGGGAGATTCCCGCCGAGATCGGTCAGCTCGCCGAACTCAGGCATCTGCGTCTCGGCCACAACGGCCTCAGCGGAGCGCTGCCGCCCGAGCTGGGCGACCTGAACGACCTGCGCTACCTGCGGCTGGAAGCCAACCAGCTGACTGGTGAGATTCCCGCCGAAGTGGGCCAGCTCGCCAGGCTCAAGGAACTCCGGCTGGAGCGCAACCGGCTCACCGGCGATATCCCTCGCCAGATCGGCGAGCTCGGCCAGCTCCAGGTTCTGAACCTGGGCGACAACCAGCTCTCGGGCACCATTCCCGGTGCCCTCGCCGACGCAGCGCGCGTGACCGATTTGCGGCTCAACCGCAACCTGCTGACCGGCCGGATCCCGAGTGCGGTGGGCGCGCTCACGAAGCTGAAGCACCTCGACCTCAGCGACAACGTCCTCTACGGGCAGATCCCCTATGCGTTGTGGGACCTGACCGAGCTTCGCGAGCTGCGGCTGAATGACAACGAGCTGTCCGGCCCGCTGAAGACGGCGGTCTCGAACCTCACCAAGCTCACCGAACTCGACCTGAGCAACAACCGCTTGTCCGGCGCGATCCCCGTCACCATCACCCGCCTCGCCAAGCTGCGCGACCTGCGCATGGCCAACAACCTGCTGAGCGGTTCGATCCCTGCCAGTATCGGCAAGCTCGGCCAGCTCAGGAGCCTCGATCTCAGCCGGAACTCGCTCACCGGCACCCTGCCCGCAGGCCTGGCCCGGTTGGCGAAGCTCGAGCAACTCGTCGTGCACGACAACCAGCTGAGCGGGGAGATTCCAGCGGAGCTCAGCGGCCTGGACAAGCTGCGCAACCTCGATCTGAGCAGGAATGCCCTGACCGGCCACATCCCGCCCGAACTCGGCGACCTGACACGTCTCGAGCGCATCTCGCTCAGCTTCAACGAGCTTGACGGTCCCATTCCGGCCGAGTTCGGCGACCTGGCGAACCTGCGGATCCTCTTCCTCCGGTACAACGAGCTGAGCGGCGAGATCCCGCCCGAACTCGGCAACCTCAGCTCGCTGACGCGGCTCAACCTGTGGCACAACGAGCTCACCGGCCCGATTCCCGCCGAACTGGGCAACCTGGTGAACCTCGCCCGGCTCGACCTTGACGACAATCAGCTCAGCGGCGAACTGCCTGCCGAGCTCGGCAATCTCGTGGAGCTGACCGAGGTATGGCTGCGAGGCAACGAGCTGAGCGGCGAGATTCCGGCCGAACTCGGCAACCTCAGCAAGCTGCGACGGCTCTACCTCGACGACAACCAGCTCACCGGGGCCATCCCCGACGAGTTCGGCAATCTCGCCAGCCTCAGGCGACTGTGGCTCCAGGGCAACCAGCTCAGTGGCCCCATCCCGGCAGGTCTGACGGCGCTGGCCGACCTCGAGCAGATCATGCTCGGCGGCACCAACACGCTCAGCGGCTGCATCCCCGCCGACTGGCGCTACGCCGAATTCCTGGCCGACGATCTCGACAGCCTCGGGCTGTCGTTCTGCCTGTCCGAACAAGACCTGGCGACCCAGGGGATCGTGGACGAGCTGCGCCGCAATGCCGCAGACTTCGCCTACGAGATCGGCACCCACGGCGGCGCGCTCACGCTGGCCACGATCTCTGAGCCGCTCACCTTCAACCTGGCGCTGTCCAACGACGCCGGTTCGTCGAACGTCTTGGGCTACCTGTTCGAGGGCCTCACCGATACGTCGTGGCTGGATGACGCGATCGAACCGGAACTCGCCGAATCGTGGGAGAGCTCTGACGACGGCCTGCGCTGGGTGTTCCGCCTGCGTGACGACGTGCGGTGGCACGACGGCACGCCGTTCACAGCGCACGACGTGGACTTCACGTTCAACCGGGTCATCTACAACGACGACTTCAACGCGTCGAGCCGTGCCACATTCGAGTTCCGCTATCTCAACGATGACCGAGAGTGGGAAACATCGAAGATGACGGTGGCAGCGCTCGACGACCACACGGTCGAGTTCGTGCTGCCCCAGCCGTTCGCACCGTTCCTGCGTTCGATGGGCACGTCCATCTACCCCAAGCACATCTTCGAAGCACCCATCGAGGCGGGCACGTTCACCGAGTTCTGGACCATCGACACCGACCCAACCGAGATCGTCGGCACCGGCCCTTTCACCATCGGCGAGTACACGCCCGAGGAGCGAGTCGTCTTCAAGCGCAACCCGCACTACTGGAAGACCGACGCCGACGGCCAACAGCTTCCCTACTTGGACGAGGTGCTGCACATCGTGGTGCCGGATCTGGAGTCCGAGCTGGCGCTGTTCCGTGACGGCACCGCGGATTTCCACGGCGTGCTGGGCGAGGAGTACGCGCTGCTGGAGCCGCTGCAGGAAGACGAGAACTTCGCACTGCACCGCCGGGGTCCCGGTTTCGGCACCACATTCCTGACCTTCAACCAGAATCCGCGCTCGAACGACGCAGGCGAACCGTTCGTCGACCCGGCCAAGCTGCACTGGTTCAGCAACGTCGACTTCCGTCGGGCGGTGGCCCACACGCTCGACAAGGCGGCCATGATCGACGGCATCCAGCACGGGCTGGGCTACGAGCAGTGGTCGTCGGTGAGCCCGGCCGCCGGCGATTTCCATAACCCCGACGTGCGTCGTTACCCGTACGACATCGACAGGGCGAACGATCTCCTGGATGACCTGGGGTGGATCGACACCGACGGCGACGGCATCCGCGAGGACGACTTGGGCAACCCGATCTCGTTCACGCTGGTGACCAACACGGGCAACGCCGTGCGCCAGGCAGCCACGGAGATCATCCGGGATGGAATGGCCGAGGCGGGTCTCGACGTCACCTACGAGGCGATCGAATTCCGAGATCTGGTGTCGCGGCTCACCACCACCTACGACTGGGAAGCCATGGTCATCGGCTTTACCGGGGGCCCCGATCCCTACAGCGGCATCGGCTTGTGGCACAGCTCCCAGGCGTTGCACCTGTGGCATCCGTTCCAGGACGAACCTGCGACCGACTGGGAGGCCGAGATCGACCGGCTCTATATCGAGGCCAGTCAGGAACTCGATCATGAGAAGCGAGTCCGGCTCTATCGCGAGGCGCAGGCCATCGCCGCAGCGAACGTGCCGTTGATCTACACGACGCTCGGCGAACGACTGGGCGCCGTGCGCAACGTGTTCGGCAACACCACGCCCACGCTGTACGGCTACTGGGACATCAGCTACCTGTACCGCACCGACCGGTAGGAGACCCTCGTCGCCGGCAGCCTCAGATCAGCAGGTTCGCCCGCAGCATCTCCAGCGCCGCTGGGTCGAGTCCGTGGGCAAGGAGATAACCCTCGACGCCTGTCGCCTCGGTGCCGTTGGACAGACGTCCGAAGCGGTCATCGATCTCAGCCAGCACCGTTGCCATCACCCCGCGCGGCGCGCTGAGGATGGCGCGCACTTCGTTGATGTCGATGTTGATCTTGGCGAACTCCGGCGCCAGCTCAGCCATGCGCTGGTGGGATCGCAGCTCGTTGGTGAGGCAGTAGTCGTCCAGCACGGTCTCGCGGGCGACGCCGAGCGCTTCCAGCAGCAGTGCAGACGCGATGCCGCTGCGGTCCTTGCCGGCCGTGCAGTGGAACAGCATCGGCAGATGGTCGACATCGGCGGCAATCGCCACGAGCTGCGCGAACCGCTCGCCGTAGGAGCCGATCATCTGCAGGTACAGCCCGGCCATGTCGCTCTCGCTGACCGACCGCAGCCGCCCCTCAAAGATCTGGTCCACCATGCTGATGTCGCCGTCCACGGTGTCGCCCACCGGCAGCGAGATGTGCGAGGTCACGCCGGGCCACAGCCGCGAGCGGTCACGCTCGATCTCGGGTCCGGCCCGGAAGTCGACCACGGTGCGTATGCCGCGGCTGCCCAGCTCGTCGAGATCGTCGAGGGTCAGCGTGCTCAGGCGATCGGAGCGGAACAGCGCCCCCATCCGCACATGGCGGCCACCGGCTGCGGGGTAGCCGCCGATGTCACGACAGTTGTTCGCGCCCTCGAGGGCGATGACAGCATCCCGACGCACGGGCTCGCAGGCTAACCACCGGCGGGCTACCGTCGCCGCTCATGCGTGCAGTGGTGATACCCGAATACGGCGGCGTCGACGTGCTCCAAGTGCGGGATGTTCCCGACCCGGTGCCGGGACCCGAGGAGGTGCTGGTGCAGGTGGCGTGCTCGGCGATGAACCGCGCCGACCTGCTCCAGCGCATGGGCCTGTATCCCGCACCGGGTCCCAAGGCCGAATTCGAGATCCCGGGTCTCGAGTTCGCCGGCACGATTGCGGCGCTTGGCGCGCGTGTGACGGGCTGGTCTGTGGGCGACGAGGTGATGGGCATCGTGTCGGGCGGCGCGAAGGCCGAGCAGGTCGTCACCCACGAACGCATGCTGCAGCGCATTCCCGCCTCGGTGGAGCTGCGCGATGCCGCAGCCATCCCCGAGGTCTTCATGACGGCTCATGATGCGCTCATGACCCAGGGCGGGTTGGCCTCGGGCGGCACGGCGCTGGTGCATGCCGGCGCGTCAGGTGTCGGTACCGCTGCCATCCAGATCGTCAAAGCCATCGGTGCCCGCATCGCGGTCACCTGCTCGACGTCGAAGGTGGCGGCCTGCACTGATCTCGGCGCCGACCTCGTCATTGACTACACCGAGACCGACTTTGCAGCTGCGATCAAGGAGTGGACCGGCCGCCAAGGCGTGGACGTGGTGCTCGACGTGATCGGCGGCGACTACCTGGCCCGCAACATCGCATCGGTGCGCGTCCAGGGCCGCATTATCCAAGTCGGTGTCATGGGCGAGCCGACGGCAACGTTCCCGCTCGGCGCATTGCTGCCCAAGCGGGCGGCGCTGATCGGCACCGTGCTGCGCTCGCGGCCCATCGAGCAGAAGATCGACGCCAACCAGCGCTTCTGCGCTGAGCTGCTGCCGCGCTTCGACGACGGCTCGCTGCGACCGGTCATCGACTCCCGATTCGCCCTCGACGACATCGCCCAAGCCCACGAGTACATGGCCACCAACGCCAACGTCGGCAAGATCCTGCTGGACGTCGGCTAGCTACCGAGCAAGCGCCGCGCTGGCAGCGCCCGGCGGGGGAGAACTGGCTAGCGGTTCTCGATGGCGACGTAGTCGCGCTGGCCTGGGCCGGTGTACTTCTGGCGGGGGCGGTAGATCTTCTGCTCGGGATCGCCGAGCATCTCCACCCAGTGCGCCAGCCAGCCCGGCGTCCGGCCGATGGCGAACAGCACGGTGAACATGTCCAGCGGGAAGCCCATCGCCTCGTAGATGAGCCCGGAGTAGAAGTCGACATTGGGGTACAGGCGCCGGTCCTTGAAGTAGGAGTCGCTGAGCGCCACCTCTTCGAGCTTCATGGCGATGTCGAGCAGCGGGTTCAGGCCGGTCACCTTGAACACCTCGTCGGCGGTCTCCTTGATGATCTTGGCCCGCGGGTCGTAGTTCTTGTACACCCGGTGCCCGAAGCCCTGCAGCAGCACGTCGCCCGACTTGGCTCGCTCGACGTAGGAAGCCACGTTGTCGAAGCTGCCGATCTCGTGCAGCATCCGGATGACCTGCTCGTTGGCACCGCCGTGCAGCGGCCCGTACAGCCCGCAGGTGGCCGCTGCCACCGCCGAGTACGGATCGGCGCGGCTGGACCCGACCGTGCGCATCGTGGTGGTGGAGCAGTTCTGCTCGTGGTCGGCGTGCAGGATGAACAGCACGTCGAGGGCTCGAGTGAGCGTGGGGTCGGGCTCGTAGTCGGGATCGGCCACGTTCCACATCATCCGCAGGAAGTTGCCGGTGTAGGAGAGATGGTTGACCGGGTACTCGTACGGCAGGCCCATGCGGTTGCGGTAGGTGAACGCCGCCATCGTCGGCATCTTGGCCATCAGCCGGATGATCTGCACGAGCCGCGTGTACGAATCGTCGATGTCCTTGGCCTCTGGGTAGAAGGTCGACAGCGCAGCGATCGTCGAGACCAGCGTGCCCATCGGGTGGGCGTCGTAGCGGAAGCCCTTGATGAAGCGCGTGATGTCCTCGTGCACGTAGGTGTGGAACGTGATGTGGTGGATCCACTCGGCCGCCTCGGCCTCGGTGGGCAGTGCGCCGTGGATGAGCAGGTAGGCCACCTCGAGGAAGCTGGACTGCTCCGCGAGCTGTTCGATGGGGTAGCCGCGGTAGCGCAGGATGCCCTCGTCGCCGTCGATCTCGGTGATCTTCGAATCGCAGTTGGCTGTGGAGAGGTAGGCAGGGTCATAGAACCACAGCCCCCGGTCCAGTTCGCGCAGTGCGGCCGCGGAGATCGTGCCGTCGACCACGGGAACGGTCACCGACTCTCCTGTGCGGTTGTCGGTGATCGTGAAGCTGTCCTGCGCCATCAGTCCCCCTTGTTCGCGTCGCCGAATGTACCCAAAATGTCAGCCGAACGCGAATCCGGCCAGCTGATGCGGGACCTGTGCGCCCGCTGCTGACGCGGCAGGACCCTCAGCTCCCGCGATTCCGTAGGTCGCGACGTCGCAGAGTTCCCTGTCGCCACAGCAGCTACCGGCCCGGGTCCTTCACAGAGGGGTGTTGTCGTGGCGGCGCTGGCGCAGCCGTTCGCGCTTGGTCGAGAGCATGTCGAGCGTGTCGATGAGTTCTCGCCTGGTGTGGGCGGGATCGATCACGGTGTCGACGTAGCCGCGTTCGGCGGCGACGTAAGGATTGAGGTACGTGCCCTCGTAGTCGGCGACATAGTCGGCGATCTCCTCGGCGTCGGCCCCCCGGCGCAGGATCTGGGCGGCCTGTTCTGCGCCCATCACGGCCAGCTCCGCGCTCGGCCATGCCAGGTAGACGTCGTTGCCCATCGTCTTGGAGTCCATGACGATGTACGCGCCCCCGTAGGACTTGCGCAGCACGACGGCAACCCGCGGCACGGTGGCCCGCGCATAAGCGAACGCCAGCTGAGCGCCGTGACGGATCATGCCGCGCCACTCCAAGTCCTTGCCCGGGTAGAAGCCGGGTGTGTCCACCAGCGTGATCAGCGGCAGTCCGAAGGCGTCGCAGAAGTTGACGAAGCGGGCGCCCTTCTGGCTGGCGGCGATGTCGAGCGTGCCCGCGATGCTCATCGGCTGGTTGGCCAGCACGCCAACCGCGTAGCCCCCCAGCGACGCGAAGCCGGTCACGATGTTCGGCGCCCAGCCGGCCCTCAGCTCGACGAAGCAGCCGTCGTCGACCACCTCGCCGACGATGTCGCGCACGTCGTATGCCCCCGTCGCCTGGGTGGGCAGCAGCGCGCCGGCTTCGGGCGTCAGCCGTGCGCGTGGATCAGCGGTGTCGATGGTCGGCGGCAGCTCGTCGCAGTGATGCGGCAAATACGCCAGCATGTCGGTCAGCGTGTCGAGCACGTCATCGGCGGATGTCACCGCACATGCCGTGCCCGAATCTCGGGCGTGGGTCGGCGCACCGCCGAGCTCGTCGGGCCCGATGACCACGCCGGTCATCTCCTGCACTGGCACGGGACCGCTGACGAACGCATATGCGTCGTCGGCCATCACGACGATGTCGGCGAGGCCGATCAGCAATGCGATGCCTGAGATGGCTTGGCCCGTGACCCCAGCCAGGATCGGGACCACCCCCGAGCACCGCACCAGCACCCGGGCGGCTTCTCCCCAGCCATGCAGCGCGGCGACGCCATGATGTGCGTCGGCACCGCTCGAAGACAGCATGAGCACGACGGGAAGCCGCTTGGCGAGCGCAGTCTGCACACCGGCCACGATCGTCTCGCTGTCAGCAGGCGCAAGAGCCCCGCGCCGGTGTGGGCTGTCGGCGGAGATGAGCATGACCGTCCGGCCGCCGAGCGTGGCGACGCCGGCGGTGACGTGTCCACTGGCGCCCGCCCGCAGCTGCAACTCCACTGTGGTGAGGTTACGAGGCGGTCACTCCGGGGATGCGGCGGGCGACGCTGCGCACCACCGCACGCAGCACATCACGGGCTGCGGCCGCCGGCGCGGAGAGCATGCCCCGGCGACGGATGGCGAGCGCAACTTGGCGGGGAGGCAAGCCGTTCACGGTGAGCACGCTCCAGTCGCCTCGGTCGGTCCAGACGGGAATCGAGGTGATCGGCACGATGGCAGGCCCGTAGCCCTGGAAGGCCAGGGTGGCGGTCAGCCGGATGCCGTCGAGCTGGGCCAAGGTCCGCAGCCTCACCCCCTGCCGAGCCGCGGCGGTGTCGATCTGCATGCGCATGGCCGAGTCCGGAGGCCCGAGCAGGAGTTCGTGCTGCTCGAGCTCGGCGAAGCTCACGTTGCGATCACCGTGTTCAGCCAGATCGTGCCCGGTGGGGGCAATGACCACGAATTCCTCGGCGAAGAGGGGAGTCGCCACCAGTTCCTCGTGGTCGAGCGGCGCATTCATCACGGCGAGGTCCAGTTCGCCGCCCTCGAGCAGGCGGATCAGCGCCAAGGTCGTGGAGTCGACCACCCTGGCGTCCACGTCGGGATGGCGGCGTCGCAGCTCATCGAGGAACGGGGGCAGCAGCCACCGCCCGGGGGTGCCGATGATGCCGAGATTCACCTCCCCGGTGATGTGAGATGTCATCGATGCCACGTCAGCGCGCATGGCGGCGATCTCGCCGTTGATGCGCTTGGTGCGCGCCAGCACCACCTCGCCCTCCGGCGTCAGGGAACCCACCGCACGATCCACCAGCACCGCACCCAGCTCGTCCTCGAGCTTGGCGATGTGGCTCGACACGTTGGACTGCACGGTGTGCAGCGCGCGCGCCGCTGCGGAGAAGCGCCCGTGCTCGGCGACAGCGACCAGTGCTTCGAGGTACTTCAGGTCCATGAGGCCACAGTAGCGCCGCACAGGCCACTATCTCTCAAAGAGATTAAAACTATCTGCCCTAACTGCTGGCCCGATAGCAAAGCCAGCGCTACTTTGATCTCAAGCGGTTACCCCAAACCGCGGTACATATCGCACTGCCGCACGGTGTCCCCCCACCCAGGCAGGCGACAGCCGGATCGGAAGCCCCCGCTCCGACCGGCTCCAGGTCGAAGCGTCCCCCACGCCTAGCGACCTCAGCGAAGAAGCCGGCCCACCCCCCGGGCCGGCTTCCTCGCGTTGTGCTGTTCGCGAGTGTTCCCCAATCTCATGTGATTGGGCTCAGGGGCCGCTCGGCCCTGGCTTCGCCTGCCAGCTCAGCCTCAGAGCGAGGCTCGGATGATGTTGAGCGCCGAGCCTGCCTTGAACCACTCCACCTGGTCGTCGCTGAAGGTGTGGTTGGCCTCGAAGGCGAACGTGTCGCCCGATGGCTTGCGCACCTCGACAGTGAGGGGGCGGCCCGGCGCCAGATCTGCGAGCCCCAGTACCGAGATCCGGTCGTCCTCATCGATGCGGCCGTAATCGGCGGGGTCCGCGAACGTGAGCGGCAGCATGCCTTGCTTCTTGAGGTTCGTCTCATGGATGCGAGCAAAGCTGCGGCACAGCGCCACTAGAGCGCCCCGAAAGCGCGGCTCCATGGCAGCGTGCTCACGGCTCGAGCCCTCGCCCATGTTCTCGTCGCCGATCACGACCCAGCCCACCCCGGCTTCGTGGTAGGCCTTCGCGATCTCGGGGTAGGGCTGCGTCTCGCCGGTCAGCTGGTTCTTGCCATGCCCGACCTCGTAGCCCTCGAAGGCGTTCACCGCACCGAGGTACAGATTGCCCGAGATGTTCTCGAGGTGACCGCGGTAGCGCAGCCACGGCCCCGCCATCGAGATGTGGTCGGTGGTGAACTTGCCCTTGGCCTTCACCAGCACCGGAAGATCGGCGTAGTCGTTGCCATCCCAGGCATCGAACGGCTCGAGCACCTGCAAGCGGTCCGACGTCGGCGAGACCTGCACCTCGACGCTGCGGGGGTCTGCCGGCGGCGCCACGAACCCGCTTTCGCCAGGATCGAAGCCGGCCGGCGGCAGCTCGACGCCCACCGGGGTCGGCAGCGTCACCGGCTCGCCGGTGTCGGTGTGCAGCACGCCCTCGACGGGATCGAAGTCGAGCGTTCCTGCCAGCGCCAGTGCCATGACGGTCTCGGGCGATGTCACGAATGCCAGCGTGGCGGCATCGCCGTCGTTTCGCTTGGGGAAGTTGCGGTTGTAGGACGTGACGATCACGTTGGCCTGACCGGGCACGTAGTTCGCGTCGCCCGAGCGGTCCCACTGGCCGATGCAGGGCCCGCAGGCATTGGCCAGCACCACCGCCCCCAGTGCCTCGAAATCGGCGAGCAGCCCGTCGCGCTCGATGGTGGCCCGCACCTGTTCCGAACCGGGGGTCACCAGCAGTTGTGTGCGCGCCCGCAGCCCCTTGGCGGCGGCATCGCGGGCAATCGAGGCGGCCCGGGTGATGTCCTCGTAGCTGGAGTTGGTGCAGCTGCCGATGAGCGCAGCGCTGATCTGCAGCGGCCAGCCCTCGGCTTGGGCCTCCGCGCCCAACGCCGACACCTCGCGTGCGAGGTCGGGCGTGTGCGGCCCGTTGATGTGGGGCCGCAGCCGGGACAGGTCGATCTCGATGACCTCGTCGTAATGGGCCCCAGGGTCGGCCATGGCATCGTCGTCGGGCCGCAGGTGCTGCGCGACCGCATCGGCGGCCGCTGCCACATCAGCCCGACCGGTCGCCGACAGGTAGCGGGCCATGGCGGCGTCGTAGCCGAACAGCGATGTGGTGGCGCCGATCTCGGCACCCATGTTGCAGATCGTGCCCTTGCCGGTGGCGCTCAGCGATTCGGCGCCCAGGCCGAAGTACTCCACGATCGCTCCGGTGCCGCCCGAGACCGTGAGGATCTCCGCCACCTTCAAGATCACGTCCTTCGGCGCACTCCAACCGGACAGCTCGCCAGTCAGGTGCACGCCGATGACCTTGGGCCACCGCACGTTCCAGGCGAAGCCGGTCATGACGTCGACGGCGTCGGCGCCGCCTACGCCGACCGCCACCATTCCCAGCCCGCCGGCATTGGGCGTGTGGCTGTCGGTGCCGATCATCATCCCGCCGGGAAAGGCGTACTGCTCGAGCACGACCTGGTGGATGATGCCGCTGCCCGGCTTCCAGAAACCTGCGCCGTAGCGGGCGCACACGCTCTCGAGGAAGTCGTAGACCTCCTCGTTGTTCTCCGAGGCTGCGAGCAGGTCGCGCTTGCCGTCCTCACGAGCCTGGATGAGATGGTCGCAGTGGGTCGTGGTGGGCACCGCCACCTCATCCAGACCGGCGGTCATGAACTGCAGCCACGCCATCTGCGCAGTGGCGTCCTGCATGGCGACACGGTCGGGCGCCAGATCCACGTAGGAGACACCCCGTTCGAGCTCCTGCTCACGGTGGGACAGGTGCGCGATCAGGATCTTCTCCGACAGCGTGAGCGCACGGCCCAACCGCTCACGCCCAAACGTCACGGCGTCGGCCAGCCCGGCGTACACCCCTTCGATCAGCTCGATCGGAGTACTCGCGTGAACAGCCATGGACATCTCCCTGTTCGTGGGCGAATCAGCCAGCGGGCGTGCGCAACTGCAGCGGCGGTCCGGCATCCGCTGGCCGGGGTTTCAATCTAGAGGCTCACCTCGGGTTCACTCCCGGAGCCACGCCGCACGCCGTCGCGCCGAGTTCTCGGCCAAGCCTGTGAACAAGAGTGGTTACTAGGGTCGCGGTGTGACTGTGGGTGGTGCCCCGCTGGCACCGACCTACGAGCCTGATGAGGCTCCCGCTCGAAGAATCGCCGCCGGCCTCGGCGGGCAGCTCGCTCTGCTGATGGTCGTGCCGCTGGCGATCCTTCCGGCGCTCGTGGTTCAGCTCGCGGGCGAATCCGACGCTGTGGCCGCTCGAGCCGTCGTGGCATCGATGGTGGTGTGCGGGCTCACGACCCTCGCGCTGACCGTGCGCCTGGGACGGCTGCGCAGCGACAGCCTCTACGTCGCCACCGTCGATCTGGTCAGCCTGCCGTTCTGCATCTTGGCGCTGGCAAGCGGGGGCCCGGCCACGCTGGCAGCGCTGGTGGTTGTCTCAGGGCTGTTCCAGGTGGTGATCGGCCTGCGCATGTCGTATCTGCGACGGCTGGTGACGCCGCAGGTGCGCGGCACAGTCCTGATCCTGGCCTTTGCTGCAATGGTGCCGGTGCTCGCCGACGCCGGCAGCGCCATGGAACAGCGTCTGGACTGGTTCGTGCCGGTCAGCGTGGTGGGGACGGCAGTGACCATCGTGCTCATCTCGGTCTGGGGCCCGCGACCGTGGCGCATCTGGGGTCCTGCGCTCGGATTGGTCGTCGGCCTGGGCGTCGCGGCCGGCCTGGGCGCCTACGACTTCGACCTCGTCGCCGACGCTGCATGGATCGGATTCACGGATGTCGGCAGCAGCCCGGGCTGGGGCATCGACTATGGGACGTTTGCTTCGATGCTGCCCTCATTCCTGATCGTGTCGTTTGCCATCCTCGTCCGCATGCAGGGCATCTCGTCGAACACGCAGATGGTCTCGTGGCGCACATCTCGGGCGCTCGACTTCCGTGAAGTGCAGCGCGCCAACTGGCGCATGGGCGTCGGGACGGTGCTGTCGGGCGCTGTCGGGTCGCTGCCAGTCACCATTGCCGGCGTCGGCCCCGCCTTCATCAACCAGACCCGATGCGCGTCGCGCCGCATGGGAACCATTGCTGGCTGCTTCTTCCTGCTGGCGGCGTTTGTCCCCAAGCTGCGGGCGATTGCGGTGGCGATCCCGCGGCCGATCCTGGCCGCCTACGTGATCGTCGCCCTGATTCCCCTGGTCCTGCGCGTGGTCATCAGCTCTGTGCAGCGCTTGCGAAGCACGAGAGACGCGCTGGTGATACTGCTGCCGCTGGCAGTGGGGTTGTGTGTGGAGTTCGGCGTGCTGTCGTTCCCGTCGAGCAGCGCGTGGCATGCCGTGTCGCAGAACGGGCTGACCGCCGGGAGCCTGGTGCTGGTAGTTGCGGCGGCCCTCAACAGTCTCGTGGGACGCCGGGCAAGCCTGGAAGTCGAGCTCAGTGCCCGCAGCACGGCGGAGCTGAAGCGGTTCGTGACGGACTTCGCCGAGCGGCAGGGCTGTGACGGGCGCAGTGTCGAGCGGCTCGAGGCAGCAGCCGAGGAGGGGCTCGCTGTCCTCAGCGAGCATGCATCAGCGAGTCCGCTGACGAGCTCGCGGCGGGTGCGGGTGGCGCTGGGAAGGGTCCGTTCGGGAATCGAGCTGGAGTTCGTGAGCGCGCCAAGCGATGGGCAGAACCTCGAAGAGCGCATCGCACTGCTCTCCGAGCCCGAAGCCGAGGTCATGGAGACCACGATCGAGCGAGATGCCGCGCTGCGATTGCTTCGGCACTACGCCAGCAACGTCAGCCACCGGCAATACCTCGAAGCGGAGATCCTGACTGCCGTGGTCTCCGATGCCGGTTCTCGCCGGCGGTCACGACGGGCGAGTTCTCAGGGGCGCACTTCGTAGTAGAGGTTGGCGGCGTCGGCGAAGTCGTGCTGGGTGAAGCGGGTGTATCCCGCTGCTGCGGTCATCTCGCGGGCCTTGTCCGGGTAGAGGCCGAGGGTGCCGAGTCCCATGCCGTCGGGCTCGCTGAGCGCCGACTGCAGGCAGCTCGTGATCGAGAACCCGTAGAACATGGCCAGCATCGGGTTGCGCTGGTCCTGGTCGAAGTCGCCCTTCGAGCGGATGTCCTTGATGAGCAGCGTCCCGTCGGCATCCAGCGACGCCCGGATGGCCTCCAAGGCGACGTCCGGCCGGGGCATGTCGTGGAGGCAGTCGAAGGTGAGCGCCAGGTCGAAGTCGCCCGTGGCGGGCACATCTGCCGCGCCGGCCTCGACGAAGGTCGTGTTCTCGAGCCCGGCATCCTCGGCGCGTTCCACTGCCTGCGCGATGGCGATAGCGGAGGGATCGAAGCCCACCACCTCGGTGCGAGGCCACTTCTCGGCGATCAGGCACGCAGACACTCCCGCCCCGCATCCCACATCGAGCACTTTGGCACCGCGTTCGAGCTTGGCCACGACTCCGTCAAGGCCGCCCAGGATCACCGAGGTGAGGTTCTGGCGGCTGAACGGGCCGGTGGTGCGGGCCAGCCCGGCCGCCGCACGGGGGCCCTGCTGCTCGTAGGTCATGCCGATGCCGGTGCGGAACGAATCGAGGATCAGGTCCAAGACTTCGTCGCCGAGACCGCCGCGGAAGGCACCCATGGCGAAGTGCAGGGAACCTTCCTCATCGACGAGGAGCGCTTCGCCCTCAGGCGACATCGAGAATGCACCATCGTCGTGCTCGACGAGTCCGGCAGCAGCCACGCCGTACAGCCACTCTCGGATCAGTCGCTCGGCGAGGCCCGTCGCCTCGGCCACGTCGTGGCTCGTGGCGGGCTGGGTCTGCGAGAGGGCGGTGAACAGCCCCAGCTGGTCGCCGATGTGCAGCATCGCCGACACCATCTCGCCCTTCTTGTACGTCCACACTTGAAAAGCGAGCTTCTTCAGGAGATCGGGATCGATCTCACGTTTTTCGGCTGCAGTCTCAGGCATTCGCGAGACGCTACTCGCCAATGTGGCGCCGCTCCCGGGCCGACCGTTCAGCTGTCGCCGCAGAGAGGATCGTCGGCGGCGGGCGGCTGGTGGAAGCACAGGATCGCCTCCAGCCCGACGTAGGTGAACTCCCACGGCTCGGGCACCGGGCCTTGGCGACCGCCATCTGGGGGATAGCTCGGGATCCATCCGTGCCGCTTGGCGTTCGCGAAGTTGTCCTCCGCCAGCCATGCGTAGGCCGGCGATCTCCCGAACTCGTAGTAGCCGGGTTGGCCGATATCGATGGCGTACCCGGTGTGGTGCTTGGAGAAGCCCGGGGGCGCCGACATCTTCAGACGCTCTGCGAGGTCGTCGATCTCATAGGGCGAATCCAGGGGTCGCAGGTACACCTCGCGCTGGTAACGGTGACCGCGGTAGGCAGAGTTGAGCTCCAGCTCGAACCCGTGCTCGGCAGCGTCTTCCGCCAGCGCCAGCCATGCTTCCGCGGCTGGACGCTGCAACGCGAGCCCGCTGTCGACGAAGCGCAGCAACGACAAGTCGTGCGGCAGCGGCCGGCGCAGGTAGCCGCGATCCTCGGCCCGGAGCCGTACGGCTTCGTCCATCTCCTCCGAATCGGTGATGCTCGGCGCGTCCGTGATCGACGAGAGGTTGGGCAGCTCCGCCGTGGTGAACAGCTCGTTGAACTCCGACCCGGTGAAGTGAGGGAAGGAAAGCGAGTCGAGGCCGGCGGGCGGGGGCTCCTGCCACCGAGACTTGGGTTCGGGGATCGGTCGTGACGGCTCCCACGGGCCGATGATCGGGTCGGTGACGTGCCATTGCTCGTCGATCGAGCGAGCGCCTGCTGCGTTCGGGAAGGTGAACGCGCCGACGGTGAAGGCCAGCGCGGCTGCCGCCCAAGCCAAGCGACGATCAGTTGACACCAGCGCGCGCACCAGCCATCGACACCACCAATCGAACGATACGAGTTGGCTGCGATCCCGCAGCGCCGCTGGATTCTTCGCCGGCAGGCGAAAGGCGCTACACGTAGGGCCAGCGACGCTTGGAGACCGTCGAGCTGGCTTGGGGGCTCGCGTCGGGCGGAGGCTCGGTGAGCGCCCATCGGCGGCGCCACGCCGAGCCCGGCGGCCCCTCGATACCGGGGCTGTCAGCGCCGTGCAGCCGTCGGCGTGCAGCGAACCAGTTGCCGGTCGCGGTCTCGTCGGCGAGGCCTTCGACCGCTGCTTGCAGGCGCCTCGTGAACCGGCGGTTGTTCTCGCCCTCGTAGAAGTCGAGCGGTCGGCCGAAGTTGATCACTGAGCGGGCTCGCCTCGGCCACGCCCGACCCTTGCGCAAGATGTCGAAGGTGCCCCGGATGTGGACCGGCACGACCGGCACCCCGGCCTGCTTGGCCAAGAACGCCGCGCCAGGCCGGAACTGCTGACCCCAGCCGTCCCGGGACCTGCCGCCTTCGGGATAGATGACCAAGCTCCAGCCGCTGCGCAGCAACCCGACTGCCTTGTCGATGGTGCGGCGGTTCAGGGCGGTCCGTTCGATCGGTATGGCACCCACGAACAGTGCCGAGATTGCCGAGGTGACGCGGTTGCCGAAGAAGTAATCCGCAGCGGCGCCCACGACCAGCCGGTTGCTCCACGGCTCGGGGATCGACGTGACGATGACCGCAGTGTCGGCATGGCTCTGGTGATTGGCGGCGAACACCGCCGGTCCGTCCAGCTCGCTGAGCCGGTCCACTCCCTTGATGGTCGGCTGGGCGTAGTAACGCACCAGCGCCCGGGCGATCGTGTCGACCCAGACGCGCCGGGCCACCCGGGCAGGAAATCGCCGGGCCCAGTCGGTGTCGTAGTTGGCGCCCGCGTTGGCCGGCAGCGGCGTCTCGCCCTTGGGGGTCGCGGCCGCCCTCAGCGGGAACTCCGTGCCGCGCACGATCCGCGTCACTGACGCTTTGCGGCGCTGCGCGCGTTTGGCCCCGAGATGTGGAGTGGCCATCGGCTCAGACTACGTCTGCCATCAGCATCGGCGGATTGTGAAGGTGGGTGATTGTCGGGTCGCGCCCCACGACGTCAGTCGCCATCTCGAGAGCGTCATTCATCGTCGATGCCGAACGGAATCCCAATCGCCGCACTGCGGCCTGATCGCCCCCGACGACGATCACCCCGCCCAGGTGCTCGAGCGCGTGCGCGCACCAGTACCACATGTAGAACGGGTGCACGCCGTGGTAGGCGTACGACGTGCGGTACAGGTGCCGGTACCACTCGTCCTCCGCGTAGCGCTTCTCGTAGCGGTGCTCGATGACCGCAGGATCGGTCGAGTCGGCCAGCACCTCCTCGAAGAAGTCGATGTAGCTGGGATGGTGGACTGGGTGGAATTCCCACGGCGTGGGATGGGACATGATCACCACGCCGCCGTGGCGCACGAGCGGGCGGCCCCGGTACAGGTTGAAGAAGTAGCCGAGCCCCAGGCACGCCACCAGGATCGGGTTCATGATCGAGTTGACGTTGTAGGGGCACAGGTACGTCAGCCCCATCGTCAGCACGTCGGTCTGGCCCTCCACCCGCACGAGATGCTGGCGGTACACGTGCTCGAGCGTCCGTTGGTGGACCGCCTCGACCTCGCCGGCCTGGATCGACGTGAGCCCGTACGGCGCCCGGATGTTGTGGAAGATGCGGCGGGCCTGGCGGCGCGACATCAAGTCGAGCGCCGTCTTGGTGCCCATCAGCATCATGCGGTCCCGAGGCGACATCTCCCATTCGCGCTTCTGCAGATAGCCGTAGGGCGAGGGGAACGTGTCGTTGTTGAGGGTGGTCTCGATCTGGAAGACCTTGACGCCGGCCTTGGCCAGCAGCCTGCCCTGGCGCCAGTTGCGGGTGTGCAGCTCGGAGTTCTCGGGGTCCATGAACGAGGTGGAGTGGAGCATGGTGTCCACGTTGTGGTGGTGGCGCAGCGCCGTGTATGGCGACAGCCCGGTGGCGACGCTCTTGTGGCCGCCGTCCATCGACACCAGGTTGATGTTGACGTACACGAGCAGGTCCGATTCGACCGCCCGCGTGGAGATCACCACCTCCTCGCCCGCCTCGGTCGTGCCGAGGTGCGTGAGCCCGTCGGGATCCTCGGCGTCGAAGTTGTAGAGCTGGCCGTGGGGCGCAAAGGCGTCGTACACCCGGTCGCCGACCGCGTGTCGCAGCTCGGCCTCGGTCATGCGCCGGTGCAGCGCGAGGGCCGCGATGAGATGCACGTCATCGACGCCCGCAGCCGCCGCCATGTCCAGGATCTGCTCGATGATCCGCCCGCGGATGTCTGGTGCGGCCATCGGCGGCAGCGGCAGCGAGATGTCGTCGAACGCGATGGTCAGCTTCATGCCCGGCTGCATGTACGACGCGAGCGGATCTCGGTCGCCCAGCGGATTCGCCAGCGCTTCGGCAATCGCACGCTCGGGGTCACGCAGCGGGTCCAGCGGCTCGTTCGGGTACACGACCCGGCTGCCGATCGGCAGCTTGTTGAGGCGGAAGCCCTCGCCGTGATGGAACAGGATGGGCGGCGTCGTCCGGTCCACCTCGAGGACGAGTCCCTTGCGTGCGGTCACCGCAGGCCTCCTGCTGTCGCTGTGGCCCGGCCCCGACGGTGCGAGCGGTCGAGGCGCTCGGTGCTGGTGCGCACCCCAAAGCGCGGTGCGATCGGCAACAGCGGTCGGGGCCCGCCGGGGGAGCGCTCCCAGTTCTCGCACAGCCAGCCCCGCTTGTCGGCGATCGTCACCAGCCGTGTCTCGGGATTCACCGCGACGGGATAGCCCACGGCCTCCAGCATCGGCATGTCCGAGGCCGCATCGGCGTACGCAACGCCTTGGGACAGCTCGAAGCCCTCGGCGTCGGCCCAGTCCACCATCATCTGGGCGCGCACCTCCCCGGTGGGCGGGACATCGATCATCTCGCCGGTATAGCGCCCCTCGCGGCTGTCGATGCGCGCAGCGATGATGTGATCGAACAGCGGCGCCAGCGGGTTGACCGCCAGCTCGAGGGCGCCCGTGATGAGCACGGTGCGATGGCCGGCGGCCCGGTGCTCGCGCACCCGTCGCAGTCCCGCCGGGAAGGCCTTGGTCAGATAGAGGTAGCTGAGCATCTCGGCAGCGTCGGCGTCGAGCTGGCTCACCGGCGCGCCCCGGTAGCGACGGTAGAAGTGGCGCAGGAAATCGGTGCGGTCACGTCGGTCGCGTCGCCAGAGTCCGGGTGTCTCAGCCAGCGTGCGCAGCGCGAAGCGCAGCCGCTGGGACGTGTCCAGCCGGCGGGTGGCAAGCCAGGCGTAGGTCTCGACGACGTTGCTGGCGATCAGGGTGTTCTCGAGATCGAACGCGGCGAAGTGGCGAGCCGGGTCCAGCACTGCGGTGCGCAGCCGCTCGTTGCGGCTGGGTCCGGTGCGGGGCTGCGGCGTGGTCTTCACACGGGCTTGGGTGATGACCGTGGGCAGATGGATGTCGGCGATATAGCCCGGCCAGTCGATGACCCGGGGATCGAAGCCGAACCGCTCCCGATCGTTGTCTGGCAGTGATTCCCACAGATGCAGGGTCCGGTCGACGCTGTACAGCGCTTCGCACTTGCCGTACGCGCCGTAGAGCTGCACGTAGTCGCGGATCTGCTCGAGCCCGGAGCGGCGCTGCGCGAGGCGCACTGTGAAGTCGTTTCGGCCGCGCATCGGCAGGTGGTTGACGATCTTCTCCGCAGTGTTGAACACGGTCATGACGCGCTCGAGCTGCTCCTCCAGCCCGCTCGCACCTGCAAAGCGCCACTGCGTGCTGGCGGTGGGATGGCCCTTGGCGTCGTACACGGGGTGATCCTGGAACCACTTCATCGTCGTCTCGGTCAGCACCTTGAACCGCAGCGGGTTCACTGCCCCCGAGGCCACCTGGAAGATCTCCGGTTCGGACGCCGGCCCCTGGGCGGCCACCGCGATGATCGCTGCCGCCACCATGTCGACCGGGATGACATCGATGACACCCTCGGGATAGCCGGGGAAGGTGTCCAGCTCGCCCTTCGCGAACGACACGAAGAGGGGCTCAGCCATGCGGAATCCGCGTATCCAGCCCGGCGAAGGCTCCGAGAACGCTGATTCGATGATCGAGGGCCGGACGATGGTGATGGGCACCTCGCCCCGCAGCTCCACCAGGGCCTGCTCGCCGAGCGCCTTGGAATAGGTGTACACGTCGGGCCAGCCGAGCGAGGTGGCGCGGCTGCGGCCGGCGGTGACCATCTCGGCGTCCACCCACTCGCGGCGCAGCTGTTCGGTCTTGGCGGCCAGCAGGGGCAGCCCTGCGGGACCCAGCTCTTCACGGGCGTCGCGGTGAAACCGGCGCAGACGGTCCGGCGCCCGGCTGGCTGCGTCAAGATCGGCGCGGGTCCGCCGTGCCGCGGACACCTCTGCCCGCCAGTCGATGTCCATCGAGAACGGCGTATCGGCGAGGAACACCTCGGCTGCCGAGCCGCGCCGGTTGCCGGCGACGTAGCACGTCGACACGGCGATCAGGTGGGGTGTTGCGCCCTCGGCCTCGCACGCCTCGAGCAATCGGTTGGGGCCCAGCAGGTTCGTCTCGATGGAGGCGTCCAGCGGGCTGTCGAAGCTGACCGTCGCGGCGGCGTGAATGATGACGTCGCACGAGCACAGCAGCTCGCGGTCATCGTCGGACAGACCCAACCCGTCGATGCTGACATCGCCGGACACGACGGTGACGCGGCGATCGCAAATGTCGTCGAAGTCATCGGCCCACGCGGAGCGCAGGCGATCGAAGGCATCGTTGCGCAGCACTTCTCGCTCGACCCGGCGCCGTACGTCGGTGCGGCGGCCGGGCCGTACCACCAGCACCAGCTCGCAATCGGGCACCGAGCGGAGCAGCCGCTCAACGAGCGCTGTGCCCAAGAACCCGGTCGCACCGGTGATAGCGATGCGCTTGCCCCTCAAGGCGTCGGCGATCACGACGTGTTGTTTAGCCCCATCAGAGGCCGAATACGCGCACGGCAGCCCGAAACGCTCATGCGGATGGCTCAGCCGCTTGTTCGGCGGCCAGTTCGGCGAACAGCCGGGCACAGGCTCTCACTGCCCGCCAGCCGCACGACAGCGCGTAGCGTTCGTAGTCGCTTCCGGGTGCTCCGAAGGTGGCGAGGTCGCGGCAGGCCGGTGCGTCGGCCGCCCCGCACAGCCGCCAGAGCTGGTCGAGGTACTCGTCATCGCCGGGAGGGGGGTCCTGCGGCGATCGGCCGGCCAGCGCGGGCGGCGAGCCGTCGTCGCCGACGAGCAGCGTGCAATCGCGGGTGGTGCGGCCCCCGCAGGTCCAACCGAAGCTGGCGTACGCCGAGCCTCCCGGCGCGGACAGTACGAGTTGCGCGCAGGCACGGGCGCTTCCTTGCCCGCACGCGTCCCACCACTGGTCCAGCTCGGCGATGTTTCCCGGTGCCGGCGAGTCCGGCCCGAATTCGATGCCCAGCAGGCCCGCATCAGCGCCCGGTTCTGCGAGCAGCACGCTGCAGTGCAGGTTCTCACGGCCGCCGCAGCTGAAGGCGAACGCCTCGTAATCGCTGCCTGGGGGTGATTCGAAGAGCAGCGCGTTGCACGCGCTCGCAGAGCCCTGCCCGCACGCGATCCACAGCCCGTCCAGGTAGGGATCGTCTCCGGGCGGCGTGTCGGTCGGTCCGAAGATCGATGGGGCGCGCACGAGTGCCGCAGGCAGCGCAGCGTCTCGTTCCTCCGCCGGCGAGCGAACGCTGGTGTCGAGCGGCGCGGTGTCGCCGGGCGTGCCGCTGTCCAGGGCGCAGATGTCCCGGGCGATGTCGGCCAGCGGCTCGTCGGCGGGATCCAGCGGCAGCGACACCTCGGCCGCATCGGCCAGTCCGAGGGCTGCTGCGAGGCGAGTCCGTTCGCAGTCGTTCAGATCGGCCTCCCCGATGCCGCCGGCGTCAGCGGAGGACCCTGACGAGGTGCATCCCGCCAGCAGCAGCACCGCAGCAGCGCACCCAAGGGCGAGACGGCGCGACACGGCCGCTACGCCAGCTTCGCTGCGATGGTCCCCACCGAGCGCAACGCCGTGCCGTCGGCCCCCTGGGTGACGAAGCGGCGGGTCGGCCCGTCCAGTGCTTCGGCGATCAGGTCGTCGAGTAGCTCGATGAGGCTGTCGCCCTCGTGCGACCAGAAGTACCAGCTCAGCGAGCCGGGGATCGGGTTGATCTCGTTCACCCACAGCCCCCCGGTGTCGTCGCTGCCGTCCCAGAGGAAATCGATGCGCATCACCGAGCGGGCCATGACGATGCGAGCCACCTCGGCAGCGGCCGTCCTCAGCGCGGCCTCGATGGGCCCGGGAAGCGTTGCGGGCAGCTCGCGCGGCGCGGTGGCCATTCCCCCGCCGCCTATCAGGTATTTCTGCGCGTAGGTGTAGATGGTGCTGTCGCTGCGCAGCGGCCGCTCGACGGCGCTGAGCCGCAGCTCGGGCCAGGTCCGCACGGAGACGTTCAGGTCGATGATGTCGGTGAGGTAGCGCTGCACCACTGCGCCGTCGCGCAGCAGCGGCGACGAGCGCGCGAGGGCACGGGCCGTCGTGAGGTCGTCGACGATCTCGATGCCGATGGACGAACCGCCGAAGCGCGGTTTCACGATGAGAGGACCCTGTGCCAGGTCAGCCACGTGGCCGTCGCCGGGGCTGTCGGGTGTGAGCAGCCACAGCGGCAACGCGGGCAGTCCCGCGCTGGCGACGGCCCCGCTGAAGGCCAGCTTGTCCATGCAGATCGCAGCGCTGGCCTGCCCCGGCCCGGTGTAGGCGACACCTGCGAGATCCAGCGCAGCCGGCAGGCCGCCGTCCTCGCCGGGTCCGCCGTGACAGCAGTTGACGATCACGTCGATCGGCACCGGTCGGCGCCGCCGGTCGGCACGCACAAACCCGACGCCGGGCCGTCCCACCAGCTCCACCTCGCTCGAGCCCCGCGGCAGACCCTCGGCGAAGGCCGATGCCTCGAGCCCGGGGTCCACCTCGTGCCACGAGCCCGTCGGCGACCAGTACAGCGCCACCGGGTCGCGCCCCGCCTCGGCCAGCGCATGGACCGCCTGCAGTCCCGTCAGTATCGAGATGTCGTGCTCGGGCGACGGTCCGCCGAAGCAGATGCCGGGACGGGTCATGGGCGCGCTCCCGCAAGGCTGATGCACTCCGCCATGAGGGCCATGTTCTCATGGGAGCGGGGCGATCAGGGGTAGTGGTCGGGGAGGTCGTTCTCGTAGAGGACAGCGTCGCCAGGGCCGAGATGCGCGCGCACCCAGCGCACGGCCTCATCGCGGTCCGCGACGCAGCGGACCGTGGCCCGAGCGTCGGAGCGGTCGTGCACCAGGCTGCGCGCTTCGCGGCCTCGCGTTGCCCGCCGCGCGGTGGCGCTGTCCCAGCCGGTCGCTCCGCCCAGCAGCGCGGTGCGATTGGTGCGGCCCACGATGAGGACATCGTCAGCGACGCGGGCGGCGTGCTCGCCCAGCAGGCGATTCTCGTGCGCCTGGGTGCGTCCGAGCTCGACCATGCCGGGAGTGACGACGACGCGCCGGCCGGCTTCGGTGTTGGCCAGCATCTCGAGGGCGGCACGAGCGCCCGCGGGATTGGAGTTGTACGTGTCGTCGATCACCATGACGCCGCCTTCGCTGTGCGCGGCCGTACGGCGATGGTCGGGCGTCGGCAGGTCCGCGAGCCGGCGAGCGATGTCTTCGTCGGCCACGCCGAGCACCGAGGCTGCGGCGACAGCACATGCCACGTTCCCCGGCGCAGCGTGGCCGAGCGGTCTGGTGTCGATTTCCCGCCCGAACACCGTGATGCGGCGCGCTGCGGTGGCCTCGTCGACGACGCCCTCAAAGGAGGCTTCGGGCGTCGGGTCCGCGCCGGAAGCGCCGGCGGACGAATCGGCCCGCAGCACCGTCACGTCCGCGCTGGGGTCCTGCGTCGAGCAGCGGATGACGCGCAGTCCCGAAGCGGCCAGCCGGTCGGCCTCGGCCGCCAAGCCGTAGGCATCGATGTTGAGAATCGCCGTGCGGCTCGTGGCGAAGATCTCGGACTTGGCAGCCACGATGCGATCAAGACTGCCGAAGCGCTCGAGGTGCACGGGTCCGATCGACGCGAGGATCGACACCGACGGCCGAACCCACCGGGTCATGGCGGCGATCTCGCCGACCGAGAAGGTTCCCATCTCGGCGATGAACACCTCGGTGCCCAGCGCCAGGTGCTCGTTGACGCTGCGGCACACGCCAGCGGTGTTGTTGAAGCTCGCCGGCGTCGCCACCACCGATCGGGTTCCCTCCACGAGCTGGCGCAGGTAGCCCTTGATGGTGGTCTTGCCGTACGACCCGGTGATCGCCACGCGTGCGGGGTCGATCCGCTCGAGCCGCTGCTGGGCGCGGTTGACCCAGCGGCGCGACAGCACCGCTTCGAAAGGCGACAGCAGCGCCAGCGAGACGTCCACCCACAGCGGCATGCCGAACAGCAGCACGGCCAGCACGGGTGGCGCCAGACCCGCGAGCAGGCCCACGCCCACCAGCACCAGCCACAGCAGCGCCAGCGTCGTCGCCAGGGTCGCGAGTCGGCGGGTCCATGCCAGCGGGCTCGTACGTCCCCGGATGTCGAGACCCTGCGGGCCGATCACGACCGCGGCTGCGGTGATCGACGGCGCCCACCAGTACGTGCCGCTGAGCACCACACCGGCCGCCGCGGCCGCCAGCCACGCGCGGTTGGGCCAGTCGAGCAGCCACCAGCGTCGTGCGAAGCGCGAGGTGCGACCGATGCCGTAGTGCTCGCGCTGGGCGACGCGAAGCCAGCGGCCGGCGCTGATCGCACCGGCTGCAACGCACGTCCACAGCACGACCTGGTTCATCTCGCCCAGTTCATCGGGCGCAGCTCACCTGCGGCAATGCTCCAGGGCCGATCCGTCAGCGATACCACGCCGCTCATGATGGCGGCCCGAGATGCCGTGCGACAGCATCGGCCAGCGCGCCGGGCGCCTCGCTGGGCACGAAGTGACCGACGCCGTCAAGGACAGTCAGCCTCGCGTCTGCGAGCATCCTCGCTGCTCGTTGGGCGACGTCGACAGGCACCTCGTCGTCGTGGCGGCCCCAGAGGAGCTCGGCGGGCTGGGAAATCCGGCTGAGCTGGCTCTCGTAGGTCTCGTTGACAGCTGTGACGAGCACGTCACGCATGACGCCGGTGGCACTGCGGTAGTCCGCGCTGCCATACCGCTGCCGCATGCGTTCCATCGTGCCCTCGCCGAGCAGCCGGCGGCGATGCAACTGCCGCACGATCCGGTAGCGCAGTGCCGGTCGGGCTGCGGGGCGGTCGGTTCGTTGCAGCAGCGGCACTCCGCACAGCACCAGCGCCGCGACCGTGTCTGGGAATCGCACGGCCATCTCTGCTGCGACCCGTCCGCCGAAGCTGTGGCCGACCAGCACGATCTGCGGACGGCATTCGTCGAGGACCGGACCGACCATCTCCGCATAGCCCGCTGCGCCGCAGGGCGCTTCCGGCGCCGGGCTGGCACCGAAGCCGGGCAGGTCGAGCGCGATGGCGCCGGTGCTGCCGCGGGTCTCGACAAGATCGGCCAGGGCCGTGTCGAAGTCGGCATGGCTGCGGCCCCAGCCGTGCAGCGCCAGCACACCGGCCGGTTGATCACCGGCGCGGCTGCCGAAGAGGCTGCCGCCGGCGAAGCTGCTGAGTGCGGGCGGGCTCAGCGGCCGAGAACCCCCGAATCGGGCCCGGTGTGCGAGCGGTTGATGGCCGACAGCAGGGCTCGGAAGCTGGCCGTGACGATGTTCGGATGCAGCCCAGCGCCCCAGTACACCTCACGGGACGGGGTCTCGATCTCGACGTAGGCCGCAGCGGTGGCATCGGCACCTGCGCCGACCGCATGTTCGTGGTAGTCGACGAGGCTGACTTCGACGCCGAGGGCATCGGCCAGGGCGCTCTTGAATGCCGACAGGGGGCCGTTGCCGCGCCCCTTTGCCCGCACTTCGCCGTCGGGCCCCTTGATCGTCGCCTCCACCTCGGATTCGTCGGAGGACTCAGAGTCGAAGTAGCTGCGATGCCCGACGTAGGTGTACGGCGACTCGGCATGCAGGTACGTCTCGTCGAACGTCTTCTTGATGGCCTCGGGCAGGATCTCGCCGCCCTCGTCGGTGATGGACTGGATCACGCTGCTGAACTCGATCTGCAGACGGCGCGGCAGATCGAGGCCGAAGCTGTTCTTCATGACATAGGCCACGCCGCCCTTGCCCGACTGGCTGTTCACACGGATGACGTCCTGGTAGGTGCGTCCCACGTGAGCGGGGTCGATGGGCAGGTACGGCACCTCCCAGTAGTCGTAGTCGTCAGCCAGTGCCTCGAAGCCCTTCTTGATGGCGTCCTGGTGGCTGCCGCTGAACGCCGTGTACACGAGGTCGCCGCCGTAGGGATGGCGGGGATGCACCGGCAGCTGGTTGCAGTACTCGGCGATGCGCCGCAAGTGGTCGATGTGGCTGATGTCCAGCTCGGGATCGACGCCTTGGCTGAACAGGTTCATGGCCAGCGTGATGATGTCGACGTTGCCGGTGCGCTCGCCGTTGCCGAACAGGGTGCCCTCCACCCGATCGGCGCCTGCCATCACGCCGAACTCTGCCGCCGCCACGCCGCAGCCCCGGTCGTTGTGGGGATGCAGCGACAGCACGACGGCGTCGCGATTGTCCACATTGCGTCCGAAGTACTCGATGAGGTCGCCGTAGGTGTTGGGCGTTGCCATCTCCACGGTGGCGGGCAGGTTCAGGATGATCGGGTCGGTCGCAGTCGCGCCCCACTCGGCACTGACCGCATTGCACACGTCGAGCGCGAAGTCGATCTCGGTGCCGGTGAACGACTCAGGCGAGTACTCGAAGCGGATCTCGCCGCCCTCGTGCCGCTGCGCCAGCTCCTTGCACTGCCGGGTGCCCGTGACCGCAATGTCGCGGATGCCGTCTTTGTCGAGGCGGTACACCACGCGGCGCTGCAGCTCCGAGGTGGGGTTGTACAGGTGAACGATCGCCTTGTTGGACCCGGCGATGGCCTCATAGGTCCGCTCGATGAGCTCGGGTCGGCTCTGGGTGAGCACCTGGATCCACACGTCGTCAGGCACCAGGTCCTCTTCGACGAGCATGCGGCAGAAGTCGAAGTCCGGGGCCGAAGCCGACGGGAAGCCGACCTCGATCTCCTTGAAGCCCATCTCTACGAGCACCTCGAACATCTGGCGCTTGCGCGGCACGTCCATCGGGTCGATGAGCGCCTGGTTGCCGTCGCGCAGGTCCACCGAGCACCACAGCGGCGCCTCGGAGATGATCTTGTCCGGCCAGGTGCGGTCGGGAAGATGTGCCGGGTAGGCGTAGGTGCCATAGAGGCGGTACGGCATCGGACTCGGCTGCTGGGCGCTGATGCGTTTCACGTCTGCCATGGGAATCTCCTGCGATCGGGGGCTGTCGTTGGGGGGTTCTGGGGAGTCGGAATTGGTTCGGTCGGGTTCGGGCCACGAAAAAACCCCCTGGCCCGGAGGCGCAGGAGGTTGGGCGAGGACCTGTGCGGTCCTCGCCTAGGTGAGAAGAAGCAGCCCGGTTGCGGAATGCAGTGCGGTGTGAGTCGATGGGCGAATCACGCAGAAGATGTTACCAGACGGCTTCGAACGCCATTGGTGTGCCCGCTGGGAGGGCGGATGAGCTTCAGGCGCGGCGCTCGGCGTGGCGGGCCAGCAGCACTTCGTGCAGGTCGGTGCCGCGGTGCTGGGTCCACTCGCCGTCGCTTCCCAGCTCCCACCGGGTGATGCCCTCGTCGAGGTACATGTCGGTGAGCTCGGCGAGCTCGGCGGCGATGGCAGTCGACTCCACCGGCGCGAGCGCCTCCACGCGGTAGCGCAGGTTGCGGGGCATGGCGTCGGCCGAACCCAGAAGGATCGTGTATCCCCGGGCGGCGTTGCCGAAGCGGTACACCCGGCTGTGCTCGAGGAAGCGGCCCACGATGCTGCGCACCGAGATGTTCTCGCTCACGCCTTCGATCCCGGGAATCAGGCAGCAGATGCCGCGTACGACGAGGTCGATGCGGCAGCCCGCCTGCGATGCCTCGTACAGCGCGTCGATCACCTCGTTGTCGACGATGGCATTCATCTTCATGAAGATGTGCCCGTCGGGCTCGGCCGCCTCGGCTGCGATGTGCTTGACGAGCGACTGGCCCAGGCTGTGCGGTGCCACGGCCAGCTTGCGATAGTCGGTCTTGCGGCTGTAGCCGGTCAGCGAGTTGAACAGACCGGCGACGTCGGCCGCGAAGTCCTCGTCGCGGGTGAGCAGCCCGAGGTCCTCGTAGATGCGGGCGGTGTCGGCGTTGAAGTTGCCGGTGCCGATGAAGCAGTAGTGAGCGATGCCGAGGCTCTCGCGCCGCACCACCATCGCCAGCTTGCAGTGGGTCTTCAGCCCGACCACGCCGTAGGCGACATGCACCCCGGCACGCTCCAGGATCCGCGCCCATTCGATGTTGGCGTGCTCGTCGAAGCGGGCCTTGAGCTCGACGACCACCACCACCTGCTTGCCGCGCTCCGCTGCACGGATGAGCGAGTCGACCAGGCGGGTCCGCTCCGACGTGCGGTACATCGTCATCTTGATGGCGAGCACGTCAGGGTCGTCGGCGGCCTGGCGGATGAAGGCGTCGAGACTGGTGTTGAACGATTCGTACGGCAGGTGCACCAGCACGTCCTGCCGCTTGAGCACCTCGAAGAAGTCGACGCCGGTGTCCGGTTCTTGCGGCGCGCCGCGACCGCGGCCGGTGCCCGATGCCAGCAGCGCCGCGGCATCGGTCGACGCTCGCAGCGGCAGCGGCGTCCGCGGGTTGTGGGGCGGCGTCTTGAGATCGTCCCGGTCGATGTCGTACAGCTCGAACAGGTCGGTCAGGCCCAGCAGCCCGCGAGAGGTGTAGACGTCGTCGTGGGTCAGCTTCAGCTCGCGGGTGAGCATCTCCAGTGCATCGCTGCTCAGATCGGGTGCCGCTTCGAGGCGCACCGCACCGCCGAACCGACGCTGGCGCAGCTCGAGCTCGAGGTGCTTGAGCAGGTCGTCGGTCTCGGTGTCATCGATGTCGAGGTCCGCGTCACGGGTGACCCGGAAGGTGCTGTGGCTGAGCAGCTTGACGCCCGGGAACAGCTTGTCGAGGTGCCCGGAGATGACCGACTCGAGCGTGATGAAGCGTTGGCAGTCGGGCAGTGCCAGAAAGCGGGGCAGGATCGGCGGCACCTTCACCCGGGCGAATGACGGTCCGCTGCGCGAATGCTCGACGAACACGGCGAGGCTCAGCGACAGGTCCGAGATGTAGGGGAACGGGTGAGCGGGATCCACCGCGAGCGGAGTCAGCACCGGGAAGACCTGCTCGCGGAAGAGGTCTGCTACCCATGCCCGGCTGGTGTCGTCGAGATCATCGGGTTCGACGAAGGCGATGCCTTCAGCGGCGAGCGCCGGTCGCAGCTCCTCTTCGAACAGCGATGACGCTTCCTGCAGCTGCTCGGCCGCCGCAGCGCGGATGCCCTTGAGCTGTGCTCGGGGTGTCAGGCCGTCGGGACCGGCCCGGCGAATCCCGGCGTCGATCGAGTCGAGCACTGTCGGCACCCGGACTTGGAAGAACTCGTCGAGATTCGATGCGTGGATCGCCACGAACTTGATCCGCTCCAGCAGCGGGAGATCTTCGTCGCGTGCCAGCGCCAGCACGCGGTGGTTGAAGTCCAGCCAGGACAACTCTCGATTGAGGTAGCGATGAGAGGATCGGGCCCCGTTGGCGGCGGACATGACGGTTCCAAGCCCCCCGTGCGTTCAACGCAAGGCGAGACGGGGGCGACACGCCTTGCTCCCGTGAGAGTACGCAACCTGCGTCGCTATCCACAAGTGGCGACGGGATCGGCGAGTTTCCGGGCGATTTGTCGCTGACCGCTGTGGACAACGTGTGTGCTGCGGCGCCGTGCGTTGTGGACAGCGGCTGCGGCGTCGCCGGCCGGTTCTGGCTCAGACCGGTGCGAATTCGAAGTCGTTGCCGACCGCTACGTCGGTGCCGATGAACTCGGTCTGGGTCATCTCGTCCATGACCGCCGGATCGGCGCAGCGGGCCCATTGGCGGCCATGGGGCGTCCGGACTGCTGCCAGCGCCACTTCGGGCCCGAACTCGCCGCTGGGGGTCCTGCCGTGCATCACGGTGTAGGCCTCGATGGTGGCGTCGCCGGTGTAGTCGGCATCGAGTTCGACGGAAGGGAACCGGTCGATCTCGTCCTGGCAGTTCTGATGGCGGAACCCGCCTTCGGACGGCTCGGTGGAGTACACGCCGAAGGCGTGCTTGGTGAGGTACCCGCCGTTGGCCGAGCACAGCCCGACGGTGCCGGGGTTCTCCCGGAGCTTGCCGGCCATCGTGGCAATGGAATGGGTGACGTAGTTGTTGAGCGGACCGCCGGCAAACGTGAGACCGCCCGTCAGCGTCAGATCGCGGCCCAGATCCAGGCCCAGCTCGGTGGCCGCGATCTGCACCGCTGAGGGGAAGCACGAGTACAGGTCGACGTAGTCGACGTCGTCGGTGCCTACGCCGGCCAGCTCCATCGCCCGGCGGCCGGCTACGCGGATGGCGGGCGAGCTGTGCAGGTCGCCGCGGTTGGAGACGTAGTCGGTGTCGCGGCCGTCAGTGCCCGAGTGCGGGAACACCCAGCGATCGCGTGGCACACCTGCAGCGGCGGCAGCTTCGGCCGAGCACAGGACGAGCGCCGCAGCCAGGTCGAGGTCCCAGTTGGAGTTCATGGCCTTCGTGTAGGGGAATCCCACCAGCCGGTTGGCGGGGCTGGGGTCGCGGATCTCCTCGGCCGTCATCGGCGTGCGCACCCATGCGTAAGGGTTCGCCACCGCAGCCTGGTTGAACTTCTCCCACATCGCGGCAAGGCGATCGCGGTGCCCGTCCATCGTTTCGCCCCTCGAAGCCCGGAATGCCGACTCGAACACGGGGTACAGGTTGATGGGCATCGACAGGCCCCGTTCGAGTTCCACCTTGTTGTTCATGACGACGTCCACGCCGAGGAGTTCGTCCGGCACGGAGTCGGGCTGATCGGTGTAGGGGATGCGCTCGTTGCGGCGACGGGCCCGCCGCCGGCTCCAGATGCCTTCGGCGCCGGCGATCAGCACCACCTCGGCCTGTCCGGCGGAGATGCGCCTGCACGCTTCGTTGACCAGCGACTGCGGTGTGTTGCCGCCATCGGTGGACAGCCCGGTCTTGGCGCGGGCACCGAAGCGCTCGTTGAGCAATGCGGCGGGGTCGGTGTAGGGCCATGCCCCCCTGATGACCCAGGTGTGCGTGGCGCGCCCTGCCAGGCCGGGCGAGCCGGCGTCGTCGACGGCAGCATCCAGCGCTTCGCCCATCATCGCCACGGGTTCGAGCGCTTCGACGGGGTTGTCGGGGCGCTGTTTGAACTGCCCAGCACCGACGAGTACCGGGGTGCGCGGGTCAATCTTGAGTTCTGTCATGGCGATGGAGCCTTGTCGTCGGGATTCGGGTGGGGACCGGGACGCGACGATAGCCAACGGCGTTTCGGCGGGTCCGGGCTGCCGGCACCGGCGGGCCTGCGAGACCGTCGATGGCTCAGGTGCCGCTGGCGAGACCGGCCAGCGTGCCGGGGACTTGAGCGGCGGCATGGCGCCGGACCGTCCGCAGTAGCGTCGCAGGCGGGAGGCCGCCGGTGGCCCAGTTGCCCGATCACTACGCAGCGCTCGGCGTGCGTCCCGACGCCGATGCGGCGGAAATCCGGCGCGCATGGATCAGGGCGGCTCGTGCGAACCATCCCGACCGCCGGGGTGATGTCACCGAGGAGCAGACCGAGCGTTCTGATCGGCGAATGCGTGATGTCAACGAGGCCTGGCGGGTGCTGGGGCGGATCGAGTCACGGCGCCTCTACGACGAGGAGCGGACCGCCGCTGCGCCGCCGTCCCAGCCTTCGGCACCAGCCGGCGGGGCTCCTCGCCCCGCCGGACCTGGCGCCCAGCCGGGCGCGCCCGGTGAGCAGTGGTTGGACGAGAACATCGGGACAACGTCAGAGCCCGGCGGGCCAGGTGGTTTCGTCGTGCGTCATCGCAGCGCCGCGTTGGTGATCCGGGTGCTGCCATGGGCCACCATCGCCGTGGTGGGCATGGTGATCTTCGTTGCCAGCGCCTACATGACCGCCGATCCCAACGCCGAACCGTCCAACGTCGCTGCGCTCGAGGTGGGGGAGTGCTTCTGGGAGGCACCCAACGGCACGCTGCGCACCGTGGATTGCGACTGGCCGCAGAACGACGGCGTGCTCGATCAGATCATCACGCTGTCGCCGAGCGACCGGTGCCGCCATCCCGATGCCGCGGTCCACGCCGCACCGATCGCCGGCCGCCGCCTCTGCTTGGTTCCAGTGGATCGCTGGGAGCCGCCTGCCGCGGAGTAGCGGTGCTCAGCCGTGCTCGGTGAGCATCAGGCGCACGCCCAGGTTGTGCTCTGGCGGCACGATGAACATCGCGTCCTGCTGCTCGCCGCCCCCGCAGACGCCGACCCGTTGTGCGCCGGGAACGAGGCCAGGATCGTCGAGCTCGAAGTGCAAGAGCTGCAGGCGGCCGGGCCGGTTGCCCATCCAGTGGGCCAAGTTGGCGTCGGTCGGCTGGATGAGTTTGAGGTTCCACGGACCCGAGCGCAGGTCGACCCCGGCCCCGACGTTGGGATCCTTCCACTCGTCGGTCTGCTCCATGCCGAGCGGCCCGCCGAACAGCGCGGCGGCAGCCTGCACGTCGGCCACCAGGTGGACCACCGTCGCCAGCGACGTGGATCGTTCGTGGCGTGTCGGCGGCAACGGCGGCGCATCGTCCCAGCCCCCGCCGCCGTCCCACGCAATCTGGATGACGATGCCCCAGCTGTCCTTGGGATGCAGGAACGCTTCCTTCCAGTTCGGGTTCTCTTCGTTGACCCCGATCACGTTGTAACCGGCGTCGCCGAGCGCCCCGACGGTGTCGGCGAAGTCGGGAGTCTTGAACGTGAAGTGGTGCGGACCAGGGCCGTTGCGGGCCAGGAAACGCCGCAGGAAGTCACTGCCGGGATGCTCGATCGGCTCGAGGATCTCGACCCTCGCACCGCTGTCGAACGACACCTGGCAGAAGTAGAAGTCGTCACCGGCTTGTGAGGCGGGGTCGTTGTCGGGGCCGCCGATCCAGCGGCCGCCCAGGTCGCGGCCGTAGCGGATCACGTTGTCCCAGGCACTATCGCTGACCACGGCGACGTGGTCCATGACGAGGATGTCGGTCGGCATGGCGAAGCAGGCTAGGCCCGAAAGGAGGATCCGCTCCCGTTGGGCGAGGCGGAGGGCGGGTGCAGGGGCATGCCGCGGGCGATGTCATCAGCTTCGATCAGGGCAGCAGCCATGCGTTCGTACATCTCGGCACGACGGGCAGGGTCGCTGCGGCCGAGCGGGGCTACCTCGTCGGGATCGGCCGCTGTGTCGAAGAGCTGCTCGGAGCCGTCGCTGTGGCGAGTGAGGCGCAGATCCGCGGTGACGAGCGTGCGGGTCTTGACCGGGGTCAGGACATTCATGGTGAGCGCGCCGGGGAAGTCGTCTTCGATGAGCACCTCGTCGCGCACGGATGCCGCGGGGTCGTCCAGGATGGGCACGAGGCTGCGGCCGCCGATGCCGTCGTAGCCGGGCACATCGGCAAGCTCCAGCAGCGTCGGCCCCAGGTCGATGCTGCCGGCCAACGCATCGGTGCGGCCCGGCGAGCGCCGCGGATCGACGATGACGTACGGCACTGCAAGGGTGCCGCGGTAGTGCAAGAAGCCCTTCAGCATCAGCCCGTGGTCGCCCATCATGTCGCCGTGATCGCTGGTGAACACGATGATGGTGTTGCCGGCCTGGCCGAGCCGGTCGAGCGCAGCCAGGATCTGGCCGATGCCGTGGTCGATCATCTCGATCATCCCGTAGGTGGCCGCCAGTGCCTCCCGCAGCATCTGATGGTCGCCGGCCACACCGCACGGTGTGACCCAGCCGCGCTGGCTGCTGGGGTGCAGCTGGCTGATGCGCTGCACATATCGAGGTGCGCCCTCCAGTGTGTCGTCGACCGAAACGGGCACTTCCATGTCGTCGGGCCGGTGGCGGTCGAACCACTCGCCCGGCGGCGTCATCGGGTGGTGCGGGTCGGGAAAGGAGGCCCAGGCCAGCCACGGAGCGCCTCGGGTGGCTGCGTCTTCGATGAAGGCGATGGTGCGCTCGGTCACGAACGTGGTGGAGTGGAATTCCGGACCGTAGGGCGGTTCGTACACCTGCCACCAGCGTTCCGAGCGACGCCGCGCCGGCGACTCTGCGGTCATCGGCACCATGAGGTCTTCGAGGCGGCCGCCGCGATCGAGCGCCCACAGCAGGTGATGACCGCTGACGCGTGCGCCGTGGTCGATGGCCAGCTCGACGTGTTCGAATCCGTAGAAGCTGTCGGGGAATTCGGGTGCTCCGTTCAGGTAGCGCTCGGCATCTTCGAGCGTGTCCCAGCCCGCCGGCCAGTAGTCGTCGACTGCGCCGGCGGGCGCGCCTGCCGGGAACACAGCGTTGCGTGACATGCCGTGCTGCAGGTGCGACTTGCCGATGAGCGCGGTGCGGTAGCCCGCTGCCCGGAACTGCCGGACGTGGGTGTTGGCGCCTGGCTCCAGCGATCGGTCGTTGAAGACCACGCCGTGCGCGCTGGGCATGCGCCCGGTCATGATCGTGGACCGGTTCGGCATGCACACCGGGTTGGCCACCCAGGCGTTGTCGAACACCATTCCCCGGTCCGCCAGCGCATCGAGGTTGGGGGTGCGCACCACGTCGTTGCCGCCGAAGCCGACATGATCGGCGCGCTGCTGGTCGGTGATGATGAACAGCACATTCGGCTGTGGCGGAATGCCGTGTGCGGCTGCGGTCACGGCGGTTTCCCGTCGTTCGTGAGGGCGGCGGGGCGGCTGGGCTGGAGCGAGCCGCTCAGCCGAAGTTCATGGCGGCCGGATTGCCGCCGTCGACCACCACGGTCTGGCCGGTGATCGACTCGGCCTCGCACAGCATCACCGTGGCGTTGGCGATGTCGATCGGGCTGCCCACCTGGCCGAGCAGCGCGCCTCGCCGGGCGCCTTCGGAGACCTCGTCGGGCAGCCGGGCCGCCATGCGGGTGCCTTCCACCAGGCCCGGCGCCACGCAGTTCACCGTGACCGACGGCGACATGGCCACAGCCAGGCAATGGGTGAGGTGGATGAGACCCGCCTTGGAGCAGCTGTAGGCGATGCTGCTCGATCCGGGGAACAGGCCGCCCACCGACGCGATGTTCACGACACGCCCGCCTCCGTCGGCAGCCAGCAGTGCAGCCAGTGCCCGCGTCAGCAGGTACGGGCCGCGCAGGTTGGTCTCCTGCACCCGGTCCCACGTCGCGGAATCGAGCGTTTCGAGCTGCCTGAACGGGATGCCGATGTTCCATGCAGCGTTGTTGACCAGCACATCGCAGCGCCCGCGCTCAGCGATGGCTGCGGCCGCCGCATCGATCGAGGTCTCATCACGCTGGTCGAGCTGCAGGATGCTGGCCTGCCGGCCCGCGTCGCGCACCAGCCCGGCGCTGGTCTCGGCGCGTTCCTGATCGCCCACGTAGGTGACGATCACATCAGAGCCGGCCGCAGCGAGCGCCTCGCAAATCGCCCGTCCGATGTCACCCGAGCCGCCGGTGACTACCGACAGCTTTCCAGTCAAGTCCATGATCCGAAGCCTCTCAGTTCGCGACTAGTTCGGCCATGGCCGCCAGCAGCGTCGGCGGGCCCGAGAGCTGCAGCACGGTCACCACGGTGTCGTCCCAGCGCCGCAGGTCTGCCGCGATCTTGTCCATCGGGCCGATCAGCGCGACCTCCTCGACCAGCTCGATCGGGATGGTCGCCGCTGCCTCCTGCTTGTGGCCGGTGAGGTACATGTCCTGCACCTCGTCGGCCACGTGCTGGTAGCCCATCCGGCAGAACACGTCGTAGTGGAAGTTGGCGTCGCGGGCGCCCATGCCGCCCATGTACAGCGCCAGCATGGGGCGGATCCGGTTGGCCGCACGCTCGATGTCGTCGTCGGGCACCACGCTGATGGGGCACACGACCTCGAAGTCGGCATCGTCGGGAATCCGCCCGTCGTCGCCGATCAGCGGCTTGCCCGCCGCGGCGAAGCCGGCATTCAGCGCATCTGCGTAGAACTGGTTGTCCTTGGGGGCGAAGAACAGCGGCAGCCAGCCCTCGCACAGCTCGCCTGCCAAGGCCACATTGCGGGGGCCTTCTGCGCCGAGATAGATCGGCACGTCGGCTCGCAGCGGGTGCACGGTGGACTTCAGCGGCTTGCCGAGGCCCATGCCGCCCGGGTAGGGCATCTGGTAGTGGTCGCCGCTGAAGCTCACCGGCTTGTCGCGTTCGAGGATCGCCCGGACGATCTCGATGTACTCCCGGGTACGGGCCAGCGGGCGGGGATACGGCTGGCCGTACCAGCCTTCGACCACCTGCGGTCCGCTCACGCCGAGGCCCAGGATGAACCTGCCGCCGCTGAGGTGATCCATCGTGATCGCCGCCATGCCCACAGCGGCCGGCGTGCGTGCAGAGATCTGGATGATGCCGGTGCCCAGCCCGATGCGCTCGGTGTGGCTGCCCCACCACGCCAGCGGCGTCAGGGCATCGGAGCCGTAGGCCTCCGCGGTCCAGAACGAATGAAAGCCGAGCTGCTCGGCGAGTTGCAGCGTTTCCAACGCATCAGGCGGCGGGCCAGCCGCCCAGTAGCCGACACCGGTTGCAAGCTTCATGTCACGCCGCCTTGTGGTTGCGGGGAATCCAAGAGTGCCCAGTATGGGCGCTGGCGGCCAGGCGTACCTGCCGAGTGGCAGGCTGAGGCGGTGACTGCCGGGCAGCGTTCGATCCCGTGTGTGCTGATGCGTGGCGGCACGTCGCGGGGGCCGTTCTTTGCTGCTGGGGACCTGCCTGACGATGCGGCGCTGCGCGATGCGGTGCTGGCCGCGGTCATGGGCAGCCCGACCGGTTGCCAGATCGACGGGCTGGGCGGCGGCACCACGGTCACCAGCAAGGTTGCGGTGGTCGGCCCGTCGGCACATCCCGACGCCGACGTGGACTACCTGTTCGCGCAGGTCGACCCGGTGTGGGGCACGGTGGACACCAAGCCCACCTGCGGGAACATGCTGGTCGGCGTCGGCCCGTTCGCGATCGAGACGGGGCTGGTGCAGGCTGTCGATCCGACGACGTCGCTGATCGTGCGCAACGTCAACACCGACAGCTTCATCGATGTCGTCTGCTGCACGCCCGGCGGCGAGCTGACCTACGACGGCGACTGCGCCATTGACGGGGTAGACGGCACGGCCGCACCCGTTGACTTGCGGTTCCGGGGCATCGAGGGATCAGTGACCGGCTCGATGCTGCCCACCGGCTGCGCCATCGAGACGATCACGGCCGGCGGCGTGGCGGTCGAGGCCACGCTGATCGATGTGGCCATGCCCATGGTGATGGTGCGTGCCGCCGACTTGGACCGGACCGGCCACGAGGCGCCGTCGGAGCTGGACGGCGACGCTGAGTTCATGGCGACGATGGAGGCCATCCGCTGCGAGGCCGGCGCGCGCATGGGCCTCGGCGATGTGTCCCGAAGCGTCGTGCCCAAGTTCGGTCTGCTGTCGGTTGCCGGCGACAGCGGCACGATTACGTCTCGTTACTTCACGCCCACCCAGTGCCACCCGGCCCATGCGGTCTCGGGCGGCATCTGCGTGGCGGCGGCCATCGCGTTGCCAGGCACGGTGGCCGCGTCGCTGGTCGACGGCGCCGAGCTGATCGACATCCAGATCGAGCATCCGAGCGGCTCGCTGGAGATCGCGCTTTGCACGGATCGGCGTGACGGCGACGTACGGATTCTCTCTGGCGGCGTCACGCGCACCGCTCGCAAGATCATGTCCGGCACCGTCTATGTGCCTGCGGAGGTGTGGTCGGGCTGAGTCGTTCCCGGGCTTGCCCGCTGCAGGCCAGAGTCAGTCCCAGTCGAGCCAGAGTTCCTCAGGGCCTCTGAAGGTGATGTTCGGGAAGGTCCGGTAGTCCTGCGGCGGCAGCCGCAGCGACGGCACCCGCTGGGTCAGGATCTCCAGTGCAATGCGGGCCTCCATGCGGGCCAGGTTGGCCCCGAGGCAGAAGTGGATGCCCTTGCCGAAGCTGATGTGGCCGTGGGGATCGGGCCGGGCGATGTCGTAGGAGTCGACGTCGAACCGGTCGGTCTCGGCGAACGCGCACGGTTCGCGGTTCGCTGCAGCGAAGTTCAGGAACACCCGTGTTCCTTCGGGCAGCTGTACCCCGCCGAGTTCGGTGTCGCGGGTGGTCACCCGGCGCCAGGCCACCTGGCTGGAGTCGAATCGCAGCGTCTCCTCGACCGCAGTGGGGATCAGCGACGGGTCGGCGCACAGGCTCTCCCACTGATCGCGGCGCGGGAGCAGGCAGCGAAGCGTGTTGCACAGCAGGTTCGTGACCGGGTCGTGCCCGGCAAAGGAGATCCCGTAGATGACCGATTCGACCTCCCGGTAGCTGAGCCCGGTGCCGCCCTCGGGATCGGGGTCGGCATCGTGTGCGTCGAGCAGCTCCGAGCAGAAGTCGTCGGTGCGGTTGCGATGGCGTTCGGCCACGAACTCACGGCAGTAGCGCCAGTAGGCCAGCATTCCCTCGGCCATATGGGCCTGCTCGGCCGGCGTCGGCTTGCCCCAGGCGAATGCCTTGCGGTTCACGCACCACGACTTGAGCATCAGGTCGTCTTCGGGCGGGAAGCCGATGAAACGGAACACGATCTCCGCCGGCAGCGGGAACGCCACGGCCTTGACGTAGTCGGCTGGCTTGGGGCCGGCGAGCATGTTCTCGATCAGCTCGGTGGCCCGTGATGCCATGTAGTCCTCGAGCGTGCGCAGCCGCCGCACCGAGAACCCGCCGCGTGTGTGCACGCGGATGCGCCCGTGGTCGGGCTCGGCCCGGTTGGACATGACCGCCTGGGGGTTGTAGTCGGGCGCGGAGAGCACCTCGGCGGCTTCGGGCGCAAGGGGGAAGATGGGGTCCTGCACGTTGGACGAGGCATATGTATCCGGGTCCATAAAGACCCGCTCGATGTCGTCCATGCGGGTGACTACGACGTGGCCCATCTCGGCGGCGTAGAAAACCGGGTGGTCTTCGCGCAGCTGGGCGGCGATCGGGTAGGGATCGGCCAGGTATTCCTCGTTGAGCGGCGACCAGCTGTCGTGCACCGGGCAGCCCGGCGGCGGGGGTGAGAGCTGGTCTGGTGCGGTGTGGTAATCGTCGGCGCTCACTGGACCTCCAGTCTGGGCCCTGCCGTGGGGACCGGCGTGCGCTCGGCGGCGCCGGCAGGCCCTATCATCGTCGCCCCGCGGGCGATTGGCTCAGATGGTTAGAGCGCTGCCTTCACACGGCAGAGGTCACTGGTTCGAGTCCAGTATCGCCCACCCCTTCGACACAGGTTGCTGAGCCGCCGTTGCGCCGTGCTCGGCGAGGTGGGCCAGCAGCAATCCGGTGAACGCTCCGGGTGCTTCGTCGGTGACGAAGTGATTGATGCCCCCCAGCTCGGCGAAGCGGTACGGGCCGGTCACGAATTCGGCGGTGTTCTCGGCTGCCATGCGGCCCACCGTGGCGTCCTGGTTCCCCCACACGAACATCGTCGGCACGCTCACCGGGGGCGTCTCGGCCGGTTGGAACTGTGAGCGCCCCATGGCTCGGTACCAGTTCACGGCTGCATCGAGGGCGTCGCGTTCGCCCAGCGTGGCCAGGTAGGCGTCGATGTCGGCGTCGGGCACCGCGCCGTGAGCCATCGCGCGTCGCAGGCGGGCTGCATTGTCGGCGAGCAGGTTGTCGGTTGCCTCTTGCTTCTGGAAGGCAGGGTGGTGCCGGGAGCGATGCGGCTGATCGGGGTCGTCGCGCATCGCCGCAACGAAGGCCGCAGGGTGGGGTCGTGAGATGACGCTCAGCGAGTGGACCCGCTCGGCGTGGTGCGCGGCGATGAACCACGCCAGCGCACCACCCCAGTCATGTCCGACCATGTGGAATCGCTCTGCGCCGAAGCTGTCGGCAATAGCGAGCGCATCGGCCACCAGCAGCTCGGTGCGGTAGCTGTCGATTCCCTCGGGCCGTGCACCCGCCGAGTAGCCGCGCTGGTCGGGAGCACACGCCCGGAACCCGGCCGCCGCCAGTGCCGGCAACTCGACACGCCAGGTATGCCGGGTCTGGGGGAAGCCATGCAACAGCAGCACCAGCTCGCCGTCAGCAGGCCCCGCCACATCGGCCGTGAAGCGAAGCCCATTCGCCTCGATCACCGTGGTCGATACACCAGTCGTAGTCGACATGAAGCAGGCTCCTTTGCGCCGAGAGGGCTAGTGGATTCGACGCGGCAGTGTCATGCGTGACCGCCAACCGATCGTTGTCTGCCAACACATCGGCAGAGTGGCTATTCAAGTGCGGTCATTCAAGTGCCCGTCCATCGGGGTTCCCGCTTCTCCAGGAAGGCGCGCGGTCCTTCGCGGGCGTCGTTGGTTGCCGCGATCCTGTCGCGTAGGCCCGTCTCGATGCGGTAGGCCTCCTCCAATGGTGTCCCGGAGGTGGTCACCACCGCTTCCTTGGCGGCCGCAAGCGCGAGCGGCGCGGAGAGCGCAACCGTCTGGGCCACAGCCATTGCACGGTCGAGGACCTCGCCGTGAGGCACGAGTTCGGTGACCAGGCCGTAGCGCTCGGCGAATCGCGCGTCGACCGGCTCGCCGCCAAGGATGATCTTCATGGCGGCGGTGTAGGGGATCTGGCGAGCGAGCCGCACCAGCGAGCCTCCCGCGGGAATCAGGCCGAGCCGCACCTCGATGAGACCAAACGTGGCGCGCTCGGACGCGATGCGGAAATCGGTGCCCATGAGCAGTTCGGTGCCGCCCGCGAGCGCATGGCCGTTCACGGCTGCGATGACCGGCTTGTACAGATCGGTCCCGCGCAGAAGTGCAGTGTCGAGCAGGCTGAGATCGGCGACCAGCTGCTCGTCCCACTCGTCTTCGACGCCTCGCGCACCGGTGAGCAGCGGGATCAGCCGTGCGAGGTCGGCACCCGCGCAGAACGTCGTGTCGCCGGCCCCCGTCAGCACGGCGACAGAGACGCTGGGGTCGTCGCGGACCTGAGTCCACGCACCGGCCAGGCGGACCATGACCTCAGGCGACAGCGCGTTGTGCCGTTCGGGGCGGTTGAGCGTGATGGTGGCGACGCCGTCGGCGACGTCGTAGAGAACAGGTGAGGCGGCCATGCGAACAGTATGGCAGGACTGCTAGCTTTTCTACCAACCGGTTGGTTGAATCTCTCCTGCACACCGAATTGATCACAGGGGCCACATCGTGTCCACAAATGCCATTTCGTTCGACGTTCCGGAGGCGCCGCTGCCCGGGCCAGGTTCGCCCATGCCGCTCGATTGGTCCGACGGGATCGACCGCCATCGGGCTCTGTGGGAGAAGGCCGAAGCGCAGCATTACAACCCCAACACGGACATCGAGTGGGACGCCCTCGATCCGAACGACTTCACGCCCGACGAGCGCGTCGCGCTCGCCTACTGGTTCGGCACCAACGCTGTGTTCGAGAACTCCGGTACCCCGACGTTTGCTCTTGGCCTGATCAAGGCATCCGAAGAGCACATCGGCGATGCCACGACGAAGATGCTGCTCACGGTCGCTCGCGACGAGGCCAATCACGACGAGATGTCGCGCAGGATCGTCCAGCGATTGCTGCCCGGCTTCCCGCACGCGTTCTCTCCATCGAATGACCTCGAGCGGGCAGCACACCGCAATCTGCGGTGGATCGAGTACACGAACAGTCGCTACTGGTCGAGCTTCAAGCGAGCATTCGACGAGCGCCGCCTGCTGGCGCTCATGTCCAACTTCGCGGTCGGCGAGGCGGCGGGCGCAGTGATCTTCTCGCGGACGGGCCGCCAGTCCGAGCACGCAGTGTTCGCGAACGTGCTCCAGAACATCGGCGTCGACGAGTCGCGGCACTTCGCATGCTTCAACTTCATGGCGGAAGAGTCATGGGGCTCCCTCAGCGACGAGGAGAAGGCGACGCTGGCCAAGAACCTCAAGGCGTCGTACCTGTACATCTCGGTGATATTCGGCGAACCGCAACAGCCGTTCTGGGACGTGCCCGACGGCTTCCGCTCCGTTCATCGGTCGCTGCAGAGCGCAGCGCGTGACGCCGGGCTCGGCCTGGTGAACGAGGACGAGCAGATCGATGTCTGGCGTAAGGCGATGCTGCGCGTGAAGGCGACCGCTGATCGCCATGACGTTCCCTATCCCACGATCGAAGCGCTCGACATCGACGGTGAGGACACCCCCATCAGCGCTGAAGACCTTGTGGTCATCAGCTTCTGAACGACCCGAAGGAGAAGCGGACATGTATCGGATGCTCATCGGGGACATACCGGGAGCCAATGCCCGCCGCGCTCCGACCGCCATGGCCTACGTCGACGGCGGCCGGACGTTCACGTGGGCAGACACCGAAGAACGCACGAATCGGCTCTCCTCGGCGCTCGCGTCTGCACTCGGTGTCCGGTCCGGTGACGTCGCCGCGATCCTCGCCGACAACTGTATCGAACACCCTGAACTCGCCTTTGCCTGCTCGAAATCGGGAGCGCACTACACCGGTCTCAACACCCGCCACAATCGGCGCGAGATGGCCGGGCAGCTCGCCGACTGTGCACCCTCGGTCCTCTTCGCCGGTCCGGGATTCGAAGAGATCGCCGCGGATCTCGCAGCGGAGTTCGACATTCCCGCCATCGGGGTGGCGGGGGCATCGCTCCCCGACAGCTACGAGGAGCTGATCGCCGCACCGGCGCCAAGCACAGAGAGATCGGCGGATCCCGATGCGATCTACAACCTGAGCTACACGTCGGGAACGACCGGCGAGCCCAAGGGTGCGATGATCTCCAACCGCAACATGCTGGCCTTGGCGCGCTCGATGGGATCGGTCGGTCGAACGGTCCCCAGCGATCGCCATCTCATCAACCTTCCGGTGTTCCACGCCGGCGGCCACTTCGCAATCATGCATCCCGCGTACTACGGGCTCCCAGTCGCTTTCTTGCCGCGGCCCGACCCTGAACTGACCGTCGACGCGATCCAGCAGCACGGGATCACCTCGTTGCTCACCGTGCCGATCGCGATGAAGATGCTCGTGGACTACCTCGTGCAGCGGCCCAAGGTCTCGGTGTCATCCCTGCGGATGGTGATCTACGGCTCGAATCCGATACCCGTGGAACTTCTGCGCGCCTTCGCTGAACGCGTCGGCTGCGGCCTCGCACAGATCGGGGGCATCGGCACCGAGGGGGGCATCGGGCTCGCCCTGTCGCCCGAACAGCACACCGAGGCCTTGGCCGACGAGGCGCTGGCGCACCGTCTGGCGAGCTGCGGGACGGTACAGCCCGGCGCCGAGCTGCGGCTCGTCGACGAAGACGACCGCGACGTCGCGCAAGGAGAGCTGGGCGAGATGCTCTTCCGGGGCGACTCGTACGTGTCGGGCTACTGGCAGCGCCCTGAAGTCTCTGCCGAGGCCTGGCGAGGGGGGTGGTTCCACTCCGGCGACATCGGTGTGATGGACCCCGACGGCTTCGTCACCTACGTCGATCGCAAATCGGGCCGCATCAAGAGCGGTTCCGAGACCGTCTACGCCCGCGAAGTCGAGAATGCCCTCCGCGACCTCGAGGGCGTCGGCGACGTGTGCGTCGTCGGCGTGGCCGACCCCACATGGGGCGAAGCGGTCTGTGTGATGGTCGAGCTCGCCGACGGGGCAGCCCTCGACGAGGAGCGCATCCGCAGTCACGCCCGCGAGCATCTGTCCGGCTACAAGGTTCCGAAGCGGGCGTTGGTGGTGCCTGCGATCCCGCGCACAGCCCTCGGCAAGGCGGCCCTCGACGAAGTCCGGGCAGCCTTTGTCGCAACTGTGCCCACCGAAGCCTGACCGACTCCGGCGGGCCACGCCGTATGCGACGGCATCGCCGCTCCAGGCGATCCAGCTCCAGAAGATGAGGACTGGCATGGCGACCACAGCGAAGGGCCAATCCGCAGCCGCGAGCGATGCGTCGCAGAGCGCGCCACGACCGAGGGAACGCCAGATCTACGACGCTGCTGCCCAGCTCATCTACCGCAAGGGATACGCAGCTACGAGCAACCAAGAGGTTGCGGACGCAGTGGGCATGCAGAAGGGCAGCCTCTACTACTACATCGACACCAAAGAGGATCTGCTCTTCGGCGTCATCCGTCAGGCGTACGACTCCCTCGGCGATCACCTGGAGCTGAGCCGCAAGCACGAGGGCGACGAGCTCGAACGGCTCCGCTACTTCATCGTCGGTTACGCCAAGGCCGCGATGGACAACCTCGTTCCGGTTGCAGTTGTCGAGCGTGACCTGCGCTCGCTGTCGGAGCCCCGGCGCAGCGAGGTGATCCGTTGGCGCGACGGGTACGAGGCGTTTCTGCGAGAACTGATCCAAGCGGGACAAGACGCAGGCCTTGTACGCCGATCGCTCGACACCCAGCTGTCGTCCATCCTCATCTTCACGCAGATACACGGGCTCCACGTTTGGTACTCGCCGACCGGGCGGCTCAGCGCCGACGAGGTCGCCGAGGCGGTCGCCGACCTTGTCATCAGCGGTATTCGTACCCTGAGTCCCGCCGAGTGCTAGCACCGGGAACGTCGAACTGCCTCGTCAGTCAGAAGGAAAGAGTCGCTCAATGTCGCGTCGCAGCATGATCGAGATGACCGAAGCGGAGACGCGGGAGTATCTCAACCAACCGCATCTCTGCACCATCGGAACCATCGGTCCGGGCGGGACCATCCACCTCGTGGCCATGAACTACGGCTTCCTCGATGGCGTCCCCGCCTTCTGGACATACAACAAGGCGCAGAAGACCAAGAACCTCGAGCGCGACAGCACCATCTCGATGCTCGTCGACTCGGGCACCAACTATGCAGAGCTGAGGGGTGTGTCGATCCAAGGCACTGGCGAGATCGTTGACGACGTCGACTCCGTGCTCGCCTTGGCGGAATCGATGAGCGACCGCTACCGGCTCGACTTGGAAGACGCCCGAGCCTCAGCGCCCAAACGGGTCGCAGTGAAGGTGCACGCCACCAAGACCCTGTCCTGGGATCACCGCAAGCTCGGCGGAAAGTACTGAGGGCATCCGGCGTCGGCTTCGTCGACGTCCGCTAGCGCCCACCGCACCTTCGTCGACGTCAGTGGATGGCGGCGTCGGGGTAGGAGACCTGAACGGAGACGAGAGCTTGACGGCCTGAGCGGCAGATGTCGACGGCTCGTTCGAGTGCTGGGCGCAGCTCGGCGGGATCGTCGACGTGTTCGCCGTGACCGCCGTAGGCCTCAATGAACTTGGGGTAGTCGGGTGCGGGGTCGAGGGTGCTGAGCGGCATCGTCGCCGAGCGGGCGGCGGCACCCTCGGGGTACACCGCCAGTGTCGAGCGGCGCACTGCGTTCCACACCCGGTTGTCGGCAACCACCGTCAGCAGCCCCAGGCCCAGCGACGCCGCGGCATGATGCACGGCCAGCGGGTTGGAGAAAACGTACGAGCCGTCGCCGGTGGCCCACACCACCAGCCGATCGGGGTCGGCCAGCTTGGCGCCGAGCGCTGTGCCGCCTCCCCAGCCCAAGCCGGCCGAAGTGGTGGGTCCGAAGAAGCTGTGCGGGCCGGTGAAGGACATCACAGCGGGGGCCAGGCCGAGCTCGTTCACGACCGTGGCGTCGCTGCCGATGACCTCGCTCAGGGCGAGGCTCATGAATTCGGGCGACATGGGCCGACCGCCAGGGTCGCGCCCGGCGGCAACCTCCCGCGCTCGGCGCGCTGCCAGTTCACCGGCGAGCCCCGCCTGACGTTGTCTTGTGCGCTCAGTTTCGCCGGCGCCCGTCGCCTTCAGCCCAGCCGCGATGGCTGCGAGACCGGCGGCAGCGGTCGAAGTGATCGTCACGTCGCTGCGGAACGATCGCACCGGCGTGCTCCCGAACAGCGGATCGGGGCCGACCTGGATGAGCGACGCACCCGAGCGTGGTCCCATGGCATGGGGCACCCACGGCACCATTGAGTCGAGCACCATCACGCAGTCCGACCTGCTGAGCAGCTCGGCGGGGTTCTCGCCCGCATACATCGGGTGCTCGGTGGAGATCGCCACGCTCGTCCGCCAGTACTGCACGACCGGAATGGCGAAACGCTCAGCCGCCGGGCCCAGGACATCAAACAGGTCGGGCCCGCCGCCCGAGGGGATGATGAGCGGCGAATCGGCCTCGCAGAGCAGCGCCACCGCAGCTTCGACCGCAGCAGGATCGGGATGCGGGGGCGAAGGGGTCTCGACCGAGCGGGACTCGAAGGCGAATCCGGCCGGGAGCGTCTCAGCAAGCACCTCCCGGGGCAGGCTCAGGTACACCGGGCCGGCGGGCTGAGCTTGCGCAATGGCCAACGCCCGGTCGACCTGGTCCACCACCTGCTCGCCGGCCCGCAGCTCGTAGTCCCACTTCACGAACTCGCGCACCAGCCCGCCCTGGTCGAACATCTCCTGACCCCAGTGGATCGGGGCATTGCGGCTGCCGAGCCGCCCCTGCTCAGTGATGGGCGTGCGGCCCGAGGCGAACAGCATCGGAACCCGGCCGCGTGAGGCGTTCATCAGGCCCATCAGCGAGTTGGCCACGCCGACGTTGACGTGCACCATCACGCACTGCGGCCGTCCGGTCATCAGCCAGTAGCCGTGGGCCATCGACGTCGCGACAGTCTCGTGCAGGATCTCGGCCGTTCGAGGCATCACCAGCGGACCGTTGGCGTTGGCTGCCAGCGCCTCGATGACGGGGGCGAAGTCGGTGCCGGCATTGCCGAACACCCACTCCACCCCACGGTCCGCCAGCGCGGCCAGAAAGGCCTCGGCGACGGTACGAGGGCCTGCGGCCGGGGGATCGCTCATGGAGGCCACAGCCTCGCAGGTTTGTCCCGGCGACAGCGCGCCGAGTGAGGCCGCGCCCTGATGTCAGCCGTTGGGCATTACCAGGACCGGCTTGACAACCTCTCCCGACGTGCTGGCGTGTTCTGCCTCATTGATGTCTTCGAAGGCGAAGGTGGTGATCAGCTCGTCGTAGGGGAACTCGCCGGCACGATGGTGAGCCATCAACCGGGGGATGAACTCGGCGGGCACTGAATCGCCCTCCATGATCCCGGTGATCGTCCGGCCGGTGATCATCGCAAACACGCTGAGCTCGACCGTCCCGACTCCGACTCCCGAGAGACCGATGGTGCCGATCGTGTTCAGCCCGTTGTACATCGCCGTCACCACATCAGCGTTGCCGGTGGTGTCGAAGGCGAAGTCGGCGCCGACACCGGTGATGTCGAGAATCCCGGCGGTCAGCTCGGCCGGATCGCCGGTCAGCACGTGGGTTGCCCCGAACCGCTCGGCCAGCTCGAGCCGTCCCCGATGGCGGTCGATGGCGATGATCGGATCGGCGCCGACCATGCGAGCGGTCATGATGGCTGACAGGCCGAGCGTTCCGGCGCCCGCAACCACCAGCGACGCTCCGGCTGGAACCGAGAGGGAGTTGAGCACGGCGCCGGCTCCTGTCTGCACGCCGCACGCGAGTGGTGCCGCGGTCGACAGGTCGGTGTCGGGCGGGACCTTGACCAATGACCTCTCGGCCGCCACGGTAAGAGTCGAGAACGACGACTGGCCGAAGAAGTGCGACTGCACCGCGCCCCCGGACGAGTCGGTGAAGGCCGTGGTCCCGTCGGCCCGTCCGCCGGTGTTGTACTGCATGAAGTTGAAGCAGTACGGCAGCTTCTGCCTGGCGCAGGCGGCACAGTTGCCGCAGGAGTTGAACGACAGCAGCACCTTGTCGCCGCGCTCGACGGTTGTTATCGCAGCACCGGTTTCGGTGACGATCCCGGCACCCTCGTGACCGCGGACGATCGGCCCGGCAAACATCTCGGGAGGCAGCTCACGGGGGAGCAGGTCGGTGTGGCACATGCCCGCCGCATGAATCTCCACCACCACCTCGTCCTCACGCGGCGCCTCGACCTCCATGTGCTCGAGGGTGAACGCAGCCGAGGGGGACCTCAGCACGGCCGCAAGTGACTGCATGGCGCTACTCACCTATCCCAGCACGAGCGGGAGTGCCCGCGGCCCACGAACCTGCCCGCCTGACCAGGTCACCGCTCGGGGATCGGCCAGCCGGAAATCGGGAAACCTCTTGACGAGCTCACGCAGGCTCTCTTGGAGCTCCAGCCGGGCCAGCGGTGCGCCGAGGCAACGGTGCTGGCCGTACCCGAAGGCCACGTGACGGTTGGGGGTGCGATCGAGCTGGACGGTCTCCGGCTCGGGGAAGACGTCGGGGTCGCGGTTTGCCGCAGGGAACGACAGCAGCACCCGATCGCCGGTTTCGATCTGCGCGTCGCCGAGCTGCACCGGACACTTGGCGATGCGGGCCATCGTCACCGGCGCGTACGCGCGGAGCAGCTCCTCCACGGCCAACGCATTCGACTCGTCACTGTCGACCAGGCTGTGGCGGTCGTCCGGGTTGAGCGCGAGATGCCAGATGGCAGTGCCCATGGCCGACCAGGTCGTATCGACGCCTGCGATCAGCATCAACCGCATGTTGGCGAATACCACGGCCGGGGACAGCGGTTCGCCGTCGACCTCCATGGCCAGCAGCTCCGAGATCAGGTCATCGCCCGGCGACTCCTGCCGGGCCACGACCTCGTTTTGCAGGAACTCTGTGAGCAGCGTCTGGCAGCGAGCAACCTCCTCGGGATCGCGCATGCCACCGCCGAGGATGCCCTCGGCCCACTCGGTGAAATCGTCGGCGTGGACGGGGTCGACTCCGAGAATGGCGGCGATGATGCGGGGCGGGATCTGGCGGGTGTATGCCGACACGACATCGACCGTGTCGCCCTCCGACATACCCGCAAGCAGGTCTTGGCAGATGGACCGTGTGAGGTCGCGGTAGCGCTCGGCGTTGTTGGCCGAGAAGAACGGCATCAGGAGGCGCCGCAGCTCCGTGTGCTCGGGCGGGTCCATCATCACCATCGAGACGACGCCGCCTGGATGGACGAGCTTGAGCGGAACAACCGAGACTTGGCTCGAGCTGAACTCGTCGGAGTCGTTGGCGACGTGGGTCACGTCCTCGTAGCGAGTCGGCCACCACGATCCTTCATGGCGATTCGAGTGGGCGACCGGGCACTGTGCCCGCAGCTCGGCCATGATCGGGTACGGGTCGTCGGCGAGCTCCTCGGCAAACACGTCGTAGTCGGTCTGCCAGTCGGGTGATGCTGACATGGGGATTCCCTTTCTTGATGATCAGTGCTTGAGCAGTCCCATCTGCTTCACGGCATTGAGCGTGTCGGCGTAGTGCTGGATCGACACGACACGGTCGTCCTCGAACTCGTAGTGCCACGCGTACTCGTTGTCGTACTGACCGCCCTTGACCAGCTCGGCCTGGTTGCGCAGGAAGACCACAGCAGACCCGCCCTCCACCACGATCTGGTGAACGGTGCGGTGCATGGTCTCCAGCTTGAAGATCGTCCCTCCGGCACCGCCGACGAGGGCGTCGAGCACGACGTCACGTCCCTCGTAGGGGCCGAGCCCGGAGCCCACTGGCAGCCGCCAGACGACGTCGTCGGCGAGCATCGAGGCCACGGTGTCGCGGTCGCTGGCGTCGCGAGCCTCGAGGAAGCGCTCGATCAGGGCTCGGGTCTGTTCTGTCTTCATCGTGGTACTCCTTCAGCCCGCCGACTTGACCAGCCGGATGCGCAACCCGCCGATCATCAGCTCGTCCGTGCCCGCGGCGACCGCTCGCGCCCTCGCCGTCGCCATCACTGCTGCGGGGTCGGTCGTTTCGACATCGATGCCCGCCATGCCCGGACCCCGCCCGTCGGCATCGGGGACGAAGCGAATCACGCCATCATCGAGTTCGATGCACGGTCTGCCCTCTGCATCAGCAGTGACCGCGAGGTCGGCCACGCGACTCCAGATGTCAGCGGTTCGGGCCGGATCGTTCGTCTGCATCTCGACGGCGGTCACAGTCGCCACCCGGGATGTGTTGACGAATGACGACCAGTGTTCGCCGGCCGGCGGCCATGGCCCGCCAATGCCATCCCCGCCGTCCAAGCTGATGTGATCGAGCTCCCAGAAGCAGCCGCCGGTGTCGGCCGGGTGCAGCTGGATGCCTGCATGCCCGGAATCGGGATGGTTGATGTCGTTGACGATGCGGATACCGGCATCTTCGACGCGAGCCCTCGTGGCGTCAAGGTCGTCGGTCTGGGTGCAGACGATGTAGCCGGTCGGGCCGCCTCTGCGGGCGAGGTACCGGCCACCGGCGGTGCCGTCCCGTGTTGGCGCCACGAGTTCCACGAACTGGTGGCCGATGGGCCAGATGGTGTTCTTCAGCCCGTACTTGTCTACTGCCGGGTCCGTGTAGCAGCCTTCCAGCCCGAGCACATCGCCGATGTCGATCGCAGTCCGGTGAAACTCGTCGGTGATCATCGCGACCTGGCGGATGCGGAGGAACACGGCTACTCCCTGGATCTGTCTGTGCGGCGGTGGTGGCAAATGGTTGCAGAAGATGCCGGACGCCGCGCGAGGTGGCAGATCAGCAAGACTCGCAGCGAACAGCTTCCTGCGGAGGTGAGCCCGACATGAGCGCACCGGCGATCATCGACTGTCACGGGCATTACACGACGGCCCCGCCCCAGCTCGGTGAGTATCGCGACGCGCAGCGGTCGGCCCTCGAGGCCGATCCGGACTACGTCGGCTCGAAGGGTGTGCTTGACATCAGCGACGACGAGATCCGCCACAGCATCGAGCGCAACCAGCTGCGACTGCAGCGTGAGCGCGGCTCGGACCTGACGATCTTCTCGCCGCGGGCGTCGTGGATGGGTCACCACGAAGGCAACGAGCACACGTCGCGCTTCTGGTCAGAGCACTGCAACGACCTCATCCGCCGCGTCTGCGACCTGTTTCCCGAGAACTTCGTGCCGGTCTGCCAGCTCCCTCAATCGCCGGGCGTGGCCATCGACAGCTCGGTGAGCGAGCTGCGCCGCTGTGTGGAGGAGATGGGCTTCATCGGCTGCAACGTGAGCCCCGACCCGACCGGCGGATTCTGGACCGGTCCACCGTTGAACGACCGCTATTGGTGGCCGCTGTGGGAGGCCATGGCCGAGCTGGACGTGCCCGGCATGATCCACGTCAGCGACACCTGCAACCCGAACTTCCACGCCACCAGCTCGCACTACCTGGGTGCCGACACGACGGCGTTCGTCCAGATGATGATGAGCGACCTGTTCGCCGACCATCCGGGGCTGCGCTTCGTCATTCCCCATGGCGGGGGAGCAGTGCCGTATCACTGGGGGCGCTTTCGGGGCATGGCCCAGGACATGGGCCTGCGGCCGCTCGACGAGCTGCTGCTGGGCAACGTCTTCTTCGACACGTGCGTGTACCACCAGCCCGGCATCGACACGCTCGTCGAGGTGATCCCGCCCCAGAACATCCTGTTCGCATCGGAGATGGTGGGGGCTGTGCAGGGCATCGACCCCACCACGGGCTTCAACTTCGACGACACCAAGCGCTACATCGACGCAGCCGACATCACCGATGAGACCCGCAGCATGATCTTCAGCGAAAATGCCCTGCGGGTGTACCCGCGGCTGGCGGGCGCCCTGCAAGCTCAGCGCAGCGCCGCCGCTGCTGCAGACGGGGAGGGATGATGGCAACCCGACACATCGTGAAGCGCACCATCGAGCGAGCCGACCCCGATGTCATCGCGGGCCTGGGCGACGCCGGCACCGCCACCGTGCACGAGGCCATCGGCCGCCGCGGCTACCTCGGCCCCGAGCTGCGGCCCATCCAGCAGGGCACGAAGGTCAGCGGATCGGCGGTCACCGTACGGTCCCATCCAGGCGACAACATCATGATCCATGCCGCGGTTGAGGTCTGCCAGCCGGGCGACTTCCTGGTGGTCACCAACACGGCGCCGTCCACTCACGGCATGTTCGGCGACCTGCTGGCGTCGTCGTTCATGGCCCGCGGCGTCGTGGGCCTGGTGATGGATGCCGGGGTCCGCGACACGATGGATCTGCGAGCGATGGGCTTCTGCGTGTGGACCCGGCACGTCTCGTGCGAGGGCACAGTCAAGAACACGCCGGGCTCGGTGAACGTGCCTGTCAGCATCAACGGCGTGATCGTCGAGCCTGGCGACGTGGTGTGCGCAGACGACGACGGGGTCGTTGCGGTGCCCCGCAACGAAGCGGCCTGGGCGCTCGAGCAGTCCAACGCCCGCCTCGCGAACGAAGAACAAGCTCGTGCCCGGCTGCAAGCAGGCGAGCTGGGACTCGACATGTCCGGGCTCCGCCAGAAGCTGATCGACATCGGCGTCGAGTGGGTCGATTAGGCGAGCGACAGTGACCACCGAAGTGATCATCACCGGGACGGGTTCGCCGATCCCCGATGCCAACCGTGCGGGGCCCGGTGTGCTGATTCGCTGCGGAGAGGTCACGATGCAGTTCGACGCTGGGCGGGCGACGGTGCCACGGCTGGCCGCGGTCGGCATGTGGAACCTGCAGCTCACCGCCGTGTTCGTGACGCACCACCACAGCGACCACCTGACCGGACTGGCTGATCTGGTGCTGAGCCACTGGGTCATGGCCCGCGGAGACGACTTCACCCCGATGCAGGTCGTCGTGCCCAAGGGACCCGCCGTCGACTACGTCAGCGAGATGACCCACCCGTGGCGGCACGACATCGAGGTGCGCTCCGAGCACTCCGCTCGCTCCAGACCGGTCGAAATGGAGTTGATCGCCTTCGACCCGCCCACCTCGCCGACCGAGGTATGGCGATGCGGCGACGTGGTAGTCAGCGCCGGGCCGGTCCGCCACGAGCCGGTGCTGCCCGCAGTCGGGTACCGCGTGTCCACCCCGGACGGCGACGTGGTCATCAGCGGCGACACCCGCGTCTGCGACGAGATGGCCGAGCTTGCTGCGGGCGCTGACGTGCTGGTCTACGAGGCGATGCTCTTCGACGTGATCAGGCAAGGCCCGCCGTTCCGTCATTTCATCCTCGACTACCACGCCGACACCAATCTGATCGGCGCACAAGCGGCCGAGCTGGGCGTCCCGACGCTGGTGCTGACGCACCTCATCCCAGCCCCGGCGAACAAACTCGCGCCCGCGCTCGGCTCAGCCGTCACCGAGCAGCACTACGTGGACCAGATCCGCGCAGGCGGGTACAGCGGCGATCTGCTGGTGGCCGCGGATCTCGACAAGGTCGTGCTCGAAGCCGGCGCCGCCCCCCGCATCGAGCGTCAAGGCTGACGCGGCCCGATGCCCGACGGCGTTCGCTGCATGGTCATGCGGGGCGGCACCTCCAAAGGTGCCTACTTCGTGGCCGACGAGTTGCCCGACGACCCCGACGAGCGTGACCTGCTGCTGGCGGCGGTCATGGGCTCGCCCGACCCGCGCCAGATCGACGGCATCGGCGGCGCGCACCCGCTGACCTCCAAGGTGGCGGTGGTGTCGCCGTCGTCGGTTGCCGACGTCGACGTGGACTACCTGTTCTTGCAGGTCGGCGTGGACGACGGCTCGGTCAGCGATCAGCAGAACTGCGGCAACCTGCTGGCCGGCGTGGGGCAGTTCGCGGTGGAACGCCGGCTCATCGCCGCCAGCGGCGACCGAGCCCAGGTCCGCATCCGCATGGTCAACAGTGATTCGGTGGCAACGGCCACATTCCCGCTGGAGGCAGACCGACCCGCCTATGACGGCGACACTGCGATCTCTGGAGTGCCCGGAACGGCGGCCGAGGTCCGGCTCGACTTCGAGGACACCGCGGGCTCGACCTGCGGTGCGCTGCTGCCCAGCGGGGCCGTCGCCGATGTGATCGACGGAGTGGAGGCGACCTGCATTGACAACGGCATGCCGACCGTCGTGCTGCGGGCGGCCGATCTCGGCATCGCCGGCGACGAGGCACCCGCCGCACTGGAAGCCGACCAGCAGCTCACCGAGCGGCTGGAGGCCGTCCGCCTGCAGGCCGGAGAGCTGATGAACCTGGGCGACGTCAGCTCGGCAACCGTGCCGAAGATGTCGCTGGTGTCGGACCCAAGAGCCGGCGGCAGCATCTGCACACGCACGTTCATCCCGCACCGCTGCCACGACGCCATCGGTGTGCTGGGCGCCGTCAGCGTGGCAACCGCGCTGCGGCTGCCGGGCGGCGTCGGCTCGGAGCTGCTGCGGTTCGGAGCTGATCCCGAGGTGGTGCAGATCGAGCACCCCACGGGCACCTTCGCCGCCCGCGTCGAGCTGGCCGAGAGTCCGGCGGGCCCCGTGGTAGGGCGTTCCGGCATCGTTCGCACCGCCCGAAAGCTCTTCGACGGCCTGGTATTTCCCAAGAGCCCAGCGATCCCCTCAAGTGGGTCACCGGGAGGCAGCGCATGACGGCACCCACGATCCAGCCGCCGCACCCCTCGCCCCACGCGCCGACCGCGTTCACGCCGCCGCCGGGGGCAACCGACGCCCACTGCCACATCTTCGGCCCGGCGCACCGGTTCCCGTTCGCCCCCGAGGCCACCTACACACCACCGGATGCCGGTATCGATGACTTCGAGGTGCTGCAACAGCGCCTCGGGCTGTCGCGGGCAGTCTTCGTGCAGGCGAGCTGTCACGGCACCGACAACGCCGCCATGGTCGACGCACTCATCCGGGGCCGGGGCCGCTACGCCGGTGTCGCCATGATCGACGAGTCGTTCAGCGACGCCGACATCGGCGCGTTGCACGACGCCGGCGTGCGCGGCACCCGCTTCAATTTCGTCGCCCACCTCGGCGGCGCTCCCGACCTCGACGTGTTCTGGCGCTTGGTCGACCGCGTGCAGCCCTTCGGCTGGCACATCGTGCTGCACTTCGATGCAAAGGACCTGCCGTCGTACGCAGAGCTGCTCGACCGCATGCCGTGCCCGTACGTGATCGACCACATGGCCCGTGTCGACGCATCCGCCGGGCTCGGCCAGGCGCCGTTCGAGGCTCTGCTCGGTCTGATGCGCGACGAGCGGGCGTGGGTGAAGGTGTCGGGTGCCGAGCGGCTCACCGCCAGTGGCACGCTGCCCTATGACGACGTCGTGCCCTACGCCCAAGCGCTCATCGCCACAGCACCAGACCGCATCCTGTGGGGCACCGACTGGCCCCATCCAAACGTGCGCCACATGCCCGACGACGGCGATCTCGTCGACACGCTGGCGGCGTTCGCTCCAGATGAGACGACCCGCAACCGGATCCTGGTCAGCAACCCCGAGAGGCTCTACGACTTCGGCTGAGTTCAGCCGCCTGAGGCTCTAACCGAGGGCGGCAGCGCGGGCGAGCATGGCGGCGCCCATGGCGGTGGCCTCGGGATGCTCGGACACTTCGATCGGCCAGCTGCTCAGATGCCGCTTTGCGGCCAGCAGCAGCGGGTTGCGACTGCCACCGCCGGTGACCAGCTGCTGCTCGGGCGTCGTTCCTGTGATCGCCACGAGCTGCGAGATGCGTGCTTGGGCGTCGTGGGCCAACTCGTCGATGACGGCCCGCTCGGGGCCGTCCCTGCGGGCTGCGTTGGACATGAATTCCCCCCAGTCGAGGCCGAGCTGCTGGCGGCGCTCGTCGATGCGGCCCCCGCCGTCCGGCACGCCCGTCATGACGAAGGTCCGCTCGGGTGCCACGTGCAGACCCTGGGATATGTCCTTGCCGGCGACCTGGCCGCTGGTGTCGAGCTCGTCGGTAACCAGGAAGAACGCCTCGGCTGTGCCGATCGAGTCGAGCAGCATGCCCGGCTCAGTCACACCCAGCCCGAACGCGGCGCACACGTGATCGTGGCCGCCCGCGGCCACAGTTGCGCCGGTTGGCAGCCCGGTCGCGGCGGCGGCATCGAAGTGGACTCGCCCCAAGGCAGTGCCGCCCTGAATGGTCGGCGCCATCAGCGCCCGGTCCAGACCGGCAGCCTCGAACAGCCCGGCTGACCAGTCCCGCGCAGCGAGATCGAACAGCATCGTGCGCGACGCCAGCGAGTAGTCGGTCGCCATCTCGCCGCACAGGCGGTACGCCATCCAGTCGGCCATCAGCAACCAGTGACATCCCGCCGCCCACGCATCGGGCTGGTGCTCGCGCATCCACAGCATCTTGGAGGCGGTGAACACGGCTTGGGGGCTGACCCCGGCGATGCGCTGCGTGGGCTCGACGCCGACATGGCGCGCCCACCACTCGGCCTGCGGCTGGGTGCGCCCGTCGAACCAGGCGATGACCGGCGCCAGCGGCGCGCCGGCGCTGTCGAGCAGCACGCCCGACTCGGCCATCGACGTCGGGGCGATCGCTCGCGCCCGATGACCGGCCGCTTCGAGCCGGCTGTTCGTCTCGCGCAGCACCTCGCACGCGGTCTCCCACAGCTCCGGGGCGTCGAAATCAGCGCGTGAGCCGGTGCGATGGGTCGGCGTCGGCCGCACGGCTGCGGCCAGTTCGCGTCCGTCCTCGTCGAAGGCAACCGCCTTGATGCCGGTAGTGCCGATGTCGAGCCCGACGTATGCGTCCGCCACGTCAGCCCGCTAGCCCGACCGATCGGTCACAACTGGTCTGGCGCCCGCGTCACAGCAGCTCGGGCGTGTGAATGACGAGGTCGTCCTCGAGCGAGCGTGACGGCGTGATGCCGGCTGCGGCCAGGCGCCCGTGGTACTCGCGGGTGGCCTCTTCGGGCTCGAGCTTGTCGTCTGCGACGGCCCGCAGCAGCTCGGTGAATGCCAGCGGGTCGTCAGCGCTCTTGATGCGCCGCCCGAACAGCGCCACCCGGGCGCCGTGCTTCTTGACCGTTCGGACCAGGGTGTAGGCGTCGTTGGTGGTGCTGGCGGGACCGCCCAGCACGCCGACGGTCACGTCCAGCCCGCACACGAGATCTTCCAGCGCCTGCGGGCCGTTGTAGACCACCTTGAGGAACTCGGGCCGTGTAGCTCGGGGAACGCCGGCCAGCATTCTCACGATGCAGTCGTTGATGAAGTCGCCCACGGGGCCGTCGACGTGGCCCGCATTGGGGTTGAACACCTCCACGAAGTAGCGGAAGCCCTCGGCCGCCGCCTCCTGGCGGAACTCGCGGTAGCGCAGCAGCGAGCGCTCGTCGGCGTCGAGGTCGTTGTTGAAGGTGATCGACCACAGTCCCAGCGGCACGTCGATCGGCTGGTTCGGCTCGGGAGTGAGCGTGCCGTACATGGCCTCGCGCACCGTGGTCGTGGCGAACGGCCGCGACGGCTGCGTTGCATACGTGCCGCCCCGCACGTGCCAGATGTCGGTGGTGTCGTTGGCCCGGATCGCCGCAGTCACCGGTGAGTCGTCGAACAGTCGACGGTCGCGGGCCAGGTGATCCATGGTCGACACCGAGGCCAGCAGGATGTCGATGTCGGCCTGTTCGACCAGCTGGGCCATCTGTTCCCGCCAGCGCTGGGGCGAGACTCCTTGGCCGATCGTCGGCTGAAGCCCGCCGCCCATGTCGGGATCAGCCGCATAGCAGATGACGAATTCCGGACCGCCGGGGTCCGCTGCCAGCGCGGCCAGCTTGGCCTCGAGTGACTTGGGATGAGACTCCACGGCGAAGAAAACTAGTTCTCAGCCGATTTCGAGATGAGCCGGAAGAGCACCGATGCGGGCGTCGAGCATCATCCCCGGCACAAACACGGCTATCGGGCGTTCTGGAGGATCAGCAGGCCGTTGCTGGTGTTGGAGGTGGGCACGTGGTTCATGCGGAACACCTCGTCGACCTGATCGTCGAGCACGCCGCGCATCACGAGCCACATCACCAGCTCGATGCCCTCTGAGCCCGCCTCGCGGATGTAGTCCGTGTGCGGGCGCAGGGAGCCGGCATCGGGCTCGGCAATCAGGTCATCCATGAAGGCCGTGTCAAACGCTGGGTTGACGAGGCCGGCTCGCTCGCCCTGGAGCTGATGCGACATCCCGCCCGTGCCGAACACGGCAACCCGCAGCCCCTCCGCATCCGAGCCCTCGTAGCTGTCGAGCGCTCGCCGGATTGCCCGCCCCAGGCTCAGGCATCGCTTGCCCGACGGCGGCGGGTATTGGATCACGTTGACGCAGATCGGAATGACCTGGCACGGCCACGCTTCGGGCTCGCCGTACATCACCGACAGCGGCACCGTGAGGCCGTGGTCGACGTCCATCTCGTTGACGATGGTGATGTCGAACTCGTCGCCGATAAGCGATTCGGCGAGATGCCACGCCAGCTCGGGATGGCCCTGCACGACGGGAACCTGGCGGCGACCGTACCCCTCGTCGGCGGGCTGGAACTCGGCCGCCACGCCGAGTGCAAACGTCGGGATGAGCCGCAGCGAGAAGGCCGAAGCGTGATCGTTGTAGACGATGATGCAGACGTCGGGCTGCTCAGCGGCCATCCACTCGCGGGCAGGCCGGATCTTGTCGAAGTACGGCCGCCAATACGGCTCCTCCTGCTTGCCATTGTCGATGGCCGCCCCGACCGCGGGGACGTGCGAGGTGCCGATGCCGCCGACGACGGTCGTCATGATGTGTGCCCCGATGAGCCGTGCGTTGCTGCCGATTCGTCGATGCGTCGGTTGCCTTCGATCGAACGGCCCCCGTCGATCATCATCTGGTTGAACTCCGCGCCGGTGACCCCCGACATCGCACCACCGACGTCTTGCATCGACAGCCCGTCGAGGATCGCCAGCTTGAACGTGTAGTAGATGTTCCCGCCGAGCTGCAGCAGACCGAGCCAGTCCCGCTCGAGCACCGCTCGGCGCTGCTGGGGCGTCAGATCGAAGCCGTCGAGGTAGGCGGCCTCATCGGTCCGGAACCGCTCCCGGTTGGCTTCGTCGTTAAGGCTCATGCAGAACATGTTGAGGCGGTAGCCCTGCTGCGATCGCCGGCCGTCGAACACGTAGGTCCCCGGGATGTCGTCGTAGTCGCGTGCTGTCGCCATCGCATCCCCTTGTTCGCCCGAGGCTATTGATCCCAGGCTGGGTCTGGTAATGCTGACTGTGCTCAACGTCATCGTCTGCAGCGGCGGCGCCCTCGCTGGGTCGCCCGGGCAGCGGCGAACGCCGGAGCCAACCAGGGGAGCGCGGTGAAGATCATCCTTGCGGGAGAGGGCGCCATCGGGCGCAAGCACATGGCTGCACTGCAGCGGATCGACGGCGTCGAGGTGGTCGCCCTGGTGGGCGGCATCGCCGAGGACACCGCGGCATTCGCCGATGAGTTCGGCATCGAGCGCTGGACGCTGGATCTCGCTGAGGCACTCGCGCAGGAAGCCGACGCGGCGATCCTCGCGACGCCGACGCAGCTGCACGCGGCGCAGGCCATCGAGACGATGCGGGCGGGCAAGCATGTGCTGGTCGAGATCCCGATGGCCGACAATCTCGCCGACAGCGAAGCGCTGGTGCGGGTGCAGCAGGAGACGGGCGTGATCGCGATGGCGTGCCACACCCGTCGCTTCAACCCGAGCCACCAGTGGGTACATGACCGCATCCGCCGCGGCGAGCTGACGCTGCAGCACCTGGTGGTGGAGACGTACTTCTTCCGGCGCGAGAACCGCAACGCCTTGGGCAAGCCCCGCACATGGACCGATCACCTGCTGTGGCACCACTCATGCCACACCGTCGATCTGTTCGGGTACCAGACCGGCGAGCTGATCACCGCAGGCTGGGCTCAGCAGGGCCCACAGCACCCCGAGTTGGGCATCGCCATGGATATGACGATCGGCATGAGCGTGCCGTCAGGGGCGCTGTGCACACTGTCGCTGTCGTTCAACAACAACGGGCCGCTCGGCACGTTCTTCCGCTACATCTGCGACAACGGCACCTACATCGCCCGCTACGACGACCTGGTGGACGGGTACGACAACCCGGTCGACCTGTCGGGCGTAGCCATCTCGAGCGACGGCATCGAGCTGCAGGACCGCGAGTTCATCTCAGCCGTCGCCGAGGACCGTGAGCCCAACGCATCCGTCGCTCAGTGCCTCGGGGCCATGGAGACGATCGACATGCTGGAGAAATCGCTCGTCGGCCGCTGACGCCGCGGGCATGGCTCTCCTGACGGAATCGCGGGCCTTGACTGCGCCATCAACAGCGACAATGGCACCGGCACAGGCCGTGACGCGCTATCAAATGGGCCATGGCGGAGCTACGAAGGTCTGACGCCGACCAGCTCGCCTATGACGAGGCGTTCGACCGTGACGGCAACGTCCGCCCGCTCTACGCCGCCATCGTGGAGCGCTTCTCCAACTTCGACGCGGCCGAGCTGCGGCGCCGCGAGGGCATCATCGAGGAGGAGTTCCGCCGCCAGGGCATCACGTTCACGGTGTACGGCGATTCGCAGGGCACCGAGCGGACCTGGCCGATGGACCTGTTTCCCCGGCTGATCGCCGCAACCGAGTGGCAGGAGATCGAGCGGGGCCTGGCCCAGCGCGTCACCGCGCTGAACCGGTTCCTGGCCGACATCTACACCGGCGAGGGAGCGGCCATGGCCGACGGCGTCGTGCCCGCATGGCTGGTGCAGTCGTCGGACGGCTTCGAGCGCAACGCGTTCGGCGTGAGCGTGCCGCATGACGCCCACTGCGTCATCGCCGGCATCGACCTGGTGCGCGATGCCGAGGGCCAGTACCGGGTGCTCGAGGACAACCTGCGCAACCCGAGCGGGATCAGCTACGTCATCGAGAACCGGGCGGCGATGACCCGAGCGTTCCCCCGTGTCTGGGAAGACCACACCGTGGAGCCAGTCGGCCAGTACGGCCGCATGCTGCGCACGGCACTCGAATCGGTGGCGCCCACGGGGGCCGGCGAGAAGCCGCTCATCGTGATCCTCACCCCGGGCATCTACAACTCGGCGTACTTCGAGCACGCGTTCCTGGCCCGGGAGATGGGCGTGGAGCTGGTGGAAGGCCCAGACCTGGTGGTGGACGAGCATGTCGTGTACTTGCGCACCATCGAGGGCCTCGTTCCAGTTGATGTGATCTACCGGCGCATCGACGACACCTTCCTCGACCCGGTGTCGTTCCGACCCGACTCGACGCTGGGCGTGCCCGGGCTGCTCGGCGCCATGCGTGCGGGAACGGTGACCGTGTGCAACGCCGTCGGCAACGGCGTGGCCGACGACAAAGCCATCCACCCCTACGTGACCGACCTGATCCGCTACTACCTCGGCGAGGAGCCGATCCTGCCCAACGTCGAGACCTACGTGATGTGGGAGCCCGATCAGCGCGAGGCGGCCTTCGCACGGCTCGACGAGCTGGTCATCAAACCGGTGGGCGAGTCGGGGGGCTACGGCATCGTCATCGGGCGCAACGCCACCGACGAGGAGCTGGCGAACGCACGGGCCGAGATCGAGGCTGATCCGCGCAACTGGGTGGTCCAGGAGGTGGTGGAGCTGTCCACGCTGGCATCCATGTGCGACGACGTGCTCGAGCCGCGCCATCTCGACTTGCGCCCGTTCGTGATCACCGGGGAGCGCACGCAGGTGTTTCCCGGCGGCCTGACGCGGGTGGCGATGCGCAAGGGCTCGCTGATCGTGAACTCCTCGCAGGGCGGCGGCTCCAAGGACACGTGGGTGCTCGCCCCGCAGGGCGACGCGCAGGCGGACTCGCGCAGTCCGGCATCGCCGGGGACGGGACGATGATCCTCGCCCGCCACGCCGATTCCCTGCTGTGGGCCGGTCGCTACCTGGAGCGGGCCGACACCATCGCCCGCTGCGTGTCGGTGGAGACCAACGCGGTCATGCACCGTCAGGCCACCGAGGCTCGCTTGGCGTCGCGCCGGCTGGTTCAGGCGCTCGGGCTGCAGGACGCGTTCGTGGCGGCCCAGGTCGGCACCGGCCCCTATGCCGTCATGGACTTCCTGGTCTCCGACGACTCGCACCCTGGTTCGGTGGTGTCGTCTGTGCAGGCGGTGCGCGAGAACCTGCGCATCGTGCGCGATCGCATCCCGGTGGAGCTCTGGGAGGAGGCCAACAGCCTGCACATCCTCATGCAGAGCGCCAAGTCGGTCGGCGCTGCCGCTCGGGAGCAGACCGGCGGCGAGGTGTCGCGCATGTCGGTGATCACGGCCCGGCGCGGGTGTCGCTCGCTCAGCGGCGTCATGACCGAGTCGATGAGCCGCGACGAGGGGTACGCGTTCATGGAAGCGGGCCAGCTGCTCGAACGGTCGATCCTGACGGTGGAACTGCTGAAGTCGGGTCTGGGCACCGGAAGCGATGTGTTCGACGGCAACCGCTTGCTGGCGTTCACGCATTCGCTCCAGGCAGCCCGGCGCGAGCTAGGGCACTCCCCGCGGTGGCATGCAGTCGCGAAGTTCCTCCTGCAACACGAGCAAATGCCTCGCTCGGTGCTGTGGTGCCTCGGACGGGTGGAGCTGCGCTTGGAGGATCTGGCCGCGGCCGCGGGGGCCGTCGCCACACCCCGCCGGCGCGCTGGAGCACTGCGGGCGCACTTGGAGTACGGCGAGCTCGACGAGCTGCTGGCCGAACCCGAGGCAGAGCTGGCGTACCTGGGCTCGGCGCTGGCCGAGCTCGCCGCCGACGTGCACACCAGCACGGTGGCGAGATCGAGCTTGGCCGAAGTGCATGCGCAATTCGTGCGACCCGGAGACGGCAGAGGCAGGCCGCAATGAGACTCGACATCGCCTACCGGCTGCACTTCACCTACGCGGAGCCCGTCTCGGAGTCGCAGAACGAGATCCGCGTGCGGCCCCGTGACGACCTTCGCCAGCAGGTGCTGTCGTACCGGCTGACCACCACCCCGGCGACCCGCGTGCTGCAGACGCGCGACTACTTCGGCACGACCGTCGACCATCTGGGCATACGCGGGCCGCATGACGATCTGCTGGTGGTGGCCGAGGCCTCGGTGGAGACCTCGCCGACCGGCAGGGCTCCGGCGCCGGTGAGCTGCGAGCGGCTGGGCGATCAGCAGTTCGTCAACCAGCATGTCGAATACCTCGCGCCGTCCCAGCATGTGCAGTGGGGAGAGCTGGTCGATGAAGTGGCCTCGTGGGCGGTGCGCGGCGCTGCCGATGACGTTTGCGAGCGCGTGCTGGCCGTCGCCCAGGCGGTGCCCACGGTGCTCGCCTACGAACGCGGCTCCACTTCCATCGGTGTGACGCTGGAGGAGCTGATCGACGGCGGCCGGGGTGTCTGTCAGGACTTCGCTCATCTCGCCGTGGGCATGCTGCGCTGCATCGGCATCCCGGCGCGCTACGTCTCGGGCTACCTGTTCGCGCTGGACGAGACGCGGCTTGACGAGGGTCCCGACGACGGGGGACCTGCCGCCGGCGACGGGGCGTCACACGGCGGCGCCGAAGCCGACGGCAACAGCCCGAGCCTCAGCGAGGACGTGTTCGCTCCCGAGCCTGCGCCGGTTGCAAGCCCGACGGCAATCTCGGTGCAGACGCACGCGTGGATCGAAGCTGCGGTGCCCGGCCACGGCTGGCAAGCGCTCGACCCCACCAATGGGGGGTCCGTGAGCGAGCGGCATGTGGTGATCGGCTACGGCCGCGACTACAACGACGTGCCTCCGGTGCGCGGCGTGTTCAACGGAGCGGCCGACGCCAAGGTGGATGCCGAGGTCATCATCGCCCAGCCCACAGCCCCGGCCTCAATGGTCACCGAGCCGATCCGCCGCCAGGCCCGTGTTGCGGTCAGTCCGTCCATGGACACGGCCGCCCAGCAGCAGGCAGCCCAACAGCAACAGCAGTAAGCCGACCGGCGGGCTTCGCTACCAGGGATCGATCGGGTGCTTGCGGGCGCTGCGCGATTGCGGCGGCGGCACGGCTGCCAGCAGCCGGGCGACCAGATCCCGAGTCTCGGCTGGGTCGATGATGTCGTCGAGCAGGAACGACCGGGCGAACTCCAGGCCCGTGTTGCGTTCCTTCCATTCCGCCACGCGCTGTTCGCGCATCTGGCGCCTTGCTGCATCATCGGGCGCGGCCTCGAGCTCGTCGCGGTACACGATGTTCACGGCGCCCTCGAGGCCCATGCCGCCGAACTCTGCCGTCGGCCACCCCACGATCACGTCGGGCGCCAGCGCATCGGAGCCCATCGCGTAGTAGCCGAGGCCGTATGCCTTGCGGAGGATCACGGTCAGGATCGGGACGTCGGCAGCGCACAGTGCCATCAGCGTCCGGGCGCTGTGGCGCACGAGCGCTGTTGCCTCGGCCGCCGTGCCGATCATGAAACCCGGCGTGTCGCACAGGAACAGCAGCGGAATGTCGTAGGCGTTGCACAGCTCGACGTGGCGCGAGAACTTCGCCGAGCCCTCGGCGTCGATCGCTCCGGCCCCGAACATCGGATTGTTCGCGATCACGCCGACGCGGTGCCCGTCGATCCGGCACAGCGATGTCGACAGGCAGCGTCCGAACAGCGGTCGCAGCTCCATGACGGAGCCTTCGTCGGCCAGTGTTGCCACGATCTTGCGCACGTCGTACGCCCGTCGTGGGTTTTCCGGCACCATCGTGCGCAACGGCGTCTGATCGGGCGCCGCGGGCGATGCGGGAGCTGCAACGCCGGTGAAGTAGGAGAGGTACTGCCGGGCTGCCGTGAGCGCCTCGGCCTCGTCATCGACGACCAGTTCGACAGTGCCGATCCGCTCGTGCATCGACATCGGCCCGAGTTCTTCGGGGGTGAGCAGCTCGCCGGTCGCGGACATCACCAGCGGCGGGCCCGACAGGCCGAGCGTCGAGTCCTTCGTCGCGATCACCACATCGGACGTGCCCGCGATGTTCGCTTGGCCGGCAAAGCCCGGGCCTGACAGGATCGTGACGATCGGCACGAGGCCCGACAGCCGTGCGAGCTGCACGAACGTGGTCACCGTGCCGCCGTCATAGTGGAGCTCGGTGGCTCTGGCCCCGCCGCCTTCGGACCAGAAGATGACCGGCCAGCGATTCCGCTCGGCCACCTCCATCATCCGGTCCATCTTTCGGTGATTGCGCGGGCTCTGGCTGCCGCCCATGACGGTGTAGTCGTAGCTGAACGCGCACACTGCAATGCCGTCCACCTGCCCGACGCCCATGACGAGGCCGTCGGCTGGCGCGTTGCCCAGCGAGCGACGCTGCGGCTGCGCGAGCTGGCCGTATTCCACGAACGTGCCGGGGTCGAACAGCGCGGTGATCCGCTCCCGCGCCGTCCACCGGCCGCGGGCATGCTGCCGGGCCACCGCGTCGGGCCGGGACTCGTCCAGCGTGGCCTCCTTCGCGGCCTTCGCCTTGGCCAGCAGCGGCGGTACCTCTGGTTCGGGAGACGGGTCCTCATTCACGCAGCAAGAACCTAGAGGCTGAGCCGGTAGGCCAACCTGTGGCGTTAGGGTGCGCGGCGTGAAGCCGACGGACGAGGTGTTGGCCGAGCGGCGGGCGCGAGTGGCCGAGCGCTGGGAGCTCACCGATGAGGTGGTGGTTTTGCGCGCAGGCGAGCCGGCGGGCTGGTCGGGCACAGATCAGCACCATGCGTTCCTGCCCCATCCCGATGTCGCCTACCTGACGGCGGTGGGCTCGCCGGGAACGACACTGGCTTTCGACGCCGCTGTCGGCGAGTGGGAGCTGTTCGGTCCTCGCTTCACGCCCGAGCGGCTCGTCTGGGAGCAGCCGCCAACGCCGGTCGGTCAGCCGCTGGACGAACTGGAGGCCTGGCTGGGCCAGCGCAGCGAACGCACGGTGATCGAGCTGGGCGCCGGTGCGACGATGCCCGAGACGCTGCCACCTCCGGCCGCGACTGACACGCCCGGCGGCGATGCCGCGAAGCACGCTGACGCTTCGGCCGGGGCCATGGTGCTGCGGCTGAGCGCGGCGATTGCACTGGAGCGCATCACCAAGGACGACGCTGAGATCGACGACATCCGGCAGGCCGCCGAGGCCAGCACGGCAGGGTTCGACTGGGTGTACGCCAACGCCGCGCCGGGCATGACCGAGCGCGAGATCCAGATCGGCATGGAGGCGCAGTTCTATGCCGCCGGGGCACCCCGGGTGGCCTACGACAGCATCGTGGCGTCTGGCCCGCACGGTGCCTACCTGCACTACGTCTATGCGGGCGATGACCCGCTGCGTCCCGCGACGCGCACCGTCGAGGCCGGCGACCTGCTGCTCATCGACGCTGGCGCGCAGCACGGCGGTTATGCCAGCGATGTCACGCGCACGATGGTCGTGGGTGCCGACCCCACTGACGAGCAGGAATTTCTGTGGAAGCTGGTGCTCAGCGCTCAGCAGCAGACCATCGACATGTGCCGGCCGGGCAAGGTCTGGCGGGAAGTGCACCTGGCCGCCGCCCGCATCCTCGGCGCCGGCTTGGTCGAGCTGGGGCTGCTGCGCGGAGACCCTGCAGAGCTGGTGACCCAGGGCGCTGTCGCGCTGTTCTTCCCCCACGGACTAGGCCACTTGCTTGGCCTGTCGGTGCATGACATCACGAGCGTCCCGTACAGCCGCGAGCCCAGCGACGATCCTCTGCTGTCGAGGCTGGGTCCGAACCGACTCCTCGAGCCCGGCATGGTCACCACCGTCGAGCCGGGCATCTACTTCATCGATGCGCTGCTCGGCGACGCGGCCCGGCGGGAGCAGTTCGCCGAAGCTGTGGTGTGGGAACGCGTGGATGAGCTGCGGGGCTTCGGCGGCATTCGAATCGAGGACGACGTGCTGGTGACCGACGGCGATCCCGAAGTGCTGACCGCCGCGATCGACAAGCCGATCCGTATCGGCTGAAGCCGGATGAGCGAGCAGAGTTTCGACGCCGTTGTCATCGGAGCGGGTGTCATCGGCAACGCCGTCACCTGTGAGTTGGCCCGGCGTGGCTGGCGGGTGGCGGGCGTCGATCGCAACCCGGGCGCCGGCCAGGGATCCACCAGCGCCTCGTCGGCCATAGTGCGATTCACGTATTCCACCCGGGCGGGGGTGGCGATGTCGTACGAGGGTCTGCAGTATTGGCTGAACTGGCTCGATCACATCGGCGACTGCGACGAGGCCGGCTACGCCACGTTCACGAAGTGCGGAATGCTCACGCTGATCAGCGGCGACGGCCCGCACCTGCTGCCCGTGCCGCACTTCGAGGCGCTCGGCGTGCCCTACGAGATCTGGGATCGCGACGAGGCGGTCGCCCGGCTCGGGCACTTCGACCTGTCGCAGTTCGGCCCGCCGAGGAAGATCAGCGATGCTGATTTCTGGGCCGAGCCGACATCGCAGCTGGACGGTGCGCTGTGGACTCCCGAAGCCGGCTACATCGGCGACCCGCAGCTTGCGGCCCACAATCTCCGGCTGGCGGCGGAAGCCGCAGGAGCAGAGTTTCGCTTCGGCTCCACCGTCGTGGGGATCGCCGGATCAGGTCGAGCCGAGGGCGTCGTGCTGGCGGATGGCGAGGTGCTGGCCGCGCCGGTCGTCGTGAACGTGGCCGGTCCGCACAGCAGTGCCATCAACGAACTGGCCGGCGTGCTCGACGACATGACGGTCAGCACCCGGCCGCAGCGCAAGGAGGTGTACCACGTGCCCTCACCGGCTGGGTTCGACTTCGAGCACGTCGGCGCGGCGATGGCCGACGACGACTGCGGCTGCTACGTGCGGCCCGAGGTGGGCAACAACATCCTGATCGGCTCGCTCGAACTCGACATGGCAGACCTGGAATGGCTCACCGCCGACGAGGTCGACGATTGCTCGCAGGACCTCACCCGCGAGCAGTGGGAAACCCACGTGCTGCGGTTCGCTCGGCGCATGCCCGACCTTGGCCTGCCGCACCAGCCGAGGGGCATCGTGGGCGTGTACGACGTGACCGACGACTGGATTCCGATCTACGACCGCACCTCGCTCGACGGCTTCTACGTGGCCATCGGCACCAGCGGCAATCAGTTCAAGAATGCTGCGGTGGCCGGCCACTGCATGGCCGAGCTGATCGGGGCGGTCGAAGCTGGCCACGACCACGACGCGGATCCGGTCGTGGTGGCTGGCAAGCACACCGGCTTCGACATCGACATGGGCACGTTCTCGCGCAATCGCGACCTCCACGGCTCATCGATGTCCGTGCTCGGCTGAGGCCGGGCACGGGTGTGACAGCGCTCGGCTGAGGCCGGGCACGGGTGTGACAGCGCTCGGTTGAGGCCGAGCATGAGGCACCGGTCCCGCACCCATTTGGGGACTGCTGGTGCGAGACCGGTGCCGGTGGTGCCTAGCTAGGGCGATGGATTGTCGAGGTGTCTTGGCGGCACAGCATCCGTGTCCTTGATGCGCAGTTCGTAGTCGCCCGTGCCGTTCTCGGAGCCGACGGTGACGAGGTAGCGCCCCTCGTGCCGGGCCGTGAACCAGAGGTAGGCCTTCCAGCCCGGTTGATGCTGGCAGCCGAACCATGCGCCGCCCGTCGAGTCCTCGGGTGCCGCCTCCGGAGTGATTCTGTGGATGCAGTTGAAGATGCCTGAGCCGCTGCGGGTGCGCATTTCCACGAAGTACTGGTGCCCGACCACCACGTCGACGGCGAAGGTGTCGCGGTCACCGTGGGTGTTGATGGTGCCGTCGACGGAGGCCACGAGCTGCCCGTAGTTGTTGAACTCCAGCGTGAGGTGGTGGATGTCGGGTACGTCGTCGGGCGGCAGGTCGATCTCGTTGACTTCGATCCGCCAGGGAAGGGGCCCGGTGGCGTACTGGAAATCCCACCAATTCATGTCGCCGGCCACGATGTAGTAGGCGCCGCTTTCGGTGGGGCGGAAGTTGATGTAGCCCGGAGTGTTCGAGGTGCCGTCGGGGTTGCCGTCGAACGAGTGCGAGCCGGTGATGAGCCCTCCGTCGGGATCACGCATTGCGCCGATGTAGATGTGGCCCTCGCCGCGGGGCGGGGTGTAAGTGCCCTCGATGCGGTACGCCTGACCCGCCCTCAGGTTGACGCGCACCCAGTCGGCGTCGTCCTTGCCGCAGAAGTCGCCCTCGGTGCTGCCTCCCACTTCCACCGTGAGCGGCGTCGAGGTGTTTGCGGGCGTATCGGGATGCGTCGGACAGTAATCCGGCGGTGGCCATGGCCGATCCGGCGGTTCGGGCGGGTCGCCGTCGTTGTCGGTGATGACGACGGTCTTGGGCTGGGTCGGCAGCACCGTGCCGTCGTTTTGCAGCGGCTCCGCGATCAGGTGCTCAAACTCGAGCTGAAGGGTCTCGTCGGGCTCGACCTCCGTGTCGTCGAGGATCTCAAACTCGAAATCGACGCTCAGCGAGTAGTTGCCGGATTCGTCCATGGTGAACGAGCCGATGTCGAAGGCGAAGTCGGGGGACTGGTAGACGAAGTCCTCTCCCGGATCGGCCGTCACGGGTTGCGTCGTCACGATGAACGAATTGCCCTCGTGAACGCCGGTGGTCGATTTCCACGTCCCCGGAGGCTCGCCGTTTGCGACGCTCAGGAAGATCGGCACGACGACGGTGCCTGCGTTCTCGTCGACGTGAATGGTCGAGTCGTCCCACGACACGGCTATCGGAGCGTCGTCGTCGACGAGTGCCGTCTCGGCCGATGACGGGGTACCGGCCACATAGATCGTCTCGCCGTCGGCAATCGAGATGGTCACCTCGCCATCGGGCTCGACGATGAAGTCGTTCACAATCGTGAAGTCGAATGAGTGCGTCGAATCACCGGCCGAAATCGTCTCGGTGAAGGAACGCTCGACGACGTCGGTGAAGATCACGCCGGTCATCTGGGAGTCGAGATTCACCTCGAGATCGGTAGCCGGCGCCGGATTGGCATGGAGTGTGAAGCCCATCGGTCCATCGGCCTCGTTGTGGGCGGTGGCATCGGCCGTGATCGTGACCGTCGGCACGATCTCCTGACGTGCCACGTTGCTGGCTGCAGATGCCCCGGGGGTGGGGAGGAAGAGCAGCAATGCCAGGGCGGTCGCTCCGACGAGCATTCGCCTCGGCGGCTGTGTTGTCTTCATTCTGCAGTCCTTTTGTAACAATTTCGTAATAAAACGAACGAGGACCGCAAGAGGTTCCACGCGAAATCTCGCTGGAATGCGCCACAGCTTCGAATCGCTGAACGATCGAGACGTGCGTCAGCCGCGGGCAGGCGGCGTGGGGTTCAGGTGATGGTTCGCATGGCTAACGCCATGCGCTGTTTCTGATGGTTCGCATGGCTAACGCCATGCGAACACGGGCTGCTCCAGCTCGTCGACGCGGGTGGTGAGACCGTCGTACGCGACGGCGCGGAATTGGTAGAGCACTGCGCCAGTGGGCGCGTGGATCAGATCGCCGCCGATGGGGATCTGCACGACAGGTCGATCGCTCTCGGGAATGCTGACGAATCGGGGCGAGTCGGGACGCGTCAGCTCGCGCAGCGAGACCCGGTGCACCGAGGCCACCTCAGCGGGATTCGCCACCGGTTCCCGATCGTCAGAAAGCCAGAAAACGAACGGGCTGATCACATAGCCCGAGCGGGTGGGATAGTCGTCGAGCCGGCCGAGCAGATCGTCGCCGGTCAGCTCCAGGCCTACCTCTTCGGCGCATTCCCGGATGGCAGCTTCGAGCACGGTCTCGCCCTCGTCCACCCGGCCGCCAGGCAGCGCCCACTGGCCACGGTGGCCGCGCAGGTGAGAGCCGCGGCGGGTCAGCAGCACCGCTGCCCCGCCCGCAGTGCCCTCGACATCGCCCGTGAGCGTCGGGTCGTCGGCAGCGCCCGGGATATCAGCCAGCAACTCGCGCCGCTCTTGGGCACTCAGGCCGCTGAATGCGGGGTCAGAGCCGTGCAGTTCGGCATCGCTGTCGAGCACGATCACCGCGACCGCCGCGTGCCTGCGACCCTCGCCCGGGTGCTGGCGCACCTCGTGGCTGGCCAGGTTGGCCACCAGCCGTTCCCGCAGCGCCTCGTCGTGCGCGAGCTCGCCGTCCGGCTTCATCACTCGATTCGGGCTCGACGCAGCGCTCGACATGGCCGCTGAGTTTGACACCACGGCTCGTCCGCTGCCGATCCGGCAAGCGCGTGATGCGGTCAGATCGGTGGGCGAGGCCGCCCGTAAGCCCCCCTCGGGCTCGATTGCTCTCTACGATCGCTTGTCGTGAACGCTCAGCGTCAAATCGTGCTGGTGGGATTTCTGCAGGCGCAGAACTGCACGACCATCCCGGCCGCTTGGCGGCACCCCGACGCCCGCCACGACGTCACCAGCTTCGACTACTACCGGCACATCGGCCATGTGCTCGAAGCGGGTCGCTTCGATCTCGGCTTCTTTGATGACCGGCTGGCGATGCCCGACATGTTCGGCGGCGACCACCGGCACACGGTTGAGGCCGGCATTCGCTGCGTCAAGCTCGACCCGGTCACGGTGCTGACCGCGATGGGCATGGCCACCAGCCGGCTCGGCTTGGGCGCCACCTACTCCACCACCTACTACGAGCCCTTCCATGTGGCCCGTGTGTTTTCGACCTTGGACCACCTCACCGGCGGGCGAGCGGCGTGGAACGTGGTGACGTCGGTCAACGACAACGAGGCCCGCAACATGGGTTTGGCCGCGGCACCTGCCCATGACGTGCGCTACGAGCGGGCCGATGAGTTCATGGAGGTCGTGCACGGCCACTGGGACACATGGGAGGCCGACGCGATTGCTGCCGACCGGGCGGCAGGGCTGTATGCGCACGGCGACCGGGTGCACCGGCTCGACCACCAAGGGCAGTGGTTCTCGTCGCGCGGACCGTTCACGGTGCCGCGCACACCGCAGGGCCATCCGGTGGTCATCCAGGCCGGCCAGAGCGGCCGCGGCACCACGTTCGCGGCCCGCTGGGGGGAGTTGCTGTTCGTCAGCCAGGTGCGGCTGGATGCTGCCGTTGAGCACTACGCCGCGGTGAAGTCCCAGATCGAGGCGCTCGGCCGCGACCCCGACCAGGTGAAGATCACCAATCTGACGTTCCCGGTGGTCGGCCGCACGATGGCCGAAGCCGAGGACCGCCGTGCCGTCTACGACGAGCTGCCGACGCTCATCGACGACCTCTCGCTGCTGTCGGAAGGGCTGAACTTCGACTTCGCCAGCCGTGATCTCGACGAGCCGCTGTCCGACGACGACCTCGACGCCATGACCGGCATCCAGGGCATCCGCAATCAGGTGCTGCAGATCACCGGGCGCGCCAACCCGACCGTGCGCGACTTCGTGCAGGTGTCCGGCCGGGGCCGGCTGGCGCACCCGACCGTGGGCGGGCCGGTCGAGTTGGCCGACTACTTCGAGGAGTGGTTCACCGAGCGTGCAGTGGACGGATTCGTGATCGCAGGTACGCATATGCCGGGTGCGTTCGAGGACTTCGTCGAGATCGTTGTGCCCGAACTGCAGCGCCGCGGCCTGTTCCGCACCGAGTACGCAGGCGCGACGCTGCGCGATCACCTCGGCCTTCCCGTCCCTGAGCCGGGAGGCTGGCGCCTGGCCTAGCCATCCCTCGTCGCTGCAGCGATGTACGCGTGAACTGCGGGGCAGGCCAACTGCCGCGCCCGACCGTCTCAGCCCAACGCCGTGCGGGCGTGGGCGGCCAGTTCGCCTGCGGTGGCAGTGTGGAGACTTCCGAGAGCGGTCACCTGGGAAAGCGCATTGTCGAGGACCTCTGCGCGGAAGGGCTGGCCCGCCAGCCAGGGGCGCAGCGTCAGCATCAGCAAGCGGCTGCCGGCGGGGTGTTCAGCGCCGTCGCGGTGCATCCGGGCTGCGGCGCCGGTGATGATGTCGCGCCAGCCGTTGAGTGACACACGCCGGTGCCACAGGGCGAACTCGTCGTCGGCTTCGAGGAACAGCGGCAGCGACACCATCGGTGCCGTGCCCTCGGGCCGGTGCACGCCGGCCAGCACGCCGTCGGTCGTCATCCCGACTGGCTGTTCGTCGTTGGGCCAATCGAGCAGGGTGTCAACCCCTGCCTCTGCCGCCAGCGCTGGTGTGCGGAACGACTCCACCCCCTCAGCGGAGAACCAGGTGGTCGGGCGGGTGCCGGTGGCGGACTCGATCGCGTCGAGGCTGCGCGCAATGGCATCCCGTTCTTCCTCTTCTGTGCTCTTGGAGGTGATGAGCTGGGTGGCGGCGATTCCCCGACCGGCGATCTCGCATCCGCGCTCCACGAGGTGCGAGACGAGCCAGCCGTAGTGCTCTGCGGTCAGCGCGTCGACGGCGACGGTGGCGGCGACGCCGTGGCGGTCCAGCAGGTCGAGCAGGCGGAAGATGCCGACCCGGTGGCCGTACTCGCGGTTCGTGAGCTGGGGGTAGTCGGGTGCAGGCAGGCGTGCCAGGCCGCCGCTGCGACGGCGCAGCGAGTAGGCGTCGGGGGGAGGCTCCCACTCGACGTGCTCGAGCACGATGACCGCGCCGACCGCCAGCGGGCTGCGCTCGGGCCACTCGAAGCGAGGCCGGCTCGGCAGCGGCGACCAGTCGTAGTAGGGGTGGTCCATGCCGTGCTGGTGCTGGGCTGGGCCGAACTCGTAACCCAGGGCCCGCTCACCGCTAGCGGAGCTCTCGCGGGCCGGGCCCGCGGTGCCGGCCGAGTCTGCAACGGCACCCCCGACAGCAATGGGTCGAGCTGCCGGCGACTCAGGTTCGTGAGCGACGAAATCGTCGTAGTGATGATCGAGGTAGTGCTGGGCGATCTGGCTGGCGGTGGTCTGCCACACGTCGTCGTGGCTCATCAGGTAGTCGAGCATCGCTGCGAGCCCGTCAACGCGGTGCGGCATGCCCATCAGGTAGGGGTGCAGCGCCACGCACATCACCCGGCCCCCTGCGTCGTCGTCGGCTTCGCGGCGCAGGACATCGAGCTGGGCCTTCGCCATCGCCACGAATTCGTCCGGGTCGTGGTGCTGGGTGAACACCGGCACGTCGTTCAGCTCCATCGAATAGGGCACCGACACCAGTCGCTGCCCGCTGCGGGTTGCCAGCGGCACAGGCTGGTCGTCGTGGAACCAGTCGGCGTGATAGATCAGCCCCGCTTCGGCCATCAGGTCGGGCGTCGCCGCGGTGTTGGACACGGCAGGGCCGAGCATGCCGCGCAGTTGTTGCCCGGTGTGGCTGCGCAGCGCTTCGATGCACTCGATGTAGAACGCCCGCTCGTCAGTTTCATCGATCGAGGAGATGTAGCGGGTGTTGTAGATCCCGTGGGACATGATCTCCCACCCCCGCTCGACCATCGCAGCGCCGACTTCGGGGTAGTGGTCGAACACGGCGAGATTGGTGGAGGCCGTGGCGACGACGCCGAAGCGGTCGAGCACCTCGGTCATGCGCCAGAAACCCACCCGGTTGCCGTAGTCGCGGTAGCTATACCCCTGCACATCTGGATGCGGCGAACGCGTCCAGGTATTGCGTTGGGGATCACGCGGCGGCAGGAACTCGTAGTGCTCGACGTTGGGGGCGATCCACA
>JAJEBN010000105.1 GCA_022822525.1 Acidimicrobiia bacterium | reverse complement strand
ACCTTAGGACCGTTATAGTTACGGCCGCCGTTTACCGGGGCTTAGGTTCACAGCTTCGCTCCGAAGAGCTAACCGTTCCCCGTAACCTTCCGGCACCGGGCAGGCGTCACAGCGTATACATGGTCTTACGACTTCGCACGCTGCTGTGTTTTTAGTAAACAGTCGCTTTCCCCTATTTTGTGCCACCCTTTCCGGCTCGAGCAGCTAGTGCTGTCACCATCGCAGGGTCATCCTTCTCCCGAAGTTACGGATGCAATTTGCCGAGTTCCTTAACCACAGTTCTCCCGTTCGCCTGAGTATGCTCTACCTGCCTACCTGTGTTGGTTTAGGTACGGGCACCGCGTGAACTCGCTAGAGGCTTTTCTTGGCAGCATGGAATCAGTGACTTCGCCTGTAGCGGCTCGGCATCGCGTCTCAGACTTCATGGGGCCCGGACTTACCTAGTCCCCGTCCTACTCGCTTACCCCAGGTCTACCATCGCCTGGGTTCACCTATCCTCCTGCGTCCCCTCATTGCTGTCCTCTGTGCAGTGGGTCGGTTCGTCGTTCCCCGTAGGGAGGACAGCCCCTTAGCAACCGCATTTTGGACTGGGCGCGCACGCGGTGGTACCGGAATATCAACCGGTTGTGCATCGACTACGCCTCTCGGCCTCGCCTTAGCTCCCGACTAACCCTGGGAGGACCAGCCTTCCCCAGGAACCCTTGGGCTTACGGCGGAGGGGATTCGCACCCCTCTCTCGCTACTCATGCCAGCATTCTCACTCGGACCCGCTCCACCGGCGCTCACGCTCCGGCTTCTCTGCAGGCACGACGCTCCCCTACCCCTCAAGTTCACTCGAAAGCGAACTCAAAGGCGCGGCTTCGGCGGTGTATTTAGCCCCGTTACATTATCCGCGCAGGACCACTCGACCAGTGAGCTGTTACGCACTCTTTCAAGGGTGGCTGCTTCTAAGCCAACCTCCTGGCTGTCTGGGCAATCCCACATCGTTTGCCACTTAATACACACTTAGGGGCCTTAGCCGGCGCTCTGGGCTGTTTCCCTCTCGTCCAACGAAGCTCATCCCCCGTGGACTCACTGCCGCACTCTGGAGCCATGGCATTCGGAGTTTGACTGGGGTCGGTAAGCTTGTGGGCCCCCTAGCCCAATCAGTGCTCTACCTCCATGGCTGAACGTGCGACGCTGCACCAAAATGCATTTCGGGGAGAACCAGATATCACCGTGTTTGATTGGCCTTTCACCCCTATCCACAGGTCATCCGCCCAGTTTTCAACCTAGGTCGGTTCGGGCCTCCACGGAGTCTTACCTCCGCTTCACCCTGCCCATGGATAGATCACACGGCTTCGGGTCTACAGCATGCGACTATGCGCCCTATTCAGACTCGCTTTCGCTCCGGCTCCCCATCGCTGGTTAACCTTGCCACACACCATAACTCGCTGGCTCATTCTTCAAAAGGCACGCTGTTGCGCACGGACACGAGTGTCCGGTAGCGCTTCAACTGCTTGTAAACCAATGGTTGCAGGTACTATTTCACTCCCCTCCCGGGGTACTTTTCACCTTTCCCTCACGGTACTAGTTCACTATCGGTCGCCGACACATATTTAGCCTTACGAGGTGGTCCTCGCAGATTCACGCCGGCCTTCACGGAACCGGCGCTACTCGGGAGCAATCCCAGGAGGCAAACAGATTTCGCGTACGGGGCTGTCACCCTCTGCGGCCCGCCTTTCCTGTACGGTTCCGCTATCCGCTTGCTTTGTAACTCCTTGACCGATCTGGTGCTCGGTCGGGGATGTCCCACAACACCGATCCGGCAACGCCACCAGGCTTTACCACCGGATTCGGTTTAGGCTCTTCCCATTTCGCTCGCCGCTACTCCGGGAATCGCTGTTGCTTTCTTTTCCTCAGGGTACTGAGATGTTTCAATTCCCCTCGTTCCCTCTACCTGCCCTATAGATTCAGGCAGGAGTGACACCCAATGACAGGTGCCGGGTTTCCCCATTCGGACATCCACGGATCAAAGCCTATTCGGCGGCTCCCCGTGGCTTATCGCAGCCTATCGCGTCCTTCATCGGTGTTCGGCGCCAAGGCATTCACCATTGGCTCTTCGTAGCTTGGTATATCGATACTCAGTCTCGAAGAATCAAATCTCCTCTGCCAACGTCTCAAATCAGACAGTCACAGAGGACTTTGATGCTCGTGCATCGCTATGCAGTTATCAAAGGGCCGCAGCGTCTCTGCGCGACGCAGCGCTCCCTGGCAGCAGAACAGAGGACGAGCTGGCGAGGTTCGGCTGAAGATGAACTTCAGCTATCGAACATAGACAGCACCAGTGCTCCAACTGGGAATCTCCGTCTGAGACCTGAGACCACAGTGGTCTCGCTCTCGGAGGTGACTCCTTAGAAAGGAGGTGATCCAGCCGCACCTTCCGGTACGGCTACCTTGTTACGACTTCACCCCAATCGCTAACCCCACCTTCGACAGCTCCTTCCCTTGCGGGTTAGGCCACTGGCTTCGGGTGTTGCCAACTTTCGTGGTGTGACGGGCGGTGTGTACAAGGCCCGGGAACGTATTCACCCCGGCGTTGCTGATCCGGGATTACTAGCGACTCCGGCTTCATGGAGTCGAGTTGCAGACTCCAATCCGAACTGAGACCGGCTTTTTGGGATTCGCTTGACCTCGCGGTTTCGCAGCCCTCTGTACCGGCCATTGTAGCATGTTTGCAGCCCTGGGCATAAGGGGCATGATGACTTGACGTCGTCCCCACCTTCCTCCGACTTATCGCCGGCAGTCTCCCACGAGTCCCCGCCATTACGCGCTGGCAACATAGGACAAGGGTTGCGCTCGTTGCGGGACTTAACCCAACATCTCACGACACGAGCTGACGACAGCCATGCACCACCTGCGCACAGCCCCGAAGGACACCATATCTCTATGGCTTTTCTGTGCATGTCAAACCCAGGTAAGGTTCTTCGCGTTGCCTCGAATTAAGCAACATGCTCCGCCGCTTGTGCGGGCCCCCGTCAATTCCTTTGAGTTTTAGCCTTGCGGCCGTACTCCCCAGGCGGGGCACTTAATGCGTTAGCTGCGGCACGGATCCCGTTGGATGGAACCCACACCTAGTGCCCAACGTTTACGGCGTGGACTACCAGGGTATCTAATCCTGTTTGCTCCCCACGCTTTCGCTCCTCAGCGTCAGTACCGGCCCAGAGTGCTGCCTTCGCTATCGGTATTCCTCCTGATATCTGCGCATTTCACCGCTACACCAGGAATTCTACACTCCTCTACCGGACTCTAGTCATGGCAGTATCGAGTGGCGTCTCAGAGTTGAGCCCTGAGTTTTCACACCCGACTTACCAAACCGCCTACGAGCCCTTTACGCCCAATGAATCCGGACAACGCTTGCGCCCTACGTATTACCGCGGCTGCTGGCACGTAGTTGGCCGGCGCTTCTTCTGCAGGTACCGTCAATTTCGTCCCTGCTGAAAGGGGTTTACGACCCGAAGGCCTTCTTCCCCCACGCGGCGTCGCTGCGTCAGGCTTTCGCCCATTGCGCAATATTCCCTACTGCTGCCTCCCGTAGGAGTCTGGGCCGTGTCTCAGTCCCAGTGTGGCTGATCGTCCTCTCAGACCAGCTACCCGTCGATGCCTTGGTGAGCCATTACCTCACCAACAAGCTGATAGGCCGCGAGGCCCTCCCGGAGCACCAGAGCATTTCCTGAACGCACCATGCGGTGCAGGCAGGATATTGGGTATTAATCCAGGTTTCCCTGGGCTATTCCCATCTCCGGGGTAGGTTCCTCACGTGTTACTCACCCGTTCGCCACTCTCCCAATGAGGCCGAAGCCTCGGGATCGTTCGACTTGCATGTATGAAGCACGCCGCCAGCGTTCGTCCTGAGCCAGGATCAAACTCTCCATCGAGATCAAGCCGGCAATGTCATACGGCTGAACCGCAATCCATCACCTGCACGATCGAAGAGCCTCTGCCGATATCAGCAAGGGGGAATTTCCCTCTCCTGCGGCAGCTGGCTGGAATTGGTGCACCGTCTCACGTCGGCCCGCACGAGGCGGACCTGATGGGACGGCACGAACAAGTTGGTTCCCGATCATGGGTAGATCGAGAACCGGCTGTGTGGTTCGACCGGCGGCTGGAAACCAGCAGCCGATCGCCCGCACTGGCGTTTTCGTCCTCTGTTCTGTTGTCAAGGAGCGCTGCACAGGCGAGGCCGCCGGCAGCTGACACTCGATCGGCGCTTGCCGCTCTCCTCGAAGGAGGGCTGCGAGAGACGCCGCCGGAGGTGTCGAAACCCTCAGAGCGGCAATGCCGCCCGTGAGGGGGAGGTATGACACTACAGGGGGCAGTCGCGGCCCGCAACCATTCTCGGGCACTTCTTGGACTGCCGCGGGGACTTGCGCTGGACCGTCAGGGAGCGGTCGCAGCGTGCCAGCGCTTTTTTCCCCGTCGCAGCAGCACATACCGGCCGTGCAGCATGTCGTCTGCGTCCACGACACGCTCTGGATCACTCGTCCGCTCGCCGTTGATGTACACGCTGCCCTCGGCCAGCGCACGGCGCGCCTCGCTGCGGCTCCGGGCCAGATCGGCGTCGACCAGCACGTCGACGACCGACGTTCCGAGCGCCCGCAGCTGACCGGAAGGGACTTCCGCGGCGACGAATGCGAGCGCGGCGGCAGAGGCCTGCCGCACTGGCACCGCACCGCCGAAGAGCACCTCGCTGGCACCCGCTGCAGCAGTGGCTGCGGCGTCGCCGTGCACGATCCGGGTGATCTCGGCCGCCAGCCGTCGCTGACCCTCGCGCCGGCCTGGATCGGCCTCGTGCGCCGCTGCGATCTCCGACGCCTCGTCGAGGTCAAGGAAGGTGAGCTGCGCCAGCAACCGGCCCACATCGGCATCGTCCACGCCGATCCACGCCTGGTAGAAGCGGTACGGGCTCATGTCATCGGCGCTGAGCCAGAGCGTTTCGCCGCCGGCAGTCTTGCCGTACTTGGTGCCGTCGCTGCGCGCGAGCAACGGCCATGTCAGCGCATGGGCGGCACGCCCGAGGCGTCGCCGGATCAAGTCGATGCCGAGCACGATGTTGCCCCACTGGTCTGAACCGCCCACCTGCAGTTCGCATTCGACGTTCTCGGCCAGCCACAGGTAGTCGTACGCCTGCAGCAGCATGTAGCTGAACTCGGTGTAGGACAGGCCGTCGCCGTCATCGAGCCGGTTGCGAACCGATTCCTTGCCCACCATCTGCTGCACGGTGACGTGCTTGCCGACCTCGCGCAAGAAGTCGAGAACGCCGACGCCGACAGTCCATGCACGGTTGTCCAGCAGCCGCGCGGCGTGCGGTCCGTCGTCAAAATCCAAGAATTGCCGCAACTGGGGCACGATGCCTTCGAGATTGCGGGCAAGGGCGTCGTCGTCCAACAGATTGCGCTCGGCCGATCGTCCGCTGGGGTCGCCGATCATGCCGGTCGCACCGCCGGCGAGGGCGATCGGGCGGTGCCCGCCGATCTGCAGCCGTCGCAGCGTCAGCAGGCCCATGAGATTGCCCACATGCAAGCTGGCGGCCGTGGGATCGAACCCGCAGTACACGGTGATCGGACCGTTGTCCAGACGCTGCGCGAGGGCGCGCCGGTCGGTGGTCTGATGGATCAGCCCGCGGGCGTCAAGGTCTGCCAGGACATCCACACGGCAAGTCTGCCCGACCGGTCGCGCCGGCATGCACCGGGTTTGTTCGCTGCGACTCAGCCCCGCGGGGTCCAGCGGAACCAACGAAGCGTCACGAGCACACCGAACACTCCCCATGCGGCGATGATCAGCCAGCGCGACACTGGCATCGGTATGCCTTCACTGAAGGGGTCGAATGTGTTTCCCAGCGCATGCGCCAAGTGCTTGATGGGGAAGATGTCGCCGATCACGACCATCCAGCGCGGCGCCCCCTCCGAGGGGATGAAGACATCGGAGACGAAATAGAGCGGCAGCACGCACATGTTGGTGATCGCAGGTGCGGCCTGCTCGCTGGGGCAGACGCACGTGATCGCCAGGCCCAAAGCCGAGAACGCCGCCGCGCCCACCCCTAGCGTGATGAGCAGGCTCGGCACCGCACCCGGCTGGACCTCGACGCTGTAACCGAGCCAACCGATGCCAATCACGAGTGCTGTCATGAATGCGGTCAGCACAAGCGACGCGGCGAGCTGCCCGCCCACGTAGACCCACGGCGGCAACGGCGTTGCCCGCATGGCCTTGAGCACGCCGTTCTCGCGTCTGATGACCGTGACGATGGCAGCGTTCATGAAGTTCGCCGAGACCAGCGCCAGAGCCAGGATCCCCGGGACGTACACCGTCGCGACCCGCGCGCCGGTCGAGCTGATGATCTCGTTGCCGAAGATCGAGGTGAAGATCACCAGGAAGATGATCGGCAGGACCACCGTGAAGAAGGTGGCCGCCGGGCTGCGCCGGAAGCCCAGCAAGTTGAATCGCGCTTCGCTTCGCAGCTGCGCCAGGCGGTTCACGAACCGTCTCCGGTCAGTGCCAGGTACGTGTCTTCCAGCGTCGGCGGCCGTACAGCCAGTGAGTCCAGCCGGGTCCCGGCCGCATCGGCGGCAGCGAGCAGCTCTCGCACGACGCCGTCGACGTCCCCGGTGGCGATGGTGGGCCGCGCCTCGACACCGGCCGAGACCTCTGGCGGATCTGCCGGCCCTGATGCTGCAGGTGCTGCCAGCAGTTCTCGCAGCCGCTCGGGCAGTTGGTCGCGGCGGAGTTCCGCGGCGTCCCAGCTGACCCGCGTGGGTATCGCGGCGTGTCTCGCCAACTCGGCCGCCGTGCCGTCGGCCACGATGTGCCCGCGCGAGATCACCACGATGCGATCGGCGAGTTGGTCGGCCTCGTCCATGTAGTGGGTGGTCAGCATGACGGTGACGCCCAGCGAACGCAGCCCCGCAATCGTCTCCCAGGCCTCCCGGCGAGCAGCCGGGTCGAAGCCCGTCGTCGGCTCGTCCAGGAAGATCAGCTCGGGATCGCCGACGAGGGCCAGAGCCACTGCGAGCCGCTGCTGCTGTCCGCCGGAGAGGCGCCGCGTCCTGGTACGGGCTGCATCGCGAAGCCCCACAAGCTCAAGCACGTCAGCCACCCGGCGTGGTGAGCGGTAGTAGGCCGACCACATCGTCACGATTTCGGATGCGGTGAAGTCGCCCTCGTGCTTGGCGCCCTGCAGGACCACACCGAGACGCTCGCGCCACGCAGCAGTCGCCTCGGCGGGATCGGTGCCCAGCACGCGCACATGGCCAGAAGTCCGGCTGCGCAGGCCCTCGAGGATCTCGACCGTGGTGGTCTTGCCGGCTCCGTTCGGTCCGAGGAACGCCAGCACCTCGCCCGCCGAGACCGACAGGTCCACACCCGCCACAGCTTCGTTGCCCCCGTACCGCTTGCGCAGCCCGGTGACCTCGATAGCGAGGTGTGCGGCGTCGCTCACCTTGCCTGCTCGCCGATTGCGGCACTGCCGGCATTGCTGACGAGGCCGTCGACGGAGTCACCGGCAGGAGCGTCGAAGCTCTGGTCGGCGTAGCGCTCGGGATGGGTGACCTGAGGCCGCATCGCGCCCGCATAGAGAAGCACAGCGAGCGGCCCGAACGAGATGATCAGAAGAACCCAGCGCCAGCGGCGCGTGCCGGCCGCTTCGAACCGCTCTCGGCCAAGCCGAGCGATGTCGACGATCCCGCCGACCATGATCAGCGCCGACAGTGCGGCCGCGACGATCAGCACGATGCCCGAGTCCACCGGGTCACGTTAGTGGTGCGCCCCATTGTTGAGCGGCCGCTGCCGGCGCCGCATCAGGTTCCCAAGGAACCCACCAAGTCTGCGACATACACGCCCGCGCCCGCGGCGCCGGCGACGACGAGGCCGATGCCGGCGGTCCAGATCGTGCCGCTGAAGAGCAGGCGGCCGCCGACGGCCAGCACGACCGTTGCTGCCATGGCGGGCAGCACCGCGCCCGGAACGTAGGACACGACAATCCAGCCCGCTACCAAGCCGCACAAGCCCAAGACGACGTCTTCGACCAGCCGCACCACCGCGCGCACGGGCTCACCGTACGCGCGCCCCGGACCCGCGAGTCCCGCCGGTCGTTTCCTCAGCCCTTCGCGGGCTGGCGAGACCCGTTCACGGCGCGGGCGACGCGGAACCCGTACCGGGCCAGCCGCCGCGTGCTGGCATCGAGGCCCAAGTCGGCGTCGGTGAGCTGATCGGAGGTCACCCACCGCAGAGCATCGGACTCGTGATTGGGATGCGGGGAGGCATCGGGCGGGCACCGGACGACATAGCGGACATCGAAGTGCAGGTGAGAAGGCTCGGGGTGGCGGCGATTGACGAAGAGGTGCACATCGACGTCGACGGGCTCGGTCCAGACTTCCAAGCCGTCGATGCCGGTCTCCTCGCTGGCCTCGCGCAGCGCGACACCCCAGAGCGAGGATTCGCCGTCCGCATGGCCTCCTGGCTGCAGCCAGCGGCCGATCTTGGCGTGCAAGAGCACCAGGGCGCGGGTTGCGTCGTGATTCACCACCCACGCGGAAGCCGTCAGATGACCGGCTTCGCAGGAGCGGTGCAGGGCGTCAGGATGGCGGGCCGCGAAGGCGAGCAGCCTGCGCCGGTGCTGGGCCTGTATGCGATCTCGCGGCGTGAAACACTCGACCGCCTCGATGGCCTCAGCGAGGCCGCTCGGCTCATCGTCGTCGACGGATTGCTGCGCCGCCGCTGCGGCCCCCCGCCAGCACGGCGTCAGCGCGCTTGCGCTGTGTCCCGCAGGCAGGTTGCGGACTTCTCTCACGGCGCGCTCACATGGGCGCTTCCGGCGATATACCAGCGCCACAGCAGGTCGGTGCCGCGGCTGATCCCGATGCGCGACGACTGCGCCAGGTTCGCCGGGGACCAGCCGTCGTCGCAGATGCTCAGCCCGCCGGCCGACGTGAGGTCGGCGCCGTCATGGGAACCGTCGATGCCGAACGCCTGGGTCAGCTTGGCGGGACCCGAACAGAGTTCGGAGAACTGAACGGATCGGCCGCCGGCGCCTCGGCGGGCCGTCATGATCTCGGACCCCCCGACGGGTTCCAGCGCGCGAAGCAGCACCGCGTCTCCGGTGCCCGCCGGCGCGCACACCGCGTTGGCGCACCAGTGCAGTCCGTAGATCAGATACACGTACAGACGCCCCGCCGGGCCGAACATCGTGGCGTTGCGAGCCGTCGGGCCGCTGCGTGAGTGAGCAGCGGGATCGCCGTCTCCGCGGTAGGCCTCCACCTCGACGATGCGGCCGGCTCGCACTGGGCCGTCGTCGAGCACCAACAGCTTGCCGACGAGCTCCGGGGCCACCTCGGTTGCGGGGCGCTCGTAGAACTCCGGCTGCAGCACGCGAGCCGCCCAGCCGCGGTCCGTGAGCTGCTGGGCGGTCAACCGCTTGCCTCAGCAAGCGCGGCGTCGAGACGGTCGAGCTGCGGCGCGACCGCGTCGGGGCCGCCGGCGCCCGGCGTGGTGCGAGCGTGGTACGCGCCCCCCGGCGCGAGCCGTTGCGCCGCAGATGGTCCCAGGTCCGGGTGCTCGGACACCAGCTCGACCAAGCGATCGGCGCCGGTACCCGGATCCGGGCTCTCGAGCGCCTCGCGCACAAGGCCAGCCACGAGCGCATGCGCATCACGGAAGGGCATGCCCGCGGCGACGAGCCATTCGGCCACATCGGTAGCGGCAGCGAAGGGATCGTCCGCGCCACGCGCCATCGCATCGGCGTTGAAGCTGGCCGTGCGCAGCAGGCCGTCGAGTGCCATCACGGTGAGGCGGACCGTATCGACAGCGTCGAAGAGCGGTTCCTTGTCTTCCTGAAGATCCTTGTTGTAGGCGAGCGGCAGGCCTTTGAGCGTCGCCAGGAACCCCGCCAGGTGTCCGATCAGCCGTCCCGCCTTGGCCCGGGCCAGTTCCGCAGCGTCCGGGTTCTTCTTCTGCGGCATCATCGACGAGCCGGTGGCGAAGGCGTCGTCCAGCTCCACGAATCCGAATTCCGCGCTCGACCACAGGACAATCTCCTCGCCGAGACGCGACAGGTGCATCCCGGCCATCGCCAGCGCGTACAACGTGTCGGCAACGAAGTCGCGGTCGCTGACGGCGTCAAGCGAGTTCTCGAACACGGCGGCGAAGCCGAGCTCTGCGGCGGTGCGGTGCGGGTCGAGCGGCAGCGACGATCCCGCCAATGCCCCGGCGCCCAGCGGGGACACATCAGTGCGGCGCCTCGCTTCTTCGAGGCGTCCCAGGTCGCGCAGCAGCGCCCATGCATGGGCGGCCAGATGATGCGCTAGGCCGACCGGCTGCGCTTGCTGGAGATGCGTGTAGCCCGGCAGGCGCATGCCGGCCTCATGAGCGTGGCGGGCGCGTTCGGCCAGAGTGCGTGCAAGACCGCGCATCGACGCCGCCACCTCGTCGATCGCCGCACGTGTCCACAGGCGAAGGTCGGTGACGACCTGATCGTTGCGGCTGCGGCCCGTGTGCATCTTGGCTGCCGCCGCGCACAGCTCGGTGGCGCGGCGCTCGACGGCAGTGTGGATGTCCTCGTCAGTGGGGGCCCACTCCATGCGGCCCTCCGAGATCTCTGATTCCACCTGCGCGAGCGCCTCACCGATGTCGTCGCGCTCGGAAGCGCTCAGCAGCCCGACCTCGCACAGCATGGTCACATGGGCGCGCGATGCGGCGATGTCCTCAGCGAACATTCGACGATCGAACGGCAGCGAATCGCTCAGCGCCGAGAGTGCACCGGCAGGCCCGTCGGCGAACCGGCCGTGCCACAGCGTGGTCGCGCCGCCTGGGAAGGCTCCACCGTCGGCGGCGTCCGCCGCAGCGGGCTGTTCGGCTTCTTGGGCGGTCTCATCAGCACGCATGGTCTCAGCCGTTCACACGTTCACAGATCGGCCAGTTCGCGGCACAGTTCGGCGACTGCGGCGCCGCCCGGTTCGGCGGCTGCCACGACGAGCAGCGTGTCGTCGCCGGCCACGGTTCCGATCACGCCATCGAGGCTGCTGCGATCGATGGCCGCTGCGACCACGTGGGCTGAGCCGGGCGGCGTGCGCAGCACCACGATGTTCTGCGAGGACTGCACCTCGAGGACCCAGTCGCCGAAGACGCGTCGCAGCGTGTTGGTGGGCATCGTCTCGGGTACGTCGACTTCTGGCACCGCGTACACCGTGCGGCCTGCGGTGCGCATCTTGGCGACACCCAATTCGTCGAGATCACGGCTGACCGTGGCCTGGGTGACCTCGATGGCGTGCTCCCCCAGCAAGGCCACGAGCTGAGCCTGGCTGCCGATCTCGCGGCTGGCGAGCAGCTCGCGGATGAGGTGCTGGCGCTGTGCCTTGGTGGTCATGACCCCGCTCCGGGTCCCGCTGATTCTCCGAGAAAGGCGAGCAGACCGCGTGCCGCGTGCATCCGGTTCTCGGCCTGCTGCCAGATGCGGCTGGCCGGACCGTCGATGACTTCTGCAGCCACTTCTTCGCCCCGATGCGCCGGCAGGTCATGCATGAAGATGGCACCGTCGGCAGCGAGCGACATCAGCTCCGGCGTGACTTGGTACGGACCGAATGCTGCCGTGCGCTCGGCCCGCTCGTCTTCTTGGCCCATCGAGGTCCATACATCGGTGTAGACGACGTCGGCGCCTGTCACTGCCGCTGCGGGGTCATCCGTGACGGTGCACTCGCCGCCCAGTGCCGCTATGCGATCCATCGTCGCCGCTGAGGGCCCGTAGCCGTCCGGCACCGCGAGCGCGCTCGGGATGCCTGCCATGGCGCAGCCGATGGCCAGGGATCGCCACACGTTGTTGGCGTCGCCCACGAATGCGAGGCGCTCGATGCGGTCCAGACCGATGCACTGTGAGACGGTGAGCAGGTCTGCCAAGGCCTGGCACGGGTGCGCATCGTCGGAAAGCAGATTGATGACCGGCGCCGCCGCGCAGGCTGCCATGCGCTCGAGGTGGCTGTGCCGAAAGACCCGGACAGCGATGATGTCGTGGAAGCAGGCAAGCGTCCGCGCGATGTCTTCCGCGGTCTCGCGAACGTCCATGCCCACTTCTTCGGGACGGATGTAGACGGGATGCCCGCCGAGCTGGTGGACCGCCATCTCCATCGAGTTGCGGGTGCGGTTCGACGGCTTCTCGAACACCAATGCAACGCCGCTGCCCTGCAGTACTGGCGGCGCAGCTTCCGGGGCGCGAGACGACATGTCGAGCACCCACTGCAGTTCGTCGGCTGACAGATCATCGACTTCCAGGAAGTGGCGCATCAGCCCAGCTTCCCGTTGCCGGCGAGCACGCTCGCGAAGATTGCGAGGCCCTCGTCGATCTGCTCGCTGGAAACGACCAGCGGCGGCGCGAAACGCACGGCCGTGGGCGTGATCCCGTTGATCACGAGGCCGGCCTCGAGACAGGCAGCAGCGATCTCGGGACCGCTGCGACCGGCGGCATCGGTGTCGAGCTCGGCCGCGATGAGCAAGCCGAGGCCGCGGGTGTCGACGACGCCGGGAACGCCCATGAGCTTGCCGGCGAGCTCTTCGCCGCGGGCCGCAGCCACCGCAGGCGCACCGATTGCCTCCATCGTGCGCAGCACTGCACGCGCCGCGCTCGCAGCCAGAGGCTGCCCGCCGAACGTCGTCGCGTGATCGCCCGGCTGGAACGCGGCGGCTACCTCTCGGCGCGCCCAGACGGCGCCGATCGGCACCCCGTTGCCCAGCGCCTTGGCCATGGTCACGATGTCGGGTCGAGCTGCGCCGGTCGGTCCCCCGGCCGGGTCGAAGTGGTGGTGCCACCCAAACCACTCGCCCGTGCGCGCCAAGCCGGTCTGGACCTCGTCGACGATGAACGCCATGCCGCGCTCGTCGCAGATCTCACGGACGCGGTGCAGGTAGGCGCTGTCGGCAACGTTCACGCCGCCTTCGCCCTGGACAACCTCGAGCAGCACCGCACAGCAGCTGGGATCCAGCGCCGCCTCCAACGCGTCCGCGTCGTTGTAGGGAACGTGACGGAAACCCTCGGGCAGCGGCTGGAACGTCTCGTGCTTCTCGGGCTGTCCGGTGGCATGCAAGGTCGCCAGCGTGCGCCCGTGGAACGACCGCAGCGCACTCACCACGACATAGCGACCGCGACCGCCGTACTTGCGTGCCAGCTTGATCGCCCCTTCGAGCGACTCGGCGCCGCTGTTGCAGAAGAAGACCTGCCCGCCGCCGCCCTGCAGCCGGTCGATGGTCTGGGCGACCTCGACCTGCGGTTCGGTGCCGAACAGATTCGACACGTGCAGCAGTGTGCGCGCCTGCTCACCGATCGCATCGGCGACTGCGGGGTGGGAGTGGCCGAGCGACGTCACCGCCAGCCCCGCCAGGAAGTCCAGGTAGCGCTTGCCGTCGCGGTCGTACAGCTCGCAGCCGCTGCCGCGCACGAACTGGACCGGCGGTGGCCCGTAGGTAGGCATGAGTGGGCAGTGCTCCAGCCCTGCGGCACCCATGGCGGCAGCGTGGGAGTCATGCCCGTTACTGGCGCTGGTCGCTGTGGTCGTCTGTGTCATGAGATCGTGGCTCGCTCTCGAAGTTTCGGGTGCTCAGTGGTTCGGGTTCACGGGTATCTGGGTTACACGGGATCTGGGCTAGTAGCTGGCTTGCAGGGCTGTCGGCCGATCACGGGTGATCATGGTGCCGACGCCCGCATCGGTGAACAGCTCGACGAGCACGACGTGCGCGACGCGGCCGTCGAGCAGGTGTGCGCTGTTCACGCCGTTGCGCACCGCGCTGATGCAGGCCTCGATCTTGGGGATCATGCCGCCTGCGATCCTGCCGCTGGCCAGCCGGGCAGCGAGCGAGTCGGCCGTCGTCCGCCGCACGAGCGACTCCGGGTCGTCGACATCATCGAGCAGTCCCGCCACATCAGTGAGGTAGACGACTTTCTCGGCGTCGAGAGCCGCGGCCACGGCGCCGGCCACCGTGTCCGCATTGATGTTGTATGCCTGCCCCTTGGCGTCGGCGCCGATCGTGGAGATCACCGGGATCAGCCCCTCTGCAAGCAGTCGTTCCAGCAGGTCGGTGTTCACATCGGTGACGTCGCCCACGAATCCCAGATCGGGGTTCCGGGCGGTGGCGGTGATGACCCGGCCGTCTTCGCCGGAGATGCCCACAGCCAGCGGTCCGTGCACGTTGATGGCGCCGACGATGTCGCGGTTGACCTTGCCGACCAGCACCATGCGTGCGATGTCCAGCGTTTCCGCGTCAGTGACTCTCAGCCCGTCCCGGAACTCTGATGTCTTGCCAAGGCGCGCCATGAGATCGCCGATCTGCGGTCCGCCGCCATGAACGACGACTGGTGCCAAGCCGATCTGGCGCAGCAGCACGATGTCGGCGGCGAAGCCGTCGGTGAGCGCAGTGTCGACCATCGCATTGCCGCCGAACTTGACGACCACCACCTTGCCCCTCCATCGGCTGATGTACGGCAGCATCTCGACGAGCAGCTCGGCGCGCTCGACCTGCTGGGCGTGAACGTCGTCCTCGGTGAGCTGTGTCTGGTCCGAATGTTCGCCTTCGGCAAGATCGCCTTCGGCGGTCATGGCATCAGCCCTGTCGTCGGCAGGCCGGCAGTTTCGGGGAGTCCGAGCGCGATGTTGGCGCACTGCACCGCCCCGCCGGACGCGCCCTTGACCAGATTGTCGATTGCGCTGAGCACGACGAGCCAGCCAGTGCGCGTATCCACCCGTGCACTCAGATGGCACGTGTTCGCGCCGAGCGTCGCCTTTGTGTGGGGAGCGTCACGATGCACCACGACGAACGGCTCGTCCGCATAGAAATCCGCCAGCACGCCGAGCGCGTCGTCGGTGGTCAGGCCTTCTGACGGTCTGGCGTAGCAGGTCGCCAGGATGCCGCGTGCCATCGGGGCGAGATGCGGCGTGAACAGCACCTGGCATCCGGTTGCCTGCTCGATCTCGGGGGTATGGCGGTGATCCAGCAGGCCATAGGCCACGAAGTCCCCATCGACCGCCGAGAACGTCGTGTTGGGCTTGGGGGCGCGGCCCGCGCCGCTGACGCCCGACGCCGCGTCGACGACGACCCCGCTGACCGAAATGTGTCCGCCGCGGGCGAACGGGGCGAGCGCCAGCGCTGCCGCTGTGGGGTAGCAGCCCGGCACGGCGATGCCGGCCGCCCCGCGCAACGCCTCGCGGCCCAATTCGGGCAGCCCGTAGGGGAATTCACCCAGCAGCTCGGGCATCGGATGCTGCGCGCCGTACCACTGCGGGTACAGCGACGCGTCGGTCAGGCGGAAATCCGAACCGAGGTCGATCACGCAGCCCACGCGCTTGTACAGGTCGGCGACGACCGGTGCGCTCGCCATATGCGGCAATCCAAGAAACACCGCGTCAAGGCCGACGAAGACATCCGGGTCGTACGCGCAGTAGCGAAGCTCGCCGTAGGCGGCTGCCAGGCTCGGGTAGAGGTCACGCACCGCGGCCCCGGCCTGGGTGTCGCCAGCGACGGCGATCACGTCGAACGACGGGTGCGCGGCAGCCAGACGGAGCAATTCCGCGCCCGTGTAACCCGACGCGCCGACGATGCCGATGCGCGCCTGCGCAGCCGCGCGCTCGTGTGTTCCGGTGTGTGTGTTCATCGCCGTGGTGCCGATCCGTTCGACGTTGGCTCTTGGCGAACCAGCGAGTTCCCAGCGCCGCTTGCGGCGCCGGGCAACAGGCTAGCAGGTGCGCCGCCAGAGTATTCATCAATTTGCAAATTTATTCAGACCTCGCGATGGGCGTGCCGCGCCTGTCACCACAGCATCGGCTCAGTAGGCTCCCCCCGAAGGGCCAACGACGTCCCTGCGACCACTGTGCGGCCACAGCCTGGCTGCACGCCAACTCGCTTCATTCTCTGGGACGTCGCTCATGCCGACCATTGACACTGCGACAGCTCGAACTGCGCATCGCGCTGCCGACGCTTCCCCATCCGCCGGTGCGCGCCCGCTCGTGCATCAGGGGCCACTGGAGTCGCCGCCCGCGGCTCAAGGGCTCTACGACCCTGCATTCGAGCACGACTCGTGCGGTGTCGGTTTCGTCGCGGACATGTCCGGTGTCCCGAGCCGCGCAGTCGTCGATCAGGCCCTGCAGTGCCTCGTCAACCTCGACCATCGCAGTGCCACGGGCGCAGAAGCCAATGTCGGCGACGGCATCGGCATCACCATCGGGGTACCAGACAGGTTTCTGCGGGCGGTGTGCGGTTTCGAGCTCCCGCCGGCGGGAAGCTACGCAGTCGGCACCGCGTTCTTGCCGCGCTCCGATCCCGACGGCGTCGCCGAGGCCATCGCGGAGATCATGGTCTCCGAAGGCCTCGAAGTGCTCGGCTGGCGCGACGTGCCGACCGATCCCTCGTCGCTGGGCAAGTTCGCCACCGATCCGATGCCGGTGTTTCGAATGCTGTTCGTGGCTGCACCAGCACACGAAGCCAGCCAAGGCCTCGAGCTCGAGCGGCGCGTCTACGTGGCGCGTAAGCGCACCGAGCACGAGATAGACCCCGCCCCGTACTTCGGATCGCTGTCGTGCCGCACCCTGGTCTACAAGGGGATGCTGACCTGCAGCCAGTTCGCGGACTTCTATCCGGACCTGGTCGATTCCCGCATGGAATCGACGCTCGCGCTGCTGCACTCGCGCTTCAGCACCAACACCTTCCCGTCGTGGCCCCTCGCCCACCCATACCGGATGCTCGCCCACAACGGCGAGATCAACACGGTGATGGGCAACCGCAACTGGATGCGGGCACGCGAGGGCGCGCTGTCGAGCCCGCTGTTCGCTGATGCTGACGGGCGGAACCGGCTCGAGCGCACCTACCCCGTCTGCACACCGGGCGCATCGGACACCGCCAGCTTCGACGAGGTGCTCGAACTGCTGCATCTCGGCGGCAGGAGCCTGCCCCATGCCGTGCTGATGATGATCCCCGAGGCGTGGGAGAACCACGCACGCATGCCGCAGGACCGTCACGACTTCTACGAGTTCCATGCCTCGCTGATGGAGCCCTGGGACGGCCCCGCCAGCATCGCGTTCACCGATGGCACAGTCGTCGGCGCGGTGCTCGACAGAAACGGGCTGCGCCCGTCCCGCTACTGGGTCACCTCCGATGGCTTGGTGGTGATGGCATCGGAGGTGGGTGTCGCCGACATCGACCAGAGCCGGATTGTGCGCAAGGGCCGCCTGCAGCCGGGTCGCATGTTCCTGGTGGACACCTCCCAGGGGCGGATCGTCGACGACGAGGAGATCAAGCGTGACCTGGTGTCCGCCGAGCCCTACGGAGACTGGCTGGCCGACGGGCTGGCTCACCTCGAGGACCTGCCGCCGCGATTCAGCCTGACGCCGCAGCATTCCTCGGTGACTCGCCGTCAGCGCACGTTCGGCTACACCACCGAGGAACTCCGGATCCTGGTGGCGCCGATGGCCCGCACCGGCATCGAGCCGATCGGTTCGATGGGCACCGACACCCCGATTGCGGTGCTGTCCAAGCGGCCGCGACTGCTCTTCGATTACTTCAGCCAGCTGTTCGCCCAGGTGACGAACCCTCCGCTGGACGCAATCCGCGAGGAGCTGGTCACCTCCACGAAGGCCAAGATCGGCCCCGAAGGAAATCTGCTGCAGCCCGGTCCCGATTCGTGCCGCCAGATCGTGCTGCCCTACCCGATCCTGTCGAATGAGGATCTGGCCAAGATCCTCTACATCGACGAGGACCTGCGAGACGGGCGGGCCTGGGCAAACGGCCCCTCATCCGACGATCCCTCTTCGAACGGCCGGGCCGCATTCGGCGATGGCACAGCCGACGATGCCGCGGCAGGCAGCGGCACTCGCCAGTTCCGTCCGTTCGCCGTGGACGGGCTGTTCCCGGTGGCCGAAGGCGGTCGGGGCATGGAACGGGCGATCGACGATGTGTGCAAGCAAGTCGACGAGGCCATCGCGGACGGTGCCCGGATCATCGTGCTCTCCGACCGCTACAGCGACGAGCAGCATGCGCCGATCCCGTCGCTGCTGCTGACCGGTGCGGTGCACCACCACCTGGTGCGCAACAAGACGCGCACGATGGTGGGTCTGGTCTCCGAGTGCGGCGACGCCCGAGAAGTCCATCACATGGCGCTGCTGCTGGGCTACGGCGCCAGCGCGGTGAATCCGTACCTGGCGTTCGAGTCGATCGACGACATGGTGCGCCACGGCGCCATCACCGAAGTCGACGAGCGTGCTGCCAAGCGCAACTACATCAAGGCGTGCACCAAGGGCGTGCTGAAGGTGATGTCCAAGATGGGCATCTCCACGGTGGCCAGCTACACCGGGGCGCAGGTGTTCGAAGCGGTGGGGCTCGGGCCCCAGCTCATCGATCGCTACTTCAGTGGCACCACCTCCAAGCTCGGCGGGGTCGGCCTCGACGTTCTCGCGGCCGAGGTGGCTGAGCGTCACCGCTTCGCCTATCTCGACAACCCGACCGAGGCGGCACATCGCGACCTGTGGGCGGGCGGCGAGTACCAGTGGCGACGCGAGGGCGAGTACCACCTGTTCAACCCCGAGACCGTGTACAAGCTCCAGCACTCCACCCGAGCCGGTCGCTACGAGGTCTTCAAGGAATACACCCAGCTCGTGGACGACCAGTCCAACGAGCTGGCCACGCTGCGAGGCCTGTTCGAGTTGAGGCCGGCACCCGGCGGTCCGATCCCGATCGACGAGGTCGAGCCGGTCTCCGAGATCGTGAAGCGATTCTCGACCGGGGCGATGAGCTACGGGTCGATCTCGGCGGAGGCGCACGAGACGCTGGCCATCGCCATGAACCGCATCGGCGGCAAATCCAACACCGGCGAGGGCGGCGAGGATCCCGAGCGCTACGTGGCTGACCCCAACGGCGACCTGCGACGCTCGGCCATCAAGCAGGTGGCGTCGGGACGCTTCGGCGTCACCTCGGAGTACCTCACCAACGCCGACGACCTGCAGATCAAGATGGCCCAGGGCGCCAAGCCCGGCGAGGGCGGGCAGCTGCCGGGGCCCAAGGTGTGGCCGTGGATCGCGAAGACCCGCCATTCCACGCCGGGCGTCGGCCTGATCAGCCCGCCGCCGCACCACGACATCTATTCCATCGAGGATCTCAAGCAGCTCATCCACGACCTCAAGAACTCCAACCCCGACGCCCGGGTCCACGTGAAGCTGGTGGCCGAAGTGGGAGTGGGCACCGTCGCGGCCGGCGTCGCGAAGGCGAAGGCGGACGTGGTGCTGATCTCCGGGCACGACGGCGGCACGGGCGCATCACCGCTCACCTCGCTCAAGCACGCCGGCGCGCCGTGGGAGCTGGGCTTGGCCGAGACGCAGCAGACGCTGCTGCTGAACGGGCTGCGCGACCGCATCGTCGTGCAGACCGACGGGCAGCTCAAGACCGGCCGGGACGTGATCGTCGCGGCATTGCTGGGCGCCGAGGAATACGGCTTTGCCACGGCGCCGCTGGTGGTGTCGGGCTGCATCATGATGCGGGTCTGCCACCTCGACACCTGCCCCGTGGGCGTCGCGACGCAGAACCGCGAGCTGCGCAAGCGCTTCGGGGGGCGGCCCGAGTTCGTCGTCAATTTCTTCGAGTACATCGCGCAGGAGGTGCGCGAGTACCTGGCCATGCTGGGATTCCGCTCGCTGCCCGAGGCCATCGGCCGGGTGGACCGGCTCGACATCACCGCGGCCGTGGCTCACTGGAAGGCCCACGGTCTCGATCTGTCGCCGATCCTGGCCGAGCCTGAGACGCCGTGGCCGCAGGATCGCTACTGCACCCAGAGCCAGGACCACGGTCTGGATCGGGCGCTGGATCAGCAACTGATCGAGCTGGCAGCGCCGGCTCTGCAGCGCCGCGAGCTGGTGCGAGCCGAGCTTGCGATCAGCAACGTGAACCGCACGGTCGGCACGATGCTGGGCCATCGCATCACCGCGGCGCACGGCGGCGAGGGCCTGCCGGAGAACACCATCGACTTCACGTTCAACGGATCCGCCGGCCAGAGCTTCGGCGCGTTCGTGCCGCGCGGGCTCACGATGCGGCTGTACGGCGACGCGAACGACTATCTCGGCAAGGGGCTCTCCGGGGGGCGCTTGGTGGTGCGGCCCCCGCGCGATGCACACGCCGACTTCGTCGCGGAGGACAACATCATCGCGGGGAACGTGATCCTGTACGGGGCCACCAGCGGCGAGGCATACATCCGGGGGACGGTCGGCGAGCGATTCTGCGTGCGCAACTCCGGCGCCACCGCCGTGGTCGAGGGAGTCGGCGACCATGCCTGCGAGTACATGACCGGCGGCACCGTTGTGGTGCTCGGCAGCGTCGGGCGCAATTTCGGTGCAGGCATGTCAGGCGGCGTCGCGTACGTCCATGACCCGGACGATGTGTTCTGGCGCCATCTCAACACCGAGATGGTCGACCTCGAACACCAGCTCGACGACGCCGATGCCGAGACGGTGCGGTCGCTGATCCGCCGGCATGGGGCCGAGACTGGCTCGGCGACGGCCGAGCGCATCCTGTCTCGATGGCACAGCGAAGTGCGCAGTTTCCGCAAGGTGATGCCCACGGACTTCAGGCGGGTGCTCGAGGCCCGCGCGACAGCCTCTGAACTCGGCCAAGACCCCGACGAGGCAGTCATGGCGGCTGCGCATGGCTGAGAAACCCCTTCGCCGTCTCGGCGCAGCCGCCAAACAACCAGGCACAGGGGCTGCGCATGGGTGACATCCGGGGATTCATGCGGCATGACCGCACGTTGCCGACGCGGCGCCCGGTGCCGGTGCGCCTGCGCGACTGGCACGAGGTCTACGAGCCGTTCGCTGACGAGGATTTGCGCGTCCAGGCCAGCCGATGCATGGACTGCGGCGTGCCGTTCTGCAACTCGGGCTGCCCGCTGGGCAACATCATCCCCGACTGGAACGACCTCGTGTACCGGGACCGATGGCGCGATGCCATCGAGCGGTTGCATGCCACGAACAACTTCCCCGAGTTCACCGGCCGGCTGTGCCCCGCGCCGTGCGAGGGCGCCTGCGTGCTCGGCATCAACGCCGACCCTGTGACGATCAAGCAGGTCGAGGTCGCGATCATCGACAAGGCCTTCGAGATGGGCTGGGTGCAGCCCGAGCTGCCGGCCTCCCGTACCGGTCGCAGCGTGGCCGTGGTGGGTTCCGGACCCGCCGGGCTCGCCGCCGCACAGCAGCTCACCCGTGCCGGCCACGACGTGACGGTGTTCGAGCGAGCGGACCGCCTCGGCGGGCTGCTGCGATATGGCATTCCCGAGTTCAAGATGGAGAAGCGCCACATCGAACGGCGGCTCGACCAGATGAGCGCGGAGGGCACGAAGTTCCGCACCGGCGTCGAGGTCGGCGTCGACATCCCGGTGGCGGACCTGCAGGCCGATTTCGACGCGCTGGTGCTCGCGGGCGGCGCGACCCAGTGGCGTGACTTGGACGTGCCCGGCCGCGAGCTGCGCGGCATCCACCAGGCGATGGACTACCTGCCGTGGGCGAACAGGGCCCAAGAGGGCGATCTGGATCCCTCCGAGGTGCCGATCAGCGCCAATGACAAGCGCGTGGTGATCATCGGCGGCGGCGATACCGGTGCCGACTGCCTGGGCACCGCGCACCGACAGGGAGCGGTGTCGGTCCACCAGTTCGAGATCATGCCGCGCCCGCCCGATGAACGATCCTCGGCCAACCCGTGGCCGACGTACCCGATGATCTACCGGACCTCCTCGGCGCATGAGGAGGGCGGCGACCGGGTGTTCTCGGTCAACACCGAGCAGTTCCTGGGCGATGCCTACGGCGCGGTCAGGGCCCTGCAGGCTCACGAGGTGGAGTTCAGCGACGGGCGCTTCAACAGGGTCGAAGGCAGCGAGTTCGAGCTCGAGTGCGAGCTGGTGCTGCTGGCCATGGGCTTTGTGGGCCCCCAGCAGCAAGGCCTGCTGGCGCAGCTCGGCGTCGAGACCGACGCTCGCTCCAACGTGGCTCGCGACGAGGACTACCGCACCACGGTCGACGGCGTGTGGGTGTGCGGCGACATGGGGCGCGGCCAGAGCCTCATCGTGTGGGCCATCGCCGAGGGCCGGGCGTGTGCCGCCGCGGTGGACGAAGCGCTGATGGGCCACACTGCGCTCCCCCGTCCGATCCCGCCGTCGGCCCGACCGCTGAACTGAGGCCCCGCCCCGGGGCCCGACCCGCCTGCTTGGAGGTGACCGCCGTGAGCGCATCGACCCACTCAGTTGACGGGGAACGTCTGTGGCGAACGCTCGGCGAGCTGGCCGAGATCGGTGCCACGCCTGCGGGCGGCGTCGCCCGCGTCGCCCTCACCGATGAGGATCTGGCCGGCCGTGAGAGGTTCGTGGCATGGGCGCGCGAGCTGGGCTGCTCGGTTCATGTCGACCAGATGGGCAACCTGTTCGCCCGCCGTGAGGGAACCGACCCCGATCGAGCACCGGTGGTGATCGGCAGCCACCTCGACAGCCAGCCCACCGGCGGCCGGTACGACGGTGCCTACGGCGTGATGGTGGGTCTGGAGATCCTGCGGGTGCTGGCCGAAGGCGACGTCGCCACTGCGGCGCCGATCGAGGTCGTGTCGTGGACGAACGAAGAGGGAGCGCGCTTCCCGCCGGCGATGATCGGCTCTGGCGTCTACGCGGGCGCGTTCAGCCTCGATGAAGGTCTGGCTGCTCCCGGAGTGGACGGCACGACGCTGGGCGCCGAGCTGGTGCGCATCGGTTACGACGGCCCTGAGCCGTGCGGCCAGCCCGATGGTGCCGGCCGACGACCGATCGGGCACTACATCGAGCCGCACATCGAGCAGGGGCCAATTCTGGAGGCTGCCGGCGTCACGCTCGGCACGGTGACCGGAGTGCAGGGCATCCGCTGGTACGACGTGACGATCGAGGGCCAGTCGGCGCACGCAGGCAGCACTCCGATGGAGCACCGGTCCGATGCGATGGTGAGCGCTGCGCTGCTGGTCTGCGAGGCCGACGCGATTGCCCGCCGCAGGGCGCCGGAGGGACGCGCCACGGTCGGCACGCTGGCAACCGGGACCGGCTCGCGCAACACCGTGGCCGGCACGGTGGAGCTGACGATCGACCTCCGGCATCCCGACGCTGTCGAACTCGCCTCGATGCACGACGAGCTGCTGGCCTTCGCAGCGAGCGAGCGATTCGGGGGAGGTCCCGGCAACGCCCCCGCAGGTCTGCCGCCCAAGCCTGCGATCTCGCAGATCTGGTATTCGCCGCCCATCGTCTTTGACCCCGCCGTCGTCGAGGCCGTGCGTGCCGGTTCAGCCGCCGCGGGTTTCGAGGCGGTCGACATCACCTCGGGTGCGGGCCATGACGCCTGTTACGTCTCGCAGGTGGCACCGACGGGGATGCTGTTCATCCCGTGCGCAGACGGCCTGTCGCACAACGAGGCCGAGTCGATCCTGCCCGAGCATGCGACCGCAGGGGCCCAGGCGACGCTCAACGCCGTGCTCTCGCTGGCGGGCTGACACAGCGCGGCACACCGTGCGGCCGCGACTCCTCGGGATGCGCCGGCCGAGGCTCAGGCAAGTTCGGCCAGGGAGCGGCATTTGAGTACCGCGCGGGCCGACTGCTCCATGGCAGTCCAGGCTGGCTGGTCGGCGACGTCGCCCTGCCAGCCCATCTGCGCCAGCCGATGAGTGAGTCGCACGTCTCCCGCGCCCACATCGGCACGTGCGAGCCAGCCGGTCGCGGCTTGCACATCGCGCACGGCCGATCTGCGCGTCTCGATCCACGCCTGCGCGTCGACCTCCGGCAGCGGATCGGCGGGAATGGCAACGATCATCCCCCGTGCTGCGTTGCGCCAGTGCCGTGCCGTCTCGACGGGCACCGCCGCCGGCCACAATCGCAGCAGCTGCATCTCGACGCTGCGGTCCTCGGCTGAGGACCCGTCAATCACGCTGAGATCCACCTTGCTGAGTGCTGCCGCCGCAGCCGCGGTGGCCCGCACGTCGGGACGGGGCGGAGCCATGCGCTGTCGCAGCTCCTCGAAAGCCGCTGCACCTTCGGGTCCGGTGGCCCAGCTGATGAAATCGGCGCGTGCCCTCGCCCGGAACATCGGCGTCGCGAACGTGTCGGCCCACCACTCGACCGGCCGCAGCAGGTGAGCCATGCGGGGCTCGAACTCTTCCCAGTCGCGGGCGTGCTCTTCCGACCGGAAGAGGTTCATGCCCGCTCAGCGGAACGGTCGGTTCGCAGCGTCGCCGCCGACGGGGCTGCGCGTGTAGCCGACCATCGTCGGCGGGTCGATCATGGTGATGTCTTCGTCGCGCATCTCGATCCGCAGCGGCTCGCCGCCCAGCAGGCACGCCGCATCGACGGTGACGTTGCGTCCGGGAAAGAGCCAGCGGCACGCCAACGCCTCGAAGCCGCACTGGGCGAACCAGCGCTGCTCGCCGTCGACGCTCACCCGGTACTGGGTGGGCTGGTTGTTGAACGGCGGGAACGACGCGATGTAGTCGGTGCCCGGGTGCAGCCAGCCCGGCGTGAGCTCGATGATCCGTGTGACCAGCGCCTTGGCCCGCAGGGGTTCGACGTCCAGCGAACGCGCCAATTCCGCATAGTGCGGCGCCACGCCGGTGGCTACCACCTCGCTCATGATCGCGGCGTACACGGCGTCGAGCTCGGTGAGCGCAAGCTGGTCGGGGTCAATTGCCTCTGCCGCCATGCAGCGACTCTAGAAGGGGGCGCAGTCCGCAGCCGGCAACAGCGGTGCGTCTCCCGCACCCAAGTAGCTTGCGGCCATGTCTGGCCCGACTCCGTCCAACACCGACCTGAACGCCCCGCGCTTCAGCTCGCTCATGGAGGTGATCCGGCTCCGACGCTCGGTCCGCAGCTTCGAGCCTCCGGCTGAGCCGCTGCCCACCGAAGTGCTGCGAGGCATCTGCGAGGCAGGTCGCTGGGCGCCATCGGGTGCCAACACTCAGCCGTGGCATTTCGTCGTTGCGGCCGACCGCGACGATGTGCTCGCCGTCTCTGGTGTGTTCGTGCGGCAGGCAGACCGGCTGGTCGAGCACTGCCGCGGTTTTCCTCACGTCCACAAGAAGCACTGGCTGCACAACTCGCTAGCCATCGTTGTCCTCTTCTGCGATCCGCGCTGGGTGGACTCCTACCCGGTCAGCGACCACCCGAGCTGGAGCGAGGAATACGCAGCGAACAACGAGAAGATCCTGCTCGCGTCGGTGGGCGCGGCCGCCCAGAACATGCACTTGGCGGCGGCCGCGTACGGGCTCACCACGGCGTGGCTCAGCGGCGGGGGCGAGGACACGACGGCCCGCGAGCTGCGGGACCTGCTCGGCGTGCCCGAGCCGCTGGTCCCCATCGCCACGATTCCCATCGGCTGGCCGCACCGACGCGCCGAGTCGCGCTACCGCCACCCGCTCGACCAGCTCATCCACTGGGGACGCTGGGACGCTGAGCGCACACCGGCCGACGACGCCGTGCAGACCTACGTCAGCGGCGTCCGCCGCCAAGCCATGTACCGCGGCAGCGAGACCCTCGAGGACGGCTAGGAGCGGATCGCTGCGGTACTCGCGTGCCGTGCCGCCGGGCTTACAGCATGAAGCGGCTGACGGTGGAACTCGCCAGCCACATCTCGATGTCCCGGATGGCCTGAGTCATGGCCTGTCCGATGAGGTCCAGCTTGCGCACCTGCTCGATGCGCGGCGTCGCCTGCTCGAGCTCGGCCTTGGAGAGCAGCTCGCCGAAGATGCCGCACGCATCGGTCAGCGCAATGATCACGACGTCGCGCGGGCTGGGGATCTCGTCGCTGAACAGCACGCCCATGATCCGCAGCTTCACCTCGCGCTCGGCCTTGCCGTCGACCATCGGGTAACGCCGGGAGCGGAACACCCACAGGTGACGATCGTCCTTGCGCTCGAGAATCCCCTTGTCGACAAGGCGGGCGAACGCCTCCTCGCGGATGCCCTCGGCCCGTGCCGCCACGAATTCCACCCAGTAACGCGAGTCGCTTTCTCCTTGCTGCGCGGCAATCTGCGCCAAGGTGGGGTCGAGCAGGCCGTCGCCGATCGGCGTGGAGTCGACCAGCATGAGCTTCTGCAGATCGGTGTCGATCCGGTTCTCCATGGCCAGGTCCATGAGCACCGAGCCGGCGATGACGCGGTCGAGCGTGCGCTCGGGCACGTGGATCAGCTTGCCGTCATCGTCTCGCAGCAGCAGGAGGAGGATTTCTTCGGCGAATCTCAGCATGGTTGGGAGTCAACTCCTGTCGCGACGACTTGGCGATGCCGCATCGAGCGGCTGCGGCCCGAAGCGTAGTTCGCAGCGGTGCAATCCGGTTCCGTTCCGATCGGGCGTTGCCGGATGCGGCAGCGCTATTCGCCAGATGCAGCAGCGCTATTGGATGGTGACTTCGACGAGTTGAGCGTTGTCGAGGCCGAGATCGAACTCCGGACCGATCGGGTGCTCGACGGCGAGCCGGTAGGGCCCGTCAGCGAAGTAGCGCTCGCACTCGTCGAGGGGAGTCGGTGCCAGGCAGGGCACCATCTCGGTGCCCGACACCACCGAGCCGTCGGCCGACACGAAGGTGATGCGCAGCGGCAGCGGCGTGTCGCGCATCCAGAATGCGCCGCCGGTGTCCTCGGGGAAGATGAAGACCATTGCCGCGTAACCGCCAAGCGCCGCGAAGTCGGCAACTCCCATCAGCCCACGCTGGCGGGCCGCCGCAGTGTCAGCGATGATGACCGGCCAGACCTGGGTGCCCGCCGGCCCGCCCACGCCCAGCACACCCTCGCGAAAGCCCTCGAGCGGCTCCGCTGCGTCCAGCACTGCCAGCGCCGCTTCGGTGAGCGCGCCGTTCGTGCTGGCGGGCACCGCAGGGCTCGTCCAGGGGGCTGAGTTCTCGCTGGTCAGTACCGCAGGCGCCGTCGCGGGCGCGCCGGCGGTCGCCGGCGGGCGGTTCACACCAGATATGGCCGCGGCGAGGTCGTCGTCGAAACCGACCGTCACCACGGCGGGCGGCGAGGTCGCGACTGCGACAGTCGCGGGCGGGACAAGCCCGCCGGTTCTCGTCGATTCAGCCACCGAGCAGCCGGCTGCCGCCAGCGCGGCAGCGCAGCCTGCCATCAGCCAGCGAACCGCACCCACCTCAAGAGTGTGCCCAGGTCTCCTTGGCGCGCGGTGGGAGTGCCGGCGGATCATGATGAGATAGGGCTGTGAACAGCACGGCGGCAGCGCTGAACCTGACCGGGGTGCCGATCCGATCGGTCGACGATGAGGGTGCGGTGCCCTACGCGGACTTCGCCATCGGAGCGTTCGCCGACCTGGTTGCGATGAGCCGAGAGCTCAGCCGCACGGGCGATTGGGTGGTGCGGACACCGTTCGGGCTGTTCGTTCACGGCTACGACCAGGCACGGACGATCCTGCGCGAGCCCACCTGGATCTCGATGCTTGCCGGTGTCGCCATGCTCGACGGCACCGGCCGGCACGACAATGGGCGCTCACCGGTGAACTTCAGCGCGTTCATGGCTCGCGCCCGCCGCGAAGGCTCGCCCGGCGCGGGTGACGACGCGATGCGCGCCAGACCCAACGTGCTGGCCCTCGAAGGTGCCGACCATCGCCGGTTGCGCAGGCTGTTCGGCCGAGCCTTCACGCCCGCCGCAGCCGATCGGCTGCGGCCCTTCATGGCAGCGCATGCGTCACGCCTGATCGACCCGCTGGTCTCCGCCGGCGGCGGCGAGATCGTCTCGGCGCTGTGCGATCCCTACCCGGTGCCGGTCATCTGCCGGCTGCTCGGCGTGAACGATGACGACTGGGCCCAATTCGGCCGTTGGGCGGAGACCATCTTCGGGCTGTTCGACGGCGACGCCGAGGCCGTTGTGGAGCGGCTGGGCGACATCGCCGTCGCGCAGGCCGAACTGGGTGCCTACGTGGTGGACCTGATCGAGCGGCGCCGCCGAGAACCCGCCGACGACCTGCTGAGCGAGCTGATCGAGGTCTCCTCCGAGGGCGACCGGCTGAGCCCCGACGAACTGATCGGCATGGTGGAGGCGCTGCTGATCGCCGGCACCGACACGACCCGGAACCAACTCGGCGCCACGCTCGCAGTGCTTGCGGATCGGCCCGACACCTACGCCGCCTTGCGAGCAGATCCCGACCGGATTCCGGCCTACGTCGAGGAGTCGCTGCGCTACATCGGTGCGGTTCGCACCGCGATGCGCATCGCGACGCACGACATCGTCGTGGACGGCCTGCTGTTCCCGGCCGGCACGGTGGTCATGATCGGACTGCACGCCGCGAGCCTGTCGGGCGGATGCCCGGCCCACGGCGACACAGCGTCGGGTCCGCGTTCGCATGCCGCGCTCGTCGAGCCGGATCCCTACGAGTTCGATCCGTCGATCCCCCGTGAGCACCCGCATCTGGCATTCGGGAGCGGCGCTCACCACTGCCTCGGCGCGTTCTTGGCGCGTGCCGAGCTGCAGGAAGCGCTTCGCGCCTTCACCGAGCGCGTGGAGCGCTTCGAGGTAAGCGAACCGGTGGTGTGGAAGCCGCTGTCGATGGGCATCTGGGGCCCTGAGCGCATGCAGCTGCGGCTGAACGCTCCCCCATCGCCGTCCCACTTCGAGGCCGGGACGCGGCCGGTCCCCCGCAGCCATGTCCGCGGCGGCGTCTCCCCCGAGCGCGACAGCTTCCTCGCGTCGGTGGCACCGCTGCGCCGGGCGATCAGCGACAGCGTGCCTGAGCTGATCGACCGCCCGCGGTTTCCTCCGCTGCGGCGCCTCGTCGTCACCGCGGCTCGCATCGGGTGGGCCGTCTACGCGGGCCGCCTGCTGGACCGTCGGCTCGACGCTGACCAGCGGCGCGAACGCATCTACCGGCGGCTGCGCATTGCAGCCGCCAAGCTCGGTCCCGCATACATCAAGCTCGCGCAGCTGATCGCTGCGGGCGAGGGAGTCTTCCCCGACGCTCTCGTGGCCGAGTGCCGGATGTGCCGCGACCGGGTGCCGGCCGAGCGGTGGTCAGCGGTACGCAAACTGGTCGAGAACGAACTGGGCCCCCTCGATGATCGATTCTCGCGATTCGAGACCGAGCCCACCGCTGCCGCCTCGATAGCGCAGGTGCACGAAGCGTGGCTGGCCGACGGCACCCGAGTGATGGTCAAGGTGCAGCGGCCGCGCATCCGTCGGCGCGTCGAGCGGGATCTGGCGGTGCTGGCATGGATCGCCCCCAGACTCGTCGGCCGCATCCCCATCACTGCGCTCGCCAACCCGCCCGCGCTCGTGGAGCTCTTCGCCGAGACCATCACCGAGGAACTCGACTTCCGGGTGGAGGTAGCCAATCTGTTCGAAGTAGACCATGCGCTGCGGGCGACCACGTCGGGTCGCTGGGAACTGCCGTCGGTGAGGCTCGACGGCGTCACCGAACGGGTGATCGTCATGAGCCCCGTGGGGGGCCGCCCGCTCAGCGAGCTGCGCCCCGGCGATCTCTCCGACGGCGATGCTGCCGCGATCTTCCGCCAGATGAACGATGCCCTGCTGCACGGGGCGTGCATGTCGGGCGTCTTCCACGGAGACTTCCACGCCGGCAACGTCTTCATCGACACCGAGGCGATGTCGCCTGGCGAACCGCCGGTGATCGGGCTCGTCGACTTCGGCATCACCGGTCGCCTCGAGGGACCCAAACGCGTGGCGTTCCTCCGTTACGTCGTGGGCCTGCTCACCGGCGACCTGCAGTCGCAGGTCTCGGGGATGATCGACTTGGGCGCCTTCGGCCCCGGCAGCAGCCCCGAGCGGGTGATCGCCGACCTGCGCCTGGACCGGCCCGCGTTCGACCCTCTGGAGTTGACCGAAGCGGAGTTCACCGCCGAGTTCAGGGCCCTGATCTCAGGACTGCTGGCGAACGGGGCTCGCATTCCCAAAGAGCTGATGCTGTTCATCAAGAATTTCGCCTATCTGTGCTCGGTGACCGGCGAGCTGGAGCCCGACATGGAGGTGCTGGCGCAGTTCGAGCGGATCGCGTCGTCGTTCTTCGCTCGCAACGGGGTGCGCATGGCCACCGAGATCGGCTTCTCGCCGGCGCCTGCAGATGTCGACGAGACGGTCATCCGGCAGGCCATGGGCATCTCGCCGCGCCACGAGCGGGTCACCTGGCGACTCATCCGCGGGCGGCGCGAGGACCTGAAGGACCGGGTCGGCAAGAACGGCTGAACTGCTGCTTCAGCCGACCCGAGTTGCGCAATTGGGGCATGATCTTGCTCGGTCAGCGGCACAGGCTGACTCACAGCGCAGGAGACCCAATGACATCACATGATCCAGCGCCGCGTGGAGCGGCGTCGTCGGACACATCAGGCCGGATGGCGGGCAAGGTGGCGGTGATCACCGGAGGGGCGTCTGGCATCGGGCGGGCGTGCGCGCTCCGCTTCGCCGCTGAGGGCGCATCGATCGTGGTGGCCGACCTCAATCCGGACCGTGCGGCAAGCGTCGCAGACGAGATCAGCGCGCTCGGGCGCGATGCCATCGCCGTGCGGGTGGACACCTCCCAGCAGGAACAAAACGACGCCATGGCTGTCGCCGCGGTCGACGCGTTCGGGCGCATCGACGCCTGCGTCGCCGCAGCCGGGATCTCCCACGCCGGCTACGTCAGCCGCGAAATCGAAGAGCAGCAGGGTCAGGACCGCTTCGACCGCGGCGACATGTTCTTCATCGACAAGTCGCTGGAGTCGTGGCAGCGGGTGATCGACGTCAATCTGACGGGAGTCATGCTCACCAACCAGGCAGTGGCCCGCAAGATGCGCGACAGCGGCGGCGGCGCCATCGTCAACATCTCCTCGGTCGCCGGCACCAATGTGCTCAAGGGCAGCTCCGACTACTGCGTGTCCAAGGCCGGCGTGTGGATGCTGACGCGCTGCGCGGCGCTGGAGCTGAGCCGCTACGGCATCCGCGTGAACGCCGTCGGGCCCGGCTATATCCAGACGTCGATGAGCGGTGCGGTGCTGGGCAACGAGCGGTGGGTGCAGGCACGCGAGCGGGAGACGCCATTGGGCCGCCTCGGCGTGCCTGATGACATCGCCAACGCTTGCCTGTACCTGTGCAGCGACGAGGCCGGCTTCGTCACCGGCGAGATCATCTTCCCCGACGGCGGCGTGATGGCCGCCGGCCGCTAGAAGTCGCACCCGACGACCCGGCGGGGCCGAACACCACGAGAGGACGGGCCATTGTCTGACGAGGGAACCTCTGGGGGTCGCATGGACGGCAGGGTCGCCGTCATCACCGGCGGCGCCTCTGGCATCGGGCGGGCGTGCGCGCTGCGCTTCTCAGCCGAGGGCGCTGCGGTGGTCGTGGCGGACCTGAATCCCGACCGGGCCGAAGCCGTGGCAGCGGAGATCACCAACCGTGGGCGCCGGGCAATCTGGACGCAGGTGGACACGGCCGACCCCGACCAGAACGAAGCCATGGCCGACGCCGCCGTGGCTGCGTTCGGCCGGCTCGACGCCTGCGTGGCCGCTGCGGGCATCTCCCATGCGGGCTACATCAGCCGTGAGATCCCCGACCAGGTCGGCCGGGACTCGTGGCAGGGAGGCGACCAGTGGCTGCTTGGCAAGTCGCTCGAGTCGTGGCAGCGGGTGCTCGACGTCAATCTGACCGGGGTCATGCTCACCAACCAGTCTGTCGCGCGCCGTATGCGGGACAGCGGGGGCGGTGCCGTGGTGAATATCGCCTCGGTAGCAGGCTTGATGGCGCTGCCGGGCGGAGCGGACTATTGCGTGTCCAAGGCAGGCGTGTGGATGCTGACGCGCTGCGCGGCGCTGGAGCTCAACCGCTACGGAATCCGGGTCAACGCCATCGCGCCGGGATATATCCGCACGCCCATGACGGCCTTCATGACCGACAGCGACGAATGGGTACGCGGGCGCGAGCGCGAAACCCCCCTGGGAAGGCTCGGTGAGCCCGCCGATATCGCCAACGCCTGCTTGTACCTGTGCAGCGACGAAGCCAGTTTCGTGACCGGTGAGATCATCTGCGCCGACGGCGGCCTCGCGGCCGACATCCGCTGAGGAACCCAGGCAGTGCGGCGCACACAGAGAGCTACGGCGGCGACGCGATGAGCGTGCTGGTCGCCGTCGAGCCCGATTGCTGGAGGCGTCCGGTACTGGCTGATGCCGTGGTGCGCGGCGGGGGCACGGTGAGCACGCCGGACGCAGCGTCGGCACTCGTGTGGGCCGAGCCCACCCAGGCGCACCGGATCGGCGAATTGGTGGATGCCAATCCCGGCATCGACTGGGTGCAGCTGCCCTACGCCGGCATCGAACCTGTCGTCGACATCGTGACCGCCCGGCCGGCGGTCGAGTGGTATTGCGGCAAGGGCGTGTACGCCGAGCCCGTTGCCGAACACGCGCTGATGCTGGCACTCGCGGGCATGCGCGGCATGGCGTCATACGCCCGTGCCCGGCGCTGGGAGAAACCAGAGGGTCGCAACCTGCTCGGTGCCGCGGTGACCGTGCTGGGCGGCGGCGGCATCACCGAATCGCTGCTGCGTCTGCTGGGGCCCTTCGGATGCGACGTGACCGTGGTGCGCAACCGCCCGGCATCCATGACCGGGGCCGAACGCGTGGTCGGTCCGGATGCGTTGGCGCAGGTACTGCCGGGCACCGATGTGCTCGTGCTCGCACTGGCGCTCACGCCGGCCACGGCGGGCATCATCGGCGCAGCCGAGCTGGCCGCCTTGCCCGACCATGCCTGGATCGTGAATGTGGCCCGAGGCGGGCACATCGTCACCGACGATCTCGTTGCCGCCCTGCGGGCCGGCGAGATCGGCGGTGCAGCGCTGGACGTGACCGACCCCGAGCCGCTCCCCGGCGGCCACCCGCTGTGGAGCCTGCCCAACTGCCTCATCACTCCCCACATCGGCAACACCCCCGAGATGGGCCTCGCGCTGCTGGCCGAACGGATCACCGCCAACGTGGCGCTGCGGGTTGCGGGCGAGCCATTGATCGGCCCCGTCTACCTCGACCTGGGCTACTGAGTCCGGCCCGCAGGCACTCGGCTGCCAATCCGCGGGGTACGGCGCCTCAACGCAGCACTGCGTCGTGGGTGTGCTCCACCGCGTCGATGCAGCGCTGACGGATCTCTGCGACCTGCTCGTCGGTGAGCGTGCGGTCGTCGGCCTGCATCCGCAGGCGGTAGGCCAGCGAGCGGGTGCCGGATGCCAGCTGGTCGCCCCGGTAGACATCGAACAGTTCGACTGAGCGCAATTCGCTGCCCCCGGCGGCCCGCAGCGTGTCCCCGATCTGGGATGCCTGAACGCTGTCGGGGACGGCGAAAGCCAGGTCGATGTCGCTCGAGGGGTAGGTGGACACCACTTGGTACGGCCGCTCAGCCGTTCCCGCCGCCGCGCTCAGCAACGATTCCACGTCGATCTGCAGCCAGCCGCAGCGCTCGGTGAGCCCGTGACGCTCGCTCACGACGGGATCGACCTCGCCGACAATGCCGATCGGCAGGTCGCCGAGCATCACTTCGGCAGCGCGCACGGGGTGCATGCCGCCGAGGTCCTCGGCATTCTTCAGCGAAGCGTCAAGCCCGAACGCATCGCAGATGAGATCCCACAGGTGGACGGCGTCGCCGACGTCGCCCCCGGCCCAGATGGCGCCGAGGTGCTCCGTCTCGGTGGGCAGCCCGCCATTCGCGCTCCGCGCCGAGGGAGCACCGAACACGACGCCGATCTCGAACAGCGACACGGAGTCGTTGCGATGGGAGGAGTTGTACGCAGCTGCGGCAATCAGGCCGGGGAGCAGCGACGGCCGAAGGACGGATTCCTCGGTCGCGAGCGGGTTCAGGAGTCGTACTGGTTCTGCGCCGTCGATCCCGGCCCGGCGCACGGCATCGGGAGCCAGGAACGGGTTGGGCATGGCTTCGGACAGTCCCGCCCCCACCAGCACACGCCGCAATTCGCGACGCAATCGTTGGGCCGGCGTCAGTCGACCCGGCTCGGGTGAACGCGGGACGGTGCGGCCCAGTCGCTGGTACCCGTAGTGACGGGCAACCTCCTCGGCTACGTCGGTCTCGGTGGCCACGTCCGGTCGGAAACTGGGAATGGTCACTTCCAGCGCCCCGTCATCGGGCACAGTGCACTGCAGACCAATGGGATCGAGCAGGCCACGCAGCTCATCGGCGCTGAATGACCGCCCCAGCAGGTGGCTCATGCGGGCCGGGCGCACACGGACGCGGGTGGTCGGGGGCAGATCGCCGCGACCGTCGAGCCGGCCGCGGCACACCGACACGCCGCCGTGGGTCACCCGGTCCAGCAGTTCGCAGAACCGGTCGAGGGCGATGGGCACCAGCTCGTGATCGGTGCCGCGCTCGAAGCGCATCGAGGCTTCCGAGCGCAGGCCCAGCCGCTGGGAGGTCCGCGAAATCGACAGGCGATCCCACCAAGCGAGCTCGAGCAGGACTGCCGTGGTCCGGTCGCTGATCTCGGTGTTGGCAGCGCCCATCACGCCCGAGATGCCGATGATCCGATCGTCCCGGTCGACGATCACGCCGTCGCCGGGGAGCATCTCGCGTTCGGTGCCGTCCAGCGTCACCACGCTCTCGCCGCCAGGGCTGCGCCGCGTCCCGAGGTGGCCACCCGGTACCAGCGCCAGGTCGTAGGTGTGGTTCGGCGTGCCCAGCTCGAGCATGACGTAGTTGGAGACGTCCACAACAGAGTTGATCGGGCGCATCCCGCACAAGACCAGACGCAACTGCATCCACAGCGGTGAGGGGCCGATGGACACGTCCGCGATGGCGCGCACCCCGAAGCGGCCGCACAGATCGGGATCGACGATCTCCACCGATGCCACCGTCGCGATGTCCTCGCCGACCTCGCCGACGGTCGGGGAGGGAATCCCGAACGGGACGCCGAGGCGGGCTGCGAGGTCCCGAGCCACCCCGGCAACCGACATGGCATCAGGACGGTTCGGGTTGACCTCGAGGTCATACAGCACGTCGCCGGCGAGACCGACCTGGTCCATCAGCGGGGCGCCGAGCTCGAAGTCGCCAGGCAGGATCATGATGCCCTCGGCGTCATCGCCCAGACCCAGCTCGGCGGCTGAGCAGCACATCCCCTGCGAGAGCTGGCCGCGCAGGCGGCGCTCGCCGATCTCGAGCCCGCCGGGCATCGTGGTGCCCACGGTCGCAAGCGGCACCAGATCGCCCTCGTTCATGTTGAACGCGCCGCAGCACACCTGCAGTGCGCCGCCGGTTCCCTCCCCCGTCGCGCCCGGCAGCTCCACATCGACGAGCTGGATACGGTCGGCCTCGGGGTGGGGCCGCAAGCCTGCGACGCGGGCCACCACCACACCGTCGAGCGGGGGCAGCACCCGCATCTCCTCGACAGCCATGCCGAGGTCGCTCAGATGGTCGGCCAGCTCGGCGGGATCGCCATCGATGGGGGCGAACTCGCGCAGCCAGCTCAGCAGCACCTTCATCGGGGTTGACCCCCTCGACAGAACAGATTCGCGGGCATCAGAACTGGTTCAGGAACCGGATGTCGTTGGTGTACATGTCGCGCAGGTCGTCGATGCCGTGGCGCATCAGCGCCAGACGGTCGATGCCGAAGCCGAACGCGAACCCAGTCCATTCCTCGAAGTCGATACCGCAGTTCGTCAGCACGTTCGGATGCACCATGCCGCAGCCGCCCAGCTCGATCCAGCCGGTGCGCTGGCAGGTCTGGCAGCCGGCGCCCTCGCAGATCACGCAGTTGATGTCGAACTCCGCCGACGGCTCGGTGAACGGGAAGTACGAGGGTCGCAGACGTGACGAGATCGACCTGCCGAAATACGCCGAGGTGAATTCCTCCAGCGTCCCCGCAAGGTCGGCGAAGGAGATGCCCCGGTCCACCACCAAACCTTCGAGCTGGTGGAACACGGGCATGTGGCTGGCATCCGCTGTATCGCGCCGGAACACGCGCCCCGGACAGATCGTGTAGATCGGCGGCGGCTGCACTTCCATCACCCGGATCTGCACCGGCGAGGTGTGCGTGCGCAGCACCACGTTGGATGCCTCGCCGCCCTCGCCGTCACCGAGCTCGGTGCGCTCGCCCAGGTCCAGGTAGAGCGTGTCCCACATCGAGCGAGCAGGGTGCGCGGCGGGCAGGTTGAGTGCCTCGAAGTTGTACCAGTCGGTCTCCGCTTGAGGCCCTTCAGACACCGTGAAGCCCATGCCGACGAACACGTCCTCGAGACGCTCGGTGGTCTGGGTGACGAGGTGAAGGTGCCCCCGCCTCGGGCCCGGGGGAGTCTCGGTGAGGTCCAGCCATTCGCGCTGGAGCTGAGTTCGGCGCGCCGCGGCGGCAAGATCGTCTGCCGCGGCGGCATGGGCAGTGCGCAGCTCCTGCTGGGCTTCGTTGAGCGCGCGCCCGGCAGTGGCGCGCATCTCGACGGGCAGCGAGCCGAAGCCCTGCTTGATCTGCCCGAGTGCGGACTTGCGCCCGAACAGCCCCGACTCGGTGTGCGCCAGATCCTCGATGCTGGACGCAGCGGCGATCGCAGCCAGTCCGTGGCTTCGTGCAGCGTCGATGTCGGCGAGAAGCGTCTGGAGACCTGCGTCGCTGTCCGGGCCATTCACGGCAGGCAGGGTACGACTCCGCAGAGCCGAATGGTCAGTTATTTGCGGCGCGCACTCGCATCGCGTACATCAGCACCGCAGCAGCCACGGCCACGTTGAGAGAATCGACGGGATGGTGCATGGGAATCGAGACTGCCACGTCGGTGCCGGCCACAGCATCGTCGGAGGGCCCGTGCGCCTCGTTGCCCACCACCAGTGCCATGCGATCCGAGCGCGGCAGGTCGTCCAGTGCCACCTCGCCGTCAGGCGCGGCACGCACCCGCAGATGCGCGGCGTCGGCGAGAGCGTCGAGCACCTCAGAGGTGGGATGCCCGCGGCTGACCGTCGACCCGAACGTCAGTCCTGCCGCCCCGCGCAGCGCCTTGGGGCTCCACAGGTCGGTCGTGCCCCCGGTCGCGATCACGGCGCCGAATCCGGCTGCCACCGCGCTGCGGACCACTGCACCGGCATTGCCCGGGTCGCGCACTGCTTCGAGCACGACGACGCGCGGCATGCTCGCTGCGACGGGGAGCGGGGAGTCGGCGAAGCGGGCGATCGCCATCACCCCTTGGGGATTCATGGCATCGGCCAGGGGGTCGAGCTCGTCGGCGGGTACCGGATGGATCGCACCGATCCGGTTCCGGTAGTCCGGCCCGAGCCGGGCTGCGTCGGGATGATCCCCGATGCCCGATGCGGGCGCGTAGCGACCCACCAGCTCAGGGCGAGCGAACACCGCTTCGAGCATCGCTCCGCTGGCCAGAGCCCCGTCGACAGCCCGAGGCCCTTCCACGACGGCCATGCCAGTTGCGTCGCGCTGGCGCCGGTCGCGCACCAATCGTGACAGCCGCGCCAGCGCGGCCTTCGAGGGTGCGGTCGGCTCGGGGGTGCTCAGGCTGCTGGGTTGGCCGCGCCGCCGTCACCGGCGGCCGAGTTGGCCGCGCCGCCGAGTGCAGCCTCGGCGCGCTGGGCGATCGCCGTGAATGCTGCAGGATCGCTCACGGCGAGGTCTGCCAGGTTCTTGCGGTCGACGGTGATCCCGGCCATGTCCAGTCCATGGACAAGCCGGCTGTAGGTCGTGCCGTTCTGACGTGCGGCTGCGTTGATGCGCTGGATCCACAGCCGGCGGAACTCGCCCTTGCGCGCCCTGCGGTCGCGGAACGCGTACTGGCCGCTGTGCATGAGCTGCTCGTTGGCGGCCCGGAACGACCTGCTCTTGTTGCCGTAGTAGCCCTTCGCCTGGGCCAGGGTGGCCTTGCGGCGGGTGCGGCTGGCGACGGATCGCTTGACTCGTGCCACGTTGATTCTCCGGTGTCTCTTGGATCGGTCCTGCGGGCGGGCCTCAGCGGCCCAGCATCCGGTTGATGCGCTTGGCGTCTGCCTTTGATACGTCGCCCTCCATAGCCAGCTGCCGCTTGCGCTTGGACGATTTCTTCTCGAGCAGGTGGTTGCGGTTGCGCTTGCGCCGGACGAGCTTGCCGGAGCCCGTGGTCTTGAAGCGCTTCTTGGCGCCGCTGTGTGTCTTCATCTTTCCCATGGTGTGCTGCCTTGCTTTGGTGACGCTGAGTTGGCTTCGCTGGGCGCGAGTCCGACCGCCGGAGGGCACGGTGCCCCCTGGTTGACTGATCGTCTGGCCCGAAGTCAGTCGGCCGGCGGATCGTTGGCTTTGCGGCGCTGACGAGAGGCTCGGTCCGGGCTCAGCAACATGGTCATGTTGCGCCCGTCGAGCCTGGGGAACTGGTCGACCTTCCCGATGTCGGCGACTGCCTCGGCGACTCGCTCGAGAATCTGGCCGCCCAGCTCGGGATGGAACACCTCGCGTCCCCTGAACATGACGGTGACCTTGACCTTGTGGCCGTCCTCGAGGAACTTGCAGACCTTCGCAGTCTTGGTGCCGAAGTCGCCGGTCCCGATCTTGGGTCGGTACTTCATCTCCTTCAGCCCCGTGTGCGTCGCCTTGCGCCGCGATTCCTTCGCCCGCTGTGCAGCCTCGTACTTGTACTTGCCGTAATCCATGATCCGGCAGACCGGCGGGGCGGCATTCGGAGCCACCTCGACGAGATCGAGGTCCATACTGCGGGCGATTTGCAGGGCTTCGGGCGTCGACTTGATGCCGATCTGCTCGCCATCGGGTGAAACCAGGCGGACCTCGCGGACCCTGATGTCCTCGTTGATCCGGGCGTCACCGTCGCTCGCGCGTGCTATGGCCGTACTCGCTTGTCCAAAGGACGCTCCTCGTCCACGCGGCGTCCTCGTGCGAACCCGGTACCGCAACGCGCCCTCGGGCGGTTCGGTGGAGGCATGACCCCGCTTGTTCCAGTTGTAGGGGCCGTAGGGTAACAGCGCAGGCGATATGCAGCACTGCGGGACAGCCAGAAAGGTCGCCGATGAGCACGTTGTGGACACCAGATGGTGAGCACCGGGTGCCTCGCGAGAGCACCGGCGTTGCGTCAGGGGCCCCGGCCGACGAAGGAGGCGCATTCGATCCGGCCGACGAAGGAGGCGCATTCGACCCGGCCGACGACCAAGGTGCCTTTGCTGGCGAACTCGACATCGACCCCGACACCGGGCTCCCGATTGATCCCCGCACGGGCGAGCCGTTCGATCCCGAAGAGCTGGCCGCGATGCAGGAGCAGCTACGCGAAGCCCAGGAGCAGCTCGTCTCGGTGCCAGCGGCCGAGATCGTGCAGAACCACATGATGGGGCTGTTCGAGCTGGCGGCCCTGCACCTGCAGCGAGACCCTCCCGATCTCGAGGAGGCGCGGCTCCCGATCGACGCGCTGGGACTGCTGGTGGACAACCTCGCCGACCAGCTTCCTGCCGGCGACACGCTGCGAGGTGCACTGCAGCAGATCCGCCTCGCGTACGTCGAGATTCACAAGCGCCAGACTGCGTCCGGCTAGACGCCAGGCCCGAGCTGTCTCGGGCAGTCCGAGCTTCCGGAAAAACCACTACGTCGCCACGGGGTGCCGCGGGTACCGTTACCGCCCGTGCTCAAGCTCGTGCTCCCCAAGGGATCGCTGGAGGCGGCGACCCTGCAGCTGTTCGAAGACGCGGACCTGCCCGTGCGGCGGGGCTCCGCGGTGGATTACCGCGCCTCGATCGACGACCCGCGCATCGACGATGTGCGCATCCTGCGTCCCCAGGAGATCCCGTCCTACGTGGTTGACGGGCTGTTCGACCTGGGCATCGCGGGGCGGGACTGGATCGAGGAGACCAGCAGCGATGTGGTCTCGCTGGGCGAGCTGCGTTACTCGAAGGCGACATCGCGGCCGGTGCGCATCGTGGTGGCGGTGCCCGACGACAGCAAGTTCCAGGCGCTCACCGACCTGCCGGACGGGGTACGGGTGTCGAGCGAATATCCCGAGCTCACCCGGCGGTTCTTCGCTGAGCGAGGTGTGGATGCGGACGTGCGGCTGAGCTATGGCGCTACCGAGGCCAAGGCGCCCGAGATCGTGGACGCCGTGGTCGACCTCACCGAGACCGGCCGGGCCCTGCATGCTGCAGGCCTGCGGATCATCGACGAGATCCTCACGAGCTACACCGAGATCTTCACCAATCGGGCTGCCTACGACGACCCGGACAAGCGTCGTGCGATGACGCAGGTCAAGACACTGCTCGACGGTGTGCTGGACGCGCGCGGCAAGGTGCTGGTGAAGCTGAACGTCGGCCGTGAGCACCTCGATGCCGTGGTCGACGTGCTGCCCTCGATGAAGGCGCCGACCGTGAACGAGCTGTGGGGCGGCGAGGCCTACGCCGTCGAGACAGTGGCTCCGAAGCAGACGATCAACGTGCTCATTCCCGAGCTGATCGAACGCGGCGCGACGGACATCGTCGAGATGCCGATATCCAAGATCGTGCCCTGAACCAGCATGACCCGAGGCATCTCGACGACACCAACCCAGGCGAGATGCCGATATCGGTGATCGTGCCCTAGTCAGCCAGTGGGGGTGCTTCTGCGATGTCGGCGTCGGCTGCGCTGTCGCTCTCGTCGTCCATGAGGTGACCCAGGCGCATCTTCTTGGTGCGCAGGTAGGCCGAGTTGTAGGGATTCGCGTTCGTCGACGTCGGCACTCGTTCGACGACTTCGAGCCCGTAGCCCGACAGCCCGCCGATCTTGTTGGGGTTGTTGGTCATCAGCCGCATCCGCTGCACCCCGAGCTCGGCCAGGATCTGCGCCCCGATGCCGTACTCCCGGCTGTCCACCGGCAAGCCCAGCTCCAAGTTGGCATCGACGGTGTCGCGGCCACGGTCCTGCAGCGAGTACGCAGCGATCTTGTGGCCGATGCCGATGCCGCGACCCTCGTGGCCCCGCAGGTAGACCAGCACGCCCGCGCCCGACTCGGCTATGGCCTCCAGTGCACTGTGCAACTGCGATCCGCAGTCGCAGCGCATCGACGCCAGGATGTCGCCGGTCAGGCATTCGCTGTGCACGCGCACCAGCACAGGCTCCGCTCCCATCACCGACCCGTATGTCAACGCCAGGTGCTCGGTGTCGTCGAAGTCGCGGAAGACGTGCCCGGTGAACTCGCCGTAGATGGTGGGGATGCGGGCCGCCGAGATCGGATCGACCAAGCGTTCGTTGACACGCCGGTAACGGATGAGGTCGGCAATCGAGATGAGCAGCAGGCCGTGCTGCTCGCAGAATTCGATCAGGTCAGGCACGCGGGCCATGGTCCCGTCGTCGTTGACCACCTCGCAGAGCACGCCTGCGGGATGGCAGCCGGCCAGCCGGGCCAGGTCGACGGCCGCCTCGGTGTGGCCTGCTCGCTTGAGCACGCCGCCGGGCCGGTAGCGCAGCGGCAGCACGTGGCCGGGACGGTTGAAGTCGTTCGCGCTCGACTTGGGGTCGGCCAGCAGGTTCAGCGTGAGAGAGCGGTCCGCCGCCGAGATCCCCGTCGAGGTGCCTTCGGCGGCATCCACCGTGACCGTGTACGCCGTCCGCATGGACTCGGTGTTGACCGTCACCATGAGCGGCAGCGCCAGCTCGTCGAGGCGCTCCCCCATCAGGGGGGCGCAGATGACGCCGGAGGTGTAGCGCACGAAGAACGCCATCGTCTCAGGCGTGGCGTGCTCGGCCGCCATGATGAGGTCGCCCTCGTTCTCGCGATCTTCGTCGTCGACCACCACCACAATCTCGCCGCGGCCGATCGCATCGATCGCATCGGGAATCGCCGCGAACGGCGAGCCCTCTGGAGTGTGTTCGGCTGGGTCGGGGACGGTCATGCCGGGCTCGTTCGTGATCTGCTGGGGGACCATTCTGCCTGTCGGAGCGCTGGGACGGCGAGTGACACCGTGCCGCCGCCGCTCTCAGGCCCCTGGCGGGTTCTGCGGCTGGGTCGCGTCGCGCTCGCCGAGCAGGCGTTCGACGTAGCGAGCCAGCACGTCGACTTCGAGGTTGACGAGGTCGCCGGGCTGGGCCGTCCCCATGGTGGTCATCGCCATGGTGTGGGGAATGAGCGCCACTGAGAACTCGCAGCCGCCCTCGCCGTCGTCGTCGATGTCGAAACAGGTCAGGCTGATGCCGTTGAGGGTCACGGAGCCCTTCTCGACCAGGTACCGGCACAGACCGCCTTCCGGGCTGACGGCGATGCGAAGATCCGGGCCGCCTCTGGTGATCGTGGCCACCCCGTCGACGTGGCCTTGCACGATGTGACCGCCGAGCCGGTCGGCGTAGCGCATGCAGCGCTCGAGATTCACCGGATCGCCTTCGGCGAGCGAACCCAGTGCCGTTCGCTTCTCAGTCTCGGCGCTGATATCGGCCTCCCACCAGCCGTCGCCCATCTCGACGACGGTCAGGCAGCAGCCGTTCACCGAAATGGAGTCGTCGATGGCGGCATCGCTCAGCACCAAGGCGGCGTTGAAGCGGTAGCGCTCGCCGTCGCGACCGGCGAAGCTGCCGAGTTCCTCGACGAGTCCGGTGTACATCGCAGATCCTTCCACGAGAAACGAGCTGCCCGGTCTGCTTGTCGCGAGCCAGTATCGAACGGTACCGGGGGAAGCCGGCGGGTGCGCCCGCCTGAGGTTGCTGAGCAGAGCGACGGTGAGAGCCTGCCGGATCCGCCCGGCGGGCTACCCGCTGGTCCGCGCAGCGGGAAGCACAGTGATGCGGAGGTCGGGGCCGACAGCGCGGGCCTCGGCAATCTCGCCGCGCCAGAAATCGCCGATTGTCGGCGCGCCGGCCCCCGCCAGCATCGCCAGCCCGTCGTCGCCCCCCGCGAGGGCGGGCGCCAGGTACACGACGTACTCGTCGACGAGTCCCGCCCGGTGAAGCTCGCCCGCCACGTGCGCGCCGCCTTCGACGAGCAGTTCGACCACGCCGTCGGCGGCCAGCCGACTCAGCACGCCAGGCAGCGCTCCGCTGACCTCGACGCAGGGCTGCACGTCGGCGTCTGCCGGCGCCACGCCGAGCACGAAACGGCGCGGATCCAGCCGGTCGGCAGCGGAGCGGGCGATCGGCGCGTCAGCCGGCTCGCCGGCTGTCTCACGCATGTCCAGCAGCGGGCGGCGCGCGTCATCGACCGAGAGATCGCGGACGGTCAGCGCCGGGTTGTCGGCACGCACGGTGCCGGCGCCGACCAGCACGGCATCGCAGCGAGCTCGCAGTGCGTGGGCGTCGGCACGGGCCTCGGGTGAGGTGATCCACTGCGAGGTTCCATCGGGCGCTGCGGTGCGGCCGTCGAGGGTGGCAGCAAGCTTCAGCACCACCCACGGTCGACCCCTGCGGCGCTGGTGCAGGTACGGGCGCAGCGAGTGCGCGGCGGCGTCAGCGCCAACCCCCTCCTCGACCTCGATGCCCGCATCCCGCAGCGCCTCGATGCCGCTGCCGGACACGTTGGGGTCGGGATCGGTCACGCCGACGACGGTCCGGCCGATGCCTGCGGCGATGATCGCCTCGATGCACGGCGCGGTGCGGCCGGTGTGCGAGCAGGGCTCCAGCGTGGTGTACAGCGCTGCGCCGGCCGGATCGGCGCCGGCCCTGCGAGCGGCGTCGAGGGCCACGATCTCGGCGTGGCGGCCTGGCGGCGGCTCGGTGGCGCCCTCGAACGTCTGCCCGTCGGCGGTGACCAGCACCGCGCCCACCCACGGATTCGGTGCTGTCGTCCCGCGCACGTACTCGCCCAGAGCCACAGCACGCTGCATCGCGCCGTCATCGGGCGGGGATATGTCGTCCGGCAGCGGTTCGGGTGGCGGCATCGGGGCCTTGGCCGCAGGCGTGCTCGTGGGGCCAGACCTCGGCTGAGCGCGCCGGCCTGCCATCAGTGCAGCCGTTCGCCCGCCAGCAGCGCCAAGGCGTGAGGCAGCACGTCGGCCACTGCCTCGAAGCACTCCACGCATCCCTTGGTGGAGCCCGGCGTGTTCAGCACGATCGTGCGGCCGATGATGCCTGCGACGCCGCGGGACAGCCGGCCCAGCGGGTTCACCAGCCGCATGGCCTCGGCCAGGCCGGGTGCCTCGCGCTCGATCACGGCGCGGGTGCCCTCGGGTGTGAGATCTCGCTCGGTGAAGCCGGTGCCGCCAGTGGTGACGATGAGGCCTTCGAAGCCGGCTGACATCTCGCTCAGCGCCTCAGCGACCGTGTCGACGCCGTCGGCGACCACGCGGCGTTGGTCTACCTCGTATCCGGCCGCGGCCAGAGCCCCGGCCAGCGCTTCGCCGCTGCGGTCCTCGCGAGTGCCGGCGATGACCCCGTCCGAGACCGTCAGCACTCTTGCCGTCAGCCGATGTTCATCCGCTGAAACGTGGGACTGGTGGTGCTGATGCCCGCCTGCCGCGTGATGCTCGGCCATCGCGGCAGGCTACCGAGGGCCATTTGACGGTCACGTTGGCGATGGGGCGCTACGGATCTCCCGCTCCGGCGACTCCCCCGGGGTTCCTCACTAACCTGCGCCTATGGCCTACGCGAGCGACCGGACCTACCTCGATGCCGACAGCCACCTCATGGAGCTGCCGGATTTCCTGCAGTCACATGCTGAGGGCGACATGGCAAACCGTCTCCCGCAGATCGAATTCGCGAGCGCGGGCGAATCGGTGAACAACTTCGAGGCGGCGGGAGGAACCCGATCCCATACACCCGAGGCCGTGGCCGATCTCGTGGCACTCGGCGACGATCTGATCCGCGGACCGAAGGGATACCAGGCGCTGGGGGCGTTCAGCCCAGCCGAACGCACGACGGCGCTCGACCTGCTGGGCTTCGACCGGCAGTTCGTCTTTGCCACCTTCAGCGCGGAGGTGGTGTTCGACCCCAAGCTCGACCACGACGTCCGCTACGGCGCCGCCCGCGCTCACAACCGCGGCATGGCCGAGTTCTGCGCCGACGACGATCGCATGATCGGCGTGGCGCTGCTGCCGCTCGACGATCCGCAGATGGCGATCGACGAGATGTCGTTCGCGCTCGAAGCCGGGCTCGGCGGCATGTGGGTGCCGCATCGGCCTGCCGGGGGTCGCTCGCCGGGTCACAACGACCTCGATCCGGTCTGGGCGCAGATGGCCGAAGCCGGCGTGCCGTTCCTGCTGCACGTCGGCGGGAACCCGCTGCAGATCGCCCCGGAGTGGATGAACACCGGCCGCCCGACCCCGACGGACTGGCTGGGCGGCGGCGAGAATGTCCGGGGCAAGGACATGGTGGCGCTGCACCATGCCGCAGAGACGTTCGTGGGCGTGATGGTGCTCGACGGCGTGCTGAGCCGCCACCCGAACCTGCGCGGCGGGGTCGTCGAGCTCGGCGCGGCCTGGGTGCCCCAGATGCTGCGACGGCTGGACGTGACCGTCGAGACCTGGAGGCGCTCCGAGCCTGAGCTGGCCGCGTTCAGCGAGCCGCCGTCGGCCCAGATCACCCGGCAGATGGCCTTCACCCCGTATCCCATCGAAGACGTCGGTGCGATGATCCGCGAATCCAACGAGCACCTGTACATGTTCTCGAGCGACTACCCCCACATCGAGGGCGGCCGGAACCCGCTGGGCCGCTTCAACGCCTCGCTGGAAGGCTTCGAGGGCGAGGTGCTCGACCGGTTCTTCGCAGACAACATGGCCGAGCTCATCGGCATCGACGCCTGACGCCCCCATCCAGAAAACCCGTCCCCAACCTGCAGAAAGCCGAGACCTGACATGGCCGAAGTTCGCACCGTGATATTCGATCTGGACACGGTCCGTGTGGCGCTTCACGTGCTGGCGGTCACCGTGTGGATCGGCGGCCAGATCGTGGTCGGTGCTGTCGTGCCGATCGTCGGGCGCGCGTTCCCGGGTTCGGGCAAGGTGGCCGCTCAGGCGTTCTCGCGGGTGGCATGGCCGGCGTTCGGCGTGGCAGTGGTCACCGGCTTGTGGGGCATGCTGGCTATTCCCAGCTCCGAGACCAGCACGGGCTGGTCGATGCTGCTGGGCTTCAAGATGCTGCTGGTGCTGATCTCGGGGGCCGCCGCCCTGGTGCACCAGAACGCCGGCGACAACGCGGCCAAGCGAGGCATCAGCGCCGGCGTGTCGCTGCTGTGCGGACTGACGGCGCTGCTGTTCGGCGTGATGCTCTAGCGCCGGCCGATCGGCCAGCGGGCGTCACCAGACGGCGTCGGCGATCTTGAGCTCGAGGATCTGCTCATCGCTGTAGCCCAGCTCGGTCAGGATCTCGTCGGTGTGCTCGCCGTACTCGGCGGTGCTGCCGCGAGCTCCCCGGAAGTCGTCGACGTCGAACACTGCCGGGGGGCCGATGAAGCCGTCGTCGAAGGTCACCAAGTACTCGTTGGCCAGGATGTCGGGATCGGCTGCGAGGTCCTCGACGCGGTTCACCGGCGACACCCACGCTCCGCTGCCGCGGATCGCCTGCCACCACTCCTCGGTGGTGCCGGTTCTCATGTGTTCGGCGAACCGCACGGCGAACTCGTCACGGTTGCGCACTACGTCGTCGAACACGGCAAAGCGGGGGTCCTCCAGCCATGACGCGATGCCGACCGCGTGTGCGAGCCCACGCCAGTGCGCATCCTGCAGCGCCGCGATGGCGATCCAGCCGTCGGCCGTCTCATACACGGTGAACAGCGGGTTCCAGACCGATTCGCGGTCGAAGCGGGCCATGCGCTGGTCCAAGTTGGCGGCGACGCCCACGGCTTGGCTCGTCAGCCACAGCAGCGCTTGGGTCTGCGAGGTGCCGACCACGCAACCGCGCCCGGTTCGCCCACGTTTGACCAACCCGGCCATGACGGCCGAGGCCATGTTGGTGCCGGTCAGGATGTCGCTCAGCGAGCCCGGCGGGTACGTCGGCGCTTCGGTCGGCGAGATCGCGTCCATGAAGCCGGCGTGTGCCATGCCGACGGTGTCCTGGCAGAGGTCCTCGGCCAGCTCGCCGCGCAGGCCGAACCCGCCGCCGCGGCAGTAGACCAGCTGCGGATTGATCCCGAGCAGCGTGTCGGGATCGGCGCCGTAGCGAGCCAGGCCGTCGGCTCGCAGATTCGTGATGAAGGCGTCGGCCTCGGCGATCAGGCGCTCGAACACGGGTCGCCCCGATGCCGACGCGATGTCGAGCACCAGCGATCGCTTGTTGCGGTTGAGCGAGCCGTACAGCCACTCCCGGCCCCGGTCGTCGAAGGTCACACCGAACACGCTGGCGAAGCTGCGCATGTAGTCGGCTTGGCCCACCTGCTCGATCTTGATGACATCGGCACCGAGCGAGGCCAGCGTCAGTCCGCCGATCGGGCCTTGCACGTACATGGTCATCTCGACGACCCGGACGCCGGCGAGCGGCGCTTCGGTCGCTGGGCCGGCTGACGGGGCGCTGTGCGGGTGCTCTGGAGAGGCAGGCATCGCCGGTGACAGTAGCGCCGGGCTCGCAGCCGACCCGCAGCCAGCTCGCCCGGCGAGACCTCCGATGCGCTTGACTATGGCGAGCTGTCTTGCGAGCGGACAGTCCGACGACAGGGGAAGGCGCGATGAGCGAGTCCGAGTACACCTGCTTCGACGTGGAGGTGGCTGACCATGTCGCGCACCTGGTCCTGAAGCGACCCGAGAAGGCCAACTCGATGATCGCCGAGTTCTGGACCGAGCTGCCGAGCATCATCGACGACATCTCCGCCGGCACCGACGCGCGCGTCGTGGTGCTGTCGGCCATCGGTCGCCACTTCTGCTCGGGCATGGATCTGTCGGTGTTCGGCAGCTTCGACGTGTCCGGCGGATCGGCCAGCGCTGAGAGCTCCCCCGATCGTGCGCACGGCAGCCGTCGGCGGGCTCAATTCCGCACCGGCGTGCTGCGGGCGCAGACCACCATGAACGCGCTGGAGAACAGCCGGCTGCCGGTCATTGCGGCCATTCAGGGCGCGTGCGTGGGCGGCGGTGTCGACATGGTCTCGGCGTGCGACCTGCGGTATGCCACCAGCGATGCGTTCTTCAGCATCCAGGAGATCAACATCGGCATGACCGCGGATGTCGGAACGCTGCAGCGCATGCCCAAGCTGGTGCCCGAAGGCGTAGTGCGCGAGCTCGCCTTCACCGGTCGGCGCATGGGCGCCCCCGAGGCTTTGGACCGGGGCTTCGTCAACGCGGTCTATGACGACCACGACTCGATGATGGATGCCGTGGCCGAGGTGGCGGCACAGATCGCCTCCAAGAGCCCGATGGCGATCTGGGGCACCAAGCAGACCATGAACTACAGCCGCGATCACTCGGTGGCCGACGGACTCGAGTACATCGCCGTGTGGAACGCTGCGATGTTCGACACCGACGACATGGGCGAGGCCTTCCGTGCCCAGATGGACCGTCGCGATCCCGACTATCCCGATCACAGCGTCCTGCACCACGGTCTGGGCGCCTAGGCAGGCAACGAGCGACGGCTCTCGGGCCCGGGCGCGACCCAGACACGACCCAGACATTTGCCGACGGAGGCGATGACATGACCCAACTCTCATTGGTCCCGCTCGAGTGCGGCTGGCTGTCGACCGCGACGGCGTCGGTGATCGCCAACGCGCCCGGTGAGGTGCGGCTGCCGATACCGAGCTGGCTGGTGCGCCACCCCAGCGGCCAGACGCTCGTGTTCGACACCGGCATGCACCCCCAGGTGCAGCAAGGCGTGGGTGCCCGCTACCCGCTGCTGGCGAAGTCGTTCACGGCGGACTATTCAGCGGGCGACGAGGTCTCGGCGCGGCTGGAGAGTGTCGACGTCGATCCAGCCGAGCTGACCTTCGCCGTCTTCAGCCACCTGCACTTCGATCACTGCGGCGGCACTGAGCTGTTGCCCAATGCCCGGCTGATCTGCCAGCGGGCCGAGTGGGAGTCGGGTCATCACCCCAAGCTCATCGAACACGAGGTGTACAAGCCCGAGGATTTCGATCTTGGGCACGATCTCTTGCTCATCGACGGCCCCCACGACGTATTCGGTGACGGTTCGGTCACGTGCATTCCCACGCCGGGGCACACCGCCGGCCATCAGTCGCTGCGAGTGGAGCTGGACAGCGGCCCGGTGGTGCTGACCGGCGACTGCGTCTACTGGGAGGACGTGCTCGACCGGATGCTGCTGCCGCCGTTCGGCTTCAACCACGACATGCAGCTCGAATCGATGCGCCGCCTCAAGTCGATGCGCGACGACGAAGGCTGCCGCCTGCTGTACGGGCACGACGACACCCAGTGGTCCACGCTGCCCCACGAAGGGATCGGGCTGACGTAGCCCGCCGGACGGTCCCGCCGACCGGTCCCGGTGGCTAGGCAGGCCCCTCGACGCGGTAGAAGCGGCGGGCCGTGCCGGCGAACAGGTCGGCTCGCTCGGATTTCGTGTAGCCCGCCTGATCGCAGATCCGCTGGAAGGCGTTGAACAGCACCGTGTACGAGCAGCCCTGCTTGTCGACCGGAAAGTTGCTCTCGAACATGCAGCGGTCGGGGCCGAAGGTCTCGATGCAGTGGCGGATGTCATCGCTCCAGGTGGCTGCGACGTGCTCTGAGGACGGCGCCTGCGGCAGCCGCTTGAACCCGGCGCCGTAGATGCTCATGCCGATCCCGCCCACCTTGACGGTGACCTGCGGGTGGCGGGCGAGCGCCTCGAGCGCCGGGCGGACGACGGCACGCACCTCGTCGCGGCGTTCGGCGTAGGGACCGATGCCCAGCGGGCCGCCGAGATGGTCGAGCACGACCGGCGTATCGGGCACACCTTGTACCAGCCCGACAAGCTCGGTGACCTGGGGGTGGAACATCCAGGCATCGAAGCTGAAGCCCATCCGGCCGAGTGTGTCGTATCCGGCGCGGAAATCGGGATCGGCCAGCAACTGCGGCGGGGGCTTGGTGTGGCTCTCGCGGATCTGGGGGCTGGCGTCCCACGCGCTCGCATGCCGGATGCCCCGGAACATCCCCTCGCCTGCTTCGTCATGGGCAGCCAGGACCTCCTCGACTGCACGGCCCAGCGTCAGGTCCGCGTAGCTGACGATGGCCGAGATCGTCGCACCGTCGGTCTCGGCGGAGATCGCCGCCTGCTCGCGCACGAACTCCGTCTCGCCCACCGGGCGCAGGTGCTCAGGCCCGCTCGTGTAGTAGCCGGCAGCGCACTCCACGAACACCGTCTGGGTGACGTTGTGGCCAGCGCCGGTGTCCTCGTGCAGTTCGGGCACCAGGTACGTTCCGGCGGGAAAGTCCCACAGATGGTGGTGCGGATCGACGATCTCCTCGTCGGCGTCGATCGGCTGCTCGACCGTCGCCGCCAGCCAGGCGTCCTTGTCGGTTGCAGATTTGTCAGCCATGTCCGCGTCCCCCGTGTCGAGCCGTGTTGTCGGGATCTCAGGTCGAGATCAGCCGTCGGGCCCGCTCAGCGAGCCCGAACGCCAGCGTGGGGCACTGTACGCGGCTGCGGCGTGCAGAGCATCGGCTGAACCCGGCGGCGGCTCGCGCCGCACCGCGACGGGTTCAGACGTAGTCCCAGGATTCGGTGGGCTCGAGGCCGTCGGGGGTGAGCTGCCAGAGCGAGGCCGTGGCGACCCCGTCGGCGATGTCGAGATACGCGACCGTGCCGAGTTGCACGCTGAGGTTGCGCGGGAACGTCGGCGAGCCCGGATTGACGCACAGCACGCCCGACAGCGTGTCGATGCGGTGCACGTGGGTGTCGCCGTACACGCACACGTCGAGCTGCTCGTCGGCGCCGAAGTGCCGCTCGATGGCGTCGGCCACGCTGTAGAACGACAGCTCCGGCACGGGCAGGTGGTGTGTCAGGCCGATCCGGACGCCGTCGAAGGTGTGCGCCCAGGCATTCGCCAGCAGCGGATGATCGGGCTGGATGTCGCGGCCCGAGGAGCCGTCGTCGCCGTTGCCGCGGGCCGCCCAGGTGGGCGCGATCTCATTGAGCCGGTCGACGACCGAGATGTCGTAGATGTCGCCCGCATGCAGGATGGCGTCGCAGCCGTCCATTGCTGCGTACGCCTCGGGCCACAGTTCGGGCCCAGCCTCGGGAATGTGGGTGTCAGAGATCAGCCCGATGCGCATCCCACCACGCTAGGAGGCGCGTCCGCGACCTGGCTGGCCGGCCAAGCAACTGGACGGTCGAACGGCGAATCGGGCCCTGCGGTCAGCCGAAGCTGATGCCGGCGCGCAGGCGGGCGCCACGCAGCCAGTCCTGGGCATCGAGCGCTGGGCGGCCTGCCGGCTGGACATTGCGCAGCAGGATCAGTCCGTCGCCGGTCGCGACCGCATCGCCGACCAACGTCCCCGGTGCCGCAGCGTGCGGGTCCTGCGACGGAGTCGCCGCTCGGATGATGAAGCGCTCGCCGTCGAGGGTCGTCCAGGCGCCGCCGACGCGGATCTGGCGGTCGATGAAAGCCGCTGGCTGAGACCAGTCGATCTGACGGTCCGCTGGCGTCAGCTTGCGAGCGTAGGTCGGCTCGCCCGATTGCGGCTGGGGTGCGCCGAGACCGCGAGCCAGCGATTCCGTCAGGTGCTGAGCGCCGTCGCGCGCAAGGCGATCGCGCAGCTCTGCGGCGGTATCGACCGAGCCGATGGGCACCTCGTGGCGCCAGTAGACCGGTCCCGTGTCGAGGGTGGGTTCCAGCGCCATGAGGGACACGCCCGTGCGATCGTCGCCGGCCAGCAGCGCCCGCTCGACCGGGGCGGCGCCACGCCAGCAGGGCAGCAGCGAGAAGTGCAGATTGAGCATGGGTGTGGCTGCCAGCAGGTCGCGGCCGATCAGGCGCCCGTAGGCCACCACGACCGCGCAGTCGGCGTTGCAGTCGGCGAGGTCGGCCGGATCGTGGCTGACCAGCAGACCCAGCGCATGTGCGGCGGCGCCAACCGGGCTCGGGGTGTTGCTGCCGCGGCGACTGCGACGGCGCGGCGCGCCCGTCACCACGACCGGGATGTCGAATCCGGCCTCGGCCAGCGCCTGCAAGGTCGGCACCGCATCGTCCGGGGTGCCCGCGAACGCGATCCGGCGCGGCCGTGCGGGAGGCAGCGAGCGCTCAGTCTCCCGCGGCATTGCGGCCCACGAGCGGGACGGCGCCGCTCTCGGCCGGTCCGTTGGTGCCCGATTGCAGCTGCGCGAGCTGGACTCGCCACTCGCGCAGGGCTTCCTTGCGCTCGGCCTTTTCGAGGTGGTCGACGAGCAGGATGCCGTCGAGATGATCGAGTTCGTGCTGGAACAGGCGTGCCAGCAGCTCGTCCGCCTCGATGCTGACCTCGTTGCCGTCGAGGTCGCGTCCGACGATGTGCACCTCTTTGGGCCGGACGATCTCGAAGGTCAGACCGGGCACCGACAGGCAGCCCTCGGTGTAAGTCCACTCGCCGTCGCTCTCGACGATCTCGGGGTTGATGAGCGTCTGGGGGCCCTCGCCTTCGCAGAGATCAAAGATGAACAGGCGGCGCTGGATGCCCACCTGCGGGGCCGCGAGGCCGATCCCTTCGGCGTCATACATGGCCGGCAGCATGTCGTCGACCATGCGCGCCACGCGGCCGTCGATGTCGGTGATCTCGGCGGCGCGCTGGCGCAGCACCGGATCGCCCATCAGCCTGATCTCGAAGGCGCCTCCCATGGGTTTCGGAGGCTACCGGCGCGCCTGGGTGCGGCCCGCGAGCGCGCAGGCACGGCCAGCACGAATGGGAAACGTTTGCAGCGTGAGGACGAGACCGATCGAGCCGCGCTGCCTGTCAGGCTCGCATCGGATCGACTGCGACCCGCAGCCTCCCCGAGGGACGCTCCGCGGCGGCCAGCGCAGCCAGCAGCAGTTCTTGGTCGTCGCTGCGGATGCGCCACGTTCCATCGGCTGGTCCCGCGATGTCGAGGGCACCGGCGTGCAGTCCTGCCGAGAGGTTGTCGACGTAGCGAGGGGCCGCAGCGCCGGACACCAGCGCCCACGTCGAAGCCGGCGGCTGGCGCATTGCCGAACGACGCTTTGCTTCGGCACGCAGCCAATCGCTGGGATCGGCCCCGACCGCCGCCCCGAGGACCGGATGGGCCCCCAGCCGGGTCTGCACCAAGACGGTGCCTCCGCCCGAGCGCGGCCCGACCAGCCGTGCTGCACGCACGAGCAGCGCGAAGGCCTCCTCGCCGGCCCGGTAGCGCGGAGCGGTGAGCTCCTGGTCGAAGTCGATGAACGCGACAGCGTCAGCCGAGGGCACACGGTGCAGCACGGCTTCAGTGCCGATGTAGAGCGCCGGCGACGCCGCCTGCGGCTGCCGTTGCTGCCGACGCGACAGCGGCGAGGCGCCGTCCTCACCAGTGCCTCGGGTCGTCGGAGGGGTACGGGGGGCACCGGCAGTGCCATGGCCAGTGCCGACTCTGGCTGCCGGCTCGCCGACAACCTGGATGACGGGCCGGCGGGCCAGGCGTTCCATCTCCTCCGCGACGCCCTTCACTCCGACCCGCGCACGCCGGAACCTGGTTGCGCCGCACGACTCGCACACTGCAGGGCGTGCCTCGCCGCTGTCAGGGTCGACAAACTGCTGTTTCTCCAGGCGCAGCGGTCGACCCGACTGGCGCGAGGCCGCCAATTCGCCGCACGAGGCGCAGTAGGCGAGACGCGCACGGCCGGTGCGGTTCAGAACGCACACCACCGTGCGGTCGCTGCGCAGCAGCTCAGCGAGTGCCTCGCCGCACCACTCCCCCGTCGCCGGGTCGTCCTGGCGCCGGTCGGCGATCTGCACCCGAGGCCACGCCTCTCGCTCATCCGGCCTCGCCGCAGCGATGATCACTGCCGGAGCTGCGGCCTCGGATGCGGCGACCGAGCCCGCGCCGGGGCCCAGGTGCCGCTGTTCGTCTGCCGCCTGGCTCCGATGCGCGCCCGTGCCCGGTTCCGAGCCGGCGTCAGGGACCTCGGCAGCGCGGCCGGCAAACAAGAGCGCGTCGAGTGAGGGCATCGGCCCGACCAGCAGGCAGCGTGCGCCGTCGCGGCGGGCACGCTCGACCGCCACGTCGCGGGCGTTCCAGGTGGGCGCAGCCTCCTCTTGATGCGCCTCGTCGTGCTCGTCGAACACGATCACCGTGTCCAGTGACTCGCACGGCGCCCATGCCGCGGATCGAGTGCCCACGACGGCGTGCGCTGCTGCTGCGCCGGCCCAGTCGCGCGGCGCCAGGGCCGTCGTGACACCGGCCTCGCGCAGCCGGCCAGACAACCTCGCTGCCCACGCCACGGTGGGCACCAGCACCAGCGCGCGCCCGCGCCGCAGCGCCTCGAGGACGAGCGGCAACTCCTCCGCGCACGGACCCAGACGCACGACGGTCGGCGACCGGTCGCCGCCGACGGCACCCGAGACATTGCCGGCGCCGGCCGCTGCCGGAGGCTCGGAGCGGTCGGTTCGGCGGGCCTGCCGCGGAGACACGCTGCGGATCCCGCCAGCGCCGGCGCCGAAGGCAGCGCCGACCCAGTCAGGGATATCGGCCCCCTCATCGGACATGATCTTCGGCAGATGCACCGGACGGCGTGCCGGCAAGCCCTTGACGACGCGATCGGGGCTCGCCGTGCGCAGGAAGTGAGCCCGGGTGCCGGCCCATCGCCAGGCGGCCCAGCCAGCCAGATCGACCACATGCGGCGGCGGTCCCACGCCGACGACGCTGCTGATCGGCGACAACTCCCTGCCGCTGGGCGTCGGCGCGTCCAGCCCGGTCACCCAGCCGCGCAGCCGACGGCGGTTGAGCACCACCCGCACGATGGTGCCGACGGTGACCGGCACACGACCTGAGGCAAGCTCCGGCGGCAGCAGGTACGTGAATTCGCGGTCGATGGCCGGCTCGTCGACCAGCACCTGCACCGCCTGCTGCATCGTTGCAGTCTGCCCCGAGGTGGCTGGACGCCGAGCGCCGCTATCCCAACCCCGCAGGCCATGCGGAAACTCGCCGTGCTTCGGCGGGGCGACGTCGCGCCCGCTGGCTACAGACCCAGCGCGGACTGAAGATCGTCGACCCGGTCGAGTCGCTCCCACGGGAACGTCTCGCCGTCGGGCTCGCGGCCGAAGTGCCCGTACGCCGCTGTCGCCTGGTAGATGGGGCGTCGCAGCTCGAGTTCGGTCACGAGCGCCGCAGGTCGCAGGTCGAACACCTCTGCCACCGCAGACGAGATGGACTCGGGATCGACGTTGGCAGTGCCGAAGGTGTCCACCAGCACCGAGACGGGTTCAGCCCGCCCGATGGCATAGGCCACCTGCATCTCGCAGCGGTCTGCTGCCCCCGCAGCCACCAGGTTCTTCGCTACCCACCGTGCGCCGTACGCCGCCGAGCGGTCGACCTTGGAGGGGTCCTTGCCGCTGAACGCGCCGCCTCCGTGACGGGCATAGCCGCCGTAGGTGTCCACGATGATCTTGCGCCCGGTGAGCCCGGCATCGGCGACCGGACCGCCGCTCACGAAGCTGCCCGAGGGATTCACCAACAGCTCGAAGCCGTCGTCGGCGAACTGCTCACCAAGCGTGGGACCGATGACGTGCTCGAGCAGATCGGGGCGCATCATGGCCGCGATCTCGATCCCTTCCCGGTGCTGAGCCGAGACGACCACGGTGCGCAGTGCAACCGGCTCGCCGTCGCGGTACTCGAAGCTCACCTGGGTCTTGCCGTCGGGCCGCAGGTACGGGATGCGTCCGGACCTGCGGGCCTCGGTGAGCTGCTCGGCCATGCGGTGAGCCACATAGATCGGCAGCGGCATCATCGCGTCGGTCTCGCGGCAGGCGTAGCCGAACATCATTCCCTGATCGCCGGCGCCCTGATCGTCGCCGCCGAACACGCCCTCGGTGATCTCCGGGGACTGCTCGTCGAGGGCAATCATCACGCCGCAGGTGTTGCCGTCGAAGCCGAGTTCCCCGTGGTCGTATCCGATGCCGGTGACGGTGTCGCGCACCACCCGCGGGATGTCGACGTATGCGTCGGTGGACACTTCGCCTGCGACGACGACCAGACCCGTCGTGACCAGCGTCTCCACGGCCACTCTGGCCTTGGAGTCCTCAGCGATCAGAGCGTCGAGGATGGCGTCGGAGATCTGGTCGGCCATCTTGTCCGGATGGCCCTCGGTCACCGATTCTGAGGTGAACGTCCACTGGTTCAACGTGGCTCCCGATGCGGTCGTGCTTTGTCGGTTGTTGCGGCCCGTCTGTTGCGGCCCGTCGCGGCCGGTGTCCGGGGCAGCGCGGCAAGGCTAGACGAACGAGGTCGCGACGCAGCAGAACGGGTTCTGGCGCATGAATCGCGGCGTCGCGAGGGGCTCGGCTGCCGAGAACTCTCGGCGCGGCGCGCTACTGGCGCAGTTCGGCGACGGCGTCGAGCACCGCATCGGCGACCTCGCGCTTGGAGCAGATCGGCAATGGCCGCACGGTGCCGTCGGCCAGCAGGATCGTCACGATGTTGGTGTCGTGCGCGAAGCCCGCGCCCGCCGCTGAGACGTCATTGGCGACCATGACGTCGAGATTCTTGCGCTCGAGCTTCTGCGCGGCGTTGTCGAGCACATCGGCGGTCTCGGCTGCGAAGCCGACCAGCACCTGGCCCGGGGGCTTTGCGGCCCCGAGACCCGCGAGGATGTCCTTGGTGTGCTCGAGCACGATGACCGGCGCTTCCGCTCGTTCGGCTGGGCTGCCCTTCTTGATCTTCTGCGGCGCGATGTCGGCGGGCCGGAAGTCGGCCACTGCCGCCGCCATGACGATCACCTCGGCGTCCGCGTGCGCCGACACGGCGGCGTCCATCTCCGCTGCCGATTCGACCCGCACCTCCCGCACGCCCTCGGGCGGCGGCAGCGAGGCGCTCGTCACCAGGGTCACCTCGGCACCACGATCCCGCGCGGCGGTGGCGATGGCGTAGCCCTGCTTGCCCGATGACCGGTTGCCGATGAAGCGAACCGGGTCAATGGCCTCGCGGGTGCCGCCGGCGCTGACCGTCACGCGGACGCCGGCGAAGTCTCGGCGTGGCGGCGGCGGCTGGTGGGCCGGGTCTGGTGCGGGCAGCTCAGCGAGCACCTCGGACACGGCGGCGAAGATCGTGGCGGGCTCGGCGAGACGGCCTGTGCCGATGTCCCCGCCGGCGAGCCGGCCCGCTTCGGGCACCACCAGGCGCACTCCCCGGCCGCGCAGCACCTCGATGTTGTGCTGCACGGCGTCGTGCTCCCACATCTCGGTGTGCATCGCCGGGCACACCACCACCGGCGCCCGCGTGGCGAGCAGCGAGGCGGTGAGCAAGCCCTCGGAGATGCCCGCGGCATAGCTGCCGATGACGCGCGCCGTCGCGGGCGCAACGACCACCACATCGGCCGTCTGGCCCAGCGTGGTGTGCGGGATCGGATCGTCCTCGCCGAAGATCGACGTCTTGACGCGCTCGCTGGCCAGCGCATCGAAGGTGGCCCTGCCGACGAAGCGCTGCGCTGCGGCGGTCATCACCGGCATCACGTGCGCCCCGGCGTCCATCATCAGCCGGCACAGGATCACGGCCTTGTACGCGGCGATGCCGCCGCTGACGCCGAGCAGCACCCGGCGCCCGGCAAACGGCGACGCCGTGGCGCCAGCCTCAATCTGATCGGCAGAGTCCGTCACTGCCGCGAGAGGTTACGCGTCGATGTCGGGAACCACTTCGAGCATGGCTGCGTCGGCCTCGGCTGCAGCGAGCGCTTCGGCCTCGAGACGTGCGCGCTCCTCGGGATCGAAACGCTCGTACGTGATCTTGTCGGCGTCGATCTCCTCGAAGGCGATCGACAAGGGCTTGCGGGCCACCGACGCCACCTGCGGGGGCACCACCGATCCGATGCCGCCGTCGAGCTGGTTGTAGTACGAGTTGATCTGCCGGGACCGCATGGCCGCAAGGCTCACCAAGGTGAACTTGGAATCGACCTTGGACAGCAGGTCCTCGAGACCCGGGGTGATCATGGTGTCGGTTGACTCGGTCATCGCAATTCGCAGGCTACCGGCGCGACCGGGTGCGGCCCACGAACGCGGCGATCTCGGACACGGTGCTCGAGATGTCGCGGTTCACCACGATGAGGTCGGCCATGCGGTAGCCCACCGGCAGTTCCTCGTCAGCCTTGGCGAGCCGTCGAGCCACCTCGGCGTCTGGGTCTCCCCTGCGGCGCATGCGGCGCTCTTGCTCGTCCCGGCTCGGGGGCAGCACCATGATCACCAAGGCGGCCGGGTCGCGGTCACGCACCGACACCGCTCCCTGGACGTCGATTTCCAGTACGAGATCTCGATCCAGGTCGGGCGGCGGCATCGGCGTGCCGTAGCGGTACTCGAAGAAATCCGCCCACTCCAGGAATCCCCCCGAGGCAATCCGGGCATCGAACTCATCGGGGGTGACGAACGTGTACGCCTCCGCTGGTTCGCCGACACGGCGGGGCCGCGTCGTCCACGATCTGCTCAGCAGCAGGCTGGGGTCGCGAGCCACCAGCTCCGCCACGATCGTGCCCTTGCCGGCCCCTCCGGGACCGCACACGACATACAGCGTGACGCCCCAATGCGCGGCCGGACCCGCAGCGCCGTCGGGCGCCGGGCTGGTCATGCGACGGTAGTCACGCGCCGGAGGCGGAATCCTGTGCGAAGTGCTCGCTCAGATGGCGTCGTTGCGTCTCGCCGAGACCGCGCAGTCGCCGGTTGTCGGCGATGCCAATCTCGGACATGAGCCGGCGGGCCTTCACCTTGCCGAGCCCTGGCATCGACTCCAGGGCGGCAAGTGCCTTCAGTTTCCCCACGTTGGGGACGCTGTCGGCTTCGGCCAGCAGCTCGTCGAAGCTGAGCAAGCCCATCTTCAACCGATGCTTGACGTTTGCGCGGACCTCACGGGCTTCCTTGGCCTTGGCCAGCGCCTCGGCACGCTGCTCGTCACTGAGTTCAGGCAGCGGACTCATTGCCGTGCAGTGTAGCTACGCCGCTGACAGCCCCGAGTGACACTCAGCCTGATATTCGCGCACATTCGGGCGATGCTGGGCTGACTCGGGAGACGGCGGCGAAGGCAGGCGATGACGGGTGATGGCGGGCGGGGCCGAGCGAGTCAGTCGCCGGCCAGCTCGGCAGTCACCTCCGCGACGATGCCCGCCGCCGCTGCCTGCGGATCGGGCGCAGCCGTGACCGCCCGTCCGATGACCAGCACGTCAGCGCCCGCGGCGAGCGCTGCCGCCGGCGTGGCGACGCGGCGCTGGTCGCCAGCCGATGCGCCGGTGGGCCGGATGCCCGGGACGACGCGCAGCAGCCCCGGTGCCGCAGCCGAGACCACCTCAAGGTCCGGCGCGGCGCACACGAGGCCGCCACAGCCCCCCTCCCGAGCCAGAGCAGCACGATCGGCCAGCACTCCAGGCGATGCCTCCGCGTCAGAGGTCAGCACCGTGACGCCGAGCGCGACAGGCTCAGGACCCTGGGCTGCGGCGGCCGAGCCTGCCTCTGCGGCGCCCTCGCGCAGCCCCCGTGCGCCCGCGGCCACCATGTCGGCGCCGCCCTGGGTGTGCAGGGTGAGCAGCCAGACGCCCAGGGCGCCGGCGCGACGGGCCGCGTGCTCCACCGTGTTGGGTATGTCGTGCAGCTTGAGATCCAAGAACACCCGGCTGCCCGCCGCCACGATGTCGCGCACGAGTGCGGGACCCTCGGCGATGAACAGCTCGAGGCCGACCTTCATGACCCCGAAATCTGCACCGAAGCGGTCGACGAGGGCCATGGCGGCAGTGCGATCGGGCACGTCGAGCGCGAGTGCCAAGTGCTCCCTCGCCGGGGCTCTGGAGAGCGTCGAGGCTGGAACGGGTGCGATTGGCGGGTTCAACTGGTCTCCCCTGGGTCGGCTGGCGCCTCAGCAGCGGGCCGGGGTGCGGCGCCTGGTTGATGGGCACGGCCGGTCAGCTCGGCGGCGGCATGCACGTCGTGGCGGTTGCACCACTGGCGCAGCTCGTGCGCCACGTTGCGGGGCGCCCTGGGGTCATAGAACGACGCCGTGCCGACCTGGACGGCAGACGCGCCGGCAGCCATGAGCTCGACGGCGTGAGCGCCCTTGGCGACCCCGCCGACGCCCACGATCGGCACCTCGCCGAGCGCCGCGCGGACATCGAAGACCGCACGCACGGCGGCGGGCCGGATGGCGGGGCCCGACAGCCCGCCCCCGCCGATGCCGAGCGTGGGCCGGGCAGTGACGGGGTCAATGGACATCCCGAACAGCGTGTTGATGAGCGTGAGCGCTTCGGCGCCGGCTTCCAGCGCTGCGCCGGCGATCTCGACGAGGTCGGTCACGTTGGGGGTGAGCTTTGCCCACAGCGGCACACCGGCAGCGGCTGAAGCGCTGATGGCCTCGGCGGTCGCCACCGGGTCGCAGGCGAACATCTGGCCGCGCCCTTCGAGATTCGGGCAGCTCACGTTCACCTCCAGCGCCGTGAGGCCGGCACCGGCGAGCGACTCCGCGGCAGCGGCGTAGTCAGCCACCGTGCGGCCCCAGATGCTGCCCACGACGCGCGCACCCGTGCGATGCAGTCGCGGCAACTGGTGCTCGCGCCAGGCATCGACGCCAGGATTCTGCAGCCCGACTGCGTTCAGCATCCCCGCGGAGGTGCCCACGACGCGTGGCGCGGGATTGCCCTCCCAGGCGAACGGCGACAGCGACTTGACCACGAAAGCGCCCAGCGATGCCAGGTCCACGTAGGCGGCGAGCTCGGTGCCGTAGCCCGCGGTGCCCGAAGCCGTCATCACCGGGTTGGCCAGCTGCACGCTGCCGATCTGCACCGTCATGTCGAGGTCGGCACGCTGGGGTGCGACCCTGGGGCCTCGCCGAGCGCCGAGACGCCCACGCTCAGGCCCGGAAGGTTCAGGCATCGCCGCGCCGCATCGACGCGTCAAGTTCCGCGTGGAACTCCTGCAGCGGTCGCACAGCGAGGTCGCTGGCCAGCCACTCACGCAAGCCGGTCGCTGCGGCGCGGGCCGCAGCCACGGTGGTCAGGCACGGGATGTGGTGGGTGCGCGCGGCGGCCCGGATGTGCCTGCCGTCGATCTGGGCGCCTCGGCCGCGAGGCGTGTTGACCACCAGGTGGATGCGCCCGGCCGCGATGAGCTGCACCGAATCCTCGCCGGGCGAGGTCTCGCGACCGTCCGCCGACAGCTTCGCCACTTCGGTCGCCACGGCCACGCCGCGGGCTCGCAGGTACTCGGCCGTGCCCGCCGTCGCCGCGATGTCAAAGCCGAGCCCGACGAGCACGCGGGCCGCCTCCAGCCCCTCGGGCTTGTCACGATCGGCCAGCGTGAGCAGCACCGTCCCGCCTTCGGGCAGCGCGTCGCCGGCGGCGATCTGGCTCTTCGCAAATGCCAGCCCGAATGACGCATCGATGCCCATGACCTCGCCGGTGGAGCGCATCTCGGGGCCGAGCACGGTGTCCACGGAGGGAAACCGGCCGAACGGCAGCACGGCCTCCTTCACCGCGACGTGGCCCAACCGGGCGTTGCTGCTGCGGGAGCCGTCGGCCAGGCCGGCAGCGGTCATCTGACCGTTGCGTGACCACACCGGCAGCATCCCGTCAGCCACCAGCTCGTCGAGCGTGTCGCCCGCCATCACCCGTGCCGCCGCCTTGGCGAGCGACACGCCGGTGGCCTTCGCGACGAACGGCACCGTGCGTGATGCCCGCGGGTTGGCCTCGATCACGAACACCTCGCTTGCCTTCACGGCGAACTGCACGTTCAGCAGTCCCACGACGCCCAGCGCGTCGGCCAGGCGCTGGGTGTAGGTCACGATCGTCTGCTGGGTCTCGGCGCTGAGACTCTGGGGCGGGATGGCACAGGCGCTGTCGCCCGAGTGCACGCCGGCCTGCTCGACGTGCTCCATGATCCCGCCCAGCATCCAGGCGCCGGTGCGGTCACGCAGAGAGTCCACGTCGACTTCGATCGCGTCTTCGAGGAAGCGGTCCACGAGCACGGGGCGTTCGGCCGACAGCCCGCCCTCGCGCCCCAGGGTCGAGAACCGGGCCAGCTCGGCCATGGTCTCGGTCAGCTCGTCGTGGTCGTACACGATCGTCATGGCGCGGCCGCCGAGCACGTAGCTGGGGCGCACCAGGGCGGGGAAACCGATGGCGTCGCAGATGGCGGCGGCCTCGGCCGGTCCGGCCGCCGTGCCTCCCGGCGGCTGGGGGATCGCCAAGCGCTCGCAGAGCGCGTTCCAGCGCTCACGGTCCTCGGCGAGGTCGATCGAGTCGGCCGGGGTGCCGCACACCAGCGCACTGGGCAACTCAGCCGCGAGCTTCAGCGGCGTCTGGCCGCCGAGGCTCACGATGACCCCGACGGGATCCTCGGCGTCGATGATGTTGAGGACGTCCTCGGCGGTCAGCGGCTCGAAGTACAGGCGGTCGGAGGTGTCGTAGTCGGTGGAGACCGTCTCGGGATTGCAGTTGACCATCACGGTCTCGTAGCCGGCGTCACGCAGGGCGAAGCTGGCGTGCACGCAGCAGTAGTCGAATTCGATGCCCTGGCCGATGCGGTTGGGGCCCGAGCCCAGGATGACCATGCGGGGCCGGGTGCCGGGGCGGATCTCGTCCTCGTCCTCGTAGGCGGAGTAGTGGTACGGCGTGCGGGCGTCGAACTCCGCTGCGCACGTGTCGACGGTCTTGAAGGTGGCGCGCACGCCGGCGTCGAGGCGGGCGGCGCGCACGTCGGCCTCGCTGATGCCCCACAGCCACGCGAGCTGAGCGTCGGCGAAGCCGAGCTGCTTGGCGCGCTTCCAGCCGCGGCGCCCGAGCTTGCCGGGACCGCCGGCGGCTTCGAGGGCGGCGCGCTCGTCGATGATCGCCTGCATCTGGTCGACGAACCACGGATCGATGCCGGTGGCAGCGCTGATCTCGTCCACCTCGACGCCTCGGCGCAGCAGCTCGCCGATCTCGAAGATGCGCTCGGGCGTGGGCGTGCGGATCGCCTCTGCCAGCTCTGCGGTGGTGCGTTCGGCGTACTGGGTCTCGCCGGCGTCGGCGTTGAGACCGAAGCGGCCCTGCTCCCCGCTGCGCAGCGCCTTTTGCAGGCTCTCGCCGAAGGTGCGGCCGATGGCCATCACTTCGCCGACCGACTGCATCTGCGGGCCGAGCACGGGCGCCGCGCCGGGCAGCTTCTCGAACGCCCAGCGGGGGATCTTGGTGACCACGTAGTCGATGGTCGGCTCGAAGCTGGCGGGGGTCTCGCCGGTGATGTCGTTGGTGATCTCATCGAGCGTGTAGCCGACGGCGAGGCGGGCGGCGATCTTGGCGATCGGGAAGCCGGTGGCCTTGGACGCGAGTGCCGAGCTGCGGCTGACCCGGGGGTTCATCTCGATGATGATCTGCTCGCCGTTCGCGGGGTTCACGGCGAACTGCACGTTCGAGCCCCCGGTCTCGACGCCGATGCGGCGCATGCAGGCGAACGCCGCATCACGCATCTGCTGGTACTCCACGTCGGACAGCGTCTGGGTGGGCGCAACCGTGATCGAGTCGCCGGTGTGCACGCCCATCGCGTCGAAGTTCTCGATGGAGCAGATCACCACGCAGTTGTCGGCGTGGTCGCGCATCACCTCGAGCTCGAACTCCTTCCAGCCCTGCACGGACTGCTCGATGAGGATCTCGCTGATCGGGCTGGCGTCGAGGCCCTTGGCCGCGGCAGCCTCGAACTCCTCGGGCGTGTCGGCGAAGCCGGTTCCCTCCCCGCCCAGGATGTAGGCGGGGCGGATGATGACCGGCAGGCCGATCTCGTCGATGGCCTCACGGGCTTCGTCCATGGTGTGCGCGATGGCCGAGCGGGCGCAGCGCAACCCGATCTCGGTCATCGCCCGGCGGAACCGGTCGCGGTCCTCCGCGGTGGCGATGGCCTGCTCGGATGCACCGATCATCTCGACGCCGTAGCGGTCGAGCACGCCGCTGTGGCTGAGCTCGGTGGCCAGGTTCAGCGCGGTCTGCCCGCCGAGTGTCGGCAGCAGGGCGTCGGGGCGCTCGCGGGCGATGATCGCTTCGAGCACTGCCGCATCCAGCGGCTCCACGTAGGTGGCATCGGCGAACTCGGGGTCGGTCATGATCGTGGCCGGGTTCGAGTTGGCCAGGATCACCCGGTAGCCCTCTTCACGCAGCACCCGGCAGGCCTGGGTGCCCGAGTAGTCGAACTCGCAGGCCTGGCCGATGACGATCGGCCCCGAGCCGATGATCAGGATCGAGCTGATGTCATCGCGGCGCGGCATCAGCGAGCCTTGTCGTGACTGCGGGCGGGGCCGCGGCCTGCCCCGTCGGAGGTTCGGGCCCAGAACTGCGACATGAGGTCGTCGAAGCGGTCGAAGAGGTAGCGCGAGTCGTGCGGCCCGGGGCTGGCCTCAGGGTGGTACTGCACGGCGAATGCAGGCACGTCGCGGCAGGCGAAGCCCTCCAGCGACCCGTCGTTGAGGCAGATGTGGGTCTCCTCCACGCCGGGCACCGAGCCCGACTCGATGGCGAAGTTGTGGTTCTGGCTGGTGATCTCGACGCGGCCGGTGGCCTCCTCGCGCACCGGCACGTTGCCCCCGTGGTGCCCGAAGGGCAGCTTGTAGGAGCGGCCGCCGAGCGCCAGGCCGAGCACCTGCTGGCCGAGGCAGATGCCGAAGACCGGCACCCGGTCGAGCAGGTCGCCCAGCGCCGCGGTGACGCTGCCCGCCATCTGGGGGTCGCCCGGGCCGTTGGAGAGGAACACGCCGTGGGGCTCGCGGGCGAGCACCTCGGCCGCTGTGGTGTGCGCCGGGACGACCTCGACGGTGGCGATGCGCCCGAGGTTGGCGGTGATGGCGCGCTTGATGCCCAAGTCGTAGGCCACGACGCGCCACGGCCCGTCACCGGCGTTGTACGGCTCGGCGGTGGTGACCTCGGTGACGAGGTCGACGCCGGCGGTGCCGGGTTCGGCTCGGGCTGCTGCGCTGAGGCGTTCGAGCGCGTCGTCGTGGGGAGCGGGTCCGAACGCACCCGGCATTGCGCCGTAGTCGCGGACGTGGCGGGTGAGGCGGCGCGTGTCCACTCCGGCAATGCCGGCGATGCCGTGGCGGGCGAGGTAGGCGTCGAGGTCGCCATCCGCGCGCCAGTTGGATCGGCGGCGCGCGAGGTCGCGGATGACGATGCCCCGGCAGAACGGTCGGCGCGACTCGGCGTCAGCGACGGTGGTGCCGTAGTTGCCGATGTGGGGATAGGTGAATGCGATGATCTGGCCCGCGTACGACGGGTCGGTGATGACCTCCTGGTAGCCGGTCATCACGGTGTTGAACACCACCTCGCCCGACGCGATGCCGCCCGAGGGAGCCAGGGGCGCGCCGATCATCTCGCCCTCGAAGACGGTGCCGTCGGCGAGCACGAGTGCGCCTGGCGCCGGCGCGGCGAAGCTGTCTGGGGATGGGGTCATCGAGCGATTCCTGAGCGAAGCGCAGCGACGGTACCGGCGTGATCGCACGGCGCGCCGTCGACCACGGCGAGACGCCCGCCGGTCACCGTCGCACGCACCATCGCGTTCAATCGGCGGCTGCGATGGGGGGTGTTGCGGGCCTTGGAGACCGAGCCCCGGTCGGCCAGCGTCCAGGTCCGGTCGAGGTCGATGACGACGAGATTGGCCGGCTGGTCGGGCTCGATCGGCCCGCCGCCCAGATGGCCAGCACCGGCCAGCTCAGCCGGACGCCACGAGAGCGCGTCGAGCGCCGCTTCGAGGCTGATCTCAGGGTGGCCGAGGACCACTGCGGCGCAGGTCTCCAGCGACGCGAATCCAGGCGGTGCCTCATCGAAGGGCAGGTCCTTGTCGTGGGGCGGCAGCGGCGTGTGGGCGCTGACCACCGCATCGATGGTGCGGTCGTTGACGCCCGCCACCAGCGCTTCCCGGTCGGCGGCGGTGCGGTACGGCGGCTCGGCGCGCATGAGCGTGTCGAAGCCGGCGGCGTCGGCATCGACGAACAGGAGATGCTCAGCGGTGACCGACGCCGAGACATCGAGGCCGTCCGCTTTGGCGGCACGCACCAGCTCGACGCTGCCCGCCGCGCTGATGCGGTCGAGGTGCAGGCGTCCCCCGGTGCGGCGGGCTGCGCTGATCGCAGCCGCGGCTGCGGCACATTCAGCCTCGGCAGGCTCGCCAGCGACGCCCATCCGCGCCGAGACCGCGCCTTCGTGCATCGGAGCCACGATGCCGAGCGCGGCGCCGGACGGGCGCACCGCGACGGTCGCCCCCAGCGGGGACGCGTACTGCAGCGCCCGGCACAGCAGACCCCAGTCGGCCAGCGGGCCCGTATCGGTGAACCAGCTCACGCCGGCGTCGGCCAGCTCGGCCATCGGTGCGAGCTGCGTGCCGGCGCGTCCGGCGGTGACCGTCGCTGCGGTGACGATGTGGCAGCTCGCCGCGGACGCCGCGAGGCGCCGGATCTCGGCGAGCTGGCCCAGCCGATCCAACGGCGGGTCGGTGTCGGGCTGCGCGACCAGCGCGCTGTAGCCGCCCATGGCCGCCGCCGTGGCAGTGATCTGCATGACATGGCCTTCGAGCGCGAGCGGCTCTGCGACGCGCGCGCACAAGTCCACGAATCCCGCTGCGATGACGCACCCGGTGGCGTCGATCTCCTCGATTGGCGTGAGCATCCCGTCGCCTGCACGTGCAGCCGCAGCCTGCTCCTGCGGCCTCGGGGGGTCCGGGTCGTCGGGGCTGCCGCTCAGCAAACGGCCCGGTTCGTGAACGCCCTCGATGCGCCCATCGATGACCGCGATGTCTGCGCGCCGACGGTGGCCGCGCTCGACGATCTCGCCGCCGGTGATCGCCAGCATCGGCCCCTGAGCGGGCTCGTTTGGGTGTGCTTGGACCTCAGCCACGGTCGTCTGCTCCCAGCGCCGTGCCCGATCCGATGAGGCGGAACAGCACCGCCATGCGGACCGCAACCCCGTAGGTGACCTGCCGGGTCACCAGCAGGCGATCTTCGGCAGCCAGATCTTCGATGGTGTCGCCGGCGATCTCGATGCCGCGGTTCATGGGGCCCGGGTGGGTGATGACCGCGTCGGGGGCCAGCCGCTGGGCTCGTTCGGCAGTGAGGCCGTAGCGGGCGACGTATTCGGGGACCGAGCCGATCAGGCCGTCGATCATGCGCTCGCGCTGGCAGCGCAGCAGGCCGACCACGTCGAGGTCATCGAGCACGTCGTCGAGGCTGTGGGAGATCTCGACGCGCTTGGCCGCGTCGGGCGGCAGCCAGCAGTCGATCCACTCCCGGGGCTGGGCGGGCAGCAGCGTCGGCGGGGCGACCAGCACGATGCTCGCGTCGAGTGCGGTGTAGGCCTCGATGTCGCTGCGGGCGACGCGGCTGTGCACGATGTCGCCCACGATGGCGATGCGACGCCCCGCCAGGGTGGGCTGGTCGTCGAGCTCGGCGCCCGGCTCGCTGTCGGGCGCCGGGCGGAAGTGCCGCCACAAGGTGTAGGCGTCCTGCAGGCCCTGGGTGGGGTGGGCGTGCCAGCCGTCGCCGCCGTTGACAATCGCGACGCCGTCGTCGGCCCAGCGTGCGATCTGGGCGGGCACGCCGGCGCTGCGATGGCGCACCACGGCGGCATGGATGCCCATCGCCTGGACGGTCTCGAACGTGTCGCGCAGCGACTCGCCCTTGGCCAGCGACGACGAGGCAGCGGAGAAGTTGAGCACGTCAGCCGAGAGACGCTTGGCGGCGGTCTCGAAGGCCAGGCGGGTGCGGGTGGATTCCTCGAAGAACAGCGTGGCCACGGTGCGGCCGCGCAGCGCGGGCACCTTGGGGATCGGCCGGCGGCCGACCTCCACGAAACGATCGGTGAGCGACAGCAGTTCGGAGATGCCGTCGGTGCCGAGCTCGCCGAGGGTCAGCAGGTGCCCGCTCACTTGCGCATCTCCCCCAGCAGCACGCCCTCGAGCGTGACGTCCACCATCTCGTCGCGGCTGGTGGGCAGGTTCTTGCCGATGAAGTCGGGGCGGATCGGCAGTTCGCGGTGGCCGCGGTCGATCACCACGGCGAGCTGCACTGCCCGGGGCCGGCCGAAGTCGTTCAGGGCGTCGAGCGCGGCGCGGATGGTGCGCCCGGTGAACAGCACGTCGTCCACCAGCACCACGGTCATGCCGTCGAGCTCGAAGGGAATGTCGGTGACGGCTTCGGCCATGACGGGCCGCAGGCCGATGTCGTCGCGGTGCATGACCACGTCGAGGGTGCCGAAGGGCACGTCGGTGCCGTCGATCTCAAACAGCAGTCGCACGATCCGCAGCGCGACCTGCACGCCGCCGGTCTGCAGGCCCACCACGACGACGTTGTCAAGACCCTCGTTGCGCTCGATGATCTCGTGGCTGATGCGGGTGAGCGCGCGGTGGATCCCGCTGGAATCGAGAATGGTGGTCCGGGCAACGAAAACGCCCCCATACGGGGGCGTCATGCGTCGCTCGCGGTCTGCCACGCGCAGGTCCTTCCTGTCCGTACGAGCCTCACCGGACCCGCTTCACGGTCAGAACCGCACCCTAGCGCGGGCCTCCCGCGATCCGGTGTCGCGTACATGGCACTGACCGCTCGGGCACCGCCGCTTGGCGCAGCCGGGCTCACAGATGGCTGGTGGCCGTTGCGCATCGTTCCGAACTAGCGACATTCGCTCAGGTGCAGGCGGGCAGGGCGGCGCCGGCCAAGCCGGCAACGTCGAGCGCTGGAAGGCTGAGTGCGTGGCGGCCGTGGGCCGGGGCGAGGCCTCGCAGCATCACGGGCGCCCAGTCCAGCGACACGTCGGCTTGAACGGCGTCGCCGCGCCGGCAGACCGCGCATGCCGGGGCGGTGCAGCCCGGGGGCTGCACGCAACGGCTGGCGTCATCGTTGCTGACAGCGCACGAGTCGAGCGTGCTGATCGCGACCCGGCGGGCCTCGTCGGCGGCCTGACTTCGCAGACTCATGACCTGCGCTGTGTCGGCGGCGGCAGCGCTGAACAGTGCGCACATCGCAGCCAGCGCCAGCGCGACGAACGGCGTGCTCACGGCGAGGGAGCGGGTGCCGGCGGGACCGGCACCGCGACGCGGGCGCTGACCACATCGCCGAACAGCGGCGACACCGCGAGCGGGCAGGTCACCTCGACCGTCACGCCGGCAGGTGCGGTATCGGCGGGAAGGCGGTGCACTGCAGCGGTGGCGCTGAAGCGCTGATCGGTCGTGTCGCAGTCGGCGATGGCCGCAGCGCCGACGACACGCTCGGCGATGCTTGCGGCGTGCCGGTCGACCTTGGCGACGGTGGCAGTGCCCGGCGGGGATGCGATCGCGCTGGCTGCGTAGTGCGCCGCTTCGACGCTCGCCGCCCGGATCGATCCCGACGCACGGGTGGCGTCGCCGGAGTAGTCCACCAGCCAGACGCCGAATACGAGCACGGCTGCGGCGCTGAGCATGCCGACTGCCTCATCCATGACGAGGCCTCCCCCACGTGCGCGACCCGCTGCTCAGCACGGCGGTGCCACCGGCGCCCACAGTGCGGCGCCTCCCGCAGACGGCGGGCGCCGGCACGCCACCCCGAGCGCCCCGCCCCCGCCGAGCCAGCCCGCGGAGGAGACCCGCACTGACACGATGACCGAGCATGTCGGGTCGGCATGCACCTCGACGGCCGTCGGCTGGACGGCGGCGAGCTGCGCTGCGCGGTCCAGCGCGACCCGCGCCGCCGTAGCCCGGGCATCGGCAGGCAGGTCCACCTCGGTGCAATCCCAGTCCGCCGGCACCAGATCGGTGACGGCGACCGCTGCGGCGTCGGCTGCGCCCTGCGCCGCAGCAGCGCCGACCTGGCGAGCGAACAGCGAGATCACCAATCCCATGAACACCACCAGCACGCTGAACAAGCGCAGGATCGAGAGCGAGCTGTCCATCGCTCAACCAGGCTCACGCACGCGGGCACCGCCGCGAGGGGCGGGGCGAACGACTCACACAGCGAATGGCGACGCAGAGCATTGGCGTCACCAACGGCTACGACTTCTTCGTACATGCGTCGGATGCCCATTTGCCGTCGACCGCCTCGCACAGGTTCTTCGTTGTGATCTTGCTGAAGTCGACGGTGCTGTCGTGAGCTTGCGGCGCGTTGTCGCCGAGGGTCGTCCACATCACCGTCACAACGAGAATCGAGGCGGCGACGGCGGCGGCGATGAAGATCAGCTTGGTGACCGGTGAATCCATGTGTTTGCTCCTTGCCCGCGGCTGCGGGCGGTCGGGATCGTCGGGGTCGCAAGGGCGTGCCGTGCTCACACTGTCGGCAGGGTCATGACGACGGTCGCCATGACCACGGCGGAGGCCACCACCGCGAGCAGCGAGGCGGACGCGCCCACCGAGCGGGCGAGGCGGTCGATGGACTCGCGGCGGCGGTCGTCCATGGCGCGCACCACACGGTCCAGGACACGATCAAGCAGCTCAGACGCCGCGGCGCCCGAGCGCTCGGCAGCGTCCACGGTGCGCAGCAGCGATGCCGTCGGCGAATCGCCGAGCTGCGCTGCCACCGCCGCCAGCGGGTCGCGCCCGCCGAGCACCGCTGCGTTGACCGCCCCGGCAGCGGGTGCGAATGCGGGATCGGTGACGCGCTCGGCCGCGTCCAGCACCGCCACGCTGATCGGGTGCCCAGACGCCACGAAGAGACGTATCCGGCGCAGCCACAGCAGCACCGCTTCGTCGGCACGGCGCCGGTGGCCGGCCAGCACCGCCGCAGCCATCAGGCCGGGCACAGCCCACGCCGCCGCCACGGCCGCCAGCAGCGACCACGCCAGAGCCGTCGCGAGCGAGATCCCCTCGTTCGGGGACAACCGGCCGCCGGCGACGAAGCCGACGCCGATCGTGCTGACCGCCACGATCACGGTGAGGATCGCCAGGCGCGCCGGGCTCCAGCCGAGGGCCGTCAGCCGTCGGCGATTCCGGCGGCGACGCTCGCTCGACGCCAGCAACCCGATGGCGGCGCACGCGCCCGTGCCGGCCATCAGCCACATCCCGAGCGCGCCCGCTGGCGGCCAGGGCACGCTCACCTGAGCATCTCCCAGGCTGCGCTGAGCGGCCGGGCGCTGATCGCCACGGCGACCACGGTTGCGGCCAGCCCGACGCGCTGACCCTGCGCTCCCGACAGCCATGCCCACGCATCGGGGCTCACCAGCGCGCTGCCCAGCGCAACCGCGGCACCGAGCGCCGCTGCAAGCCCGAGCTGGGGCAGGTTGGCAGCGACATGACGGTGGAAGTGACGTGCGGTGGCGGCGGCCTCGGCAGCTTCTGCCTCGAGCACGCCCAATATCGGCACCCATTGGCCGCCGCTCGCCGCCGCGACCGCGACGACGTCAGCCAGCCAGGCCGCAACCGCGCCGTCAGCGCCTGCTGCGAACCGCTGCGCTGCTGCTTCGATGCCGACGCTGCGGCATTCGTCGACGAGCTTGGCGGCAGTCCGCGCGATCGGCCCGGTGGCCAGCGGCGCCGAGGTTTCGAGCGCGTCCACCACGGTGCGCGACACCTGCGCCTGGTTGGCGAGGATCGATGCGAACTGCGCTACCGACTCTGCTGCATCGACACGCTGGCGGCTTCGGATGATGCACGCGGCGCACCATGCGCCGATGCCGGCCACTGCGCCTGCAACCCCCGCCGCCGCCGGCCCGTACGCCAGCCCGGCGATGAACGCCGCAGCGCCGGTCATCATCAGCGGCCACCGCGATGGTGCAGAGCTGCGCCGCGCACCCCGGCGAGCGGCGCCGAACAGCAGCCACAGCGACGCCGTGCAGCCGGCTGCACCGAACGCCGCGAACCTCAGCACGCCTCTTCCTCGGCAACGAGCGGCTCGTATGGCGGGGGGTCGTGCATCGGCACGAGCGGACCCGGATCCCACAGCACTTCGTGCGACTGTCCGTTGTCACGTGCAGAGAGGTTCAACAGCGGTTCCGTTTGCAGATCCGGCGGCTCGTCGCCCAGTGGCGATGCGCTGGCTGGCGGCTGCATCGCGCCGGACGCCCCGACCACGTGGAGCGGGCCCTCTGCGGGCTGCGGTGCCCGCCTCGGCTGCTGCACCTCCGCGTGCCGCGGCGGTTGGACCGGCGAGTCGGCAGACGGCAGCGCGGTGCCGGGCTCCGACGTCGTGGGTACGTCCACGATCTGCGAGTACGCAGCCGGCAGGTCGGCGTCTCCGCCCGCCGCAGGAAGGCCGGCAGACGCATACACCTCTGCCATGCGGCCGGTGGGGCGACCAGCCGGCGTGGCCCAGCGGTCGCCCGGTCGCAGCGCCCACAGGCAGGTCGTCGAGATGACCCCGCTGAGATCGTCGATGCCGGTGAGCTGGGTGACATCGGCCACCACCCGCTCGCCGGCGTCGTTGCGGCCCATCCACACGCACAGGTCCACCGCGGCGGCGATCTGGCGGCGCGCATAGTCGGGCTCGGCGCCCTCGGAGCAGGCGTACGCCACGAGCTTTTCCAGCACGCCCTTGCCCGGCTGGGAGTGGAGCGTCACCAGGCAGCCGTCGATGCCCGAGGACATGGCATCCAGCAGCGCCTCGCAGCCCTCGCCGCGGATCTCGCCCACCACCAGCTTGGCGGCGTTCGCCCGTTTGGAATCACGAATGTGGTCTGCCATCGAATGGCGGCCGTGGCCGTCCTGATTGGCGTCGCGGGTCAGCCGCTCATAGGTGTTGGGATGGATGCCGTACTCCGCCAGCCGCAGCTCCGGTGTGTCCTCGATGGTGTCGATGCGCTCGTGATCGGGCACCGCCGCCAGCAGGGCCTGGCACAGCGTGGTCTTGCCGCCGCCCATCGTCGCTGCGACCACCACATTGGCCCGGGCCCGGCCGGCGATGGCCTCGATGAGCACGCTGCCGAGCTCGTTCGAGGCGACACCGAGGTCGTCAAGGCGCATCCGGCCCGCCATGTTCGAACGGAGCACGACGTTGGGCGGGCTCGTCACGAATGCCTCAGCGTGCAGGCGCCAGCGGTCGCCGACACGCACATCCAGCCGGGGATCGAGCTCGTCGAAGCGCTGAGGCCGATCACCGGAATAGCTCGCCAAAAAGCGCACTGCCTCGATGAGGTCGCCATCCGCGGCGAACGGCGACGGCCGTCGCTCCACCCGGCCGTCGGCGTACTGCACGAGCATCGACTCCCCGCCGCGGATCTGGAATTCCTCGATGTCGGGCTCGTCGAGCAGTTCTGAGAGCGCGTCGGTGGCAGCGCGAGCGGCGGTGCGCCGTCGCACCGCGCCATCGGTGCGGTCGAGTCGCTGCGGCGCGCATGCCGATGACGCCAGCGAGCGCCCCAACCGGTAGAGCTGCCGGTACCCGCCACGAGCGCCCACCCGCTTGATGCGCACTACCCGGTTCGCATCCAGTGCCGCGGACAGCTCGCCGGTGGGATCGCCGCGACCGCCGTTTGTGGTCGGCAGCCACACCGCGGTGCGCGGCACCCCGCCTGAGGCGGCTACGTGCCAAGCCTGCGCCGCGTGAGGGCCGCCGGCCGCACTGGCTGCAGCACGGGCAGCGGGCGCACCGAGCAGCAGCACCACCTCGCTGGAAGCCGCGGCCGCAGCAGCGATTGCATCGGGTTCGGCGCTGCTGGACAGCCACGCCACACACGGCTCGCCTGCTTGGCCCGGGCGCGGCATCGACACGACGTCGGCGGCGAACCAGACCTGGCCCGCAACGGAGGACAACCCGGCCCGCAGCGCATCGCGCACCCAATCGCGCGCCGGGGCGCTCATGGCGTCATCGCACAGCACGAGCAGCATGTCTCAGCCCCCCGTCGGCTCACCGGACTGCGTCGGCGGCGTCTGGTTGCCACGTCCCGCCGCAGCGTCACCGTCGAATCCCGGCGGTTCCTGGCTGCGGAGTCCGTATGGCATCTCGCTGCCGAACGGCGACGAAACCGTGCCCACGGCCCCCGCCGGCCGGCACCCGGGCCAGCCATCGGGCGGCGCCGGCCACACCACGAGGCCGTCGAGCTCCGCGGCACGCGCGTAGCGCGCAGCACCGGGTGCGTCGAGGTGCACCACGATGCTCCCCTCTGCGCCGCCCACCAGCGTCGTCACATCGAGTGCGCAGCCGCCCAGCACGCCCGCCACCACGGCGCGGCTGCCAGCACGCGGGCCGGGCTCCGGCCAGGCTGAAGTGTCGGCGCTCAGGCGGATGGCGGTGCGCGCGCCCTCAGCTACGTCCGGCGGGCCCAGCAGGGCCTCGGTGACGAACGTCCCGGCGGGGACGTCGAAGGCCACGACGCTGCCCGCGATCGAATCCGGATCGACGAACCGGCCGGCGAGGCCCTCGGGAACTCCTGCGACTTCGAACGCGCCCGGCGGCTGGCCTGCGAGCCACGCCTCGGACGTCACCGCCACAAGCGCTGGTGGAGGCTCGCGGTGCGGGCGACCCCACAGCCAGATCGCTGCCACGACGACGGCGACGATCACCGCGGCAACACCAAGGCGCCACGGTTCGACGCCGGCGCGCTGCCCGCCTGGCAGGGCAGGCGCCTGGTCGTCGGGCCCGAAGCCGGGTCTGGCCGACATCGTCACGACCGCGCCCCGCTCTGGCTGATGGTCACCCGACCATCCGCGAAGTCGCTCACCGTGCGGATCCAGTCCACTCCCGAGCTGAGCGTCGCCCAACAGCTGTCGCTTGGGGGCAATCCGCCGCCGGTGCCAGGCTGTCCCGGTGCCGGTGTCGCTTCGAAGCACACATCGAAGCGCCACGCGTATGCCGCAGGGTGACCGAGCGACCAGCCGCAACGCGTCGATGCGGTGGCCCCGCTGGCGTCGTCCACCGGACAGGTGACCTCGGCGGGAATTGCGCCGGGTCGGTGCCACTGGCGCAGGAATTGCTGCTGGTCAACGCTCAGCGCATCCCAGCGGTCTGCCAAGTGCCTTGCGTCGGGCTCGGACTCGATCAGCCGGCGGTCGGCGGCGATCCACGGCCGCAGCTCTGACCAGGCCGTGCGCAACTGCGTCGCCGTCCACACACAGTTCGCATCGCTGATGTGCACGGTGCGCAACGCGCGCATCCAGCCTCGTCCAGGCGCCACTTGCAAGAACCCGCCTCCGCCGGGCATGTGATGCTGGGGAGACGTGACCGCGTTCGCTGAGCGCACGTGCGATTCCCACGCCAGCGCAGCGGCATCGGCTGCGCTGAGCGGCAGCGGCGGCAGTGCGGGGCACTGCGATCCGGGCGCCTCGGTGGTCGTCGTGGGCAGGGTGGTGGCCACCGACGTGCCAGGCGGCACGACAGGGTCGCCGCCGTCGCCCGGCCCGTCGCCGTCGCCCGGACCGTCACCGTCCTTGTCATCGTCGGGCGTCGTCGTGGTCGTCGTGACGGTCGTTGTCGTCGGGGAAGGCTCTTCTTCCGGCTCCTGAAGGCAGGCGTAGTCGTAGGAGCCGTTGATGCGCGACTGCACATATGGCGGCAGCGTGCCGAAACTCGAGCAATCGAAGATGCACACCCGGTAGGTCTCCGCGCCGCGCTCTGGGTGAGCGTGCTCCTGTATCTGCGTGTTTGCCAGCTCGCCGATCGCCGGGCAGTAGGTACGGATGGTGGTCTCCTCGCAGTCGCCAGGCGTCGTGCACTTGTTGAGCAGGTCGCTCTCGGTGACGCAGCTCCCGCCGTGATCGGGCCGGTAGGTCGTTCCCTCGATGCCGTCGCAGACATCGGGGTCGCTGTCCCAGGTGCGTCCGGGCAGCTCGTCGCACGGCACGTACGACAGCAAGCCGTCCGCGCAACGGTGGATGCCCAGCTCGGCCAGCCGCTCGTCGCTCTCGCCGGCCAGGTGATGCAGCGGCCGCGCCCCGCCGTCGGGGCTGGCGCCGGGACCGCCGCTGTCCTCGGGATCGGTGCCGGTGTCGGGCGTCGAGCCCGGCCCCGAGGACTGGCAGGTCAGTGCCGACGGGCCGTTGCCGCCCAGCGCATCGCCGTATCGGGGCACCGAACCCGAGGGGCAGCTCTGGATGGGCGCAGACGACGGCGGGCCGAACACGGTGCGCGAGCACTGGCTCCCCGCGGACTGCCAGCCTGACGGGCACGGACCCTGGGTGGCGGGTGTGGTCACCCAGCTCACCACGGTCTCATAGACCGGCACGGTGGTGTAGTGGATCGTGGGCACCCGGTCCCAGTAGCCCGTCTCACGCGTTTCGTAGATGGGCTCCTCGCGCCAGTAGCCCGGAATGGTGACGGTGTGAGTGGTCTGGTAGCCGTACACCGGCACGTCGCGGCAGTTGAAATACTGGCCCGAGATCGGATCGAAGTCGCAGCGCCGGGTGGTGCCCGTCTGGATGCGCAGCGGCGGCACCAGCGGCTCGATCTGGGTCCGCGGCGGCACCCAGACGCGGTTCGTACCGGTCTGGACGGTCTCGGTGCCCGTCGCTATCCACACCTCGGCGTAGGTGGTGTGGCTGTAGACCTGCCGGGTGCGGCCGGTGTCCACCGTCGTGGTCACCCTGGTCTGGCAGACATGCCCGCCGTACTGGCCGGGCACCTGCACCGATGAGCCCGAGCAGCTCGACGGGCGCAGTGCGGTCTCGGTGCGCGGCGTCAGGCACTGCCCGCCCGAGCTGTCGAGCGACATGCCGGCAGGGCAGCTCAGCACCGGCGCCACCGACGACTGCGCCTCTGCGGGGGTGCCGGACGCACCCACCACGACCAGCGCCGAGCTCGCAACGATCAGCCCGGCCAGCCAGCGCCGCGCCGCGCGGGCGAAGCCGCCGGAGGCGCTGCGCGCGCTGCGGGCATCGAGCGGCGCCGGTGCGCCGAGCGGTGCTGTGACCTTCGCGCCGCTCATGACGGGGCCCCACCAGGCGTCTCGGCCCACGAATCCGCCGACAGCTCGGCGAGCGGCTCGGCGCCGGGCCACCAGTAGCGGTCGGTGTGCGGCGGCCAGCCGGCTTCGGGGCACGGCGGCATCGGGCGCGGGTAGGCGCGCCCGCCGGGAGTTCGCGGCAGCGATCCGGGCGGCCAGGGCCGCTTGGGCTGCTGGGCTGCCCGCTGCGGGCCCGAGCGCTGGAGCGTCGCAGCGATCGCATCGGCATCGGGCGAGCAGCCCAGGATCTGCGAGAGCGACTTGAACGGCGAGAGGTACATGCGCTCGTGCCAGCTCACGCCCGGCTCCCACTGCGTGGCGGACAGCTCCGGGTCGACGACCGGCGCGCTCGCCGCTGCCCCCGACAGCGCAGCCCACTGCGCAGCCGTGCACCGGTCCTGCAGCGACGGCCGCTGCAGCTCCCCGTCCACCACGGTCCCTACCGGGATGCCGGTGGCGCACCAGAACTCCAGGTGCCACCCGTGATCGCGGTGCGCCCGCCACGCCTCCGCCTGGCCGACGTCGACCCAGTCGCGCACCGCGATCCACGGGCTGCGAACGCCCGAGCCCCACGCGCGCGGCTCAGCCCAGTCGACCCCCGAAGCGTGATCGTCCTTGGCCTGGTCGAGCCACTGCACCGCACGCCCGAACCCATCGCCGCTGCAGTCGCCCTCGAACAGGGCATTGCGGAGCACCCGGTAGCTGAGGCGCGACCACGTGAGCCACATGGCCTCGACCTGAGCCCGGTGCTCGACACCGCCATCGAGTCGCTCGCCGGTCGACGCATCCACCAGGAACGACTGCCCCGGCGGGTGGCACACGACCGCGAGGGCATGCCCGGCTGCGCTGAGGTCTGCCACCCAGGCACGCTCGACGGGCGGTGCGGTGAATTCGAGCCGCAGGCCCCGGGCCCACAGCGATTCGAGCTGGCGGGTGCGGTGCGAAGCGGTGTAGACGCCGGGGATGATCGTCGCCAGGTCGCTGCACGCCTCCCACAGCGTGCTGGGCCCGGTGCTGACCGCGGCATGGCCCACCAGCGAGTCGGTGACGGCGCCCTGGGCCGCCCGCCGGGTCAGCCACGCGAGTGCCTGCGATGACCAGTCGCCGGGGAAGTAGCCGACGTCGGCCAGGCTGTGTCCGCCCAAGGCCAGCTCCATCGGCTCGCCGGGGCTGTACACCAGCAGCTTGGCGATGTCGTTGACGGTGGTGCCCCACGAGTGCATCGGACGGCCCCCGGGCGAGCGCATCCCGCTGATGAATGCCTCGACGGCGGCGCCTGCCCGGTCACGCTCGGCGTCGGTGCCGCCGGGGTCCACACCGAGCACCTCGGCGGTGGGATGGGGCGGGCACAGCGCAACGTGGTCATAGGCAGCGCTGCGGTCGGCGCTGAGACGGGTCTGATGGTCGAGTCCCGCCGGATCGATCACCAGCTCCCACGCTGAGGGCGTGCCCCCGCGCCGGCGCGCCACCCGGGTGCCCTCGGCGAGCGCCGTGCGGGCATCAGCCAGGTAGGGCGGCATCGAGTCCCACTGCGCCCGCTGGGCAATCGCGTAGTTGTGACCCCGCTCGAGGTCGCCGAGCAGCTCCGAGTGCGAGCCGGTCACTGCTGCGGGGCCGCCCTGGTCGGGTTCGTCCCGGGGCTCGGGGTACGGCGGCCACGGCACCCAGATGCGTTCGCCGCCGATCCCCACTGCGTCGGGCAGTTCGAGCGGCGGCCGGAACTCGCCCGAGACGGGGAACTCGCCGCTCCCCGCGACGATGGGTCGAGCCTCGACCGCCTCTCGGTCGCCCAATGCCGAGCCCGCCTCTGCGTCGGCGTCGGGGGCTGGGTCGCCGGCGTCGCGGCGGGGACCCGCCGTGATCGAGGGCCCCAGGTCGACTGGCTCGCCGCTGTCTGGGCTGCACGCCGCCGCCAGCGCGCCCAGCACCGCAGCGGCGGCCAGCCAGGCACCTGCGGTCACAGCACCGCGGCTTCGAGGGTCGGCCATCTCACAGCTCCTTCGGACTCGAGGTCCCGGGCGCCACGTCCACACGAGGTCGCCATTGGGGTTGCTGTGGAGTTCTATGCGCGTTGTGTCAGATCATTCCAATGATTTTCGATCTATCTGGCACAAGCGAGAAAAATGGCCCGTGTGCGGCACGGTCTCGGCGCGGTACTGGGCGGGCGCGCGGTCAGCTGACGGTGACGTGCCGGTGCCGGCGCGCCCACAGCGCGAAGCCCAGCCCGATCGCTCCGTAGCCGGCATAGGCCGCCACCAGAGGGGTCACCGAGCCGTCGATCATGCGGTCGACGAGCATCGCCAGCAGCGCGCCGCCGCCGGTGGAGATGGTGCCGATCACCGCCGATGCGGTGCCGGCCAGCTCGCCCATGGGCCCCATGGCCTGGGCCTGCATGAGCGGGTTGACGAAGGTGCGCACGGCGTTGATCACCACGATCACGGCGAACCAACCGAAGAACGACGGTGTGCCGCCGGCCTGCCACGACCACAGCGCCAGCCCCGCCGACAGCACCACGGTGGTCGGCAGCAGCGTCACGATCATCCGGTCGGCACCGATCGTGGTCACCAGCCGGCTGCCGGCGAACACCACCAAGCCCATGCACACGCTCATCCCGGCGAAGTAGTACGCAAACACGTCGCCGCGGCCGTAGACGTCGTCGAAGATCAGCTGGCTGCTGCCCAGGAACGCAAAGAACGAGCCCATGTCGAACATGACCGCCAGCGCCGAGCCGATGGTGAGCTTGTCGGTGAACACCGCGACGACGGCCTCGCGGGTGCGCACGAGCGTGAGGGGGCGGCGGCGCTCGGGCGGCAAGGACTCGGGAAGCCGGATGATCCACAGCGCCAGCACCACCGTCAGCACCATGGGGGCGGCCATCACCCAGCGCCACGAACCCAGCGCCAGCACTGCCTGGCCCAGCAGCGGCGCGATGGCGGGCACCACCATGAACACCGCAGCAACCGCCGACAGCACGCGGCCCAGCCGGTCCCCCTCGTAGAGGTCGCGGCCGATCGCCAGCGACAGCGCGCGGGGTCCCGCGGCGCCGATGCCCCAGATCAGCCGGCTCGCGATCAGCACGCCGAACGTCGGCGCCAGTGCTGAGCCCAGCGCCCCGAGCGTGTACAGCGCCAGCCCGGCATACAGCACCGGCTTGCGGCCGAAGCGGTCGGTGAAGGGGCCATAGAGCAGCTGCGCCCCGGCCAGGCCGAAGAAGTACAGGGTGACGGTGAGTGCGACCTGGGGCGAGTCGGCGGCGAGCCCGAGCCCGAGCCGGATCTCGGTGAACGCCGGCAGCGCGATGTCGATGCCCAGTGCAGTCGTGGCGCTGATGGCGCCCAGCAGGAAGACCAGCTCCCGCTCGGCGATGCGGCGCGGGCGCCGATCGCCGTTCGGCGTCACGCGGTGACCGTCACGTTCGGGCCCTCACCGGCCGTCGAGGGTGGCAGCCAGCACGCCGTTGACCAGAGCGCTGCTGCGGTCGGTGGCACCCAAGCGGTGCGCCAGCTCGACGGCTTCGTTGATCACCACCGCAGCCGGCGCCTCGCCGCGGTCGAGCTCGAAGAGCCCTTGCAGCATGATCAGCCGGTCGCAGATGCCCAGCCGCTGCGGCGTCCAGCCCTCGGCGAGCAGCCCCGCAAGCCGCCCGGTCAGCTCGTCGTGCCGCGCGGCGACGCCGTTGACCAGCCTGAGCGCGAACGGATCGATGTCGGCGATGTGCTCCGCGATGATCTCGCCCACCGTGGTGGACTTCATCTCGGCCTCGTAGTGCAGCTCGATCGCGCGCTGGCGCGCCTCGCGCCGGCGGGTCGGCTCGTCAGGCGGAGCGAAGGGGTCGCTGGCGGAATTCATCGCTGCGAGGCTCGAACCGCCAGAGGAACCCTGGGCGCTAGCCCCGGGCGCGCTCGATGTACTCGCCGCTGCGGGTGTCCACCTTCAGGCGCTCGCCCGGCTCGATGAACAGCGGCACCTGCACCACCAGCCCGGTGGACATCGTGGCCGCCTTGCGTGCTCCCGAGACGCGATCGCCCTGCACGCCGGGGTCGGTGTCGGCCACCTCCAGCACCACCGAGGCGGGCAGGTCGACGCCCAGCACCTCGTCGCCGTGGCGCACCACGGTCGCCATCTCGCCCTCCACCAGGTAGTTGGCAGCGTCGCCGACCGCGGCGCGGCTCACCGGGAGCTGCTCGTAGCTGTCGGTGTCCATGAACACCAGCGAGTCGCCGTCGTCGTAGAGGTACTGCATGTCGCGGTTGTCGATGACGGCGCGCTCCATGCGCTCGCCCGCGCGGAAGGTGCGCTCGAGGGTGGCGCCGGTGCGCACGTTCTTGAGCGTGGTGCGCACGAACGCACCGCCCTTGCCCGGCTTGACGTGCTGAAACTCGGTGAGCTGGAACAGCCCGCCGTCGAGGTCCAGCGTCATTCCGTTGCGGAAGTCGGCGGTGGAGATGGCCATTTCAACCTCCTTGGGTCAACCTCTGGGAATCAGCCTGTTCGGAGCAGCGCGTCGGGCGGCAGCGGCGGGCCGATGCGCGCTGGCGGGACGGTACAGGCGACGGCTGCGGTCACGACGGGCGCGGGGGATCGCTGCGGGCGCCCGAGCCGGGGCTGTCCGCGCCGGCGGCGTCGATGGCGAGCTCGACCGCCCGGGGGTAGCCGGCACCGCCCTCGCCCGCGACACGGGCGACAGCCAGCGGTTCCACCACCGAGGTGTGCCGCCACTGTTCGCGTTCGCGGGGCTCGGACAGGTGCAGCTCCACGATCGGCCCGTCGAACGCTGCGAGCGCGTCGTGCAGCGACCAGCCGTAGTGGGTGAGCGCACCGGGATTCACCACGATGGCCTCCACGCGGCCGATGCCCGAGTGCACGGCATCGACGAGATCGCCCTCGTGATTGCTCTGGCGGTGCTCGAGGTCCCAGCCGCGCTCGGTGGCTGCGCCGCGGGCTGCCTGGACGTGATCGAGCAGCGTCTCGGTGCCGTAGATCTCCGGTTGGCGGGTTCCCAGCAGGTTCAGGTTGGGTCCCGACAGCAGCAGGACGACGTGGCGGGGCATCTGTTCTGGCTCCTGGCTACATCTGGTCGAGCGCGCTGGCAAGCACGCCCGCCTCGACGCCGGGCACCACCTCGAGGCCGCGCGGCCCGTCGAGCACGAACGTGATGCCGTCGGTGGCCTTCTTGTCGCGGCCGAACAGCTCGATGATCTCGCCCGCATCGACGCCCGCGGGCAGCTTCGCGTCCAGCCCGTAGGCCGCCAGCACTCGCTCGTGCTCGGCGACCCGCGCGTCGTCGATGCGCCCCAGCAGGCGGGCCACCAGCGCGGCGTAGCGCAGCCCGACGGCGACCGCCTCGCCGTGGCGCAGGTCGAAGCGGCCCTCGATCTCGAGCGCGTGGGCCAGCGTGTGCCCGTAGTTCAGCAGCGCACGGCGGCCGCTCTCGGTCTCGTCGGAGGCGACCACTTCGGCCTTGATCGCGACGCACGCCGCCACGCGTTCGTCGATCGGCAGTTCGCCGAGGTCGCCGCTCGGAGTCGTGGCGAGCCAGCGCCGCGCAGCGGGACTGGGAATGAAGTGGTACTTGGCCAGCTCGCCGTAGCCGGCGCGCAGCTCGCGCTCGGGCAGCGTGTCGAGCACGTCGGTGTCGCACAGCACCGCTGCGGGCTGCCAGAACGCTCCGACCAAGTTCTTGCCCTCGGCAAGGTTCACGCCGGTCTTGCCGCCCACCGCGGCATCGATCTGGCCCAGCAGCGTGGTGGGGACATGGACCACTGCGACGCCCCGGTGGTACACCGCAGCGGCGAAGCCGGCCACGTCGGTCACGACGCCCCCGCCGACGGCGACCACCACATCGCGCCGGGTGAGACCGAAACGGGTGAACTCGCTGCACAGCTCGCCGATGGTGGCCAGCTCTTTGGCCTTCTCGCCGTCGGGAATCTCGAAGGTCGCCGACGCGATGCCGGGGTCGACCTCGACGCCAATGCCCCGCTGGGTGACGACCGCAGCACGATGCGCCGCGGCGGTCAGTCGTGACTCACCCAGCACTGTGGCGAGCTGATGGCGCGCGCCAGCACCCACCAGCACCGGGTAGGAACGATCCCCGAGCGGCACGTCGACGCGGATGGTGCCCGCCATAGACGGCGAGGGTACCGATGCACCTACACGCTGAGCCCTGTCGGCATTGACCACCAGGTCACTGCCAGCGCTCCGGCCACCAGCGAGGGTCCGAGGGCGAAGCGGTGGTCGGCGCTGCGGCCCAGCGCGACGATGCCGACTGCGCCCACCAGGGCCGCGAGGGCGAAGCCGGCCACGAGCCCTGAGAGCACCGTCATCAGGCCGCCGAGGCCGAGGTGCAGCCCCAGGTAGCCGCCGAGGCGCACATCGCCGTAGCCCAGGCTGCCGCGCGATGCCCGCCAGATCACGTGCATCAGGCCCCAGCCGACCGCTCCCCCGAACGAGGCCGCCGCCGCAGTGCCCCCGAGACCCGTGAGCCCGCCCTCGACCGCTGCCGCCACGCACAGCAGGCCGACGGCCAGCGCCGCCGTTGCCCGCAGCAGCCGGGTCGGGATCAGGTGGGTGCGAAGGTCGATGCCCGAGATCATGACGCCGGCCCAGCCGAATGCGAGCAGCGGTGCCACATAGGCGCTCGAGCCGGCCCGCATCGCCAGTGCTGCCCCGACTGCGACACACGACGCGATCGCCGCTGCGCGATGCAGGCGGACGCGGAAGCAGCGCTGGGCGCAGCGCGCGGCGACCATCCCTGCCGCGGCCCCTCCCAGCACCACGGCGGCGAGCATCACGGCGTCAGGGCCGAATGTCACGGCGTCGACGCCAAATGTCACGGCGTCAGGGCCGAAAGTGACGGCGTCGACGCCCATTGCCATGCTGGGTGCTGCGCTGATCACGCCGTCGGTCCTCCGGTCGCCGGCAGCCTCGGAGGGCTGCGCTGGGGCCGGGGAGTTACCCGGCGATGTCCAAGCCGACGGCTGCCCCCATCGCCCTGATGGGTGCGGCGCGGCCGGTCCACATCTTGAACTGCTCGGCGGCCTGGAACAAGAGCATTCCCGTGCCGTTGAGAATCTGGGCGCCCGCCTCGTCGGCCGCCTCGAGGATCGGCGTCTGTGCGGGCATGTAGACGAGGTCCACCACGATCTGCCCGCGGCCCAGCAGCTCTGGAGGGGCCGGCATCGGATCGGTCCCGTGCATGCCCAGCGGTGTGGCGTTCACGACCAGGTCGGCTTCTCGTACCGCGCCGGGAGCTCCGACCATCACCGACATAGAGCTGCCGAGGCCGGCTGCAGACGCGGCCTGCTTGCCCAGTTCGGCCGCCTGCATGGCGCGCTCGACGGAGCGATTCACAATCGTGACCGAGGCGCCCTCGCTCACCAGCGCCACCACCACGGCGCGCGCCGCGCCGCCGGCGCCCAGCACCACGGCATGCATGCCGGCGAACTCGATGCCTGCTTGGCTGCGCAGCGAGTTCACGAAGCCCACGCCGTCGGTGTTCTCGCCGATCAAACGGTCGCCGCTGCGACGCACGCAGTTGACTGCGCCCAGCATCGCCGCAGCAGGAGACAGTTCGTCGCAGGCCTCAGCCACCTCGGCCTTGTGGGGCATGGTCACCGACAGTCCCTCGATGCCCAAGGCGCGCATCGCCGCGACGGCATCCGCGCCGCCGCCCGCCGGCACCTCGAAGGCCAGATAGGTCCAGTCCAAGCCCAGGTGAGCGAACGCCGCATTGTGCAGGGCCGGGCTCAGGGAGTGCCGAACGGGGTCGCCGATCACACCCGCGAGACGTGTCGTGCCACTGGGACCAATCATTGCCACATTCTGATCGTCGCACAGCTGCGTGTGTGCGATCCCGCAAACTGTGCCCCGACCGGCTTTGCCCTCAGCCGCAGAGGCCCAGCTCCTGGCAGATCGCCTTGTCGCGCAGGAATTCCTCGTCGGTCTCGGAGAACGACAGCGTGCCGTCAGGCGATGTCAGCACGAAGTACATCCACGGCCCGTCTTCGGGATTCAGCGCAGCCTCCAGCGAGGCGCGACCGGGCGCCGCGATCGGTGTCGGCGGCAGGCCCACCAGCACCCGGGTGTTGAACGGCGAGTTGACCGCGAGCAGGTCCGCTGTGAGCTCCCGCTCGCCGACTGCGTAGACGATGGTGGCGTCGATGCCGAGCGACCATCCACGGGCCAGCCGGTTGTAGATGACCCGGGCCACCTTGGCCCGGTCCTGCGGGCGCTGTGCCTCGCGCTCGATCATGCTGGCCACGATCAGCGTCTCATAGGGCGTCAATCCCACCCGGCGCGGCGCGTCGGCGTAGCCCAGCTCGACCAGCACCGCGTCGAGGCGGTCCACCATCAGCGCCACGAGCTGCTCCGCGCTGGTCTGGGAGTCGTAGAAGTACGTGTCGGAGAAGAGCTGCCCCTCGGCGGGATCGATCACGCCGGGAGGCAGGATCGCGGGTGCGGGCGCAACCAGCGAGAGCACCGGCCGCTCGCGCACGGCGCCGAGGAAATCCCGGCCGCTGAAGCTCAAGTCCGGCACCTCGTCGAGCAGGTCGGCCATCTCTGCGACCGTCAAGCCCTCGGGAATGGTGAGCGGCTGCGAGGCGGCCTGAGCGACTCGGCTCGGCCCCGCTTCGAGCACGGCCATGGTCTCCCACACCGACGAGTTGGACTGGAACGTGTACTCGCCCGCCTGGAACGCGGGGCCGCCCTTGAACCTCACGTACCACTCGTAGGCCCGCGAGCTCGGAATGACGCCCTGCTCGGCGAGCAAGTCCGAGATGCTCGCCGTGCTCGAGCCCAGCGGCAAGGTCAGCACGATCTCTCCCGACGGATCGCCGGGCGGGTCGAGCTGCTCGCTCGCCCAGCGCAAGGCGCGGCTGCCCACCATCCACGCGACCACGCCGAGCACGACGAGGAAGGCCAGCGCGCCCCAGGTGCCGGGGCCGCGCCGGGTGCTGACCACCTCGTAGTCGACGCCGCGGCGACCGCGTACCGGCGCTGCGCTGGGTCTGCTGGGAGCGTCACGCCGCTCTGGCGGTGCCGAGGCCGGGGGTCGGTCCCTGCTCAGCAGGCCGGGCTCGGCGGCGACGGGCTTGTCTGGGTCCGCGAGCCCCACAAAGGCGGCTGCCCGACCGGCCAGCCGTCGCATCCCCGGCGGAGCTCTCAGCGCGGTCGCCTTGGCGGCGCGACCGCTGCGGGGCGCTGCGCCGCTGGGGCCCTCAGCCACCGGCGTCCAGCCACGACTGCAGGATGACCGCGGCGGCCACCTTGTCGACGACCTCACGGCGGGCGGGTCCGCGCACGCCCCCCTCGGCCAGCATCCGCTCCGCGGTGACGGTGGTGTAACGCTCGTCGACGAGGATCACCGGCACATCGAGCACGGTCTCGATCTCGCCGGCCTCGGCCCGCACGGCCTTCGCCGCCGGGCCCTCGCTGCCGTCGAGCGACATCGGCAGACCGATCACGACCACCTCGGCACCCACGTCAGCGACCATACCGGCGAGCGCGCGGTGGTCTCGGGCACGCTCGCCGCTGCGTTCGAGCACCTCATAGGGCACCGCCACCGAGACATCGTCGGGCGCGACGGCCACACCGATGCGCACCGAGCCGAGATCGACGCCGATCGCCCGCGTCATCGGGCGCCTTGGCTCAATTCCCGAGTGCGGCTGCTCGAGCCTGGGCCAGAGCGTCACCGATGCCGTCGGGATTGCGGCCCCCGGCGACCACCAGCGGCGGGTCGCCCTTGGCACCGAACCCTCCGCCTACCGTCCGGGCGGCGTCAGAGAGCAGCGCGCCCGCAGACAGCGTCCCGGCGGGATCCACCGCTGCGACCAGCGCCACTCCCCCACCGGGAGGCGCGGAGGCCAGCACCACGGCACGGATGCCCTCGCGGTCGCGCACCGACACGGCGAGGTCTCGCAGCGCATCGCGCTCAAGGTCGCCCAAATCGGCGACGACCACGCCGTCGTCTGCTCCCGCGGCGAGCTCGTCGGCCCGTCCCGCCGACAGGGCCCGCTGCAGGTCGCGCACCTGCCGGCGCAGCACCTTGGCCTCGTCGAGGCGGCGCTGCACCGCAGCGGAAATCTCGTCGGGCTGGGCGTTGAGCATCTCGGCCAGCGAGCTCAGCGTGTCCTCGGCGTCCGCGAGCCGGTCGACGGTGGCGAGACCGGTGACCGCCTCGATGCGGCGCATGTTGGAGCCGATGCTGGACTCCGAGACGATCCGCAGGTGGCCGATGTCGCCGAGCGCTGCCACGTGGGTGCCGCCGCACAGCTCGACCGAGTGAGGGCCCGCCTCGAGCACCCGCACCACGTCGCCGTACTTGTCGCCGAAGAAGGCGATCGCGCCGATCGACTGCGCGTGGTTCATCGATGTCTCGTAGTGGCGGCAGCGGCCGTTGGCGATGATCTCGGCGTTCGCGACGCGCTCGATCTCGCGCAGCTGCGAGGGGCTCACGCCTTCATAGTGGCTGAAGTCGAAACGCAGCCGATCGGGCGCCACCAGCGAGCCGGCCTGCTTGACGTGATCGCCGAGCACCTCGCGCAGCGCCCAGTGCAAGATGTGCGTGCCGGTGTGATTGCGCCGGATGGCGGCGCGCCGCTCGTCGTCGATCTGCGCGCTGACCAGCGTGCCGGCCTCGACGACGCCGCTGCGGACCCGCCCGATGTGGCGGTGCAGGTCGGCCAACGCGTAGGTGCAGTCGACCACGTCGATGCTGCCCTCGGGGCCCGTGATCGTGCCGATGTCGCCGATCTGCCCGCCGCTCTCGGCATAGAACGGCGTGCGGTCCAAGAACACCTCGACGAGACCGTCGCCCTCAGCTGCGCCGTCGTCGGGCGTCATCTCGAAGACCGCCAGGACACGGGCGTCGTCGGTGCTCGGCGAGTCCCGCACGAAGTCGGTCGGCCCGAATTGGGCCAACAGCTCGCGGTAGCGCTCATCGGCGAAGGTGGGCCCGCCGGCGCGTCCCGCTCGAGCCCGGGCACGCTGGCGCTCCATGGCGGCTTCGAAGCCGTCTCGGTCGAGGCTGAGGCCGCGCTCGGCGAGGATCTCCTCGGTGACCTCCACGGGGAAGCCGTGGGTGTCGTGCAGCACGAACGCCACCTCGCCGTCCAGCACGGCGCCGGCGCCATCGGAGCCAGCGCCCTCAGCAGCGCCCAGCCCCGCGGTGGCCTCGTCGAGGATCTTCTGCCCGGCGGCGAGCGTGGTGCGGAAACGCTGCTCCTCGCGGGCCACCACCTCGGAGATGAACTGCTTGTTGGCGACCAGATCGGTGTAGTGGTCGCCCATGACGTCCACCACGATCTCGACCAGTCGGGGCATCACCACGTCGGTGACGCCGAGCACCCAGGCGTGACGGACCGCACGGCGGATGATGCGCCGCAGCACGTAGCCGCGGTCCTCGTTGGAGGGGAAGACGCCGTCGGAGATGAGCATCGCCGTCGTGCGGGCGTGGTCGGCGAAGATCCGCATCGACACGTCGGTCTCGGGATCGGCGCCGTAGGTCTTGCCGCAGATGCGCTCGGCCTCGGCCAGCAACGGTGCGAACAGGTCGATGTCCCACGCTCCGGGCACGCCCTGCAGCACTGCCAGGATGCGCTCGAGGCCGGCGCCGGTGTCGATGCCGGGCGCCTCCAGCGGCGTCAGCTCGCCGGTGCTGTCGGCAGCGAACTGCATGAACACCAGGTTCCAGATCTCGACGAAGCGATCCTCGTCGCCGTGGGCGGGGCCGCCGCCGGGGCCGTGCTCGGGGCCGAGGTCGTAGAAGATCTCGCTGCAGGGCCCGCACGGGCCGACATCGCCGGCGGCCCACCAGTTGTCCTTGTCGAGCCGCTGGATGCGTTCGGCCGGGACGCCCACCGACGTCTGCCAGATCTCGGCCGCCTCGTCGTCGCTGACGTGAACCGTCACCCACAGCTTGTCCGCGTCGAGGCCGAGCACCTCGGTCACGAACTCCCACGCCCACGGGATCGCCTCGGCCTTGAAGTAGTCGCCGAAGCTGAAGTTGCCCATCATCTCGAAGAACGTGAAATGGCGGTTGGTGCGGCCGATGTCGTCGAGATCGTTGTGCTTGCCGCCCGCCCGGACGCACTTCTGGATAGTCACCATGCGGCGCGTCGGCGGCACCTCCGAGCCGAGGAAGTACGGCATGAACGGCACCATGCCGGCCACGGTGAACAGCAGCGACGGCTCGTGGGGAATCAGGCTCGCGGAGGGGCGGACCTCATGGCCTCGCTCGGCCCAGAATGAGCTGAACGCCTCACGCAGTTCCCCGGCGCGCATCGGAGCAAGGATAGCTATGGCCTCCCGCGGCCTCTCTGGCCGCTCAGGCGGCTTCGCGGCGGTGGCGGCGCTCGGACCAGCGCCGGTCTCGCTCGTCGCGCAGCCGCTGCTCGGCATCACGCATCTGTCGCTTGCCGTCCCTCCAGGCGCTGCGCAGGTCACGGCGCATCTGGCGTGCCGTTCCCAGCACATTGGCCGTGCCCCGCACCGGCGCGTAGCGGTTTGCCAGCATCCGCAGCCGGCGCTGCAGCCACAGCGAGGCGCCCGCACCGAGGCCCGCTCCCAGTGTCATCCACCGCAGCCGCTTGAACACCTCAGCGCTCCGAGGTCTTGCTGCTCGCGGCAGTCTCGCGCTCCGCGTCGCCGAGACGGTCCCGCAGCACCGAGAACGCCGAGCGGACCTTGTCGACAGGTGCTGCGGCAGCGCGGGCGGTGGCGGCACCGGCGGTCTCGGCCAGCCCTGCGACTTTCTGTGCGAGGTTCAGCAGGTCGCGCAGCCGGCTGATCTCGGTCTGGGCCATCTCGGCGGTATCGGCGAGCTGGCCCAGAGCCGGTCCGACCTTGGCGTCGAAGTCCTCGAGCTTGCGCCGCAGCTCGCGCATCAGCGCGAACGCCTGGGTCAGCACAGCGATCAGTGCCACCAGCGCGACCACCATGCAGACCGTCACCACCACCGCAGCGAGGTCGCCGCTGCTCACCGCAGGTCCTCGTCGTCGGTCACGAGCGCAAGGCCGAGCTCTTCGAGCTGAACATCGGAGATCACCGACGGGGCATTGGTGAGCGGATCGGCGCCCGACTGGCTCTTGGGGAAGGCGATGACCTCGCGGATGTTCTCCTCGCCGCACAGCAGCGCCGCCAGGCGGTCGATGCCGAAGGCGAAGCCCGCATGGGGCGGCGCGCCGTAGCGGAACGCGTCGAGCAGGAACCCGAATCGCTCCTGCGCCGTGTCGGGGTCGATGCCCAGCAGGTCGAAGATCTGCTGCTGGATGTCGCCCCGGTGGATCCGCACGCTGCCCGAGCCCAGCTCCCAGCCGTTCAGCACCAGGTCGTAGGCCTGCGAGCGCACGCCCAGCAGCGTGTCGGCATCGAACCCTCCACCGGAGGCCATGCGCGCCGAGGCCGCCGCGACGACATCGAGGTCGTCGGCGTGGGGCATCGTGAAGGGGTGGTGCGCCGAGATCGGCAGTCCCTCAGCATTCACATCCTCGAACAGCGGGAAGTCCACCACCCACAGGAAATGCAGGCCGCCTTCGTTCACCGGCGGGCGTCCCAGCTCCAGCCGCAGCAGGCCGAGCACGCTGCTGGCCCGCCGCCACGTGTCGGCCACCAGGTAGCACATGTCCCCCGGCTCGGCGCCCAGGCGCCCCAGCACACCGTCGATCTCGGTGTCGGACATGAACTTCGCGACCGGCGAGGTGACGGACAGCCGACCGCCCGCCGCGCTGCGGGCGCCGTCGGCCAGCGGCTCGCCGGCGCTGACCCGCATCCACACGAGCCCCTTGGCGCCCCAGCGCTGGCACTGCTTGGTGAGCTCGTCGACCGCGTTGCGGCTGATGTCGCCGCCGCCGGGCACCCGGATGCCCCGCACCGCGGGCGCCTTGAACGCGTTGAAGCCGGTCTCGGCGAACAGGTCGGTCAGCTCGGTGAGCTCGAGCCCGAATCGCAGGTCGGGCTTGTCGGATCCGTAGCGGTCGATCGCCTCACCCCAGGTGATCTCTGCCTTCGCGGTCGGGCGCTCGCCGGTGATCTCTTCGGCCGCTTCAGCCACTGCCTCGCTGATCACGGCCCGCACTTCGGCACCGCTGGCGAAGCTCATCTCCAGGTCGAGCTGGGTGAATTCGAACTGGCGGTCGGCTCGCAAATCTTCGTCCCGCAGGCAGCGGGCGATCTGGTAGTAGCGGTCGATCCCGCCCACCATGCAGAGCTGCTTGAACAGCTGGGGGCTCTGGGGCAGAGCGTAGAAGCGGCCCTGATGCAGCCGGCTGGGCACGACGAAGTCGCGCGCGCCCTCCGGTGTCGAGGCCACCAGCGTCGGCGTCTCGACCTCGATGAACTCCGCTGCCTCCATCGAGCGGCGGATCGCCGCGTTGACGCGTGCCCGATTCACCAGGTTGGCGTGCATGCGAGGGTTGCGCAGGTCCAAGTAGCGGTGGCGGATGCGCAGCATCTCGTCGACCTCGGTTCGGCCGTCGATCTGGAACGGCGGGGGCTCCGAGCGCGACAGCACCTCGACGGTCGCGTCGCCGATCTCGATCTCGCCGGTGGCCAGGTCGGGATTCGCTGTATCCGACGGACGCTCTCGCACTGTGCCGGTCACCGCCAGCACGTATTCGGGGCGCAGGTCGTGAGCGTGATCCACGACGCACTGCACGATGCCGGTGCGGTCGCGCAGGTCGACGAAGGCGAGATGCTCGCCGTGCTCACGCCGCCGGGAGACCCAGCCGCACACGGTGACTTCCCGGCCGATGTCGGCACGGCTCAGCCGTCCGCAGTAGTCGCTTCGCGTGCCTGTGCCCATCACGATCCACCTTCCGCGTTGAACTCGTCGAATATGCGTCGCAGCGTTCCGAGCAGCTCGGCACGCGGCACGCTCTGCTGCGCCATGCCGGCGTCGCCGCCGTCGGGTCGTCGCAAGGGCCTCACCGTCACGGTGCCGGCGTCGATCTCGTCGGTCCCCACGATGATCGCGATCTCGGCGCCGGAGCGGTCCGCGGCACGCATCTGCGCACGCATCGACCGGTTGTCGAAGGCCCGGTCGGCCCCGATGCCCACCGAGCGCAGCTCATGGGTGAGATCCCGGGCAGCGGCGCCGCCCGCCGTGTCGATCACCCACACTTCGGCCCGCTGCGCCGGTACGTCGAAGACCCCTTCGGCATCGCAGGCCAGCAGCAGCCGCTCGATGCCCAGCGCGAAGCCGATGCCGGGCGTCGGGGGGCCCCCGAGCGCCTCCACCAGCCCGTTGTAGCGGCCGCCGCCGCAGATGGTGTCCTGGGCGGCATCGAGGCTGGCCGCACGGAACTCGAAGGTGGTGCGGGTGTAGTAGTCGAGGCCGCGCACGAGCTTGTGGTCGATCTCGTGGGAGATCCCGAGTGCGTCCAGCCCTTCACGCACGCGCTCAAAATGTGCCGCCGTGTCCGCTGAGAGATAGTCGGTGATCCGCGGCGCTTCCGCGGCCACTGCGGCCGTCGCCGCCCGCTTGGAGTCGAGGATGCGCAGCGGGTGCCGCTCGATCTTGTCGCGGTCCTCGGGGTCCACGTCGCCGGCCCGGCGCCCCAGGTAGGCACTCAGCGCCTCGCCGTAAGCGGCGCGGGTGTCGGCGTCGCCCATCGAGTTCACCAGCAGCGGCACCCGCTGCAACCCGATCTCGTCGAAGAACTCAGCGGCCAGGGCGATGATCTCGACATCGGCATCAGGGTCGTCGGTGCCCAGCGTCTCCGCGCCGATCTGGTGGAACTGGCGGTAACGGCCGGCCTGGGGCGCTTCGTAGCGGAAGAACGGCCCCTGGTACCAGACCTTCCACGGGGTGGTGGGGCGGTGCTGGGCGAAGGCGCGGCACACCGACGCCGTGCACTCAGGCCGCAGCGCCAAGTGGCGGTCGCTGCGGTCGAAGAACTCGTACATCTCCTTGCCGACCACATCGGTGCCCTCGCCGATGCGGGCGAACACGCCGATGTCTTCGAAGATCGGCGTCTGCAGGTACCCGAAACCGGCACGGTCGGCTGCGACGATGAAGGCGCCCAGCAGCGCCACCCAGCGGCCCGACTCGGGCGGCGCCAAGTCGTGCGTGCCGATCGGCGTCCGGAACGATTTCGGGGCCGCCGAATCGCCGCCGTCAGCAGGGCTCGCGGGCGTCGAAGGCGTACCGGACATGACCAGCGCAGGCTACGGCCCCACCGCCGCCAGTCCTAGTTGTGGCAGTCCCTCGGCGCGGCAGCGCAATGAGCGCGGGCGGCTCACACGACCACAGCACCACCGGCACGGTCGCCGGGCGGGAGGCGTTCAGTACTCGGTGCGGGCCAGACCCTGTATCGCGCGGTAGGCGTCGAACACGCCGGGAACGTCCCGCAGCGCAGCGAGCAGCTGGTCCAGCAGGATCGGGTCGCCGATCTCCACCTCGATCTGCATCACAGCCACCTGGTCGTCGCCCACGAAGGTGTCGCAGCTCGCGATCGACAGGTCGTGACGGCCCGAGACCACCTGCACCACGTCGAGCAGCAGCCGGTTGCGGTCGAGGCCTCGCACCTCCAGCGACGCGACGTACTCGCCTGCCCAGCTCTCGTCCCACTCCACTTCCACCTGTCGGGCCCGCACCGACATGGCCAGCTCGCCCGCGTTCGCACAGTCGGCACGATGCACCGAGATGCCGCGCCCGCTGGTCGCGAACCCCAGCACCTCGTCGCCGCGCACCGGGCTGCAGCAGCGCGCCAGGCGCACCAGCGCATCGTCGTGGCCGTCGACATGCACGCCCGCTGAGCGGCGGCGGCGCGAGCCGCGCTGCCGGGCCGGGCGGGCCGGCAGCTGAACGCCGTCGCTCTCGCCTCGCAGGTTGCTGACCAGCCGCTTGGCCACCGAATGCGGCCGGACATCGCCCTTGCCGATGGCTTCGAACAGCAGGTCCAAGTCGGCACGGCTGAACTGCACCGCCACGGCCCGCATCTCGTCGCCGTCGATGAGCAGCGACGCCTTGAGCCCCTCCGAGCGCAGCGCGTCCGAGACTGCCTCGCGTCCCGCGGCCACCCATTCCGACCTATCCAGCCGTGCGAACCAGCGCCGGATGCTGTAGCGGGCCCGCGGCGTGACCGCGATCTCCAGCCAGTCACGCGACGGCCGGGTCCCGGGGTCGTCAGAGGTGAACGCCTCGATCGTGTCGCCAGCGCGCAGGAGGCGGTCGAGCGGCACGAGCCGGCCGTCGATCTTCGCCCCGATGAGCGAATCGCCGATGTCGGTGTGGATGGCGTACGCGAAGTCGATCGGCGTGGCCCCCGCCGGCAGCGTCACCACGTCGCCCTTGGGGGTGAACACGTACACCTCGTCGTGGCCAAGATCGCTGGCGATCGTGCGCATGAACTCGGCGGGGTCGTCCGACTCGGCCTGCCACTCGACCAGCCGGCTCAGCCACGGCATGTCGGCTTCGGCCGCTGCGCTGGTCTTCTGCTCCGACTTGTTGCCCGCCTTGCCGCTGCCGTTGCGCTCGGCCTTGTAGCGCCAGTGCGCGGCCACCCCGAACTCGGCCCGCTGGTGCATCTCATCGGTGCGGATCTGCACTTCCACTGCCGTGCCCGAAGGACCCACCACCGTGGTGTGCAGCGACTGGTACAGGTTGAACTTGGGCATTGCGATGTAGTCCTTGAACCGGCCGGTCACCGGCTTCCAGGTCGCATGGATCGAGCCCAATGCTGCGTAGGCGTCGCGGATGGTCGGCACCACCACCCGGATGCCCACCAGGTCGAAGATCTCGTCGAACGAGCGGTTCTTGATGACCATCTTCTCGTAGACGCTCCAGTGGTGCTTCTTGCGCCCGGTCACCGAGGCGTCGATCTTCATGCGGGAGAGCTGCTCGCGGACCTCGGTGAGCACCTGGTCGACGAATCGCTCCTGGGAGGGCGTGCGCTCGGCCAGCATCCGGTCGATCTCGGCGTAGCGCTTGGGGTACAGCGCCGCGAACGCCAGGTCCTCCAGCTCGTCGCGGACCTGCTGCATGCCCAGGCGGTTGGCGAGCGGGGCGTAGATGTCGAGCGTCTCGCGTGCCACGTCGGCTTGCTTGGAACCCTCGAGCGCGCCGACGGTGCGCATGTTGTGCAGCCGGTCCGACAGCTTGATCATCAGCACCCGGGGATCGTTCGCGATCGCCACCAGCATCTTGCGCAAGGTGGCCGCCTGCTGGGCCTGCTTGGACGCGAAGCGCACCCGGTCGAGCTTGGTGACGCCGTCCACGATGCCGGCGACCTCCGAGCCGAACTCGTCCGACAGCGCCACAAGCTCCACGCTGGTGTCCTCCACGGCGTCGTGCAGCAGCGCTGCGGCGATGGAGGTGTCGTCGAGGCCGAGTTCGGCGACCACCCCGGCGACTGCCACCGGGTGGGTGATGTAGGCCTCGCCGGTCTTGCGCCGCTGGCCCTCATGGGCCGTGCGCGCTGCTTCGTAGGCACGGATCACCAGCTCGGGCGAGCGCTTGGGCCAGCACTGGCGGTACTTGTCGACCACTGGGGAGATGTCGGCCGCGACCGTATTCGCGATGCGCCGCCACGGCAGCACGCGTGACACCGCAGGCATGGCCCTAGCCAACCCGGCCGGTGCGGTGCTCGACCCAGCCAGGGCCGAACGTGCAGGAACTCACATACTCATTCTGCCCTGCCCGGCCAAACGATCTGAGCCTCCGATGAAGGCTGGCACTAGCGGCGGCGTTGGTTTCTCGAGCGGCGGGGCTTGCGGGGGCGTGGCGGGGCGCTGCGGGTGTAGTTCTCTGCGGCGAGGGCCTGGGTGGCGGCTTCCATCGAGTCGTGACGGCCGGCAGCATCGGCTGCGACCTGCGCAGCAGCCCATCCCGGCTCGTAGCCCTTCAGCCACGCCACGGTCGGCATGGCGACGAAGATCGAGCTGTACGAGCCGGCGAGCAGTCCGATCAGCAGCGCCGTCGCGAACTCAGACAGCGTGCCCGCACCCAGGAACCCGGCGCCGACGATCAGCATCGACAGCACCGGCAGCACCGAGGTGATCGAGGTGTTCACCGAACGTGTCAGCACCTGGTTGAGCGACACGTTCGCAAGCGCCGCATAGGTGAAGTGGCTGCGCGCCGGCAGCGACCGCTCGTTGGACTTGACGCGGTCGAACACGACGATCGTGTCGTACAGCGAATAGCCCATGATCGTGAGGAAGGCCACCACCGTCGCCGGCGTCACCTCGAACCCGAACAGCGCGTACGCACCGACGGTCAGCACGATGTCGTGCACCACCGCGACGAGCGCTCCCACCGACATCTTCCACTCGAAGCGGAACCACAGGTACAGCGCGATCAGCACGAAGAACACCACCAGCGCTCGCCGTGCCTTGCCCGCCACCTCGTCGCCGAAGGACGGGCTGACCTGCCGAGTCGACAGGCTCTCGACGTCGACATCGGCAGCCGAGGCCAGCGCAGCGTTCACCTCGACCGCGCTCACGTCGGGCCCGAGCACGCCCCGCACCCGGAAGATGTTCTCAGAACCGGTCACGGTGACGAGCTGCACACGGGCGTCGGGCACACCGGCATCCGCGGCGGCAGCGGCGATGTCGTCGGTCGTGAGGCCATCGGCCGCGGACCCCGAAGCTGCATCGCCGTCGGCGTCCTGCGCGCTCGCTGGGATCGGGATCTCCCACACCGAGCCGCCCTCGAACTCGATGCCCAGGTTCAGGCCGCGCACGAACAGCGCGACCACGCAGATGAGCACGGCCACCGCCGAGCCCACCAGCACCTTGCGCGACACACCCAGGATGTCCCAGCTGTTCTCGCCCCGGTAGAAGGTCCGCAGCGCCGAGATCACGTCGCGCCTCCCGTCACCGCAGCCGCAGTGGCCGCATCGTCGGTGCCCCCCAGCACGCCCAGCCGCCGGGGTTCCTCATTGACGAGCTTGCGCGCGATGAACACCACCAGCGGCCGCATGAAGAAGTACGACACCGCCAGGTCGATGAGCGTCGCGAGGCCCAGGTACAGCGCAAAGCCGCGCACGGTGCCGCTGGTGAGCTGGTACAGCACGCCGGCGCCGATGAGCGACGCCAGATCGGCCCACACGATCGTCGAGAACGCGCCCCTGAAGCTGGCATCGGCAGCCGAGCGGATCGCCCGCCCCCGGCGGACCTCTTCCTTGATCCGCTCGTAGTAGACGATGTTGGAGTCGACCTGGACGCCGATCGACACGATGATGCCGGTGGTGCCCGCCAGCGTCAGCGCGAGCCCGCGGCTCTCGCCCAGCCAGCTGATGAGCGACCACAGGATGGACCCGCTGATGGCCAGGCTGGCCACTGCCACGATGCCGAGCAGGCGGTAGTACACCAGCATGTAGATGCCGACGATGATCAGGCCGACGATGCCGGCCACCACGCCGGCGCGCAGCGTTCCCTCGCCCAGCGTGGCCGACACCGTGCGCACGTCGTCCTGCTCGAACACCACCGGCAGCGCACCGAAGCGCAGCGCCACCGCGAGGTCGCGCGCCCCTTCCTCGTCGAAGGTGCCCGAGATGACCGCGGTGCCCCCGAACTCAGCCGCGCGGATCACCGGCGCCGACTCGACGACGCCGTCGAGCACGATGGCCACCTGCTGGCCGAAGTAGCGGGCGGCAATCTGGTCGAAGCCCACGGCGCCCTCGTCGGTGAGGTCGACGTTGACGACCCACTCGTTGTTGAACGTCGCCGCGGCCTCAGACACCGCCTCGCCGGTCAGCTCGGCCGGGCCGAGCACGTACCCCACCGGCTCGCCACGGCCCGGCAGCAGCACCGCCCAGTCGGCGAGATCATCCTCGGGAGCGGTGAAGTCGAGAATCTGCTCGGACCCGATGTCGGAGGGATCGATTTCCTCAGCCTCGGCATCGTCAGTCGCCCCGGCGGTCTCTGAAGTGTCATCGACCGCGGCCGCGTCTGCAGACTCCGCGTCGAGTTCTGCCGCTGCCTCGGGGTCGATCAGCTCGAGCAGTTCCTGCGCGGTCATCTCTTGTTCGCCGACCAACTCATCCTCGGCCGCGCCGGAATCCGACTCGTCCACGGACTCGGGATGGAGCGATCCGTTGTATGCCTCCGCGAGCTGCTGCGCTCCGCTGAAGTCAACCTCGTCGAAGGGGTTGAAGGTGAGCAGCACGGGCCGGAATCTCAGCTCGGCCGTCTGGCCCACGAGATCGACGGCGCGTTGTTTGTCCTTGACGCCGGGAAGCTGCACGACGACCTGGTTGCCCTGACGGGTGATGTCGGGCTCGGCCACGCCGAGCGCGTCCACCCTCGACCGGATGATCTCGATGGCCCGATCAAGCTGCTCGTCGTCAGCGGGTGCGGTCGGTCGCAGCAGCACCTCGACGCCGCCCTGCAGCTGCACGCCCAGCACCGGCACCCAGCCCGCAACGATCACGCCGACCAGCGAGCCGAAGCCGATGATGACGGCCAGCAGCAACGAGACGATCTGCGAGCGGCGCATATTCGAGTTATCGACGGACCAAGTCGGAAGTTGTCAAGCCTGGCTCACTCGGGAGGATCGTTGTCATCCGATTCGGGCGGACCAGCGGGGCCGGTGCTCGCCGGGGTGACGATCTCGCCGATGGCGCGGCGCTGCACCCGCAGCTCGACATCGCTGTCCACCTCGATGCAGACCACCTCGCCCGGCTCCTCCACCGCGACGATCTTGCCGATGACCCCGCCGACCGTGGCGATCACGTCGCCGACGTCGGCACGGCTCAGCATCGCCGCCCGCTCCTTGGCCCGCCGCTGTTGAGGCCGGATCATCAAGAAGTACATGAGGGCGAATAGGCCGACGAGCAGGATGATCGAGCTCATGGGGTGCTCCTCGAGGCGCGTAGTCCGACTGACCACCTCGTCGGCTGCCGCCGGCAAGGTTCGGTGCGATGGTTCCCGAGTGCGACACCCTGCGTGCAGCGTGCCGCCGATCGGAGACCGGCACGGCGGGTCAGCGTACCGCCGCATCGGCCCTCGCCGCCCCTCAGCTCCAGACTGCGTTGACCCGCTCTCGGAACGCCGCGAACTGCCCCGCCTCGATGGCGGCACGCGCATCTCCGACGAGGTCGGCCAGGAACGCGATGTTGTGCAATGTGAGGATGCGACCTGCGGTGGGCTCGTTGACGCTCATGAGGTGCCGCAGATAGCCGCGGCTGAAGCGCGCACCCGGTCGCGCCCGGCCGTCGGCATCCGCCGGGCGGTCGTCGAGCGGCGTGGCGTCCTGCGCGTAACGCTTGTTGCGGATGTTGATGCGGCCGTGCGGCGTCAGCGCGGTGCCGTGGCGACCGAGCCGGCTGGGCAGCACGCAGTCGAACATGTCCACGCCCGCCGCGATCGCGTCGACGATGCGGGCGGGATCGCCCACGCCCATCAGGTAGCGGGGCCGATCAGCCGGCAGCACGCCAGTCGCTGCAGCCAGCGCGGGGCCCATCTCGGCGCGGGACTCCCCCACCGAGAGCCCGCCGATGCCGTAGCCGTCGAAGCCGATGCCCGCGATGGTCTCAGCGCTTCGGCGGCGCAGCTCGGGATCGGCGCCGCCCTGGCAGATGCCGAACAGCGCCTGACCTCCGGCCGAATGGTTGCGGCGTGCGGCGGACATTGCGGCGGCGGCCCTGGCTGCCCACAGGTGCGTGCGCTCGGCGGCTGCACGCACCTCGCGCGGCGGGGACGGCAGCTCAGGACAGACGTCGAGCGCCATCTGGATGTCTGCCCCCAGGCGGCGCTGGATGTCGACGGCATCCTCGGGCGTCATCCGCATCCTGGTGCCGTCATAGGTCGAGCGGAAGGTGACGCCGTCGTCGTCAACCTTGGACTTGGCATCGTGCGAAGCACCCTCGCCCGCGCCGCCTGAACGGCGGCCGGGCTGATTCGCGCCGCCGGGACGGCGGCCGAGCGACATGATCTGGAAGCCGCCGGAGTCGGTGAGGAAATGGCCGTCCCAGCCGGTGAAGCGGTGCAGGCCCCCCAGCGATTCCACGACGTCGGTGCCCGGCCGTGCCTGCAGGTGGTACGTGTTGGCCAGCACGACCTCGAGACCCAGCTCGTCGTAGTCACGGGCGTCGAGGTGGATGACCGCCCCGCGTGTGCCCACCGGCATGAACACCGGCGTCTGGAAAGTGCCGCGCGCCGTGGTGACGCAGCCCCGCCGAGCCTGGCCGTCAGCCGCCAGCAGTTCGAACGTCACCGTTTCGGCCGGCGCCGCAGCTTCTCCGCCTGCTGCGCTCACGACGTCTCGCCCTCGCTGCGTGACAGCAGCATCGCGTCGCCGAATGACAGGAAGCGGTAGCCGTCGAGGAGTGCCCGCTCGTAGAGGTCGCGCCAGCGGCGCCCGATGAACGCATCAATCAGCAGCAGCAGCGACGACCGCGGCAGGTGGAAGTTGGTGAGCATCGCATCGACCGCCAGATACTCGACGCCCCGGTGCAGGAACAGATCGGTCCACCCGCAGACATCGGCCGTGCTCGCATGACGCGCAGCCAGTCGTTGGCGGGTGGCGGCCTCGAGCGCTCGCACGGTCGTAGTGCCGACGGCAACGACCCGTTCGGCGTCGGCACAGGCGTCGAGGGTCGCCGCGGGCACCCGGTAGTGCTCGGTGTGCATCTCGTGCTCGTCGGCGTGCTCAGCAGTCACCGGCGCGAACGTCGCCAGGCCAACCGTCAGATCCACGGTCGCGATGCTCACGCCATTCGATCGCAGCGCATCCAGCACGCCGTCGGTCAGGTGCAGCCCCGCCGTCGGCGCCGCCGCTGAGCCCTCCGAGCGGGCATAGACGGTCTGGTAGCGATCCGCGAGCGCAGTCCGCGCCGCATCGCTGTCAGCGCCACCGACCCCGAGGCGCTGGGCGATGGCACCCCGTGCGGTGTCCGGATCGATATAGGGCGGCAGCGGCGCCTCCCCCGCACGCTCGAGCAGTGGGGCCTGTGACACATCGGCGAGCGGCGTGTCGCCGACGACCACACGCACGGCCCGGCGCTGGCGGTCGAGGCGCTCGCCCACCACGACCCGCACGCTCGGGTCCCGCTCGGAGACCAACACCGTGCCGTCGGCAATCCTGCGAGACGGCCGCACCAGGGCAGCCCAACCCGCATCGCGGGACGACGGTCCGCTGGCGAGCGGTTCCAGCAGCAGCACTTCGGCGGCCCCGCCGGTGCTCTTGCGCAGCGGCAAGCGAGCGGGCATCACCCTCGTCTCGTTCACCACCAGCACGTCTCCGGCACCGAGCAACGACGGCAGATCAGAAACGCGGCGGTGATCGGGCGACCGGCACGGTCCGCGGTCCACCAGCAGCCGGGCTGCGTCGCGCGGCTCTGCGGGCACCTGCGCGATGGCAGCATGCGGCAGCTCGTAATCGAACTCGTCCATCCGCAGGCGCGCCGTGCTCACGCGTGCCGAGGCTATGGGCGCTGGCCGATCTCGCTCACCACGGCGTGTCGTCGGCCAGCAGCTGCTCGCTCGCCTCCGGAGCCGTTGTGTCGGCAGCCGCTGACGCAGCATCTGCAGGTCCCCCCGACGCCGGCATGGGGGCTGGGGCGCCTGAGTTGCCGGGCGCATCAAACAGGGTGATGTCGGCATCGGTGCCCCCCGCTGCTCCCGCAAGCTCAGCGAGCGGCGGCACGTCGACCCCGAGGTGCGCGTAGGCGGCAGCGGTGGCGATGCGACCCCGCGGCGTGCGCTGCAACAGACCGCGTTGGATCAGGAAGGGTTCGTAGACGTCCTCCACCGTCTCGGTCTGCTCGCCCACGGTGATCGCGAGCGTGGACAGCCCCAGCGGCCGCCCTGCGTGCGTCACGGCGAGCGCATCGAGGATGGCCCGGTCGACCTTGTCGAGGCCGAGCTCGTCGACGCCGAATGCGGCGAGCCCCTCTTGCGCCACCGCCACGTCGACGGCGCCGCTGGCACGCACCTCGGCGAAGTCGCGTACGCGCCGCAGCAGCCGGTTGGCGATGCGCGGGGTGCCCCGGCTGCGCGAAGCAATCTCTGCAGCCCCGTCGGCGTCGATGTCCACACCCAGAATCCCGGCCGCACGAGCCACGATCGCCGTGAGATCGGCGGTGGAGTAGAAGTCGAGGCGTTCCACCAAGCCGAACCGGTCACGCAGCGGCCCCGAGATCAGCCCGGTGCGGGTCGTGGCGCCCACCAGGGTGAAGCGGGGCAGCTCGAAGCGGATCGAGCGAGCCGCTGGCCCCTTGCCCAGCACGATGTCGATGGCGAAGTCCTCCATGGCCGGGTACAGCACTTCCTCGACCACCTTGGGCAGGCGGTGTATCTCGTCGATGAACAGCACATCGCCGTCGGCCAGGTTGGTGAGGATCGCCGCGAGGTCGCCCGCTCGCTCCACCGCCGGCCCCGAGGTGAGATGCAGCGCAGCGCCCAGCTCGACGGCGATGATCCCCGCCAGCGTCGTCTTGCCCAGCCCCGGCGGGCCGGCGAACAGCAGATGATCGGGCGACTGGCCGCGGGCCACCGCCGCGCGCAGCGTGATGGCGACGTGCTCGCGCACCTCCGGCTGTCCGACGAAGTCGTCCAGCGACCGTGGACGCAGCGACGCCTCGGCATCGCCGTCGTCGGCGGGCGAACGGGCCGGGTCGGTGACCTCGCTGCGTCCCGCCCCCGGCTGCCCCGCAGATTCGTCGCGCCGGTACCCCTCCGAACGCGCTCCGCCGCTGCTCATCGCGGGCCCAGCTCCTGCAGCGCCACGCGCAGCAGCGCGCCGGTGTCGGCATCGCCGGTTCGTGCCGCCTCGATGCTGACAGCGGCCATGGCGTCGCGGATCTCCGACGGGCTGAAGCCCATCTGGCCCAGCGCGGCGCGCACTTCGGCCACCGCGGATCCTGCGCCGTCGCCGGCCGCCGCCGCAACAGCACCCGCGCCGACCGCCTCGGGCGCACCCAGGCGTGACTTGAGGTCCAGCACCATCCGCTTGGACGTCTTGGCGCCGATGCCGGGCACCAGCTCCAGCGCGGCAGCATCGTCGGCGGCCACGGCCCGCCGCAGCTCGTCGGGCGGCAGGTGCGAGAGCACCGCCAGCGCCAGCGCGGGCCCCACCCCGTGCGCGCTCAGCAGCGCCTCAAAGCAGCGTCGCTCGTCGAGCTCGGCGAATCCGTACAAGTCGGAGGCGTCCTCGCGCACGTGGTGGTGCACGTACACGAAGCACTGGTCGCCCACCGGCCCGGCGCCCGCCAGCGTGGACGGCGCGACCGTGACGCGGTACCCCACCCCGCCAGCCTCGATCAGCAGCTCACCGCCAGGGTCCTTGTCGAGCAGCCGTCCGCGCACTGAGCCGATCATCGCGGTCCGACCATCCGAAGCGGGTCATGGCGGTCCGGCAATCGCGGGTCGATCATCGTGGTGCGTCTCCCGCCGAGGTCACTGTGCGATAGGCGACGCCGCTGCGCCCACGGCCGGCTGCAGCACGCGCGCCCGGGAGTGGGTTGCCGCGTTGTGCCACGACGCCTGGGCCAGGTGGCACAGCGCAACCGCGGCCGCGTCGGCGGCATCGGCAGGCTCGGGCGGCCCCGGCAGCGCGAGCAGCTCGCCCACCATGCGCTTCATCTGGTCCTTGTCGGCCCCGCCCCAGCCCGCGATGGCCTGCTTGACCTGGGTCGGGGTGTACTCGACCACTTCCAGCCCCGCAGCGGCGGCGAGCGCCATGGCAAGACCGGCCACCTGTGCGACGCCGATCGCCGTGCGCGCATTGACCTGAAAGAAGACCCGCTCCACGGCCACCGCCGAGGGCTGGAACTCCGAGATCAGCCCCTGCAGCTCCGCCATCTGGGTAGCCAGGCGAGCCGCCTGAGGCTCCGCTGGGTCGGTGCGGATGACCCCCAGCGCCACGGCCTCGGTGCGGGTTCGCTGCGTGCCAGAGCCCACAATCTGCTCCACCACGCCGTAGCCGCAGCGCGATAATCCAGGGTCGATCCCCAATACGAACATCAGTACGAACCGTAGCCCTTGCCACCGTCCGAGCAGCGTATGGGTGACACCGTTGCGCCCTAGCCCGCGATGGCCTCCAGCAGCGAGTCGCTGATGTCGAAGTTGGCGTAGACGCCTTGCACGTCGTCGTGGTCGTCGAGGGCGTCGAGCACGGCCATCACCTGCTTGGCTTCGGACACGCTGGTCAGCTCAATGAGGTTCTGCGGGGCGTAGGTCAGGTCGGCCGAGGTCACCGCGATGCCCGCCGCTTCGATGGCTTCGCGCACCGCCATCGTGTCGCTGGCGGCGGCGGTGACCCGCCAGGTGTCGCCCTCGCGTTCGACGTCCTCTGCGCCCGCATCGAGCGCCACCAGGATCAGCTCGTCCTCGTCGGGCACGGTGCCGCCCTCGGGCGACGCATCGGGCTGGGGCTCCGCCGCCGGCACCACCACTACGCCCTTGCGCTCGAACTGCCACGCCACCGCACCCGGCTCGGCCAGCGAGCCGCCCGCACGGGTGAACACGCTGCGGATCTCCGAGCCGGTGCGGTTGCGGTTGTCGGTGAGCACATCCACGAACATCGCCACCCCGCCGGGTGCGTAGCCCTCGTAGCTGACCTGCTCGTAGGACACGCCCTCGAGCTCACCCGTGCCCCGCTTGATGGCCCGCTCGATGGTGTCGAGCGGCACCGAGTTGTCGCGGGCCTTCTGGTACATGGTGCGCAGCGTGGCGTTGGCGTCGAGATCGCCGCCGCCCTCGCGGGCCGCCACCTCGACCTGGCGGATCAGCTTGGCGAACAGCTTCCCGCGCGCCTTGTCCGCAGCGCCCTTGCGGTGCTTGATGGTCGCCCACTTGGAATGACCAGACACAAGCCCCCCTCATGCGACTCGACGAGCACCGGACAGTCTGCCCGATGTGCTGGATCAGCCGCTGTCGCGCGAACCGACCATGTCCACAAACATGCGGTGAATGCGGTCGTCGGCGGTCAGCTCGGGATGGAAGCTCGACACCAGCACCGCACCGGAGCGGCACAGCACCGGCACCTCGCCGTCGCGCCGCCCGCAGCCCGAAGCCGCCTGCGGTGACGCGCCGGCATCGCCCGAGCCCGAACCCGCTCTCACCGTCGCGAGCACGTCGACGCTGTCGCCGGTTCGCTCCACCCACGGGGCCCGGATGAACACGGCCCCGAAGGGTTCGTGGTGGCCCTCGGAGCCGAGACCCCCGGAGTCGGAGCCCCCGGAGTCGAAATCGATTTCGAGATCGGCCTCGAAGCTGGCGACTTGGCGGCCGAAGGCGTTGCGGCGCACCGAGATGTCGATCGCGCTGAAATAGCGCTGGTCCTCCCGGCCGTCGAGCACCTCAGAAGCCAGCAGGATCATGCCGGCGCAAGTGCCGAACGCCGGCATGCCATCGGCCAGACGCTCCGCCAGCGGCTCGAACAGCCCGCTCGTGCCGAGCAGGTGCGACATCGTGGTCGACTCGCCGCCGGGAATCACCACGGCGCCGACCCCGTCCAGATCCGACGGCACGCGCACTTCGACCGCCCGTGCGCCCAGTCGCCGCAGTGCCGCGATGTGCTCGGCCGCGGCGCCTTGCAGCGCCACGACGCCGATCAAGGGCAGCCGCTCGGGGGCGTCGGGTGCCCCAGGACTGCTCAGCGCCTACCAGCCGCGTTCGGCGAGCTTGGTCTCGAGGCCTTCCATCTCGAGGCCCGGCATCGCACTGCCGAGGCCCCGGCTGACCTTTGCCACCACCGACGGATCTCGATAATGCGTCGTCGCCTCGACGATGGCCTCGGCACGAGGCCCCGGATCGGCGCTCTTGAAGATGCCCGAACCCACGAAGACGGCCTCGGCGCCGAGCTGCATCACGAGCGACGCATCGGCGGGCGTGGCGATGCCGCCGGCGCAGAACAGCGGCACCGGCAGGCGTCCGGTCTCGGCGATCTCCTGCACCAGCCCGAGCGGCGACTGCAGCTGCTTGGCCCAGTCGAACAGCTCGGCAGCATCGGCCTGGGTGATCTTGCGGATGTCGCCGGTGATGGCCCGCAGGTGACGCACAGCCTCGACAATGTTGCCGGTGCCGGCCTCGCCCTTGGAGCGGATCATGCAGGCGCCCTCGGAGATGCGCCGCAGCGCCTCGCCCAGGTTGGTGGCGCCGCACACGAATGGCACCGTGAACGCCCACTTGTCGATGTGATGCGCCTCGTCGGCAGGGGTCAGCACCTCGGACTCGTCGATGTAGTCGACATCGAGAGCCTCGAGGATCTGCGCCTCGCCGAAGTGGCCGATCCGGGCCTTGGCCATGACCGGGATCGTCACGGCCGCCTGGATGCCCTCGATCATCGCGGGATCGCTCATGCGTGCAACGCCGCCGTCGCGCCGAATGTCGGCGGGCACCCGCTCGAGCGCCATGACGGCGACGGCGCCGGCGTCCTCGGCGATCTTGGCTTGCTCACCGGTGACGACATCCATGATGACGCCGCCCCGGAGCATGTCAGCGAGTCCTCGCTTGACCCGGACGGTCCCGACCAGCTGGGTCTCTGCCTGGGTTGGATCGGAAGGAGTCGAGGCGCCGGATTGGCCTGTGCTCGTCGGCCCTGAATTCATGGGCTCAGTGTATGAGTTCAGTCCCGCCAGCGTCCCGAGGCCTTTTTCAGAATTCCCGCAGCACGGCGACCCGGGTCTCAAGATCGGCCCGGTAGTCGGGCAGCTCGTGAGGCTGGCGCGCGTCAGCGGCACGCGGGTCGGCCATCCACAGCGGCCATGTCACCTTCGATTCGGGACCGCTCACCCCGACCCCCGACATCCGCTCGAGCGCATCGGCGAGGCCCGGCGGGTAGCGCGTGAGCTTCACCGCCTCGGCGTCGTCATCGAAGTCGCTGCCGGTGCTGGCCTCGCGCTCGAGGCGGGCATGCACCAGCGGCCACAGCGGCTGCCACATCAGCGCCGGCAATCCCACCGTGGTCACCGCCGTGGTCAGATAGGCGACACGCCCGTCGCGGACCTGGGTCAGCAGCCGCGCGACCACCGCCTCGAGCTCGATGCGGCCCAGCTCCGCCAGCAGCCCGCGGGTGACCACCAGCGTCGTGCGATCGGTGCGCCGGCCGAATGCGGCCGCGTTCGCTGCCTCTGCCGGATGCACGACGATCATCGGCTGTTCCACGCCGACCAGCAGGCAGATGCCCTCGATGATGTTGGCCAGGCGGGGCTCGTCAGCAGGGGTGCACTCTGTCGAGCCCGCGGGCACCATCACCGACCGCAAACGGCGCTCGCCGACACCCATCCAGAGCGCAGCGAGCCCGCATGCCGCGACCAGCGCGACGGGCATCGCCCACCAGCGCAGCGACGTGAACAGCGCGCACAGCAGCCCCGCTATCGCGCCGGCGGCGAGATGGACCGCCCACAGCTCGGCGAGCAGCTTGTCGGCACGGCTGCGATAAATGGCAAACAGCGGATCCACCCGCTGCATTCAACCGGCCCGCACGTCAACTGGCACGCTTGAGCAGTTGACCGGCACGACGCCGGGCGATGGCCCGCTCGTACATGTCGATGTAGATCTCGGCCAGCCGGGCCATGGAGAACTGCTCGGCGCGCTGGCGCCCGGCGGCCGCGAGGTCCGCAGCGTGATCAGGACGCTGCAGCACGCGCAGGAGTGCGTCGGCCAGCGCCGCTGCATCTCCCGGCGGCACCAGGTCGGCCTCGTCCCCGATGCGGGCCACGTTGCGGTAGCCGGGCAGGTCGCTCGCGACGACCGGCGTCCGGGCTGCCATGGCCTCAAGCAGCACCACGCCGAAGCTCTCGCCGTGCAGCGACGGAACGCAGACCGCATCGGCGCCCTTGATGCGCGCCAGCTTCTCGGACTCGCTGACGCGGCCCAGCCACTCGATGCGGGTGTCGCGCTGGTAGCGGCGCTGCAGTTCCTCGGTCTGGGGGCCGCGCGACATGACCCACAGGCGGATTCCCTCGGGCAGCCGCGCCATGGCGTCGAGCAGCACCGTGAGGCCCTTGCGGGGCTCATGGCGTCCGATGTACGCGATCGTCGGCGCTGGTGTGCGCGTCGGACTGACACCGTCGAAGCGATCCAGCTCGACCCCGTTGAAGACCAGCTCGTAGTCGCCGCCCACGCCGTCGCGGGCCATCTGGGCGGCGTCTCCGGACACCGCAGCGCGCACGTCGATCCGTGATGCCAGCCAGCGGGTGCCCGGCACGAGGTAGGCACGGCTGCTGCCAGCGGCATGCCAGGTGCCCACGGTGGGTGCTGAGCGCAGGAACAGCGCCGTCTGCGTCGGCCCGGGACACAAGGGCTCGTGCAGGTGCAAGACGTCGAAATCCTCGTCCCGCAGGGCCCGGACCGTGCGCAGCGTGCAGGCGAAGTCGGGTGCGATGGGGGCGATCGATCCGTTCGTGAAGGTGGGAATGCTGGCACCCAGCGGCGTGACGCCGGTCTGCGGCGGGGCGCCGTCGCACGGCGCCAGCACGCGCGTCTCGTGTCCCTTGCCGGCCAGCGCGCGGGCAAGACCGAGCACCTGTACCTGTACCCCGCCCGGGGGGGTCAGGCTGTACGGCGAGATGATCCCGATTCTCACGGGCGGTACCTCATGGGCCGAACCTCACAGGCGATCCGCGCAGGGTTCCCCCGCGGACATGACGCTAGGCGCGTCATTGCACCGGTGAAAAGCGCGGATTGCACCGACGATTACGCCTCCCCGGGTGCGTCGGACGCTTCGGCGGGCCGATCCGAGGGCCAGTTGGGGCCGAACAGGTGCCACTGGTGCGGCTCCGCGGCGATCAGGGCTGCCAACTCGTCGGCGAGCTGCTGGGTCACGCGTGTGACGTCCTCGCGCAGGCGCCCCCGCCTGGCGACATCCAGCGGCGGGCGCACCGTGCCGAGGTGCCTGCCGCCCCGCCGGAAGTACACCGCCGTCGGCAGCACGGCCGCACCCGAGCGCAGCGCCAGCATCGCGGGGCCGGCCGGCAATGTCGTGCGCTCGTCGCCGAAGCTGACCTCGATGCCGTCGCCGCTCAGGTCACGGTCGCACAGCAGGCAGACGATCTCGTTGCGGCCCAGCGCCCCCAGCACCTCGCGGCCCGCGTCGGGACCCAGCGGCACCACACGCATGCCCAACCGTTCACGGAACCGGACGAACCACTCGAAGAGCTCGGGCGGGTCCAGGGGCTCCACCACCACCGTGATCGGCAGCCGGTTGACCGTCGCCATCCAGAATCCGGCCCACTCCCAGCCGCCCAGGTGCGGCAGCGCCAAGATGACGCCGTTGCCCCGCTCGAGCGCCTCCTCCACGTGGAAGTACGCCGGCACGTCGATGCCGCGGTCCAGCGTCAGCGGGCTGAGCGCCGGGAGACGGAACGACTCGATCCAGTAGCGGGCATAGGAGCTGAACGCCTGCGCGGTCGCACGCTGGACGGCGCCCTCGTCGGGGGGTGTCGCGGCAGGCGTGCCCCCATTCCAGCGCAGCGCCCGTGCCTGGTGCCGTCGGACCATCGCCGCAGTGGTCGGCATCAAGCGGGCCAGCGCGGGGCCGGCCAGGCTGGCCACCCGCTCGCCGAGCCACAGCGGCGCCAGCCGGGCCGCAGCCGAGCCCGCCCGATACCCCAGGACTATTGCCCAGTCCCGCCCTTTCGGGCGGCGAGCCCAGTCCCGCCCAATCAGGCGGCGAGCTGCATCGCGTCCTGCGGAGCGGCGGGACGCACTGCTCACTTCGACATGGGGGCGCTCGCCTGCCGCCACACCTTCACAAATCGGGTCACTGCAGTGATGATCGAGAGCACCAGCAACACCCACAGCAGCGGGATGAGCAGCACCTCGAACGCCACGGCCACCGCCAGCACCACCGTGCGCTCGGCCCGCTCCATCAGCCCGCCCTTGGCCACGAAGCCCAGCAGCTCGGCCTTGGCTCGCTCGTAGGAGATGACGGCGCTGACACCCAGCACGGCCATCGGCAGCACTGCCCACTGCGCACCGTGCTCGGACGCCAGGTACCACGCGATGCCGCCGAGCAGCAGCCCGTCGGTGACGCGATCAGCCGTCGAGTCGAAGAATGCGCCACGATTCGACGAGGTGCCGCGTGCCGCAGCCACCGGTCCGTCGAAGAGATCAGACAGCGCCGTCATCACCAGCAGCACCGTGCCGAGCCCGAGCCGTCCCATGCCGATAGCGACTGCGCTCGCGCCCGCCATGACCAGCCCGAAGCTGGTGAGCACATCCGCGCTCAGCCCGATCGCGGCGAGGCCGCGCCCGATCGGCGTCGTGACGCTGTCGACGCCCTTGCGGAACATGCCGTCGAACACCGTCAGCTCCCGTCCGCAGTGCCGGCATCAGGGCCGGGGCGAGCCTCGCGTTCGACATCGGCTGCGGGGTCCGGTGCGGTGGAGATCCACGTCTCGGGATTGTCCTCCACCCAGTGCTCGAGCACCGAGCCGTTCAGTGCGTCCACCAGCACCAGGCCTCGCTGTGCCGGCGGATCCTCGGCGGAGTACACCAGCACCCGCCACGTGGGCCGGCTCAGCCAGCCCCGCCAGCCGAGCTGGGCGCTGGCGTGCCCGACGGCGAAGCCCACATCGGCCACCGCCGCCACCAGCGCCTCGTTCTCATTCACGGCGAACCGGCGTCCGGCGGCGAACTGGTACAGGCCGAAGAGCGCGAGCAGTGCTCCGCCCACGACGACGCCTTGGTTGAGAAGCACGGCGCTGGCGTCGGCCGCCAGTGCCGCCGTGGCGGCCCAGACGCCGAAAGCGAAGCACAGCGCGCCGGTGATGCGCCGGCGGGAATTGTCGGGGAACTTGTAGGCGCCGATGAAGCCCCGATCGAGGTCCTCTGGCAGCTCGTCGCGCACCTCACCGAGTTCTTCTGGCTCGGCCATCGGCGCCAACGCTACCGGCGCTCTGACCCCGGCCCTGCTGCGCTCACACCAGCTCAGCGAAATCGACTGGAGCCGGCTGCGGCCCGGTACCCAGGGTGCCGGAGGGACTGGCCCGCCGGCTCTGCCAAGCGACACAGCGGGCCGGTCCTGCGGCGCAGAAGCTCACAGCTGCACGCCCAGCAGGGCGGCTGCGTCGCTGACCGGCTCGCCGGCATCCACGGCGGCGTCGATCTCGGCGAGCGCACCCGGCGTGTCCAGGTCATCGTCGAGCCGTGCGCGCACGCGAGCCAGTGCCCCGTCGCCGCGGCCCGCCGCTCGCCAACGCTCCAGCCGTTGCGCCGCCTCGGCGACGCGGCCCTCGGTCCAGTCCCAGTCGGCGCGGTAATGGGCGCCCAGCAGCGCCAGCCGCACCGCCATGGGCTCCCACCGTGCTCGCAGGTCGGCAACGAAGACGAGGTTCCCCGCCGACTTGGACATCTTGGCGCCGTGGTGGCGCACCATCGCGGTGTGCATCCAGTGGCGCACGAACGTGCGACCGGTCGCGGCTTCGGACTGCGCACGGGAGCATTCGTGATGCGGGAACACCAGGTCGCTGCCGCCGCCGTGAACATCGATCGTCTCGCCGAGATGGGCCAGCGCCAGCGCGGAGCACTCCACGTGCCAGCCGGGACGGCCCGGGCCCCACAGCGACGACCAGCGCGGCTCGTCGCGCTCGGACGGCTGCCAGAGCACAAAATCGAGCGGGTGACGCTTGTGGGGATCGTCGGGCCGGCCGCCCCGGCGGCGCGCCGTGTCGATCATCTGGTCATGGCTCAACCGGCACAGGCTGCCGAACGACGGCGCAGTCGAGATGTCGAAGTACACGCCGTCGCCGCTGCGGTAGGCGTGCCCGCTGTCGACCAGCCGGCCGATCAGCCGCCGGATGTCGGAGATGGCAGACGTGGCCCGCGGCTCGCTGTCGGCCCGCAGCAGGCCGAGCGCGTCCATGTCCGCATCGAAGGCAGCCAGCGCTCCCGCGGCGAGGTCCAGGTAGTGCACGCCGCCCGCACGCGCCCGCGCCAGCAGGTCATCGTCGACGTCGGTGATGTTGCGGACGCAGCGTGTGCGCACCCCCTGGTCGCGCAGCCGCCGCTGCAGCACGTCATAGGCCAGGAACGTCGCTGCGTGGCCGACATGGGTGGCGTCGTAGGGAGTGATGCCGCAGACGTACATCCGCACCGTGTTGCCCTGGCCGCCGCGCAGGGGCACGACCGCGCCTTGCTGCGTGTCGTACAGGTGCATCGCACTGGGCTTCATCGCACTGGGCCCGCCCAGAGAACGAGCCGCCGGGCTCAGCCGGTGACGGTCTCGGCGACCGCTGGGGACGCCTCGGCATTGCTGGGACCGCCGCCCAGCACGCTGATCGGCACGTGATCGAGGCCGACCAGCCGCAGCGCCACCCGTGTGCGGTAGCGGGTGTTGAGCTGCATCAGCACTGCGGTGAATGCCTCGATGGCCGTGGCGTTGGACAGGTTCCCGCAGTCGAGCGCGCGTGCGCCGGGCATGCGGTCGACGATCTCGGCGATGTGCCAGGTGGCCTCGCGGTGATCGCTGCAGATGAGGATGTCGCCGTGCACGGGCTCGTCGAGGTTGCCCAGCTCGGTCGCCGGCACATGCTGGAGCGCAGCCGCGACGAGCGACTCGGGCAGTGTCGCCTGCACCGACGCCGCCACCGAGCCTCGGGGCGGGATGAGGGGCACAAACTCGTCGTCGACCCGGGCGAGGGCGTTGGACATCGTGGCCACGACCTTGCCCCGCAGGTGCTCGGCCACGTCGCGGGCGGTGATGGCCGCCGCGTCCCACGGCGTGGCGATCACCACGGTGGGCTCCTGCGCGGCGAGGCTGTTGGCGCCGGGATGGATGCGCAGATCGCGCTCGGGCCAGCGGTCGAGGATGTTGTCGACAACCTCCATCGAGCGGTACTTCGAGCGCGACCCCAGGGTCACCTCGCAGCCGATGTCGGCCAGCCGGGTCGCCAGCGCCGCGCCTGCGGGGCCGGTGCCGCCGATGATGCCGAGGCGGGTCGGCTCGCCGGCAGTGCCCGAGGCCGCTGCGGCGATCCCGTCTGCAGTTCCGTTGCCTGTTGCGTCTGCCGGCACGGCGGCCACGCTACTGGCGCGCTCCTCGATGGCGTGAACGATGGCCGCCGAGCGCCACAGCAGTAGCGTCCCCCCAGAGAAAAACACCTCGGAAACAGCACGTCAGGCTGGCGGGCCAAGGACGGGAGCGGAGGCGGGCCGATGGCCGGAGACGGGATCGTCGCAGGCAAGAAATTCCTCATCACCGGCGTGCTGACTGATGCATCGCTGGCGTTCAACGTGGCTCGTCTTGCCCAGGAACAGGGCGCCGAGGTGGTGCTCACGGGTGCGGGCCGGGGCCTGCGCCTGACCGAGCGCACCGCCCGCAAGCTGCCCGAGCCGGCTGACGTGCTGGCCTGCGACGTCACCTCGCCCGATGAGATCGACGCGGTGCGTGCCGACCTCGAAGGGCGCTGGGGTCGCCTCGACGGCCTGCTGCACGCCATCGGCTTCGCTCCCCAGAGCTGCCTGGGCGGCAACTTCCTCGACGCTCCCTGGGACGATGTGGCCACGGCGCTGCACATCTCCGCGTACAGCCTGGCCGGGCTGACCTCGCCGATGGCGCCATTGCTGGCGGAAGCGAAGGGCTCGGTGGTGGGCCTCACCTTCGACGCGAGCGTGGCGTGGCCCTACTACGACTGGATGGGCGTGGCCAAGGCCGCCTTCGAGTCCGCCGCCCGGTACCTGGCCCGCTCGCTGGGACCGCAGGGCATCCGGGTGAACCTGATCTCGGCCGGCCCGATTCGCACGATGGCCGCCAAGTCCATTGCCGGGTTCGAGCGGTTCGAAGGCGCCTGGGTCGAGCGTGCCCCGCTGGGCTGGGACATCACCGACAGCGAATCGGTGGCCCGCAGCACGCTGGCGCTGATGTCGGACTGGTTCGGCGGCACCACCGGCGAGATCGTCCACGTGGACGGCGGCTACCACGCCATGGGCGCCTGAGCGCCCGCGGCTGGGGCCGGCACGTCGGCCCTGCAGGGATCGCCGCCTACAGATCAGCCCCCGCGCCGGGCGCAGCCGGATCGCCGATGAGGCGCCGCAGGAGATCGTCGAGCGCGAACACTCCCAGCGTGCGGCCCGCAGCGTCGGTCACCACGGCAAGGTGGATGCGGCTGTGCTGCATCGCTCTCAGCGCCTCGTCGAGCGTCGTGTCGCCGCCGAAGCGCAGCATCTGGCGGACGAGGCCCCGGCGGGAGGACTGCGCAGCCGACACGAGCCGGTCAGCGTCGGCCAGGTCACGGGCATCGTGCACCGCCGACGTCGCCAGATCGTTGCTGTGCAGCATGCCCCGCACGTCGTCAGGCCCGTTGCCGACCACGACCAGTCGAGACCGCCCGGTGCGAGCGAACTCCTGCTCGACCGTCGAGACCGAGTCCGCCAGCCGCACCGCCGCCACGTCGCCCGCGGGCGCCATGACGTCGCTCACGCTGGACGCCTCGAAGCGCATGGCTCGCTCCAGCAGGGCCACATCGGTCGGCGCGATATGTCCTTCGGCCAGCGAGTCACGCGCCATGAGCGTCAGCTCGGCCGGTGTCGCCACGTCGGCCAGCTCGGTCGTCGGCTCGACACGCAGCATCCGGGTCATGCCGTTGGCCACCCACTGCAGCGCCCGGGCGGCCGGGCGGGCAACGTACAGGTAGGCCGCCATCGGGCGGGCCAGCACCACCAGGGTGCGCTCGGGCCCGATCAGCGCCAGGTTCTTGGGCACCATCTCGCCGAACACCATGTGCAGCACCGTCACGATGCCCAGCCCGACGCCGAAGCCGATGGTATGCAGCACAGCATCGGGGATCTCCACGATCCCGCCCACCGCCGCCTCGATCAGCCGGGCGATGGCCGGCTCGGTGAGGCGCCCGACGGCGAGCGAGCACAGGGTGATGCCCAGCTGGGCTCCCCCGAGCGTCGTCAGCACGTCGGACTGCATGCGCTGGGCCGCGAGCGCCGAGCGCTTGCCGGTCGCCGCCTGGCTGTCGATGGCCGCTCGCTTCGCGCCGATGAGGCCAAACTCGATCGCGACGAATGCGCCGTTGAACACAATGAGCACGAGGCCCACCGCGATGGCCAGCGTGGTCACGACGCGTCGCCCGCGGTGTCCGGGGTGCCGCTCGGGGCCTCCGCCGGGGCGCTGATGCGGACTTCGGCCACCCGCAGCCCATCGGTCGCGGTGACCTCGCAGCGCCAGCCGTTCCACGTGGCGACCGCTCCGGGGGCGGGGATCTCCCCCAGGCGCTCGAGCACGAAGCCCGCCAGCGTCTCGTAGGGGCCTGGGGGCGCCACCAGGCCGGCGGCCTCCTCGACCTCGTCGAGGGTGGCGGTGCCCGCGAGCGTGACCGGCTGGCCCGGCGGCCCCGAGGTGAGCGCAGCGGGCTCGTCGAATTCGTCGGCGATGTCGCCCACGAGTTCCTCCGCGATGTCCTCGCGGGTGAGCACCCCGGCGGTGCCGCCGTGCTCGTCGACCACCACGCACAGCCGGCAGTCCGCCGCTGCCATGTCGGCCAGGACGCCGTCGAGCGTCCGGCTCTCGGCCACAGCCACCACCGGGCGCATGATCGATTCCACCGGAGTGCGTGCGCGTTCGTCTGGGTGCACCCCGAAGATGTCGCGCACCTCTGCGACGCCCAGCACGTCGTCGGGGCTGGCGCCGAGCACCGGGAAGCGCGAGTGCCCGCTGGTGCGCGCCAGTTCCGCCAGCTCGGCGAGGGTCGCCGCAGCGCCGATGGCCGACATCGCCGTGCGCGGCGTCAGCGCGTCGGCGGCGTCCTTGCGACCCAGCCGCAGCGTTCGCACCAGCAGGTCGGCCTGGTTCTCGCTGAGCGTGCGGCGGCGCGACGACCGCACCACGTACTCGAGCTCGTCGCGGGTGCGCACGATGCGGAGCTCTTCGGCGGGCTCGAGGCCGAGGCCGCGCACCGTGGCGTTGGCGATGCCGTTGAAGGTCAGCGTGACGGGTGCCGCGATGGTCCCGTACAGCCGCAGGATCGGTGCCAGCGCCAAGGCGGTCCCGAGCGGGCGCGAGACGGCCAGGTTCTTGGGCAGCAGCTCGCCGAACACCATCTGGATGGCGGCAGCCAGCACGATCGCCACCACCGCGAGGGCGCCGGCCGATGCCAGCGTGGCGCCCCAGCCGCCCAGCGCCCATTCGATCAGCCGGCCGATGGTGCCCTCCGCGATGATGCCGAGCACCAGCGAGGTGAGCGTGATGCCGAGCTGAGCGCCCGCCAGGTGGAAATTGAGTCGCCGCAGCAGCGCTCGCACCCCGCGGGCGCGACGCTGGCCCTGCGCGGCCCGCACGTCGACCTGGGAGGTGTCGACGGCGAGCAAGCAGAATTCGCCTGCCACGTACACGCCGTTCAACACGATGAGCGCGACGACAATCCCGAGTCCTGCGATGAGTCCCAGCGTCATGCCGGTGCCGTGCACCCCCGAGCGCCCCGAATGCAGCGCCAACGGTACCGGTTCGCTCCGGCTCGCCCCCGAGGGGCGCCGGTAGTCTCGCCGGGATGCGGGTAGCCCCACCAACTGCGCCCGCCGACCCCGCTGCGCAGCCCGATCCCGACGCCGACGGCGCGCGATCGACCGGCACCGGCGCAGGCGACCGCAGGACTCCCGGGGCGGGCTCAGCCGACGATCTCGACAGCGAATTCGGCCCCGAATCGATCCGGGGCGACCGGTCGCTGAGCTGGATCCGGCGGCTCGGACCGCTGCTGCGGCGCCAGCGGGCCCGCATCGTCGTCTCGGTGATTGCCGCCATCTTGGCGACGGGCGCCGGGGCCCTTGCGCCTTGGATCGCCGGCTTGGCTGTCGACGCTGCCGTCGCGGGCCTCGAAGACGCCGGCTCGGCCTCGCTGTGGGCATTCGTCGTGGCCTTGGTCGGGCTCGGCGCAGCCCGCGGCATCTTCACCTACACGTACCGCTACGGGCTCTTCTCGATGGGCCACCGGATCGAGTTCGAGCTGCGCACGCTGCTGTTCGCCCATCTCAGCCGGCTGTCGTTCGCGTTCTACGACCGTGTGCAGACCGGCGAGATCATCTCGCGCTCCAACTCCGACATCCGCTCGGTGCAGATGTACCTGGCGTTCGCACCGATCGTGTCTGTGCAGCTGCTGAGCTTCGTGGTGGCGATCGCGGTCATGGCATGGATCAGCCTGCCGCTGACCGCCATCACGATGCTGATCATGCCCGCCGTGTACGTGCTGGGCCAGCGGCTGCGGCACATCATGTTCCCGCTGTCGTGGATCATCCAGTCGCGCAACGCCGAGGTCGCCACCGTCACCCACGAGAGCGTGAACGGCGTGCGGGTCGTGAAGGCCTTTGCCGCCGAGGCCCGGCAGGTGTCCGAGATGGCCGGGGCGGCCCAGCGGCTGCGCTGGGCCAACCTGCTGCAGCACAACACCAGGGCGCACTACACGCCGGTCATCGAGAACCTCCCGCGCCTGGCAATGGCGATGGTGCTGCTGGTGGGCGGGCACCTGATCATCGGCGGCTCGCTGTCGGTGGGCAATCTGGCCACCTTCTACCTGTACATCCTGCTGCTGCAGGCGCCGTTCCGATTCATCGGGATGCTGTTCATCTTCGGCCAGCGCGCCAAGGCATCTGCGGAGCGCATCTTCGAGGTGCTCGATGAGCCGGTGCTGGTGGCAGACCGTCCCGGCGCCATCGACCTGCCTCAGCGCCGGGACTCAGCGGCTGAGCAGCGCGGCCAGCAGGTGCGGTTCGACGATGTCCGCTTCGCCTACGGCACCGAGACCGTCGGGGGCGTCGCGGGCACCGCGGGCGCCGAGCGCGATGCGCCGCTGGTCTTCGACGGGCTGGACCTGCACATCGGCGCCGGCGAGCGGGTTGCCGTCGTGGGGCGCACCGGCTGCGGCAAGTCGACGCTCGCACGGCTGCTGATGCGCTTTTACAGCCTCGGCGGCGGGACGATCTCTGTGGGCGGGCACGACGTGACCGATCTGACCGGCGACAGCCTGCGGCGTGCCGTCGGCCTCGTGCCCGACGAGCCGTTCCTGTTCTCGGCCAGCATCCACGACAACATCGCCTACGCACGCCCCGATGCCGACCGGTCCGATGTGGTGGCCGCCGCCACCGCGGCGCAGGCCCACGAGTTCGTCAGCGAGCTCGACGAGGGATACGACACCGTGGTCGGCGAGCGCGGGTACGACCTCTCGGGCGGTCAGCGTCAGCGCATCGCCATCGCGCGGGCGATCCTCGCCGACCCCGCCGTGCTCATCCTCGACGACGCCACGAGCTCGATCGACGTGGCGCACGAGGCGAAGATCCACGATGCGCTCACCGAGCTGCTCGCCGAGCGCACGACCATCGTCATCGCTCACCGGCTGTCCACCATCAGCCTGGCCGACCGGGTGATCCTGCTCGACGGCGGGCGGGTCGCAGCCGACGGGACCCACGCGGAGCTGCTCGCCACCGAGCCCCGCTATGTCGAGGTGCTGGCTGCGGGAGGCGACGCGGACGGCGGGGACCCGCTCGCTGCCGCAAGCGACGGCACGCCCGGGAGCGACAGCTCATGGTGATGGTCGGCGGCCCGGGCCACATGGGCCCCACGGCGACGCAGGCGAGCGCCGCGGCGGGCTTGCCGTTTGCCGGTGTCCCCGCCGAGATGCAGGAAGGCGCCGACAAGCTGCTCGAACTCGAGCCCGAGCACCCCGAGCCGGACATCGACTTCGACCACGTGACAGCGCGCGCCGAGGCGGGACGGGCACGCCCGTTCGGCCTGCGGGACATGCTGATGCCCCACAGCTGGAGCGTCGGACTGGCGCTGGCACTGCTGTGCCTCGAGACCGCGGCGATGCAGGCGGTGCCGGTGCTCTTCCAGCAGGGCATCGATCGGGGCATCGAGGCAGGCGACCGCTTCGTGCTCAACATGGTGGTGCTGATCTTCGTGGGCGTCGTCGCGGTGAGCATCCTGCTCAGCCGGCTGCGCCAGCGCCTGAACGGGCGCATCGCCGAGCAGGTCATGTACGGCTTGCGGCTGCGCCTATTCAGCCACTACCAGCGGCTCTCGCTGGACTGGTACACGACGTCCAAGTCCGGGGTGCTGCTCAGCCGCATGACCTCCGACATGGAGTACGTGGCGCTGCTCATCAACGAAGGCTTCGTGAACCTGCTGATCCAGGTGCTCACCGTGGGCGTCGTGACCGTGGTGCTGTTCACCTACAGCCCGGTCCTGGCGATGATCCTGCTCGTGGGAATCGTGCCGCCGCTGGTGGCGCTGACGCTGTGGTTTCGGGCTCGCAGCGAGGCGGGCTACGGCGAGATCCGCGATCGCATCGCCGACGTGCTGGCCGACCTGTCGGAGAACCTGGCCGGGATCCGGGTGATTGCGGCCACGGGCCGCCGCCTGGAGAACGCGGTGCGGCACCGCAAGGTGACCGCCCGGTTCCGCGACGCCAACCTGTCCATGTCCAGGGTGCAGGCGATCTACGGGCCCAGCACCGAGGCCATCGGCATCGCCGCGCAGGGACTGGTGCTGGCAATCGGCGGGGCGATGGTGCTGCGGGGCAGCCTCACCGTCGGAGAGCTCGGCGCGTTCGTGCTGTACGTCACGACGTTCTTCGCCCCGATCCAGCAGCTCGCGCAGCTCTACAGCACCTACCAGCAGGGCCAGTCCGGGCTCCGCAAGATCAGCGAGGTGCTCACAACGCAGCCGACCGTGCGGCAGCGTCCCGACGCGGCGGAGCTGCCGCCGGTCAGCGGTCACATCCGCCTCGAGAACGTGTCGTTCGCCTACGACGACGATGCGGCGTCCGGTGAGGGCAACGGCGACGCCAGCAACGGCGGCGCCAAGATGCCGGCGGGCGAGTTCAGGGCATCGTTCGATCCGGTGGCGATGCCGACGCTGGGCAACGGCGCCTCAGCCGCTCACAGCGACGGCGCTGACAGCGGTCTTGCCGAGAGCGGCGAGCCGCTCGACGACGACCCTCCCGAAGTGCTGAGCGAGGTCAGCCTGGAGATCCGCCCGGGCGAGACGTTCGCGCTGGTGGGGCCGACGGGTGCGGGCAAGAGCACGATCGCGAAGCTGATCATCCGGTTCTACGACCCCACCGACGGGCGCATCACCATCGACGGGTGGGACCTGCGCGACGTGACGCTGTCGTCGCTGCGCAACCAGCTCGGGGTCGTCCCCCAGGAGCCGTTCCTGTTTCACGGCACGATCCGCGACAACGTGGCCTTCGGCCTGCGCGACCGCGACAATCGCGACAGCGACGCGCAGCTCGATGCCGACATCGACGCTGCGCTCGACCTGGTCGGCCTTCGCCGGCTGATCGACAGCCTGCCCGACGGCGCGGACACCCAGGTGCACGAGCGGGGCGTGTCGCTGTCCGCGGGCGAGCGGCAGCTGCTGGCGCTGGCCCGGGCGTTCGTGGCGCGGCCGCGGGTGATCGTGCTCGACGAGGCCACCTCCAGCGTCGACCTCAGCACCGAGGCCGAGATCGAAGGCGCGCTGGACCTGCTGCTCGAGGGCCGCACGGCGGTGCTCATCGCGCACCGGCTGGCGACAGCGATGCGAGCCGACCGCATCGCCGTGATCGACGAGGGCGGCGTGATGGAGTTGGGCACCCACGACGAGCTGGTTGGCCTGGGCGGCCGCTACGCCGAGATGTACGCCACCTGGGTGTCCCACGCCGGCGAGCGTTCCGGGGATCGCCGGTGAGCGAGCGGCCGACCGTCTCGCTGCGCGGCGTGACCGCATCCCTGCGGAATGTGTCCGTTGTCTACGACGGCACCACGGTGCTGGGCCCGCTCGACTGGGACGTCGCCGCGCACGAACGCTGGATCGTGCTCGGGCCCAACGGGTCGGGCAAGACGAGCCTCATCAAGGTCCTGTCGCTGTACCGCTTCCCCACCACCGGCACCGTGGAGGTGCTCGGCGAGCGGTGGGGAGCCGTCGATGTGCGCGAGCACCGGCGGCGCATCGGGCTGGCCAGCTCGTCGCTGCGAGACCAGTTCCGGCCGGCCATCAGCGCGCTCGACATCGTGATGACGGCGCGCTTCGCGGCGCTGGAGACGTGGTGGCACACCTACACCGACGCCGACCGGTCGAGCGCGCGGGCCTGCCTGGAGCGGGTGGGCGCAGCCCGGCTGGCTGATCGGGCATTCTCGACCCTGTCCTCGGGCGAGCAGCAGCGGGTGCAGCTCGCCCGCACCCTCATGAGCCGCCCCGAGCTGCTGCTGCTCGACGAGCCGACGGCCGGCCTGGACCTGGCAGGTCGCGAGCAGCTCGTGGCCAGCCTCGTATCTCTGGCCGCCGACCCCGAGACGCCCGCGACCGTGCTGGTGACGCATCACACCGACGAGATCCCCCCCTCGTTCACCCACGGCCTGCTGCTGCGCGACGGCGTGCCGCTGGCATGCGGCGCCCTGGACGAGGTGCTGACGGCCGAGTCGCTGTCGGAATGCTTCGCGCACAAGCTGCAGCTCGAGCGCCGCGACGGTCGCTGGCTGTCCTGGGCGGTGAACTGAGGTCCCCGGCGGCACCGCCATCTGCCGCGGTTGACCACAGGGTTCCGTGCGCGACCCTGCGAGACTGGCGGCATGCGCAACGAGACCGAATCCGGCACTGGCAGCACCTCGGGCGCGGCGGGAGCCGCCGACATCGAAGCGCTCATCGTGGGCTATTTCGACGCCTGCACTTCAGGCGATGGTGATGCGGTGGCCAGCTATTTCACCGACGACGCCGTGGTCTACGACACCAACCACGCACCCGTGCGGGGCGCGGCGGTGATCGGCCGGTTCTGGTCGCGCATCGCGTCGAAGTGGCAGGGGGCAGCGTGGCGCTGCGAGCGGCTGGTCACCGACGGTGACACCGCCGCGATCGAGTGGGTGATGGCCGGTACCCGCGCCGCGGGACCGGACAGCGACAGGGCGCCCTTCGCGGTGCGCGGCAGCGAGCACTACGACTTCGGCACCGGCGGCGAGACCGCAGACCGGCTGATCAGCGAGATCCGCCAGTACTGGACGTTCGATGTCGGTGATCCGGGCAGCGAACTGGTCGACTACCCCTACGGCGAGCCCGGCCGGCTCGGCAGCTGAGCAACCGATGGCATCAGGGACGTCGGAAGGCGACGCAACCGCCGCCGGGTGCGACGATCTGCATCTGATCTATCCCGATCCGCAACTCGCCCCCCGCAGCGCCGCCGCGGGTGCCCTGCGGCGGCTGGCGCATGCGTTCGTGCGGCATCGCACCGACCCCGAGACCTTGGCGGAGATCGCAGCGTGGGCGGACGCGACCGCGCAGCAGCTCGAAGCGGGATCCCCGCCGGTCCCCCGCCCGCAGGACTACTTCGCGCGCCGGTACGTCGATCCCCAGCCGCCCGACGGCGCCGAGGTGATGGCATTCAGCGACCGCGCCTTCAGCGGGCCGGCCAATCCCACCGCGATGGAAGTGGACATGCGCCGCCACGGCGACGGGGTCCGCGCCACCGCGACGTTCGGCGCCGCGTTCGAGAGCGCCCCGGGCCGGGCGCACGGCGGGGCCGTGTGCGCGGTGGTCGACGACGTCCTGGGGTACCTGATGGTGTGCTTGGGGATCGCCGCGTACACCGCTCGCCTCGAGATCGACTACCGCGGCGGCGTCCCGATCGACGAGCCAGTGATCTTCGACGGGCGCGAGACCCGGCGCGAGGGGCGCAAGTCACACGTCTCCCTCACGGTGCAGGCCGCCGGCGCGCCGGCCGGCGCCCCGCCGCTGATCGAGGCCGCCGGGCTGTTCGTGATCGTCACCGCAGACCAGCTCGCCTGAGCCTGGGGCTCGGCTGGGCCCTACGGGGCGGTGCGCAGGATGAGGTGCTCGAGCGGCTCGCCGACATGGGCCCGACCGGAGGGAAGCTGTCCCGGCCCGGCCTCGACATCCCACACCATCACGTCGTTGTCGAGCGTGTACAGCAGGAACCGGCTGTCAGGCGCCCACGCCATGGCACCGAGATCGACGCCGATCTCGGGCGAATGGCGGCCCCATCCCTCGTCGAGATCCACGACCACCACCCCGGCGGGCGTCAAGTTGCCGTGCAGCAGACGGATCGCGATGCGGTTGCCGTCGGGTGACATCACGCCCTGGGTGCTCCAGCGCTCCGACGACGCCGCTGCGAGGTCTGCTGGCAGTTCGATGATGCGCTCGGAGATGGTTCCGGTGACGATCGGGTAGCCCTCGCAGATCGTCTCGCATTCCTCGGTCCGCTCGGCTTGGTCGGCAGTGTCGGCGGCGTCGTCTGGGTCGCTGAACTGCCCCGCCGCCTCGGCGCAGATGCCCTCGCACCACTCGTCACGGCGATCCTCCCCGACGCTGGCGCTGAAGCTGGTATCGGTGATCTGGCAGCCGTATTCCTCGCATTGCAGCCGCACCACGTGGCTGTCGCCTACCGCCAGCACCCGCCCCGCCCCGAGCTGGAGCGCCTGGTTGCGGCCGTCCGCTGCCATGACGCGACCCGCCATGGACACCACCACGTGGTCGCCGAGTGCTCCGTGGACGCGCGCCTCGTTCGGCAGCTGCACCGCGGAGCGGAACACCCCGTCGGGACCGATGACGCGGGCAAAGAGGTGCTCGGTGCTGCGGACGACAGCGACGATTCCCGGTGGGCTGTACGCGGGCAGGATCTCCTGGGTGTCCTCGGCGATGACGACGGTGTCTCCCGTCTCGAGCTCGACCCGCATGACGTCTCGCCCGATGGCCACGGCGATGGCGCCGTCGAGATCGAGCAGCGTGTGCGGCAGTCCTCCCAGTGGCACGTATGTCGCTTCGCCGCTCAGCAGGTCGAGCCGGTACAGAAAGCCGCGCACGTTGCCGGTCGGATCGCCGGGCAGCGTGGCGATCATCTCCGCTTCGGGCCGCACAGGGGGCAGGTCCCTTACCGGCCCGTCGAGTGCGGTCGGCGGGGGAAGCGTGGTCCGCGGCGGCAGCTCAGGCGCCGCGGTCGTGGTCGTCACCGGCGGCTCGGTCGTGGTGGTCGCCGCCGCGGAGGCATCGTCGGCTTCGGGATCGCCGCCGCGCAGCCACGCCACTGCCAACGCCGCGACGGCCAGAGTCAGCACCAGCACTGCCACTGCGATCAGGCGCGGGGGCAGCGGCGAAGGCTGCCGTTCGATGACCGACTCCTGGACGCCGGCGAAGTCGGCCCCGCCTTCGGGCAGGATCTCCAGGCCCCGTGGCGGATCAGGAGTGCTCACCGCTCGACATTCTGCGCCGCGTCGTGCGCCCGCGCGTGCCGCCGGCCTCGGAAACGTGCCAGACCGTTACCAAGAGGTGGCGTTCTGGGCCAGCTCCCGGAACGGGGTCGCAGGATCGGGTCCCGGTTCGCGGGGAAGCCCGAGCACCCGCTCGCCCAGGATGTTCCGCTGGATCTCGTCGGTGCCGCCGTAGATCGACGGGGCGGGCGAGAACACCGCCATCTCCTGCAGCACGCCGCCGGTCGCGGCGGATTCGCCCCACAGCGCCATGTCCGCACCGAGGATGGTGCTCGCGAGCGATCGGGCGCGTCTCAGCGCACCCGTCATGCGCAGCTTCGCCAGGTTGCCCTCGCCGCCGGTGCGCTGAGATCGCTGCCGCCCGCGGATGGCCGAGAGCCGCATGAGCTCGATCTCGGTATGCAACGCCGCGAGCTCCTGGCGAACGACCGGGTCGCCGGCCCGGTTGCGAGCGTGGGCCTCCTCGCTGAGCTGATTGAACGTGCCCGGTCCCACTCCTCCGGCCGCCAGCGGAAGCCGCTTGCCGCGGAACGTGCCAGCCGGGCGGTCGAGGTGGCCGGCGATCGAGCCGGGGTGCGCAGCGGCGAATGCGAGCCCGTGGCTGCCGCCGATGCCCGCCCGCTCGACCATGAGCGTCGTGTTGGTCACGCGCCAGCCGTCGTTCAGGTCGCCGATCACGTTTGCGTGCGGCACACGAGCCCCGTCGATGAACACCTCGTTGAACAGCGACCGGCCGGTCATCTCGCGCAGCGGCCGTACCTCCACGCCGTCCTGATCCATGTCGAACGCGAACCAGGAGAGTCCGCGGTGCTTGGGCGCCTCGGGATCGGTGCGGGCGACGAGCATGCCCAAGTCGGCATGGGAGCCTTCGGAGGTCCACACCTTCTGCCCGGTGATGATCCACTCGTCGCCGTCGCGGACGGCCTTGGTCTGCAGCCCGGCGAGGTCGCTGCCGGCGCCGGGCTCGGAGAACAGCTGGCACCACGATTCGGTGCCGTCGAGGATGGTCGGCACGAAGCGCTCGATCTGTTCGGGTGTGCCGTGCTCGAGGACGGTGGGCGCCGCCAGCAGCATGCCCAGCCCGGCCGGCGAGCCGATGGCGCCCGCGGCGCGAATCGCGTCCACCAGCACACGGGTTTCGGCGCGGCCCCAGCCCCTGCCGAACGGCTCAGCCAGCGTCGGGTTGGACAGGCCGGCAGCAGCCAGCCGCGCCCACCATTGCCGCACGCTGATGTCGGGATCCCAGTTGTCAGCCAGCCACCCGTCCAGCTCCGCCCGGAGCTCTTCGGCCGACGTCGACGCTGTTGCAGCTCGCCGCTCGCTCATGGCGCCGAACCCTACCGGCGGCCCCCCGAGGGCCTTCCTCCGCTCAGCAGAACCGTGTCAGCCTTCCTCTGCAAGACGGAGCTGTGTCATTCTTCGTCATTCTTCGTCCGCAAAACGGAGGAAGATCGCGGTGGTCGGGGCGAGGAAGAGGCGCCAGGCTTGCAGGATGCCGCCGTTGGGGCCGCAGATCATGCGCGTCTCGGTGCCGGCGGGCAATTCGACGACCACCCGGGGGCTGAAGATCCACAGCAGTTGCAGCCGCAGCGTGTAGCTGCCGGGCCGCAGCACATAGCTCTCGGTCTGGTCGTCGCGGATCTGCCCGACCCGCTGGTTCTCGATGAGCACCTGGTAGCTGCGGATGGTGTCGCGGTAGTGATGGATGCGCTCCAGCACCAGCTCGGCGGTCGGCCCTTCGGACGCGTCGCCCGTGTCGTCGTCGGCGTCGTCGTCGGGGGCGACCTCGGGCATTCCCAGGGGCGTGCGCGGGGCCGTGGCGTTGTGGTCGGCCATGCCGCGCCGCATCCGCTCCCATACCGACGGCTTCGGCGATGCCGTCTCGCCTGCCGGAGCAGCCTGATCGGGCTGCTCGGGCGGTTCGGGCTGTTCGCTGCCGGGCTCCGAAGTCACGAGACCACCTCAAGCAACTGCTCTATCACGGCCGCCACGCCGTCGTGGTGGTGGTTGGGCGCCACCACATCTGCCACCGCGCGCACCTCAGCGGGAGCATTCGACATCGCAACCGCCCGCCCGGCCCAGCGCAGCATGTCGAGGTCGTTCAGGCCGTCGCCGAACGCAAGCGTCTCGGCGGCTTCGATGCCGTAGCGCTGGCAGATGACTTCGAGCCCTGCCGCCTTGTTCACACCGGCAGCCGCGATCTCTGCCATGTCCAGGCCCGACGGGCGGATCTCGGTGCCGAGCGGCATCTCGGGGGCGAGCTCGTCGATGAGCGTCAGCGTGTCGATGCCGGGCGCATATGCGAGCCACGTCAGCACCGGCCCGTCGACGGCGGTGATTGCGTCGTCGACGCGGGCGACGCTGATGTCTGCAAGCAAGTCGACGGGCATGTCGGGAGCGAAGGTGTGCTCCCACACATGGCGCCCGTCAGCCAAGTCAACCCCGAGCCGGATATCGGGCACGAGCTTGCGGGCGGTCTGCGCTGCTTCGATGGCTTCGAAGTGCGTCATCGCGCGGTCTGCGATCTGCTCGCCCGCGACGGCGTCCATGACCACCGCCCCGTTGAGGCACACCGCATAGGACACCCCGGGTGCTCTGCGCAGCACCGGCTGGGCCTGCGGCCACGGGCGACCGGTGGCCAAGGCAGCAACGACACCCGAGTGGGTCAGCGCCCGCAGTGCCGAAGCGGTTCGCTCGGTGAGGACGCCGTGGCGGTTGATCAGCGTGCCGTCGACATCGAATGCCGCCAGCCGCGGCAGCCCGCCGCCCGGCATCGACACAGTGCCTCCGGTCGCCGTGTTCATGGCCTGCACGGTAGAGGGCCGGTGTGACACCCACGCTCAGGTTTTCCCAAATTCCGGCTCAAAGAGCACATCCTGCTTGCCTACACTGAGTCTGTGGATATCTACGGCGAGGCAGAGAACATTGCCGCCGATGCCAATCGTCGGCTCGCTGATGCGGGCGACCAAGCGCGTATCCGCTACATGTCTGTCGAGCCAGACTCCGTCGCCGGCGAAGGCTGGCTCGTACTCACGTTCTGGGAGCTGCCGTATCCCGACGGCGAGATCTGGCCGGCCGCGGAGTTGCGTCGGTATCGAGACCTCCTTCGGATGAGCTTCGAAGGAGTCGCCAGAACCATGTGCGTCTTCCGAGATCCTGAAGAGATCCGAGACGAAGAATTGCGAACCGGCTGGCGCGTCCGCGAATTGGCCTGACAGGACAAGCGGCTTCCCGGTTCGGACCGATGGCTCGATTGACGCCCAAGGGGCTCATTGACTGTGCATGGTCGTTGGTGCCCTCCGGTCGCGGCCGACCCCCTGAAGCCTCCTTGCGCCGCGCTATCTCCACCGCGTACTACGCCGTGTTCTGTGCTCTTGGTGATGCAGTGGCCAACCCGTACAACCAGCCGCTCAGCTTCTCGATTCGACGGCTCGTAGCCCACGGTTCAGCATTCACCGTTCTGAAAGACCTCACCAGTCGTGACCGCGTCACCCAAAGCGATTTGCTTCAGTGGCTCCCGCATCGACCGACGTGTGATCCCGACCTCGCTGATTTTGGGGTCTTGTTTTGCGAGCTGCGAGACTCACGTGAGCAGGCGGATTATGACCATCTCTGGACAGCCACTAAACGCGATGCCGTCGACGCTGTGGAACGCGCCGAAGAGGCAATTCGCCACCTCCGCGCGGCGTCGCGAAATTCGCCGACGCAGGTTCAAGCCGTATGCGTTGCAATTATCGCCGGCTCTAACAGCGCCCAGAGCCGGCTGAAGCGATAGCAGCTGCGATTCTCCTCGGACACGGCACCGAACGCCAGAAACGTCAAGCCGCAGAGGGCGGGTCGTTGTCAGCCGGTGCGGGCGGACTAGCACCGGCGTGCTCGGGGGAACTGGCACCAGAGGGTTCGGGCGGACCTGCACCGATGGGTTCGGGCGGAGTAGTCGTGGTGGGTCCGAGTGGTCGCAGTCGTGGTCGGCCGTCGGTCGGGGTGTGGATCTGGCGTTGGTGGTTGTGGAGGTCTTTGTGGCAGGGTCTGCACAGCGACGCGAGGTTGGGGACGTCGGTGGGGCCGCCCTGCTCGTGGTACCTGATGTGGTGTGCCTCGGTGTGCTCGGCGGTGAGTTCGCAGCTGATGCAGCCGCCGTCTCGCAAAGCGAGGATGAGCCGTTGGGCGTCGTTGGCGTTGCGGGCGGTTCCGAGGGCGAGCTGTGACCAATCGGCGGAGAACACTGCTGGCAGCACTTTGGCGACGACCGCATAGTCGGCGGTTTGTTCCGCGGTGTGCCGCTGGGGCGTAACGGGGCAGTCGAGCCTGCCGTTGCGAGCACTGCCAGCTTGCCCATCGTGGCGGCCGTGATCGCCGTTGCGCGCGCCGCCGAGTTGCCCATCGTGGTGGCCGTGATCGCCGTTGCGCGCGCCGCCGAGTTGCCCATCGTGGTGGCCGTGATCGCCGTTGCGCGCGCCGCCGGGTTGTTCGTCTTGGTGTTCGCCGTGGCGGCGGGCGTGCGGGGCCTCAGCAACGTGGCCGTGAGCGTTGTCGCGCCCGACGCTCGGTGCGGTGCCCGCGGCGGCGGGGAGCGGTTCGAGGGTGAGGTCGGCGAGGATCTTGGGCGAGATGGGGGTGCCGTCGTCGAGGCGGGGGTTGGCGAGCCGGTCGTTGACAACGTCGTAGTCCGCCACGAGCACCAGCCCCGCGTTGGAGCGGCGGGCTGTCGGGGTGCCGCAGATCAGGCCGGCGAGCGCGTCGGCGGTGAGCTGGGCCGTGGTCGGCTCGGCTGCCCGAGCACCCTCGCCCGCAGCAGCATGGCCCGCAGCCAAGCCGCCGCTTGCGAGGTCGCGCGCTGCGGCGCCTCGGGCTGCCGAATCGCCCGCGCCGCTGTCGCCGACGGCGGAACTGCCGGCGGGCTCAGCGCTGTGGGCTTTGTGGCGGGCTGACCGCACGGCAGCTTGCAGGGTGATGCTGAGCTGGCGGCCGGTGAGAAAGTCGAAGCGGCCGCGCAGGTCCCACATGCCGTCGTCCCCGCAGCGCATCGACGCCCGCCGCTGGTGCCGCTGCAACGCCAGCTCGGCGTCGACCGGGTCGAGACTGCCTGCCGCTGCTTCGGCGGCAAGATCGGCGTACACCTGCTCGGACTCATAGGCGAGCGTGTGCCTGGCAACCGTGTCGGACGGATACGCACGGCACAGCCCCAAGAAGCTCGCTTCGCCGCGGCGGTGCTTCTTGGGCGACTCGCGGACGATGACCTTGGCATGAGCCATGTGGATCTCGCCCGCGCGCATCGCGTCGAGCGTGTCCGCGAGGCCGTGCTCGCGCAGCCCCTCGGCGAGACGCGACTCCGAGCGTGCCTGGGCACCGTTCATGCGGGTCTGGTCGCGCAGCACATAGGCAGCGGCCTGCGTGCCATACCGAGACGTCAGCTCGCCCAGCGCCGCCAAGTACTCGCCCTCGATCCGGTTGCGCTCCGCGACCAGCTCGACCACGCGGTCCTGCAGCTCGGTGTAGCTCAATGCCCCCAGCGCGCACGGTTCGGCGTCCGCGCCGCCGTGCGGCCCTGGTGCCGGCCGCGCGCCGCCCTCGCTCCGCATCGTGCAACCGGTCTCAGCAACCCGGCCGGCGCCATCGCAGCTGTCGGCGCTGCCGATGCTGCCGATGCTGTTGGGACCTTTGGCACTGTCGGCGCTGTCGGCGCTGTCGGCGCTGCCGATGCTGTTGGGACCTTTGGCACTGTCGGCGCTGTCGAAGTCAGCGGCGGTCCACACTGCTGCGTCCGACGGCCACGCTGGACCGTCCACAGCAGGAACACACGGTAAGTCGGAGGTGTCGTCGCGGGTGTGTTCGGAGTCTCTGATCAGCTCAGCGAACATATTTGTAGCGTACACTTGTATGCCAATAAACACAACCTCAGATCGCGACATATTTCAAGAACTCAAGCCCTGGACCAGAACTGCCGATACTGATATGTCACTGCAAACGATTGCCAGAGAACCGGCCTGCGATGTCCGACGCTGGGCGTTCGGTGTCCCGCCGGGCCGATGGCTGAATGAACTTGCAGACTGTCATGCTGTTCTCAATCAAGACAAGCGCAACACGACCTGAGATCATCGTGCCTTGAATGTCATCGACGGCGAACAATTGCTGCGTCACCGACGTGGCTGCGAGCTGAGCGATCCGAACCGGCTGCGGCTGCCGCCGAGCGGGTCAAGAATCCGCGCGCACCGGTGCGCCCGACAGCAACAGATCCGGCCCACTGTCCCTCATTGACACCAACAGCCCGTCACAAAAGGAGCGAAGAAAAGCCCTCGCGTTTTCTTGGGATTCGGCCGCGCTCGTTTCATCGACCACCGAGCCGATATACGGCGATGACGATCCGGAGCACTTCGAAGGATGGCGGACCGAGATTCCGGAGTGCCAGGGAGCATGGGGCTTCGGCGAGACCCCTGACCAGTCACAACAGATGCTCTGGGAAGCGCTTGAGGATCGGGTGGTGATTGCGGTAGACGCCGGGCACTCCGTCCCGGTCTCCTGCGGGTTGCGTGTCGGCGCTCGACACCGCCGCATCCGACAATCACGACAACCTGCCAGCTGCACGAATACGGGAAGAGTAAAGAGCACCGTTGCCGAGGTGCCCTTGACCCCAGGGCAAGCCAGCTCGCTATTCAGGTTCCAGTGATCCCTATAGTTGTGACCCTCGCATAACCCTGCACTGAGATTGAAGACACAACCGTAGAAATCGGACCGGAATTGCATAATGGCCTGGGTATCTTCAGGGTCATCACATTCAGTATAGGTATCCCAGAAACCACACTCCTCCAGAAACCGTGCTACTTCATCCCGGTGAGACAACCAAGCTTGATTTGGCCGAACTGGCTCGGGGATGCCGTCACCGTCTGTGTCGACCGACGATCCAGCCGCCCGCCTGGGCCGCGTCGAGCCGGGCACGCTGGGCGGCGGGCATCGGCCCGTCGCGGGGTCCTGCCAGCACGATGCAACTCGTGTCGAGCACTCCCGCGAGGGTGACCGCGGAGTAGATGTCGGACTGCGCCGCGTCGTCGGACCCCACCACAATCGGCACCATCCCCGCACAATCCGTCGACGCCTCAGGCGGCAACGCCGGCGCGGCACCCACCGGCGCAGCAGAACCCGCAATCACCGCCAGACACGCAACTGCTCTGGCCGCGGCCCGGCCGACCCTGCCGGCGGTCCACCGGCCGCCCGCGGCACCATCAGCCCCACAGCCTCGCGACCGACCCTTGCGGCGTTCTCTGGCCACAGCCACCACCTGCCCCTCGGACGACCGAGCCGACCCAGCCCGGCGTCGTCTGCATGATCCGAAGGGTGAGGCAACTTCTGGGGAGTCACAGTGCGCCGGGAGCCGACACCGTCCGGACCGGTGACGTAGCGCCCATCACGGCCCCGCATCGAGACCGGCAGCGATCGCCTGCTCGGCCGCAGCGACGAACGGTTCGATCACTCGAGGGCCAAGCGACACCGGTGTGTGCTGGCTCAGTCGAGATACGCAGCCGTCGCGGTGGCGGTTTGCAGCAGCCGGTCGGTGCCGCTGGCAGTCTCGAAGATGCGGGTGCGAGTCGTCACCAGGTGGTCGGTGCGGGCCAGCAATTCTCCGTCGACACGGAACGGTCCGCCCCGGCCCGGCGCCAGGTAGTGCACGTCCGCGAACGCGCACCGCGATCTGCGCTCGCCTCCGGCCGCCATGGCGGCGATGTGGTTCGCCATCACCTCGGCCACCACGATCGAGGCACCGCCTTGCAGCGAGCCGAACGAGTTGCGGATGCGGTTGTGCATCGGCAGATCGATGCGCGGCTCGCCCGGCACCGGTGTGATGCGCAGGTACTCATCCAGCGGCGGCCGGGGGTCTAGCTCATCGTCTTCGCGGTAATCGACGATGTTGTCGCGTGCGGTGCGGTCCACCACCGGTGTGTCGTCGCGCCGCGGCAGCCGGGCGTAGGTGCAGGTCGAGCGGGCGATCTCGGTTCCCGCCTCGTCGGTCACCGAGGTCTCGGTGACGACCTGGTTCCGCCCGACCCGCAGCGGCGAGCACCGTGCGGTCACCACCTCGCCGTCGGCCCGGGCAGCCAGCACCGTCGACAGGTGCAGCGTGGCCGACCAGTCGGGCGTCACCTGCAGCACGGCGTGATGTCCCGCCACCGAGTCCACCAGCGTGGCCACGGCGCCGAGCCGCAGCCAGCCTCCCTCGGCCAGGGGACCGTCGGCGAGGTCGTCGAGCACCGGCATGGTGGCAGTCAGCGTGCCGTCACCCCTCATCTGATGGCTGAGGCGCAAGTGCCGGAGGATGTGGTTCTGCGGCGGGTAGCGAGCGGGCGGGGGCGCTTCGGGGCTCATGCAACGCGCTCTTCCGCCAGCCGGCGCAACGCGTCCCACAGCTTCGTCGTGGCATCGGCCAACTCGTCGCTCCCACCGCCGTTTCCGATGACGAAGTTGGATACCTCGCGTCGCTGCTCGTCGGTTGCCTGGGAAGCCAGTCGCGCCTTGGCATCTTCGGAGGTCATGCCGCGCTCGACGAGGCGCTCCAGCCGTACGTCGGGCGGCGCCTCGACAGTGACCACGATCTCGTAGGGGAAGCGGGTGTTGCGGCCCAGCGTGCTCTCGGTGAGCACTGCCATGTCGAGCACGACGACATCGGTTGTTCCAGCCTCGCCGATGGACTCGATCCGTTCGTCGAGGAGCTCATTGATCGCCGGGTGGCTGATCTCGTTGAGCGCCGCGAGCTCGTCGGGATCGTTGAACACGATCGATGCGAGCGCTGCACGGTCGATGCCGCCATCGGTCGCACGCAGATGGTCGCCGAAACGTCGAAGCACCGGCGCGACGGCGGTACCGCCTGGGGCGATGATCTCGCGCCCGAGCCCGTCGACATCCACGACGGCTGCGCCATGAGAGGCGAGCAGCCCTGCCACGGTGCTCTTGCCGGCGCCGATGCCGCCGGTCAGCCCGACGATCAGCACCGCGCTTCCAGGTCGCAGCTCAACACAGCGCCATCCAGGCGCGGCTCAGCACCGTGTCCCCCAGGCGCATCTCAGCCCGGCGCCTGCCGGCCCGGCATTCAGCACGGCACCCCCCAATGCGCGCCTCAGCACAGCGCCCGTCGGCGCGCCGATCCGCATGGCGCTCAAGCGGCGCGGCGGCTCTCGGCGTCGGTCGGCGGCCCGGCGAATGCCTGGGCGATGTCCATCCACCCCGTCGCCAGCGGGCCGGTGACCGACAGGCCCGTCTCGGTGTGGTGGCGCCGCTGGGTGACCGCGAGGCAGAACTCGTAGGCGTCGCCGCTCACCCGGTCAGCCGCATCTTCGGGTCCCCACGTCCACACGTCCCCGCTCGGGGCATCCAGCTCGACACGTACCGGACCGTCGGGCGTCTCGAGGCCCCGATTGGCGTAGCTCCAGCCGCGCGTGCTCACCCCGATGTGGGCAACATGGCGAAGCCGGTCGGTGCGTGGCAGCTCCCGGCCGTGGGTGTCGGCGACGTCATGTCCGTGCGACCAGGTCTCCATGAGCCGGGCGGTCACGAACGACAGCGCCCCCATGGACGGTCCGAACCAGGGAATCCGATCCTTGGGATCGAGCGGGCGCACGGCGTCGAGCATCTTGGATCGTTCAGCGCACAGCCATTCCCAGATCTCCGCCCCGGACATGGAGGCGAAGTCGAACCCGGCTGCGGTGTGCAGATCCATCTCGCCCCGCGCCGCAGCTGCCTTGAATTCGTCGAAGTGCTCGGGATCGACCACAGCCACCGTTGCCACCCAGTCGGTCATGCCCAGATGCACCATCGTCTCGCGGCTGTCCCAGCCCTCCGCGGGCGTGGGCAGGCGCCACTGCTCCTCGCTGAGGTCACCGACCACGTCGCCGAGCGCGTCGTTCTCTGCCTGAAGGTCGTCGCAGATGCCGTCCATGCGCGGCGACCCTACCCGCGTCCCTCCCAGCGTGTCAGCTTGCGCACACCCGCCGCGAAACCGGTGCTTCGCCGCTCGTTCTCGCAGCCGATTGGGACGCTGCCGGCTCTCTCGCGACGGTGGTGGCTGCCGGACGGTCAGATCGATGCGCGTCACTGCCTTTGGGTAGCTTGCGCTCGATGGCCAGCGCACCCGATTCCCGTAGTCCGAGCGACGCCGATGCCGTGCTGTGGCGGCCCGATGACCGGCGACGGCGCTCGACCCAGCTCTGGCAGTTCGCCGAGCAGGTCGGCATCGGGCTCGACCGCAACACCTATGCGGATCTGCACGCTTGGTCCGTGGAGCATCCCGGAGCGTTCTGGCGCGCCGTGTGGGAATTCTGCAACGGCATCGGCGAGCTCGGTCCAGAGTTCATGGCCCGAGGCACGCCGGGTGCGGCCGGTGCCGGGGCAACGACTGGCCCCGGTCTGGAGTTCTTCGCCGGGTCCAGCCTGAACATTGCCGAGCACTACCTGCGGCCGGTCGCGGCGGGCGGGCCGCAGCCCGATGACACTGCGCTGGTCTTCATCGGCGAGGACGCAGCGCAGCTGACCATGACGCACGGCGAGCTGCGCGCCGAGGTGGCAGCGTGCCAGCGGGCGCTGGCAGCCGATGGCGTCGGCGTGGGCGACCGGATCGCGACGATGCTGCCCAACGGTCCCGAAGCGCTGATCGTGTTCTTGGCGGCGGCATCGCTCGGCGCCGTCTACTCGTCGGTCAGCCCGGACTTCGGCATCGACGGCGTGCTCGACCGCTTCGGCCAGATCTCACCGACCGTCATGGTCGCCGTCGACGGCTACTACTACAACGGCGTGCGCCACCGCACGGCCGCCAAAGCGGCCGAGGTGGCCGCCAGCCTCGCAGCGACAGCGGCTGAGCCCCGGGCCCAAGCGGCCCGTGAACGCGGCGAACAAGAGCGGGGAACTACGGGCGCGACGCTGCGGCGGCTCGTCATCGCGCCGTACGACCGAAGCGCGCCCGCGCCATCGGGCGACAGCCCGGGCTCGGCCACATCGTGGACCGAGTGGCTGGCACCTCATCGCGACGCCACCGGCGACGACCTCACCTTCGAGCGGCTCGGCTTCGACCAGCCGGTGTACATCCTGTACTCGTCGGGCACCACCGGGAAGCCGAAGTGCATCGTGCACCGGGCGGGCGGCGCGCTGCTCAAGCTGTGGAGCGAGCAGCGGCTGCACTTCGACGTGCGGCCCGGTGATCGGGTCATGTACTTCACCACCACCGGCTGGATGATGTGGAACTGGCTCGTCGCCGGGCTGGCCAGCGGAGCATCGCTGGTGCTGTACGACGGGTCGCCGTTCCACCCGAGCCCGGCGCGGCTGTTCGACATCGCCGACCGCTGGGGCGTCACGCTGCTCGGCGTCAGCGCCAAGTTCATCGAAGGCGCGATGAAGGCCGGCCTGCGGCCCGCACAGACACATGCGCTCGACACCGTGCGCACCATCGCATCGACCGGCTCGCCCTTGGCGCCCGAGGGCTTCGACTGGGTGTACTCCCAGGTGAAGGCTGACGTTCACCTGGCGTCGTTCTCAGGGGGCACCGACATCTGCGGCGGTTTCGTGATCGGCGATCCGACGGGCCCGGTGCGCCGCGGCGAGATCCAGGCGGCTGCGCTGGGTCTCGATGTCGACGTGGCCGATGCCGACGGCGCGCCGCTCGGCGCCGGCGCGCAGGGCGAGCTGGTGTGCCGCAACGCGTTCGTGTCCATGCCGCTGCAGTTCTGGGACGACCCCGATGACGCGCGCTACCGATCCGCCTACTTCGAACGCTTCGAGGGAGTGTGGCATCACGGCGACTTCGCCGAATGGACGCCGAGCGGGGGGATCATCATCAGCGGGCGATCCGACGCCACGCTGAACCCCGGCGGGGTGCGCATCGGCACCGCGGAGATCTACCGCCAGGTCGACCGGATCGACGAGGTGCTCGAGAGCGTGGTGATCGGCCAGCGGGTCGCGAGCGACGACGGCTCCACAGCCAGCGCGGACACCCGGGTCGTGCTGTTCGTGAAGCTGCGCGACGGCGTGACGCTCGACGACGAACTGATCGGCAGGATCCGCTCGCAGATCCGTTCGGGCGCATCACCCCGGCATGTGCCTGCGGTCATCGCCCAGGTGCCGGCGATCCCCCGAACCCGGTCGGGCAAGCTGGTGGAGCTGGCGATTCGGGACGTCGTGGAGGGCCGACCGGTGGCCAACGTCGAAGCCATCGACGACCCCGACGCGCTCGATCACTTCGTCGATCATCCCGCACTGGAGGCTTGACGGCGTCCACCATGGTGCGGGGTCCGTCAGCCCTGCCGAAGGAGGCCCGACACATGATCCTCGCCAAGCCCGTAGCGATCTATCTCAAGCTGGTTGCCGCCGCCGTGGTGGTGAACTTCTTCGCGTTCCCGTTCTACGGGCCCGGCGACGAACCAGGCGATCCCGCCAACCTCGATGTGTGGAACGTCCTCGACTGGTTCATGGCGGCCGCACTGGCGCTGGCGCTGGTCACGACGTGGCAGCGGCGGTCGGCGGCCAGCTCCAGCGATCGCAGCGCTCGAGCCATGTTCATCTTCGCCGTCGCCGTGACGATCGCCTTCGTCCCGAACTGGTTCCGAGCGATGGTCGACGGCGGCGACAACTTCACGATCTGGCACCTCATCGACACCGCGCTGCCGATCCTGCTGTGGATGGAGGGGCACCGGCTCTGGAAGTCCTCCTAGAACAGCGACTCGTCGGTGCGGCGCAGGCCTTCGATGACCAGCACCGACAGCGCAGTCGCCGCCATCAGCACCACCGCGAGCGCCATCGCCTGACCCTGCAGCGTCTCCCCGGGCGTGCCCAGCAGGCGGAAGAGCGCCAGCGGCGCTGTCAGCGTGTCGGGACGCCGCGGCAGGAACGCCGTCGCCCCGAACTCGCCGAGCGACACCGCAAAGGCAAAGGCGGCACCCACCGCGACGGCACGTGAGGCGATCGGCACGTCGACCTCCCGGCGTGTGCGCAACGGCGACGATCCCAGCACCGCGGCGGCCTCGCGCAGCCGGTCGTCGATGGAGCGCAGCGTCGGCACCAGCGTCCGCACGACGAAGGGCATGCCCACCAGGGCGTGAGCGACCGGGATGATCCACCACACCGTACGGAAATCGAACGGCGGCGTGTCCAGCGCCAGCAGCATGCCCAGCCCGACGGTCACCGCGGAGACGCCCAAGGGCAGCGTCATCCCCGCATCGAGCACGCGCCGCAGCCACGCCGAGCCGCGCTCGGCCATCGCGGCCCGAGTGCGGCCACCCACGACCACGATCGAGGCGAGGACGCCGACAACGGTCGCGATGGCCATCGCCAGCGCAGCGAACCCCAGCGAGTGCCACAGCGCAGCGAGCGCCGTGGCGGGGAGCATCTGCACCCGTTCGCCGAGCGCGGCGAAGTTGGCCAGCCCGTAGCCGTCGCCGGTGGCGAACGCCCGCTCCACCAGTGACCCGATCGGCACTCCCAGCAAGAGCACGGCCACCACGGCGTTGGGGACGATCACGCCCCGGCGGCGCCGCGGCGCGGTGCGGCCCGGTGCCCGCCGGGCGACTGCCCTGCGCCGCTCCGCTACGCCGGCCAGCACGACGAGCGCCGCCACCGCCACGAGCTGGCAGAGCGCCAGTGCCGATGCCGTCGCGAAGTCGAGTCGCGTGATTGCGTAGCGGTAGATCTCGGTCTCGACCGTGGCGCGTGCGGGCCCGCCCAAGATCAGGATCACCCCGAATGACGTGAACGAGAACAGGAAGGTCACTGCTGCTGCCGCGGCGACGGCGGGGCGCAGCAGCGGCCAGGTGACATGAGCGAACGCCCGGGCGGGCGTGGCGCCCAGCACCGCTGCGGCGTCCGCGTTGCGTCCGTCGAGGCCGGCCCACCACGAGCCGACGGTCCGCACGACGACGGCGTAGTTGAAGAAGACGTGCGCTGCCAAGATCGCCCACACCGTGTGATGCAGCGACAGCGCACCCGAATCGAGACCGAACCGATCGAAGGTGGCGTTGAAGGCACCGGCCACGACCACCGTCGGCAGCACGAACGGCACGGTGATCACCGCACGCACGATGCGCCGGGTGCGCGGCTTCAGCCGGGCCAGCATGGCTGCGGCTGGAATGCCGACCGCCAGGGTGAGCGCTGTCGAGGCGGCCGCCTGCCAGAGGGTGAACCACAGCACGCCGCGGATCGCAGAGCGCCCCAGCACCTCCACCAGCCCACCGAGCCCGTCGGCGACGACGGTCAGCACGGGGTACACGAAGAACAGCGCCATGAAGACGAGCGGCGCTGCTGCCGCGGCCATCCATCCGATGGCCGGCACCGCCGAACGCCGCCGTGGCACCCGGTTGTCGCTCACCTGCGGAGTCATGCGGGCCTGGCCCAGTACCGCCCTCAGCGCAGGACGATCTCCACCCAGCGCTCGGTCCACGCGTCGCGGTTGGCTTCGACCTCAGCCGGGTCGAGCATCAGCGGGTGCGGCGGCACTGCGGTGTGCTCGACGAATTCGGGCGGCAGCGTCGCGCTTTCGATGACGGGGTACACGAACATGTTCAGCGGCACGTCGTTCTGCCACGTCTCGCTCAGCATGAAGTCGATGAGCGCACGTGCTCCGGCTTCGTTGTCGGTGCCCGTCAGGATCCCGGCGAATTCGATCTGGCGGTAGCACGACTCGGTGATGACCCCGGTGGGTGCCACGTCGGTCGGCGGGTCAGCGAAGATCACCTCCGCCGGCGGGCTGGAGGCGTATGACACGACCATTGATCGGTCGCCGCCGCCAGCGACGAACTCGCCGTAGTACGCGTCCTCCCAGCCGGCGGTGACCGTGACGCCATTCGCTCGCAGGTCCGTCCAGAACTGCTCCCAGCCGTCGCCGAAGGCGGCAATCGTGGCGAGCAGGAACGCAAGCCCGGGAGAGGACGTCTCGGGATGCTGCACCACCAGTTGGTCGGCGAACTCGGGGAAGGTGAGCTCGTCGAGCGTGACCGGCTCCCACGGCACCGCGTCCTTCCAGTAGTTCACGCACACGTCGCCGTAGTCCACCGGGGTGACGCGATGGCGCCGATCGATCTGCAGATCCTCGGGCACGTCAGCGAGCGCCGGCGATTCGTATCGCTCGAAGATCCCGGCGTCGAGACCTCGCTGCAGGAACGTGTTGTCGATGCCGAACAGCACATCGCCCAACGGCGCGTCCTTGGTGAGGATCGCCTCAGCCACGAGCGTGCCGGCATCGCCGACTTCGAGCAGTTCCACCGTCACGCCGGTCTGCGCCGTGAACTCCTCGAGCGTCCCGTCGGACAGGTTGAACGAGTCATGGGTGATCAGCGTCACCGTCGTGCCCTCGATCGACGGCTCGGTGGTGGTTGTCGCCGGGGCTGCGGACGCTGGCTCGTCCGTCTCGGGCGTCGGCGCCGGGAAGTCGGTCTCGGGCAGGTCGTCGTCGCCGCCGCAGGCTGCGACCAGCAGCATCGTTGCTGCCGCGGCGACAGCGATTCGGTACGACCTACGCACTCGGTGGGTGGTCATGTGCTTCCTCCGCTGGCATTACCCAGATCAGGTTCTCGGGTCGGCGACCGCACTGCTGTCGCCCTCTCAGCCCCGTGGGCTCCCCGGTATGTGTTGTCGTCGTCACCCTACCGTGCGGCGCTGTTCACCCTGGCGGGGCAGAGATTGCGGCGCCGGTGGGCGGCTTCAGAACCAGCGCCGCGAGGTGTGCAGCGGCGTCAGCACCGGCGCCGTGGAGATGAGATCCAGCAGCTCCAGCTGGTCCTCGCTGAGATAGCGGGTGCGGCCCGCGACCTCGGCCAGCGGTCGCAGGGCGATGCCGGTGGAGTGCACCCCCACCATGCATCCCGACGTGCCCTCCATGAGCACTTCGACCGCACGCGCCCCGAGACGGCTGCCGAGCAGCCGATCAGCCGGCGTGGGCGGCCCGCCGCGCTGGATGTACCCCAGCACCGTGGTGCGCGTGTCGTAGCCGGTGCGCTCGGCCAGCAGATCGCCGACGAATTGGCCCATGCCGTCGAGGATCCGGTTGCCCCATTCGTCGGTGCCGGTGTCGGGCGCCTCGACGCTGCCGTTGGGAATCGCGCCCTCGGCGACCACCACGATCGACGCATTGCGGTCGCGGTGATGCCGTGCGATGAGGCGCTCGGCGATGCCGTCGATGTCGAACGGAGCCTCGGGCACCAGGATCGCGGCGGCGCCCCCGGCGATGCCCGCCCCGGCCGCGATGTGGCCGGCGTGGCGGCCCATCACCTCGAGCACCATGATCCGGTTGTGCGATTCGGCGGTGGTGTGCAGCCGGTCGACCGCCTCGGTGGCCACTCCCAGCGCCGTGTCGAATCCGATGCAGACGTCGGTGCCCTCGACGTCGTTGTCGATCGTCTTGGGCACGGCGATCACCGGGAACCCGGCGTCGGAGAGCCGTCCAGCGGTGATCAGCGTGCCGTCGCCGCCGATCGTCACCAGCGCGTCCACGCCGTCGCGCTCGAGTTGCGCTATCAGCGGCGCCGCGCCCTCGGTCTCGAGGCGGCGGCTGCTGCGGGAGGTGCCGAGCATCGTGCCGCCCCGCGGCAAGGCACCCCGCATCGCCTCGGAATCGAGCTTCACGCTGTCGCCCTCGAGCACGCCGTTCCAGCCGCGCCGGTAGCCGATGACGCTGCGGTCCAGCTCGTGGCCGGCCGCCCGCACGACCCCCCGGATCGCCGCGTTCAGGCCGGCGCAGTCGCCGCCGCCGGTCAGCACCCCGATTCGCACGGGCTCAAGCTAATCGGAGTGCTCACGGGCGCTCGCGAGGAAGATCTCAGGCGACGACGAGCACTCCCGCAGCTTCGAGCTCATCGAGATGCTCATCGCCGTAGCCGAGCAGCCCGCCGATGACATCGCGGTTGTCGGCGCCGCGGGCAGCGACATGGCCGTCGGTGCCGATGCCCGAGCCGAGCGCCGGGCGCGCCGGCACGGCGAAGCCCGAGGCGGTCTCGGCCAGCAGCCCGCGATGCGCGGCCCAATCGGTCTCGGCCAGCTCGGTGATCGAGCGCATCTCGGCCACGCTGAACGGCGTGCCGGCCTCGATGGCCCGCCGGAAGTCGTCCACGTCGGCGAAGCCCGCCGCCCACTGGGTCATCTCGTCATACAGCTCGTAGCGGTTGGCCATGCGTGCAGCAGGCGTGGCGAACCGAGGGTCGTCGGCCAGCTCGGGCCGGCCCATGGCCGTGAGCAGGTCGTCGAACCAGGCGGCGGGGTTGCCGGCGATGGCCCACACGCGCCCGTCGGGCAGCACCAGGATCGGGCATTCGTGGGCGAGTCCCGCGTTGGGCCCGTCCCAGCCGCCCGCCAGCTCGAGTGCCGACCACTCCTGGATGTACACCATCGCTTCCACCATGCAGACGTCGATGTGACCGCCCCGGCCCGTCCGGGCCGCCTTGACCAGCATCGCGTTGACGGTCGCAGCCGCCGACATGGCGGTCACGATGTCGCCCACCACCAGCGGCGGGTTCTCAGGTCGGGCGCCGGTCTCGCGAATGGCGAAGTCGATGTAGCCCGACTCCATGTGGCCGACAGGCGCGTACGCACGCTTGTCGGCCCACGGTCCGGTCTGGCCGAAACCGGTCACCGAGCAGTACACGAGCGCGGGGTGTGCGGCGCACAACTCGTCTGGCCCGAGTCCGAACTTGGCCATGACGCCGGGCCGGTAGTTCTCCACGACGGCATCGCAGCGGGCGACGAGCTCGCGCACGAGCTCGGGGGCCCCGGGCGCCCGCAGGTCGATCGAGCAGAAGCGCTTGCCGGCGTTCTGCTGAGTGAAGTACGGGTTGACGTCGCCCGGCACCGACGGCGGAAACGTCCGACTCAGATCGCCGTCGGTCGGTTCGATCTTGATGACCTCGGCACCCATGTCGGCCATCATCCGCGTGGCCAGCGGCCCGGCCACCACACGCGTGAAGTCCAGCACCCGGATGCCCTCGAGCGGCCGCTCCCCCGCCGTGTCCTCGCTGCTGTCGCCCATAGCGCCGCGAATTCTGGCACGCCCATCCGGAACATTCAGGCCCAGGAGGTCCGATAGCGGCCTGACAACGAGGCGCCGTGCTCAACGACGGCGTCGGGCGTGCCTGGCAGTCGACGATCGGGGACTGGGCATGCGGTAGCCGACTCCTGCGGCGGTGAAGATGAGCTTGGGGTTCCGGGCATCGTCGCCGAGCTTGAACCGGAGGCTCTTGACGACGCTCCGCAGCCGGTGAATGTCTGCGGCGTTGCCGGGTCCGAATACCGTGGTGACGAGACGTTCGTGTGTCATCGCTGTGCCGGCATTGGCGGCGAGCGATGTCAGGAGCCGGTATTCGACCGGCGCCAAATCGACGGGGCGGTCGTTGATGCTGACCTGTTGAGCCTCGTAGTCGATCGTCACCGCGCCGAGATGGAATCGGCCGTGTGCCGGCGGGCCTGCCGAGCCTGGCTGCGTATCGGCTCTGCGGCGGAGGGGACGGTTTCGCAGGGCAGCTCTGATCCTGGCGGACAGCTCCGGCGGGGAGTACGGCTTGATGATGTAGTCGGCGGCGCCTGTTTCGAGCGCATTGGTGACGGTGTCTTCGGGGCTGTATGCGGAGAGGAAGATGACCGGCGCGTCGCTGAGGGCGAGGATTTGCTGCATCAGCTCGATCCCGTCGGTACCGGGCAGCATCAGGTCGAGCAGCACGACATGGGGGTCGAGTTGTTCGATGAGCGAGCCGACCTGCAGCGGGTCTGCGGTGACGGTGGTTTCGTAGCCCTCATCGGCGAGTGCGTCGCGGACGCGTATGAGCGCTCGTGGGTCGTCGTCGATTGCCAGCACACGCACCGGCTCGCTGTCGATCCGCTGCGGGGGAGCGTCAGGCAGCGACGGCGACTTGTCGGCGACGTCGACGTCGGTGGCCGGCAAGGTGAACGTGAACCGGCTGCCGCAGCCTGGACCGTCGCTGTGGGCCCAGATGCGTCCTCCATGCGCTTCGACGATCCCTTTGCAGATCGCCAGGCCCAGCCCGAGGTCGTTGCTGTCATCGGTGCTGCCGGCGCGGGAGAACTTGGCAAACAGCTTCGGTATCTGCGCGGGAGTCATGCCTCGGCCGTCATCGACGACTGAGACGGCGACGAACGATCCGTCGAGCTCTGCTTCGATCCGGATCACCGTCGAGTCGCGCGAGTGGCGTGCTGCGTTGTCGAGGAGGTTGCGGACCACCTGCACGACGCGCCGCTGGTCAGCCATGACGGCCGGCAGGTTCGCCATGAGGTCGATGACGATGCTCTCGCTGCCGCCGATTCCCGCGACAGTGTTGCGGGCTTCCTCGACGATCTGAGCCAACGCAACCGGCGCCGGGCGGATGGACAGATTGCCGGTCTCGATGCGCGCCATGTCGATCAGATTGCCGATCAGGTCGCGCATGCTGTCGGCTTGCTCGTCGATGATCCGGGCGAACTGCACCGTCTCCGCGTCCGCCAGCTCGGAGGCGGCGTGCAGCAGCGTGTACGCCGAACCCTTGATGGCTGCGAGCGGGGTGCGCAGCTCGTGGCCCAGCACCCCCAGGTACTCCGCCCGCACGCGATCCGATTCGGCCAGCGGCGTCAAGTCCTGCGCTGCGACCACGACAGACTCGACTTTGCCGTCGGCTCCCTCGATGGGAGTCGCATTGACCATCATCGACATCGTGCGGCCGTCGGGGAACTCCGCGGTCACTTCGAGATCCCGGATGGCCAGCCCCGACAGGAGCGTCTCGTGCAGCGCTGAGAGGTCGACTGTCGCCTCGCGGCCGTTCACACGCCACACCGTGCCCGGGTCAGCGAGCTCATGGGGCGGGTCGAACGACACGCCCAGGTCGGCCATGAGCCGTCTCGCCTCACGGTTGAACGAGGTTGCGGTGGCAGTCCGGGCGTCGAACACCAGCACGCTCATCGGTGCGGTGCCGACCAGACCCTCCAGATCGGCTCGAGCGCGCCGTTCGCCTTCGAACCGGCGGGCGTTGGAGATCACCACCGCAGCCAGCGACGCGAACGCGGCCAACGTCTCCTCGTCCTCGTCGGTGAACCCTTGGGCCTTCTCGGCCACATAGATGACGCCGGTTCGCTCGCCCGAGTATCGGATCGGCGCTGCCAGGTAGGCCATTGCGTCGCTGATTTCGAACGGCGGATCCCACGGCAGCCCGTACCCGGCGAGGTAGCTCTGGAAGTCGTCGACGCGTGCCGGCTCGGTGACGCCGATCAAGAAGTCGTACAGCTCCCACCGGTCCGGCATCTGATGCAGGAAGTCGTCTGACTCCTTGGCGGTCATGCCCGATGTCAGGCACTCCAGCAGCACGCCGCTGCTGTCGAGCAGGCTCAGCAGCCCATAGCGGCCGCCGGTCAGTTCGCGGGCGCTGTCGAGCACCCCTTGCAGCACTTCGTCGAGATCGAGGCTTGCGTTGATGCGCAGCGCTGCGTCGCGGAACGCCGCCAGCCGCTGTCGCTCCTGCTCGGCGTCGGGCGCGCTGCTGGCCGCGGCGCTCATCGCGCTGCGCTGCCGTTTCGAGATCGATCTCGCGTCCGGCGGCCGATGCTCGTCATGCATCCGGCGGGTCGAGCTGTGACCCGTCAGGTCTGCGCATGCGATAGCCGACATGGGGGACCGTCTGTATGTACTTCGCGTTGCGGGCCTGGTCACCGAGGTGCCGCCGGAGGTTCTTGATGACGGTGCGCAGCGGCCGGGCATCGCCCGCATTGGCCGGGCCCCACACTCGTTGCAGCAGCTGGTCGTGAGTCAGGACGATTCCCGCGTTCGACGACAATTCGACCAGGACGCCGAACTCGATCGGCGTCAGATCCACCATTCGGCCGCCGACTTCGACAAGTCGTGCGTTGACGTTGATCGTCAGCTCGCCCAGCTCGAAGCCGGTCGGCGCGATCATCTGCTTGCGCAGCGCAGCGCGGACCCGGGCAGCGAGCTCTGTGGGGGCGAAGGGCTTGACGATGTAGTCGACAGCACCCTTCTCGAATGCGCGCGCGATCAGTTCGTCCTGGTCGTACGCGGACAGGAAGATCACCGGGACTTCGTGAGTCGCGAGGAATTCGGACATGAGGTCGATGCCGTCGATGCCGGGCAGCATCACGTCGAGCAGCACGACGCTTGGACGGCGCTCGTCCATCAGCTCGACGGCTTGGGCGGGGTCTCCGGTGACGATCGGCTCGAAGCCTGCCGTCGACAGCGCGTCACGGGCAAGCCTCAGCGCTCGGGGGTCGTCGTCGATGACGAGCACTGTCATCTTGGCGTCCTCGCCGCCCCGGGCCGACAGCGACGGCGGGCGCGGCCTGTGCGCAGGGGCGTCTTCGGACACGGGAAGGGTGAAGGTGAATCGGCTGCCCAGCCCGAGCCCTTCGCTCTCGGCCCAGATGCGCCCTCCGTGCGCTTCGACGATGCCCTTGCAGATGGCAAGGCCCAAGCCGAGGTCGCGATCGCGGTTGAGGCTGTCGCGCGAGAACTTCCGGAACAGGTGCGGGAGCCGCTCGGCTGCCACTCCCCTGCCCTGGTCGGTGACCGACACGGCGATATGGGTTCCCTCGTGGACCGCTTCGAGCCGGATCACTGAGGTCTCATGAGAGTTGCGCGCTGCGTTGGTGAGCAGGTTGTTGATGACCTGGATGATCCGGCGTCTGTCCGCTGAGAATGCCGGCAGCTCCGGCGCGATGCTGATGCGCACCGTGTCGCGGTCGCTCGCGGCGAGGAAATGGTTGCGTGCGTCATCGAGCAGCATCGCAACGTCGGTCGGTTCGGGTTCCACCGACAACGACCCGGTCTCGATGCGCACGACGTCGGTGACGTCGGCGATCAGGTCTCGCATGAAGTCGGCCTGCTCGCTGATGATCCGGTGGTACTGGCCCATCTCGGCAGGTTCGAGCGAGGGATGTGCGTCGATCAGGGTGATCGCTGAGCCCTTGATGCTCGCGAGCGGCGTGCGCAGCTCGTGGCTGATGATGCCGAGGAACTCGGTCCGGAGGCGTTCGGTTTCCTCGACTGACGTCAGGTCCTGCAGCGTGACGATCATCGAGTCGACGGTCTCGCCGTCCACCCTGACGGGCGTCGCGTTGAGGAACACGCTCACGCTGCGTCCGTCGGGGGTGCCGAGCACGACTTCCTCAGAGCGCACCAGCTCGCCGGATCTCAGTGCCCTCACGAGCATCGAAGAGGCACCGCCGGCACCGCCGGTGCCGCCGGCGTCGTCGGCGTCGCCGGTGTCACCGCTGCCCGATGAAGCCTCGAACATCTCGGCGAAATCGTCTCCGGGCTTGACCGAGTTTCCTGTGATGCGCATCGCCTCGCGATTCAGCGAGGTCAGCTGCGAAGTCTGGGTGTCGATCACCAGCACGCCGACCGGCGCGGCGTTGAGCAGCGTCTCGAGGTACGCCCGGGCGCGCTGTTCGTCGCGCAGCTGACGCGCGTTGGCGATGACGAGCGCTGCTTGCGCGGCGACGAGCCTCAGCGTCTCCTCGTCGTCGGCGGAGAACTCCGGTCCGTCGCGGCCGAGGCAGATCGCCCCGACACGTTCGCCGCGCAGCAGCACGGGTGCGGCCAAGAACGGCATGACTGCGGGCACCGGCACCGGAGGATCGAACTCGGGCAGCCCGCTCTCGGCGAAGTAGCTGCGCAGATCGTCGAGCCGCAACGGTTCTTCGATGGCCCTGATCTGGTCGCAGAACAACTGCCCGTCGGGCATCGCCCACAGCGCGTCGGCTTGCTCGGCGGTCAGCCCCGAGGAGAACGCATGGACTATCTCGTCGGTGTCGCCGTACAGCAGTCCCACGCCGAAACGGGCATCGGTGAGCTGCCGGGCGCTGTCGAGGACGACCTGCAGCACCGCCTCGGAATCGAGCTGCTCGTTCATGCGCAGGCCCGCTTCGCCCAGCAGTCTCAGCCGCTCCCGCAGTACCTCTGGTTCGCTCACCGCTTCCCCGATCTGCATCTCCGTGCCCCCGCGATCCGAAGGACCCAGAGCACATGATGCCGTCTCGATGGGTCGTCTCGATAACGACCGCAATCACTCTAATCGGGGATCCTCACACAACCAGATATTCCAAATCAGCCAGAAATCACAGCTTGCTCATAGAAGAGCGCGCGACATCTGGTACAGGCTGCAGCGGCCCAAACGGCTCAAGCAGCCTGTACCAGATGATTCACGAATTCGGCGAGAACCTGCGGATCGTTGCCTACAGGCCGCCGGGTGCGGAAACCTGGTGACCTGCGTTGTCCGACACGGCGCTGTGGGCGAGCTTGGCGGCGACTTCGGCGCTGTCCTGGATGAAGTAGTCGTTGAGGCTCAGCGCATCGGCGCTCAGCGAGATGCCGTCGGTGTCGACGTCGCCGACCACGACGGTGTAGGTGAAGTACAGCGTGTTCCCGCTGGTGCTGTCGTAGGTGGCGGTGCGCGTCGTGGTGCCGATCACGATGTCGATGCCGGGCACGTCGGGGTCGGTGATGTCGGGGTTGGCGATGACCGTGACCTGCTCGCTGAACGTCACCTCGACGCGGATCTCGTCGCCGTTGCCGTAACTGTCGTCGTCGCCGGGACCGTGCTCGCCGGAATCGCTGAAGCTGATCGAGGAGATCGTCGCGTACGGCGCCGACACGAGCTGGCCCGAGCCGCCCGAATACGCATCGTGCGTCAGTAAGGCAGGTACGTCGTCGGCTTTGTCGGTGATCGTTCCGCCATTGAGACTCAGCGCGTCCGCGGGGATCGACAGTCCGTCGGTGTCGATGTCGCCTGTCGTGATCGTGTAGCCGAAGAAGAGAACTTCGTCGTCTTCGTTGCCCACATACGACGCCAGCCGCTCCGTGCCGCCGATGTCGATCGCCAATTGCGGAGTGCCTGTGACAGTCACGTCCTCGCTGTAATCGACGTAGGCGAGAATGTACTCACCCTTGACATATGTGCTGCCGGTATCGGGGTTGCTGACTCCGACCGCATCCACCGATGCGAGCGGGGCCGACACGTTGTCGGCCGAGAGGAGCTCGTCGTGGGTCAGCTCTGCCGCGACCCCCGTGTCGGTGATGGTGCCGTCGTTGAGCCGGATCGCGTTCGCGGGCACCGACACGCCGTCGTCGTCGACGTCGCCGGGCACGACAGAGTACGCGAACAGCAAGATTCGGCCTTCCACGACACTCGAGAAGTCGGCCAGCCGCTCCGTGCCGCCGATGTCGAGCGCGAGCTGCGGTTCGCCCGTCACGCTGACCGGGTAATCGAACTACACGGTCACGATGATCAGATCGCCGTTCTCGTAGGGGCCCGTCTCGGGCTCGGACGTGCCTTCGAGACCCCTGCGGTCGAACTGGACTCTGGTCACGCTGGCGAGCGGCGCCTCCGATGTCAAGCTTGTGGTGATCGCCGCATGTTCGAGCAATGCGGGCACGTTGTCGTCGCTGTCGTGAATGGTGCCGCCGTTGAGCCGGATCGCGTTCGCCGGCACGGTGATGTCGCCGGAGTCGCCGGGCGCGAACGTGTACCGGAATGTCTGCCGTCGGCTGTCGCCGCCGCGATAGTCCGCGAGCCGCTCAGTGCCGCCGATGTCGAGCACCAGCTGCGGCGATCCAGTCACGGTCACGCTTTCAGGGGACTCAGATTCGGCGAACCACACGCGCACGTCGAGCACATCGCCCCGGCCGAATTCGAACTCCACATCCGGATCCTTGGAGAATCCGATCGCGTCGACATGGGCCACTGCGCCGAACACCTTGTGGGATGCGTCGTCGCTGAGCTCGGTGTGGCTCAGCGAGGCGGGGTTGCCGGCCACGTCGGTGATGGTTCCGCCGTTGAGCTGCAACGAGTTGGCATCGACCGAAATGCCGTTGTCGTCGTCGTCGCCGGCGATGACGGTGTAGGAGAAGTTCGCCTGGTTCTTGGAATCCGTCAGGCTGCCAAAGGAGGCAGCCCTGGCGACGCCGCCGACATTCAGCGACAACTCAGGCTCCCCGGTGACAGCCATCGGCTCGCTGAACGTCACAGTGAAGCTGACAACTTCGCCCTTGGCATAGGTGTCCGAACCCTCAGTATCGGGCTCGGAGGCAATGGCCACTCCGGAGACGGTCGGAGCAACAGCGTCCACCTTGTGGTCTGCGTCGGCAGCGATCGACGCGAAGCTCAGCGACGCGTCGTGGCCTGTGCGGTCGCGCACGGTGCCGTTGCGCAGCGTCAGACTCGTGCTGCTGATGGCTATGCCGTCGGTGTCGGTCTTCGCAAGGCTGCTCGCGACGGTGTAGGCGAACACCAATCCGCTGTCGCCGGCCTTGCGGTCATAGCGGGCAAACGGCTGCGTGTGGCTCTCCGACGAGCCGACGTCGATGTTGAGCCCGAAGTGCATGGACGCCGAGTCGGATTCGGCGACGGTCACCGGCTCGTCGTAGGTGGCGGTCACCTCGATCGTGTCGCCGATTGCGTAGGTGTCGTCATCGCCGGGATCCGACGTGATCGCCACCGAGGAGATCTCCGGTGCCTTGTCGATGGCCACGGTCACGTTCTTGGTGGCCGTGAACCCCGCGCCCAAGTCGTCGGCGTGGGAATGGTCGTCGCTGGCTGCGTTGATCGTCACCTCGTAGACGTTGTCGGTGTCGGCGTCGGTGGGGCTGTCGTAGTCACGCGCCGACACGAAGCTCAGCTCGCCGCTGCTGCTGATGGAGAAATCGTCGCTGTCGGCGCCGCTCAACGACCAGGTGACCGTGCCTGCCCCTTCCGAAGCGGTGTAGGTGCCGACAGCATCAGTGGACTCGTGCCAGTAGTCGACCGACGTCGCGCCTTCGACGGTGAACGGCGCACCCACGAACACCTTCAGCACGTCGGAGGCGTGATTCCACTCGGCGCTACGGCCGTTGATGCCGATGCGATCTTCGGGTATCCACGCGCTGATCCAACCGACGTAATCGCCGTAGTTGCCGATGGCCCAGGTGAAGGTCGTCCGGGAATCTGGAGATTGACTCACAATCCGCCCGCGGGACAGCTTGATGTCGTCGTCGCCGTCGAGCGTGCTCGCTTGACCTGTGCGCTCGTTGGCCTCGACTTCGTAGATGGTGTCGACTGTCAGCGGAAAGGAACCGCCGAGGACCGGCTGGGTCGCGGTCGTGGAGAGCACCGGCTTGAACGGGTCCTCGACGGTGAACGCGAGCGAGCCGGCCGTGTTGCCGTTGCCGTCGTCGTCGGTCACCTCGTCCGCGACCATCGACACCGTCATCGTCTCGACGTCGGCGTCGGCGCGCACCTCATAGAGCCACGCGTAGCCGTTCGCATGCTTGACGGTGCTCACCACGGTGCCATTGGCGACCGTGAGGCTCTCGGCGTCGAAACCGTTCAGGTCCGTGACATTGATATTGCTCCCGTTGTGATCCACGAACTGCACCCGGACCCAGATGTCGGTGCGCACGACCGTCGAGTTGACAATCTGGTGGCCGTTGGATTGGACCCGCCAGAACTTGGGCCTGATCACCCGCGTTTGGAGATCATCGGACGTCGAGCCGCCGGCCTCGGTGGCCGCGACCGGGCTTGTCGTCGCCAGCACAAGCAGCGCCGCGAACGCTGCAGCGATCAAGCGCCTTGCGTTGCGTCGGCCGGTTCGGTGTGAGATTGCCATGTCAGGTCGCTCCGTTCGTGTTGGGGCTGAATTCGATGGGACTGTTTGGGTGCGTCGGGTGCGTTCACTCAGAGGATTCGCTGTCGGCGAGCCGGTACCAGCCGCCGCCGATGAGGGTTCCGTCGACATCGGCAACCCACATGCGCATGGTCACCGGAGCGCCCGCATCAACCGGGTTGTCATCCGCTGAGATCCACGTGCCCTCGGGGGTGGCGCGGCGAACCGCAGGCCCGAGCAGGTCTTCGACGTCGGTGCCGATCAGGCTGGGATCGAAGTGCGCCAGAATCACCCCGTCGGGCGAAGCGACGATGCCCGAGAAGTAGCCCTCGAGCGTGTCGGTGCTGTTGTAGTAGTCGACGGTGGGCACCAGCCCTGCGGTGATGCCCTCCGGGTCGTTGTAGAAGGCGAGCATCGCTTCGAGCCCGCCCTCGCGGAACCGCTCGGCAGCCTCGCCGATCAGTGCCGGGAGGAACTCCCGGCACTGATGTACCAGCCCGAAGAGAACAGCAGCCCGTCATGGCGCACCACCCAGGCGTTCTTGAACTCGAAAGCGGCGTCACTCGAGTCATCCAGCACGCCGCTGGCAGGGTTCGCGTACACATAGGGCACCCACTTGCCGGTCTCGTCAGCGGACAGCATCTGAGCGCCGAACGCGTAGCCGTTGACGTCGGTGCCGATGGGACCGTTGATGTCGAGCCCCACACGGCGCTCATCGGGATGTGCGATGACCTCGCCGTCGCCGTCGACGATGAACACGTACCACTGGCCGTCGATGCTGGCCGGGTCGCTGTAGACCGAAAGCGCAGCTTCGAGACCCTCTGAGTCGTACAGGCCGATGGCTTGGCGCACGACATGCTTGGTGTAGCGGGCCGGATCAGATTTCGACGGCGCAGTGGCTCTACGGGCGCGTCGCCTGCGGAGTCGTCGACGCCCTCAGCGACCTCTGCGGATTCTTCGACGGATTCTTCGACGGCCGCACCGGCTGCGTCGGCTGCGTCGCTCTCAGCTACAGCCTCAGTGCTGGCCGGTTGGCCGGTCTCGGGAACCGTGCCGATCGACGGGGGGGGATCGCTCACGGAACCCGAGCAACCGGCCACCGCCAGTGCTGCTGCCAGTGCTCCAACAGTGATGCCCAGCCGAATTCGAACCACGAGCCGACTCTACATGCCATATGAGCAATAGGTGACACCAATATGGTGATTACTTGTCGATCATGTCCAGCAGATGCGAGGTCGAGCGTCAGGTCCAGACCGAGCGACCCGTCGCCCGCAACCTGACGCGCCAGCGTGGTCTTCCCTGTCTGACGCGCGCCGTGCGGCAGCAGCCTCCAACAACACGCCTGAGCGAAACGCAGGGAGTACCAGAGCCTGTCCCACAAGTGCCTTGATCATGTTCTTTAAGGGAATGGAACGTGTTTGTGATGTGTAGCGTCTGAAGAGTGCTACGAATGCTGCAAACCAACCGCATGTCGTTTCATCGCCGGGGAGGATTGCTGAAGATTGCGCTTGCGATGCTGCCCGCGGTCCTGCTTGCTGGATCATGGGTGGTGCCCGCGAGCAGTCAGACCTGGCAGAAGTCGTGGGACTTCCTGTCGCTGAGCAGCACCGCTCCCGGTGAGCTGACGATCTCGTGGCACGAGCCCAGCCCGGCACCGACCGACTACCGGATCGCCTGGGCGCTCGAAGATATGGACTTCTTGTCGTGGCGACTTCCCAATGAGGCCCACCGCGGCAACGAGTATCCCGTGGCCGGAACCACGTCGATCACGCTGACCGGGCTAGACAGAACAGCCGACTACAAAGTCAAGATGAGGGCACGATACGGGCCCGGCGGCAGCAGAAGCGGCCCGTGGTCCGACACCCTCACCGCGAGGCCCGACGACAGCGATCGGCCGGCCAGAGATCTCGAACAGGCCCCGATCGACACGACTCCGGTCAACCGGGCCCAGACCACAGTCGGAGACGGCTCGGTGACCGGCGTGGCGGTGACGAGCGACGCGGAGGGCGTGCTTTCGGTGTCGTGGGATGCGGCGTCTCCGACGCCCACCGACTACCGGGTGTCTTGGGCGCCGACCGATGAGGACTACAAAACCTGGACAGACCTGACCGGCAATGCGTTCCCGACCCAAACGTCGCAGCGGATAACCGGCCTGGAATCAGATCGCACGTACAAGGTGATTCTGCGGTCGCGCTATTCCGACGGCGACTATGCGGACTCTCCGTGGTCGGGGCCGTGGACGGTGTCGTCGTTCGGGATTCCCGACGGCAGCGGTTCGCTCGCTGCCGAACCGGAGGGGACGCTGCTGGCCGGGGCTCTCGAGCTCGGGGCGGGAAATGGCGGTGGGCTCCCCATCGCGGGCTATTCGGCGGCCGGCACGGGGTTCGGCAGCTTCGACGCTCGCTATTGGGACGGCTCGGTGATCTCCAACCACGGCATGCTGTTCTCAGTTGCGCAGATCAAAGGCACCCCCGCCAGCGGGGCCGCCGCCGGGCTCGCCAATCCAATCGTGATCTCGGGATCGCTGCTGGTGGGCAACGCCACTCCGTTCATTCTCGAAGCCGGCGGGCGCACCTACTCCTCCACCCATGCGGTGGTGCCTGAAGGCACGAGCGGCGGCGCACACGCGCGCGTCGACTACTGGATTTGGGACAACCCTTGCGCGAACTGGGAATCCGGCGACGAGAGCTACATGCGGGTTGTCAAGACCGCCCCCGCCGATCCCCGGCTGGACCAGACCGACGCGTCGCTGGGATCGATGACCATTGCCGGCGCAGACCTCGACAGCGCCTTCGACTCGGCCAGCACCAGCCACACCGCCACCGCCGACGCAAACATCGAGCAGGTCACCGTCGCAGTGACTGCCGCCGACGACAACAGGTGCAGCCTCGACATCGTGCCCGCCGACGCCGACCCCGACACCGACGGACACCAGATCGACCTCGAAGCCACCGGGGCGGTAGCCACCATCACTGTGACCGCAGCCGACAACACCACCGTCGACGCCCACACACTCACGATCAATCCCGCCATCCAGCGGCGCTCCGCTCCGGAGAGCGCCGAGCTCGACGGCATCGAGTTCGACTTCCACCCCAACCAGCAGCGCTACCAGGCCAGCCCCCCCACGGGCGTGACCAGCACCTCGCTCGACCTCGTTCCCTTCGAGGACACCCAGCTCGACGCCTACGTGTTACGCCCCGGCGGCAGCGGGTTCGCCCGGCTCGCCGACGACGACAGCATTGCGCTGTCAACAACCGCAGACACCCTCATTGTGGTCAAGGCCACCGCGCCGGACAGCACCGAGCAGGGCTACTACACCATCCGTCTTCGACCGCCCCCTGCCGACAATCCCCCGCCGAGCGAGCTTTCCTCCCGGGGCAGCACCGAGCGAAACGCAGTCATCGGCTGGCGGCTCGTGTCGGCGAAAACCACTCCCCCTCAACTGCAACGGCAGAGCGATCCTGAGCCGCAGCTCAGCGCGCTGACCATAAGCCCCGGCACCCTGGCGCCCGCGTTCGCAGCCGGCACCCACCAGTACACCGCAACCGTTGACGCCAACACCGAGTACATCACCGTCACCCCCACCGCCGCAGCGGGAAGCACGTTTGTGATTGCCAGCGCCGACGCCGACACCGAAACCGCAGGCCACCAAATCGCCCTCAACCCCCCGGCCCCCCGAGGCAGACCCTCCGAGACCGCGGTGCTCATCACCGTTAGCGCCGGCGGCCAAGTGGAGTCGTACACCCTCACCGTCACCCGCGAAGTGCCCGCGGCGTATGCCCGAACAGCATGGAAGGAGATCGTGATCGAGCCCGGGGTGCCCCTCGAAGACCACGAATGGCTACGAACGGGCAAATTGAGCGGAATCACCTCTGATGGCGACACGGTATGGGCGACGTACAGCAACGCTCGCAGGCTGTTCGCCTACAGCCTCGACACAGGCGCCCGTCAGCCTTCCGATGGACGTGGATGCTTGGCAGACGAGTGCGTATCTCACAGGGGTGACTCATTTCGACGAAAAGGTGTGGGTAGCCCAACCATGGATTCACGACAGGGTGTTCGCCTTCAAGCTCTCCAATGGCCACCGGCTGAGCGGCGACGACATCTGGATTCGGGCGCGCGACCACAGCGGAGGGCCGGGGCCGCCGAACAACCACGCGTCCGGGCTGTGGACCGACGGGACGACGATGTGGGTCGCCGACTGGGACTACAGACTGGTCTACTCCTATGACCTGTCCTCCGGCGAGCGAACCCCCGACAAGGACATCAAGCGCAAGACGCGTCACTCGATTTACGGCCACGGGCTCTGGGACTGGACGTCGAGGCGGTTCTTCGAGCCCTATGGCCTGAGCGGAATCTGGGGCGACGGGGTGACGATATGGCTCGCCGACGACGCCACCTCGACGGTCTACGCGTACGACATCGCCACAGCCGAGCGCAAAGACTCGATGAACTTCACCGCACTGGGGGCGGACGGCGCCACCAACATCGGGGGCATGTGGTCTGACGGCGAGACGCTGTACGTCGCCGACTACGGCCTCAACAAGCTGTTTGCGTACTACATGCCGTACCGGGCCTACCTGTCATCGCTCGAGCTGTCGGGCATCGACTTCGACTTCTCGGCAGCCACGACGGCCTACAGCGTCGAGGTGGACAACACGGTGACCTCGGCCACACTGAGCGCAGTCGCGCCCGATCCCCGCGCCACCGTCGAGTTCTCGCCGGCCGACTCCAGCACGAGCGACGAAGGCCACCAGGTGGACTTGAGCAACCTGCCTGCCGACATCACCGTGACCGTCACCAGCGGAACCACCACCCAGACCTACACCATCACCGTCACCAGCTCGAGCTCGTGAACTCCTCGGCCCACAAGCGGCCGATCACAGACCGCACCGGCATCGATCTCGAGGTGACCCCGTGGTGGCGCTTCGGTATTTCTGACGGGGACCCGCACATGATGGTCGGGGTCATGTGCAGCGTGACGGGGGCAGATTCCGGCGCTAGCGGTGTGTGTGTGCGTGCGGCTCCGGCGGCGGGAGCGCTGCCTCGGCACGTCGTTACGGCGAGGTTGCGTCGGCAGGGCTGGTGTACCAGCCGCCGCCGATGAGGGTGCCGGCGACGTCGACGGCGTAGACGCGCATGGTGGCGGGTCCGGTGCCGGGGGGGTTGTCGGCTGCGGTGATCCACGAGCCTTGCGCGGTGGCGCTCCAGACGGCGGGTCCGAGGAGGTCCTCGATGTCGGTGCCGATCAGCGTCGGGTCGAAGTGGGCGAGCAGCTCACCGCCGGGGGCAGCGATGAACCCCGAGAAGAAACCGTCGAGGGCGCCGGTGCGGTTGTAGTACTCCGCTGTGGGTATGAGCCCCGCCGAAATGCCTTCGGGGTCGTTGTAGAACGCCAGGGTCGCCTCGAGCCCGCCCGCACGAAAATGCCCGGCTGCTTCGGCGATGAGCTGGGGCAGGAATGTCTCGGAGTCGATGTGCCAGCCCGAGGCGAACAGCAGCCCGTCGTGGCGCTTCACCCACGCGTTCTTCAGCTCGAACACGCCCTGGTCGCCCAGGTCGTCGCCTGCGGGGTTGACGAACACATAGGGCACCCAGCGGCCTGTGTGGTCAGCGGCGAGCATCTCGGGACCGAAGTTGTAACCGTTGACGTCGGTGCCGACCCAGCCGTGGAGGCTCTCCCCGATCAGCGACTGGTCGGGATGCGCGACCACAGTGCCGGCTGTGTCGACGATGAACACATACCACTGCCCGTCCACGCTGGCCGGGTCGCTGTAGCGGTCGACTGCGGCACCGCGCCCGTCCGAGCGGTACAACGCGATGGCCTCGTCGACGACATGGCGGGTGTACGCGGCGGGCTGTGACCTCAAAGGCGACCCGCCGACAACCTCACCGTCGCTGTCCTTGCCGACAGAAGCGCCCGCCTCAGCCGCCGCGAGCGCAGCATCGACCGCCTCGCCAACAGCAGCGTCGATTGCCTGTCGCACCTCGGCCATCGTCACGGCCTCAGGAATGGGCAGCCCATCGACCGCGGCCGCGACCACAGCCTCGACAACCAGTCGCACCTCAGCCATCGTCACGGCCTCAGACGTCGGAAGCCCCTCGACCGCGACGGTGACCGCAGCGTCGATTGCCTGGCGCACCTCAGCCATCGTCACGGTCTCAGGCACCGGCAGCCCCTCGACCGCGGCCGCGACCGCAGCTTCGACGGCCTGTCGCACCTCAGCCATCGTCACGGCCTCAGGAATGGGCAGCCCCTCGATCGCGGCGGTGACCGCAGCGTCCAGCTCAGCGGCGCTGACACCCCGCCCAGCGTCCCCATCCGCTGCCCCGACGCCGTCCGCGGTCTGAGGCGTCGCTTGGCCTGTGCCAGGCGGCGACGCCCCACCGGTGCAGCCCGCCGCCAACACCACAACCGCGGCGACTCCAGCCCACAGCACCCCAAAACGCCCACAACCGCGCCCGACAAGACGGCCGCGCCCCCCACGGGGCCGCAGCAGCCCCCCAACAGCCAACCGACCGCACGCCGCCGACCCCCAAACAGCGTGCGCCACACCGGCACGGCCCGACCCCCAACCCCGCAGCCAGCGCGGCCGGTCGCCCACCGCGCCCGCGCCCGTTGCCGACACCGCTCAAAGACCCCCGACGAAGTGCCCGTTGAGCCGCAACATCTGCACCGCCGTCATGGACGTAGTGAACACCCCCGTCGAGGAAGCGGTGCGGAACAAGAAGGAGTCGGCGATGGACCAGTTGGTCTGTTTGGTGTCCTCGCTGGTCGATTCGGTATGGGCCAATTGCACGTCGTCGCCGCCGGAGGCCGCGGCTTCGACCAGAATCCAGTAGGTGGTCGACGCGGTCAGCGTCGTGCCCGTCGGCGCGGTGAACGTGTAGTTCTTTGAGGTCCCGTCGTCGAGAGAGCTGGGACCGGTGAGCGTCGTGGGGGTGCCGGTGTGGGCCGCGGTTCCGCTGATCAGCTTCACAATGGGCACCGCGTAGTCTGTTCCGGAGGAATCCGAGGTTTGGAGTCTGAGTTCGACACTGGTGAGGGTGTAGCCAGCGGTGTGAGTGCCGGTGGTGAACGCCTGCGCAAGGTCGTCTTCGCCCAAGGGGAGCTTGGAGAATTGCGTCTCGTCGATGTTGCTGACGAGCACGTAGGGTTCGTCGTCGACGAGGTTCACGACGGTGTCGCCGACGAGCGTGTAGCCGGTGGGGGCGGTGCCGAACCCGATGATGATCGACTCGCCCTTGTCGTCGTCGGTGTCGTCGGTCGCTGTGACGGTGAACGTCTTTCTGGTGTCCGACGTGGTGAACGTCAACGACGACGGCACCGTGGAGTGGTCCGCTGCGGTGGCGCCGACACGGGTCTTGACCTCGATCGGGACCGTCACCGATGACGACGGCCCGCCGGGGCTGTTCACCAGCTCGACTTCGACGGTGGCGGCAGTGCCGCCCTCGGTCGCGGTGTAGGTGCGGGACCCGAACTTGAACGCAGGACCCGTGACAAAAGAGCCGTTGATGCGCAGCATCTGCGCCTCACCCGACGTCACATCGGAGAACGAGCCAGTCGACGTAACGCCGCGGGCCAAGCGGCTGTCGGCGATAGACCAGCCGGCCTGTTTGGTGTCCTCGTCGGTCAATGTGTAGGACCATGCCACGTCGTTGCCGCCGGAAGACGCTTCGACTACGGCCCAGTAGGTGGTCGACGCGGCCAGCGTGGTACCCGACGGCGCAGTGAACGTGTAGTCCTTTGTTGTGTTGGCGGTGAGCGAAGTGGGGCCGGTGAGCGTGGTGGCGGTACCGGTGTGGGCAGCGCTTCCGCTGACCAGTTTCACAATCGGCACTGCATGATTGGTACCGCTGTCGGTGGAGAGTGTGAGTTCGATGCTGTCGATGGTGTAGCCGGCGGTGTGGGAGCCGGTGGTGAACCCCTGCGCAAAATCTCTGGCGGACAATTCCCCTATGTCGTTCTCGCGCTCGGCGGTGTTGCTGACGAGGATGGCGTCGTTGTCGGCGAGGGACACGATGGTGTCGCCGACGAGCGTGTAGCCGGTGGGGGCGGTGCCGAACCCGATGATGATCGACTCGCCGTCGTCGTCGTCGGTGTCGTCGGTCGCGGTCACCGTGAACGTCTTGGACCTGTCCGACGTGGAGAACGTCAACGACGACGGCACCGTGGAGTGGTCCGCTGCGGCGGCGCCGACGCGGGTCTTTACCTCGATCGGGACCGTCACCGACGACGACGGCCCGCCGGGGCTGTTCACCAGCTCCACCTCGACGGTGGCGGCAGTGCCGCCCTCAGTCGCCGTATACGAGCGGGACCCGAACTTGAACGCAGGACCCGTGACCAAAGAGCCGTTGATGCGCAGCATCAGAGCGGAGCTGAGGGCTACCCCGAACGAGCCGGTTGAATTGCGGTCGCGATCCAAGCCTTCGTCGGCGATGGACCAGCCCGCCTCTTTGGTGTCCTCGCCGGTGGAGGCGGTGTAGGCCCATTGCACGTCGTCGCCGCCGGAGGACGCTTTTTCGACGAGGACCCAGTAGGTGGTAGACGCTGCGAGCGTGGTGCCGGAGGGCGCGGTGAACGCGTAGTTCTTGGTGGTGTAGGCGTCGAGGGAGCTGGGCCCGGTGAGGGTGGTGGCGGTGCCGGTGTGAGGTTCGTTTCCGCTGATCAGCTTCACGATCGGCACCGCGAATTCGGTTCCGCCGTCGGTGGAGAGTCTGAGTTCGATGCTGTTGAGGGTGTAGCCGGCGGTGTGGGTTCCGGTGGTGAAAGCATGCGCCAAGTCACTGATACCCAAGCTGTTAACGTCCTCTTCGGCCTCGGCGGTGTTGCTGACGAGGATGGCGTCGTTGTCGGCGAGGTTGACGACGGTGGTGTCGGTGGCGACATAGCCGGTGGGCACTGGTGTGCCGAACCCGATGGTGATCGACTCGCCGTCGTCGTCGTCGGTGTCGTCGACGGCGGTGACCGTGAACGTCTTGGCGGTGTCAGAGGTGGTGAACGTCAACGTCGAGGGCACAGTTGAGTGGTCTGCTGCTGTGGCGCCGACGCGGGATTTGACCTCGATGGGGATCGTGAGCGTCGACGACGGCGCCTCGGGGAGTCTGACTTCGACGGTGGCGGCAGTGCCGCCCTCGGTGGCGGTGTAGCTGCGGGAACCGAACGTGAACGCCGGATCGGTCGTCAGGCTGAGGGTCTGGGCGCCGGCGAGATAGCCGTTGACGTACACCCACACCGCGAGGTCCTCGTCTGAGGTGTCGGCGTCGTCGAGGGTGGTGACGGTGAACACCGCCGTCTTGGCCTGCTGGTAGGTGACCAGCGGACTGATCGTCTCGCCTTGGGCTTGTTTGATGTAGACCGAGCCGCCGCCGTGATCGCTGTTGGCCGAGAACGCCTGGGGCGACAGCAGATTCCCGCCCGAGTCGCGCACCTCGATATCGGACGTGTCCGCAGTGCTCTCGGCGCGGCCCACGTGCAGCGTCACCAAGATCTCATCCGCGTCCATCACCGACGTGTCAGCGGTGGACACCGTCAGCGTCGAAGACGAACCCTCAGCAATGCTCGTCGTCGACCACGACGCAGTGAACTCAGCCCTGGTCTGCGCCCCCGAGAGCTGCACAGGCACCCCGACCAGCACCGACGCTGCCACCACCAGCACCGCCGCAGCGCGGACCCCCCCCCCCGCAGTTAGGCGCGCTCTTGCGGCGAACCGCAAACCTCGACATCATCGATCCCTCCACGGCGGCTGCTCGGACCCGTCGATGCCGACGGCCCCGAAGTGCCCGAACAGTACAGGCAACGACACAGTCGACGAACACAACACGGACTGCGCACACCGAACTCAGAAACCAAAGAGACCCCACCAGCCGTCCTGAATCACCCCGGGTTTGGTGGAGGCTCTGGGGGTCCCTGCGTTTGGTGGAGGCGTGATGCTGGTTGGTTCCAGAGGGTGTTGATGGGGGCTAGCCACAGGCGGTCGCCGACGGGGTGGCAGTGGGGGCCGGTGTGCAGCAGCACGCCGATGCGGAAGGTGCCTTCGGCGTTGCGGTCGAGGCGGTCTCGCAGCCATCGGAGCGGTTTGAGGTGGTTCTCGCCGGGATTGCCCGTTGCTTTGACCTCGACCGCTGCGACGGCGCCGTCGGGGCGTTCGAGCACGATGTCTGCTTCGTTGCCGTCGTAGTCGCGCAAGTGGTGAATTCGCACTCCCGCTGCGCCGGCGTTCTGCTGTGCCAGCTCGTTCACCACGAACGTTTCCAGCAGGGGGCCGGCGACGGTCGAGGCAGGTGAGGCCAAGGCGTCGGCGTCGATGCCCAGCAGCGCCGCTGCCATGCCGGTGTCGGCGAAGTGCAGCTTGGGCCGTCGGACGACGCGGGCGGCGTGCTTGCGCGACCACGCGGGCACCGTGTGGACCATGAACACGGTGCGGAGCCACGCGAAGTAGCGATCGAACGTGGACCGATCGATGCCAAGCTGCCCGCAGGCCGCTTGGACGTTGAGCTCGCCTGCGGTGCTCGCTGCCGACCAGCGGGCCAGCTCGACGAGTGCGTCGGCTCGGCGGATGTCGCCGAGCTTGGTGACGTCTCGCTGGATGACTGTCTCGAGGTAGCTGTCGTGCCAGCCTCGGCGCTGCTGCGGCGACAGTGCGACCGCCTCGGGAAAGCCGCCTCTGCACAAGCGGCTCATGTACTGCGCCCGGTCTTCGGTATCGCGTGGGGGCTCGACCTCGCAGTCGTCGAACCAGCCTGCGAAGTCGACCGGAGTGCTGCGGTCGAGCTCGGCCTGCGAGAAAGGGAACAGGCGCAAGATGCGTGCCCGGCCGGCCAATGACTCGCTGATCGCAGGCACCGACAAGAAGTTCGTGGAGCCGGCCAGCAGGAACCGGCCCCGCTCGTCGGACTCGTCGACGAGACGTTTGACGGCCCGCACGACGCGGTCGCCGCCGACCTGGATCTCATCGACCACCGCGGGTGCCCGCAATCTGGACAGGTACGCCATCGGGTCGTCCAGCGCGGCAAGCCGCGATGCGTCGTCGTCGAGCGTCACGTAGGAGCCTCCGCGCCGCTGCGCAACCCGACGCGCCAGCGTGGTCTTCCCCGACTGACGCGCGCCGTGCAGCACGACGACACGAGACGCCTCGAGCGAGTCGTCGAGCGTCGCTTCCACGTGGCGTCTCACGTAGTCCACAGCCAAGAGACTACCCGCTAACCATAGAAATTACGTGTGTCTCATCACAATTTTTACGTTCGTCTGACCACAATTTTCCCGGACGCATCGCCCCACATCTCGCAGCAGGCCCCGTCGGTCGTGCGGCCGTTCAGAGCCGAGCGCAGCGTGGCTTGTTCGCGAGTTAGCGCTTGGTGCCCTGACCTGCGGCATTGCTCGCCCTGCGGAGCTCTCAAATCGAGGCTCCACCTGCGAAGTCTCCTCGACGCCGGGACGCAGGACCGTCCAGAACGCCGACGTGCGCGGCACCAAAGACCTGTGCTTCAGATGACCCCGCTGAAGCTACGGCACGCTCGAGTCGCGGCACGGCCGATCTGCTCAGCCGTTTAGCCTGTGTCGTGGAGGGGGTTCTCAGCCTGCGGCTCGTCGCAGCGGATGTCCCCGGAGACCCGACATGTCCGATGACCAGCTGCACCCCGTCGCGATAGAGGCGCGAAGCGACTACCGGCTGTGGGTCCGCTTCGATGACGGAGTCGAAGGCGAGATCGACCTGTCCCGTCGCGCCGGACGTGGGGTCTTTGCAATCTGGAACGAATCCGGCGTGTTCGAGTCGGCGAGCATCACGCCGCACCGCACGATCCGCTGGTCTGACGACGCAGAAATCTGCGCCGACGCCGTCTATCTCGAGATCACCGGCCGCGAACCCGAGGAGATCCTGCCGGGCCTGCGGGCCTTGGCGGATGCCTGAACTCTGCCGATTCGCGGGCATCGTCATCCGGATGCACATCGGAGATCACGCTCCGCCGCACTTTCACGCCACCTACGAAGGACGTGAGATCCAAATGTCGATTCGCGACAGGCGCATCCTGAACGGCCAGCTGCCGCCACGCCAGTCCCGCCTCGTAACGCAATGGGCCACCGAGCGCGAGGCGGAACTACTAGCAGCGTGGGCCCGAGCTGCACGCGACGAAGCACCCGGCGCCATCGAGCCGCTCTAGCGACCCGGACGGGGACCCGATAGTCGGTCCAGCTGGACCGAAATCAGGGACCCCTGTCGAGTCGGATTGTCGCTGGGAATGTGGGTGTTTCCGCAGGTCACAGCGCTGCACGTGTCGAGATCGAAGCGGCGGTTCGGCCTGGATGCGCCGTTCAGCAACGCATCGGAACTAGGGCAACTCCATGCCCATGCCGCTCAACGCATCACTGTGGCGGCGAATCAACCGAGCGGTGCAGCTGGGCGGTCGACGGCGCCAGCCGATTCGGCTGCCGCCTAGGAGTCTTGCCATCGGCAGCACTAGTGGGATGGTGATGCGAACGCTCTCGAGTCAGTCGGAGAGGCTGATAACTCCCGGAGCCGGTTGGCGGGAAACGAGTCGCACATCGGCTTCGAGCGCATCCGCTATGCGTTCCAAGGTGCGGGTGGTTGGTTTGGTCGAACCGCGCTCAATCCGGCTGATGTCAGCCTGGCTCATGCCGCAGCGCTTGGCCAGCTGAGCCTGAGTCAGCCCGTGCTGCTCGCGCAGTTCCATGACTTGCACCGCGATCTTGTACGCATGCGCGAAGACTTCGCCCTGAGCTGCGGCGTCAGGACCGAGTCGCGCTCGACGCGATGCGACTACTTCGTCGTAAGTGAGTGGCATCGGCGCATTCCTCCTCGCGAGCCAGTATAGGCAATTCGCCATACCGCGTCAATCACGGCGTCGTTGTTCACGACGTCGACGCTCCTTGAACTGCGTCAACAGCTTCCGCGCAGTTTGGATCTCGCGCTGCTGCCGCTTCGATTTCGAGTACCTGCCCTTGTCGTAGCCGCCCAACAGCAGGACGATCTTGTCTCCATGAAAGTGCACGAAGACCCGCAAGAGCACGGACTCGCGGTTGGCGCCCGCCCCTGAGGACACTGCCCCGAGCATCCGAGCGATCTCATCCGCTTCGTGCCGGATCCGGAATTCGTAGAGACCCATGCGGAGTGACTTGAGCCATTCCGTTTTCGCGAGATCAAGGCCACGATCCGCAAGCATGTGCTCCATCGCCATATCGAGAGCCGCAAACTTGAAATCGGTCAACGAGTCGGCGAACCGCTCGAATGGAACCGTTCCGTCGTCGGCCTCGAATGGCTCCAGAGTCCACGATTCATCTTCCGGATTCTCACCCTCGGTTGCTTTCCCGCGTGACCGCCTGCTCATGAAGCTCCCAACCTATGAGGCTGCGGGACGCAGCGACGCCCGACCTCCCCGACCGCATCGGACGAACACGACCATCGGCGGTGAGTCCGAGTCCCTCACCTCGAATCAAGCACCCCGCTCGAGCGTGGCCGCATGACAGACCAACAACTCTCGCTGCAAGAGCAGTTAGGGCACCTCACCGCTGCCGAGATCTGGAACGATCCCGACCAGCGGTCCGCGATACGGCTCGACAGCGTGATGGTGATCCCGGGAGACCCGTCCACCACGACCCGAGGATTCAGCGCGGCACTGCTGGTCCTCTCTGGTCATGTCGGCGACAGCAAGCAGCCGGTCACCGATGTCGTCGCGTGCTCGGAGAAGCAGCTTCTCGACCTCGCTGACGAGATCCAGCGCAGACTGCGACCTGGCAAGCTCGACCGCATTCTCGACGCCCTTGAGGACGACTGATGGCTAGATCTGACCTGACACCCGCAATCGAGATCATCGAGGCTGTGGCTGAGGGAGTGCGACAGCGTGGTCTTGAGTCGGGGCACTCCCCGCTGTCGGAGGCGGGACTAGCTGTCGGTTCTAGTGAGGTTGTGTGCGCGTGATGCGGGCGGTCCGCCAACAGCGGTGTGGTGTCGGTGGCAGTTGTAGTCGTGGACCCAGCGCGTCAGGCGGACCCTGCGGTCGGATTCTGATCTGAACACCCTGGCGTAGAGGAACTCATCGGCCAAGGTGCGGTTGAACCGCTCTGCTTTGCCATTCGTCTGGGGCCGGTAGGGCCGGGTGCGTCGGTGCTTGATGGCTCGTTCGGCGAGCAGCTCGGCGAACTTGGCGGAGGTGAAGTTCGGACCATTGTCGGTGAGGACCTCGTCGACGGCCATGTCGTTGGACCAGAACCAGTCCTGGGCTCGCCGCCAGAACCCCAACAGCGTGTCGGCGGTCTCATTGTCGAGCGCCTCGACGTAGGCGACCCGGCTGTAGTCGTCGATAGCGACGTGCAGGTAGGTGTAGCCGCGTCGTTTGCGGCGCCGCCGTTTGGTCTTGGGCGATCCTCGGCCGTGCACCCGCCAGCCGCCCCCGGGCGGGACCTTGCCGACCTTCTTGACGTCGAGATGCACCAGCTCGCCCGCAGCGGCGCGCTCGTAGCGGCGGATCACCCGCCCGGTGGGACGGTCCATCCAGGCGAGCCGGTTCAGACCGTGACGGCGCAGCACACGCCAGATCGTCGAGGGCGGCACCCCTGTGCGCGCAGACAGATACGCCGGGCCGCGCTTGGTGCTGCGCCGCAGCCGACAGATCCGCTCCTCGGTGCGGGCATCGGTGCGCCTGGGCGAGCGGTGCGGCCGGCTGGACCGATCCCGAAGGCCTGCCTCGCCCTCAGAGCACCACCTATGCCACCACTTCGCGACCGTGCCCCTCGACAGGCCCATCTGTCGGGCCACCTCGGCCTGGGTCGTGCCGGCCTCGATCCGTTCGACCAGCAACAGCCGCCCAGCGGGCGTCAAGCGAGCATTAGCGTGAGACATCGAGCCTCCTGATGTGACCGTGGTTGTTCTCGCAAACACCACGTTCGCACAGGAGGCTCAACCCATCACCCTGCTACCAACCTCTATGTCCACGACAGCTAGCGCCAAGCTCGGAGACTGCGATGATCACTGGCAGCCAGAACTCAGCAGAATTCTTGGACATGAGCCGCCGCTCGCTCCGCTCGACCGCATATGCGACGGTCAGACCCTCGACACGCAGCAGCTTGACGACATCGGTAGCGCTAGAGGGATAGATCGACTCCGAGAGCGACTCCTCAATCGGCGAGGAGTCGTCTGGGAATCCGGGCAGCACGACGATGTCCGTATCGGGCCATACCTCGTTCAGCTCGCCCGCGTATTCCTGCGATCGCATGCCTTGTGAGGCCATTGCGTGCCTACCTGCCCGGTCTACCAACCGACCTTGGAGCAGCGTAGAAGCGAAATGGAGCTGACAGCGGACCCTATGTGAGCGCTCAGTGGTAGTCGCGTTCTGCGCTCACTGAATTGCGCGGTGGTGTCGGGGGTCTTCTGGCCTGGCATCGCCTATCCGCTTTGGGCGGCGGTGACTCCTCCAGCGTGTCGAGCGACCAAGCATCGACTGCGCTGGAGGAGTCGCTCCCCATGATGAACCAGGAGAGCTACGTGGATATCAAGAGCCTGCGCGAGCAGGGTTGGACGCTGGAGGAG
>JAJEBN010000075.1 GCA_022822525.1 Acidimicrobiia bacterium | reverse complement strand
GTCGTCGTCTTTGTCGGCGTTGGGGTCGTGGTTCTCGTTGGTGGACGGGGCCGGGTAGCAGTTCGGGTAGGTGCCGAGCATCCCCTCGCCGCATGTCAGATTTCGCTGAACGGGCGTGTGGTAGTGGTTGTAGCTCGTCTCGTTCCAGCACTGATTTCCCGCGAACGGGTCATAGGCGCAGCGGCGCACGCTGACGCCGTGAGCGCCAGCGGGCGAGGCGGCGACCACGGCGAGCGTGGACGCTGCGACGAGCAGCGCCAGCAGCGCCGCGAGGGTTCGTTTGGTCATGGGCGGGTTCCTTCCGGGTCGGTTGGCGTGTGGGTGATCCGCGCACACGCCGGCCCCGAAAGGGGGACCCATGCAACTGATGCCGCCCGAAGGACCGGCCTGCGCGCGAATCGTTCACTTCAGGCACAGTCCCGACATGAATGAACTCACATATGAACCCGGCGAATTCAAGGCGATCTCATATGCACGGGTGTCCACGGACTCTCAGGCCGCGTCGGGCCTCGGCACCGACGCCCAGCACCGCGCCGTGGACCGAGCCGCAGCAGCTCAGGGCTGGCAGATCGTGGACCGGATCACCGACGACGCCGTGTCAGGCAAGACTCCCACCGAGCACAGGCCGCTGCTGCAAGCGGCCCTCGCGCAGCTCAAAGACGGCCGCGCTCAGGTGCTCGCCGTAGCGCGCTCGGACCGCCTCGCGCGCTCCACGATCGAGCTGCTGCGCCTCTACGAACGCTCCCAGGCCGAGGGCTGGACCCTCGCCGTGCTCGACTTCCCCGCGGGCCTCAGCGGCCCCGAGGGCCGCATGTGCATAGGGTTCCGCGCCCTCGTCGCCGAATTCGAGTCCGACATGGCACGCATCCGCACCAACGAAGCGCTCGAGATCGCCCGACTACGCGGCACCCGATTCGGACGGCCCAGCCGCCACAGCGAACCCACCAAGCAGCTCGCATCCCGCCTGCGCTCAGCGGGGCACAGCCTCGCCCAGATCGCAGCCGCGCTCACCGACGCCGGCATCGCCACCCCCACCGGCGGCACCGCCTGGAGCCGCTCATCGGCAAGATCCCTGCTGCGCACCATCGACCACGACACCGCCGCCCGAGCCAACGCCCAAGCACACCAACAGGCCCTCACGCGCCCAGACAACGACGGCGACCCGCCCAGCCAGCACGGCGCGTAGACACCATCGCGACACGGCTTGACACGACACTTCAGCCTGTGCATAATACGAACGTTTAGGGCACACCCCCAAACAGCCTCTGACCAGCGGCTTTTAGACAGTCGCAAAGCGTCTTGGGAGTGTTGTGGGCGGATTCAGCGCCCGCTACGGCACTGCTGCGCCAGATTCGCCGAAGCGGGACTCATCAGGTGAACTCGATGTAGCGGTCTCGCTCCCAGTCGGTTACCTCGTCGCCGACGGGGTCGCAGCCGGCCTCGGTGAACTTGTCGAGCTCGGCCTTGGCCATGAGCACGAAGTTGGTCGAGAACTCCTCCCCCAACGCTGCGGCCAGCGGACTGCCCTCGAAGGCCTCGATGCCGTCTGCGGCGTTGGCGGGCAGCGGCGTGGCATCGCCGGGGTCTTCGTAGTGATCGCCCACGCTCATCGGGCCCGGGTCGACGCTCCGCTCGAGCCCGTCGGCCCCCGCCGCCAGCAGACCGGCGATCATCAGGTACGGGTTGGCATCGGCGCCCGGCGCCCGGTACTCCACCCGGTTCGCATTGCCCGCACCCACCGTGCAACGGCACATCACCGAGCGGTTGTCGAGCCCCCAATGCATGTGGGTAGGGGCGAACGTATAGGGACGCACGCGCTTGTAGCCGTTGGGCACGGGGCTGCCGAGCAGCGACAGCGCCGCGGCGTTGTCGAGCTGGCCGCCGAGCCAGTGCGACATCACCTCGTTGGGGCCTTCCTCGGAGGTGGCGAATGCGTTGTGGCCGGCGGCCTCCTGCGGCTGTTCGCCGCCAGCGGGAGCGCTGTCGCCGACCGACACGAGGCTCGTGTGCACATGCATGCCGCTGCCCGACGGCTCGGTCCACGGCTTAGGCATGAACGTGGCCTTGAGCCCAGTTTCCTCGGCAATCTCCTTCACGATGCTCTTGTAGAGCGCCGTGTTGTCGGCCGTGGTCATGGCATCGGAGTACTGCACGTTGATCTCGATCTGGCCGGGCCCGTACTCCGGGTTCGACGATTCGACCGGGATGCCGGCATCGATCATCGCCAGACGCATGGCCAGCAGCACCGATTCGAGGTCTGACCGGTCGGTGAGCGACGAGTACTGGATGTGGCTCTGGGTGTGCGACCAGTCGGCCTCGCACAGGTAGAACTCCATCTCGGTGGCCACGAGCGGGCTGTAGCCGAGCGCCCGGCAGCGCGCGATCTGGCGGGCCAGCACCGTGCGGGGTGCGATGGGGTGAAGGCGGTGCGGCGGCTCGAGACTGTCGGCGAACACCACTGCGTAGCCGGGACGGTGACCGAAGATCCGCAGCGTGCCCAGATCGGGCACCAGGTGCGTGTCGAGAAAGCCCTTGCCCATGTTGATGTACGGGCTGTCGACCAGGTCGTTGTGCAGGTCGAAGATGTAGATGGCATCTGCCAGGTGACAGCCGCCCTCAGCGACCGAGCGCAGGAAATGGTCGACAGGAAAGCGCTTGCCGCGCAGGTGCCCGTAGGTGTCGACGATGGCCACCTCGACGGTGTGCACATCTGCCATCCGCAAGGTGCTCTGGAGATCGGCAATCTCGCTCATGGGTTCATTCCTTCGTGGAGTTCGCGTGTGATGGACGCGCCTGGTCGGCTCGCGGGCGGGCACAGCTTTACCATTCGGCTGTGCCTCCCGAAACCGCATTGGCCGGAACGGACCTAGAACGTGCGCGGATCGACGAACCTTTCTGTCGCGTTACTTGTCGTTTCCCGCTCTTGTTCGCTCCGCTCACGGGCCGCTCGGGCCACGGCTTCGCCGTTCGGCTCAGCCTCTGGGAGTTGACATCGTGACCGATGGATCGGGGCCGAGCGAGCCGCCCGCTGACATCGACATTGCCGACGCCGGCCGCTACGAGAACGGCATTCCCTGGGACGACTTCCGGACGCTGCGCGCCCGGCCGGAGCTGCACTGGAACCACTACGACGGCCATGGCTTCTGGGCGGTGACGCGCCACGCCGACGTGTGCGAGGTGTCGCGCCATCCCGAGCGCTTCTCGTCGGCTATCGGGCACGTCAACCTGTGGGACCTCGAGGCCGACGCCCTGGAGGCCCGCCGATCGATCCTCGAGCACGACCCGCCTGCGCACACCCGGCTGCGACGGGTGGTCTCCAAGGCGTTCACGCCCCGCCAGATGCGCCGCTACACCGAGCGCACCCGTGCCATCGCCGACGAGCTGCTCGATGCGGTGGTCGAGCGGGGCGGCGGCGACTGGGTGGAGCTGGTGGCGGCGCCGCTGCCGATCCGGGTGATCATCGCGATCCTGGGCGTGCCGCCCGAAGACGCCGACTACATGGTGGAGCTGTCGAATCACCTCGTCGAGGGCACCACCGCGACGCAGTCGCTGCCGCCCGACGCCTACGGCAACACGACGCCGCTGCGTCTGCTCCCCTTCGGCAGCCCCGCCGCGTGGGGTCTGTACGAGTACGGAGCCAAGCTGGGCGACGAACGGCTGGAACACCCCGCCGACGACGTCGTGAGCCACCTGGTGCACGCCGAGGTCGGCGGCGACCGCCTGACGGCCACCGAGTTCCGGAATTTCTTCCAGGTGCTGGTGTTCGGCGGCAACGAGACCACGCGCACGGCGATCACCCACGGGACGATGGCGTTCGCGGAGCACCCCGAGCAGTGGGACCGGCTGGCGGCCCGCCGCGAGCTGCTGCCGAGCGCCGTCGAAGAGGTCATCCGCTGGGCCTCGCCGATCCTGCACATGCGCCGTACCGCAGCGGTGGACACCGAGCTGGCAGGCACCCAGATCTCGGCGGGCGACAAGGTGGTGATGTGGTACCCGTCGGCCAACCGGGACGAAGCGGTGTTCGAGCGGCCCGATGAGTTCGATATCGGCCGGGCCGACAACGCCCAGATCGCCTTCGGCGGCGGCGGGCCGCACTTCTGCCTCGGCGCCTACCTGGCCCGCATGGAACTGACCGTGCTGCTCGAAGCGATGCTGGACCGCGGCATCCGGCCGGCGAGCGTTGCCGACCTCGTGCGGATCCCGTCGAATTTCGTTCACGGCGTCGCCTCGGTCGAGGTGGCTGTTGATGTTGCAGTCGCCGAGCCGCCCGCTGCTGTGCGAGCCTGAGGCAGTGAGCACCTGGGCGGAGCCCTACCTCGACGACCTCGGGCCTGACGACGCCAACATCTCCGACCACGACGTCTGGACCCAGGGTGTGCCCCACGCCACGTTCGCCCGGATGCGCCGCGAGGACCCCGTGGCCTGGGTCGACGAGGTGGACGGGCGTGGCTACTGGGCCGTCACGAAGTACGAGGACGCGTTCCGCATCAGCCGCGATACCCAGACCTTCACCTCCGCACAGGGCATCCGGCTCGAGGACATGGCGCCCGACGAGCTCGAAGCACGCAAGACGATGATGGAGATGGATCCGCCCGAGCACACCAGGTACCGGCGCCTGGTGAGCCGCGGGTTCACCCCGCGGGTGGTGAACACCTACGAGGCCGCCATCCGGGGGCTGGCCTGCGAGGTGCTCGACCGGGCGCTGGGCGATGAACGGTTCGACTTCGTCACCGAGGTTGCCACCGAGCTGCCGATGCGGATGCTGGGGCGCATGCTGGGCACCAGCGATGCCGACGGCCACCAGCTCGTGGAGTGGGGCGATGCCCTGCTGGGCAATACCGATCCCGACTTCACCGACTTTCCCGTGGGGCTCGTGGACACCGACGAGTTCCGCTTCATGCCGTTCCGCAGCCCGGCCACCGTGGAGATCTTCGAGTACGCGGCAGCCCAGGCCGCGCAGCGGCGCGAATGCCCGACCCACGATGTGATCAGCCAGCTCCTGGCGCCGACCACCGACGGCACGCCGCTGACCGACCTGGAGTTCAAGAACTTCTTCACGCTGCTGATCGCGGCCGGCAACGACACCACCCGCTACACGATGACCCACGGGCTGTGGGTGCTGATGGCCCATCCGCACCTCTTCGACACCTGGCGGGCAGCGGTGCTGGCGGACGACGAGGCGCTGACTGCGGCGGCGGTGGAGGAAGTGCTGCGGGCCAGTTCGGTCACCACGCACTTCCGCCGCACGGCCACCTGCGACACCGAGATCCGGGGCACCAAGGTGCGAGCGGGCGACAAGGTGGTGCTGTACTACGTCAGCGCCGACCACGACGACGACAGATTCCCGCATCCGTACCGGTTCGACTTGGCCCGCCAGGACAACGAGCACATGGCCTTCGGGCGCAACGGCCCGCACCTGTGCCTGGGAGCCTGGCTGGCCCGCATGGAAATCAAGGTGGTGTTCACCGAATTGCTGCGGCGAGTGGTGCGCATCGAACAGGACGGACCGGTCGAGCGGCTGCGGTCAAACTTCATTTCCGGCATCAAGCACCTGCCCGTACGCGTGGTCGAGCTGGCTGCATGAGGGCGCTGGTCGTCACGCACGAGGAGACGTCGCGGCCCGGCTTCGTCGGCGATCGCTTGGTCGAGCGGGGCGTCGAGCTGGCTATCCACGTGATGGTGCCCGACACCTCGCAGCCGGCCGAATTCCAGCCGCTTCCCGACGAGGACTTCGACGTGCTTGTGGTGACGGGCTCGTACTTCTCGGTGTACGAGGACGCGATCGAGCCTTGGATCGGCAGCGAGCTGGATCTCATTCGCCGCTCACACGAGCGCGGCACACCGGTGCTGGGCATCTGTTTCGGCGGTCAGGCACTGGCTGCGGCGCTGGGCGGATCGGTGGATCTCTCCCCCGAGACCGAGATCGGCTGGTACCGGATCTCGCCGGCCGACGGCGTCGACTTGCCGATCTCCGATGGCCCGTGGATGGAGTGGCATCACGATCGCTTCCACCTGCCCGACGGGGCCGAGCTGCTCGCCAGCACCGAGATCTGCCCTCAGCTGTTCCGGATGGGCCGCAGCGTGGGCACCCAGTTCCATCCCGAGATCAGCGTGGAACTGGCCAGCGAGTGGCTGCGCGAGGCCAGCGACGACTACCTGGCGTCGGTCGGCATCGTCCGCGACGAGATCCTGGCCGAGATCGCTCGCAACGAGGCCGCCAACCGCCGCAACTGCTTCGCGTTGGTGGATTGGTTCCTCGACGACGTGGCCAAGGCCCCGCTCGCCTGACAGCTCTCAGATGGCGAGGCGCTCGCTGAGGTACTCGGCTACCCGGGCCACGCCCTGGTCGGCTTCGGGGAAGAGCCCGGCCATCGAGTGCCAGACGTGGATCATCTCGGGCCAGATCTCGAGCGTCACGTCCACGCCGGAGGTGCGGGCCTTGTGTGCCAGCCGTTCGCTGTCGCTCAGCAGCACCTCGTCGTCGCCGCAGTGGATGAGCAGTGGCGGCAGGCCCGAGAGGTCGCCTTCGAGCGGTGACGCGTACGGATCGGCGGCGTCGCCGTCGGGGCCGAGGAAGACTCCCGCTAGCCGAGTGAGGTCGCCGGCGGCCACCATCGGGTCGCGGTCCGAGCGGGTGACGGCGCTCTCGCCGGAGCCGGACATGTCCACCCATGGCGAGATCGGCACGGCGGCGGCCGGCAGCGGCAGCCCGAGGTCACGCAGCTTCATGAGCGTCGACATCGTCAGCCCGCCGCCTGCGGAGTCGCCGGCAATGGCGATCTTGTCGGCGGAGTGGCCACGGTCGAGCAGCCAGCGGTACACCGCAACGGAGTCCTCCACCGGCGCCGGGTGGGGATGCTCGGGTGCCAGGCGGTAGTCCACCGAGAGCACCGGGCAGCCCAGCTTGAGGGCCAAGTTGCCGGTCAGGTTCCGGTGCGAGCCGATCGACCCGGCGACGTAGCCGCCGCCGTGCACGTACTGCACGATGGCGTCGCCGGTGGCCTCGTCGGGGGTCTGCAGCTCGCACGGAACGCCGTTGGCGTCCACCATCTCGCCGCTGACGCCGGCCGGCAGCGGGCGCGCGGTGAGCTCGATGCCCTTGCGCATGGCATCGATGTCGGCAGGCATTGCCTGCGACGCGATGATCTCGCGGATCCTGTAGAACGCTTCGCTCGCCATGGAGCCCTCCCCTGTGTCGGCCCCCATCGGGACAACCTGATCGGCCGCCACAACGTAGCCACGTTGGCACGACGCGGCCCGACGAGGAGCCGTAGTGTCCGCAGGCATCGGCACGGCGCTCGGAGGGAATCGCATGCTGCTCAAGGACAAGGTCGCAATCGTCACCGGCGGTGCATCGGGCATCGGCGAGGCCAGTGCGCACCGCTTCGCCGCCGAGGGCGCGTCGGTGCTGGTGGTGGATATCCGCCGCGAGCGAGCCGAGGGTGTGGCCGAGTCGATCATGGAGGCCGGGGGCGAGGCCCACGGCTTCGGCGCCAACGTCGCCGAGCCCGACGACGTGGAAGCAATGGTGGCTGCGGCTGTGGACCGCTGGGGCGGCCTGGACGTGCTCTACAGCAACGCGGGCACGATCCGCCCCGGCACCGCTGTCGAGCTCGAGCCGCGTGACTGGGATCTCGTCATGAACGTCAACGTCCGGTCGGTGTACCTGGGCGCCAAGTACGCGGTGCCGGCGATGGAATCCCGCGGCGGCGGCTCGATCGTCAACACGGCGTCGATCAGCGGCCTGCACGGCGACGGCGGCTCGGTGGTGTACGCCGCCTCCAAGGCGGCCGTGATCAACCTGACCCGCGCACTGTCCACCGACCACGCCCCCAACGGCGTACGCGTCAACGCCATCTGCCCCGGCACCATCCAGACCCCGCCCGTCCAGCGCATGATGCAGGACCCTGCGGCGCTCGAACGCAACCTCGCAGCCCATGCACTGCGCCGCCTCGGCCATCCCGACGAGATCGCCAGCGTGGCCGCCTGGCTGGCCAGCGACGAGTCATCATTCGTCACCGGTGAAGCCATCGTCGTCGACGGCGGCCTGCGAGCCCAATCGCCCCTCGGCCGCCTAGCCGACCCCCGCCCCACCCACCTCCGCTGACAAAGCGTCAGTGCCGTGCAGGAGTGGTTCTGTCAAACTCGCATCGGGACTGCGGGGGGATCGATGAGCTACACCGAAGCTGACGTGTCGACGGCCCGGGCAGCGATGAACAAGCACCGCGGGAAGCTCGACGGTGAGGTCGCCGCAGCGCTGGCGGTGGTTGGTCTCAGCGCCGAGCGGGCACTCAAGGAAGCGGAGACTCGCGACGACATGATCCGGGTCGCTCACGAGTCAGGCGCTTCACTGCGCCAGCTTGCCGAGGTTTCAGGACTCGGGCGCAAAACCGTGACGGCCATCGTCGAAGCCGGCCAGTCCTCGGCTGAATCAGACTTGCCCAGCGGTCTCCTAGCGGCGAGCCTGCGCTGAGCCGCAGCTGGGCAGGCTGAGTCCCCGAAAAAGCAATACCCCGGGCGCATGCCACGAAGGCATTAGCGACACCGGGGAGTTGCGAGAAATCGTAGCACCTTCGGCGAAGCGAACACCTACGGTGATCGCCGTGGTCTTCACGGCCGACATCGAGCGTGCACTGTCGCGCGAACGTTTGGCGACATACCGAGCGCTCGCTCCAGATGACATCTCAGCGTGGCGGCTGTATCGCAGGAATCTCGAACTCGGGGCTGCCCTATATCCACTGCTCTCCGATGTGGAGGTAGCACTGCGAAACACCATGCATTATCGGCTTGCGGAGCACTTCGGGCGGACTGACTGGTGGGCAGACACTTCGATTGTTCTGGACGAAGTGACCTCCGAGATGATGCAGAGCATCGTCAACCGACTCTCACGTAGCAGGCTGGCTAGTGGGGTGTCCGCAAACGTTCGCGCGGTTTGTGGTGTGGTGGGGGGATGGCTGAGCGTGTTCGTGTTCGTCGGCTGACTCCGCAGGAGGGCCGGTCGTTGCAGCGGGTTGTGCGTCGGGGCCGGGGATCGTCGCC
>JAJEBN010000083.1 GCA_022822525.1 Acidimicrobiia bacterium | reverse complement strand
ACGGGATAGGGGTCGTTGTCGTAGGACAGGAACGGCGCCAGCAGGCTCACCCGCTCCTGAATGTCGCGGTTGTAGAGGATCCGGCTCTCGCCCTGGATCTCGCCCGACACAAGCAGGTTCGGCTCGGCGAAGCGCACCGCGAACGCCAAGCGCCGGAAGAAGCCGCCGATGCCCACACCGTCGGCGCCGTCGTAGCGGGTGGTCTCGGTGTGGTCGTCGTCGTCCTGGAAATCGACCTCGGCCCGCTGGGCGCCCACGATGGCGTAGCCGTGCAGGTCTTCGCCCACATACAGGCCCGGCTCGTCGAGTTCGAGGGCCTCCGCGCCCGGAGTGATCACATTCGGGATGTCGCCCAGCGCGTACGCCGGGCGGCCGTTGGCGTCGACCCCGTTGGCCGGTGCGGCCGCCACGCCGTAGCCGTGGGTGTAGGCGACGTGCTCGGTCTCCCACGTGTCGGTGGGCAGCTCGGTGGGGCGCAGCTCACGGGCCGCCAGCACGATCTGGGTGACCTGGCCGTCGATCTCGTAACGGTCGACGTCGATGTCGCGGAAGTCGTAGAAGCTCTTGATGCCCTGGGTCTGCTGGAACGTGTCCTGCATGACGGCGGGGTCGAGCAGCCGCACGTTGCGCACCGTGTCGAAGTTGTTCTCGATGTCTTCGGCGGTCAGCCCAGGCTCGTAGTTGAACTCGCGGGACGACACGTTGTCGAGCCCGAGCGCGACACGGGTCATCTCGATGTTGCGCTCGATGTAGGGCGCCTCACGGGTGGACTCCGAGGGCTCCACCTGGAAGCGCTGCACGATGGCGGGGTACGCAGCGCCCGCCAGCCCGGCGATCACCACCCACAGCGCCACGGCGATCACCGGATAGGTGAAGCCCCGCCGCCAGATGTTCACCACCAGCAGCAGGAAGCTGAACAGGCTGATCACCATCAGCAGCCGCAGCACCGGCAGCTGGGCGTTCACGTCGGTGTAGGTGGCGCCGTCGACGAAGCCCCGGGTGGACAGCGTCAGCTCGAACTGGTCGAAGTAGTAGCCCACCGCCTTGATGAGCGCCAGCAGGCCCAGCAGCAGCGACAGGTGCGCCTTCACCTGCGGCTGCACCCGGCTGCCGGCGGGAGCCTGCACCCGGATCGCGCCGTTCAGGTAGTGCCAGATGGTGGTGAAGATGAACGTCACCAGCACGGCGGCGAACGCCCAGCCGACCAGGAAGTTGAAGAACGGCAGGCGGAAGACGTAGAAGCCGATGTCGCGGCCGAACTGCGGGTCGGTGAGGCCGAAGTCGGTGGCGTTGATGAAGAACAGCCACGACTCCCACTGGCCCGAGACGCCGGTGCCGACCATGAAGGACAGGACCAGCGCGACGCCGATGCGGATGAGGGCGCGGCGACGTCGCGAAATCTGGTGCCAGCGGGCGGCGATGTCCTCGGCCGGGCCCGTCGGCGTGGCGCGTGCGGCGAGACGCTCGGCGATGAACAGGTTCAGCCACAGCAGGACGAAGAAGATCGCCGTGAACAGCAGGCCCAGGCCGATCTTGGCCCACAGCACCTTCCACCACACCGAGGCGTAGCCCAGGCTGTCGAACCACAGGTAGTCGGTCCAGAAGCCGGCGAGACCCCGGATCGAGAACAGCAGGATGAGGCCGGCCGCGACGACGATGCCGATGATCAGGCGGAAACGGGTGAGTCCGCGTGGGCGGCGCGGCACCCGCCTGGGGCCGCCGGGACCCTGGGGGCCTTGAGGGCCGCCGGGGCCTTGGGGACCCTGGGGCCCGCCTGGTGGCCCAGACGACGGGGGTGGCATGTCCTCGGGCGGGCGCATACGGCGCTGAGGCTACTGGGGAGCGCAGGCGCCGCAGCCGGCGTACCGCGCCGCCGGAGCGCGGGGCGCGTAGGTTCGGCGCCGTGCGGCTGGCGGTACTGGTCTCGGGAACCGGATCCATCCTCAAAGCGATGCTCGGCACCGGGCTGCCGGTGGACTTGGTGGGGGCCGATCGGCCGTGCCGGGGGCTGGGAATTGCTGCCGATGCGGGGCTCGAGACGGTGCTGGTGGCGCGTTCGGACTGGATGCTGAGTGGGCTCGACGAGACCAGCGCGCACAGCGCGGCAGACGAGACCGGCGAGACCTGCGCAGGCCATGCGATCGGCCAGGAGGAGGTGGCCGGAGCGCACCCAGCTTCGGGGCAGCGGCGCTTCGAACGGCAGGGCTACAGCTGCGAGCTCGCCGCCGTGCTGGCCGGGCGAAACGTGGACGTGGTGGCGATGGCCGGTTTCGGCACGGTGCTGGACGGGTCGTTCTTCGCATGGAGTGGCGGGCGCTACCGGGGGCGGGTGCTGAACACCCATCCTTCGCTGCTGCCGGCGTTCCCAGGCTGGCACGCGGTGCGTGACGCGCTGGATGCGGGGGCTGCCGAGTCGGGCTGCACCGTGCACGTAGCGATTCCCGAGGTGGACGCCGGCCCGGTGCTGGCCCAGCAAGCGGTGCCAGTGCTGGCTGGCGACGACGAGGCCACGCTGCACGAGCGCATCAAGGCGGTGGAACGCGAGCTCTACCCGGCCACGATTGCGGCATTCCTGGAGCGCTGCGCCGGCGAGGACGCGATGGGCCTGCGGGAAGCCGAACTCGAACACAGGCAGGAAGGACATACCCGATGAGGGCGTTGATCTCGGTGTGGGACAAGACGGGCGTGGTCGACTTCGCGACCCGGCTGTCGGGCCTCGGGTGGGAGATCGTCTCGAGCGGCGGCACGGCCGCGGCGCTGGCCGACGCCGGGGTGCCGGTGCTGGCGGTGGAAGACGTCACCGGCAGCCCCGAGATGCTGGACGGCCGGGTGAAGACGCTGCACCCACGCATCCACGGCGGGATCCTGGCCGACCGGTCGAAACCGGCGCACCTGGCGTCGCTCGACGAGCACGGCATTGCGGCCATCGATCTGGTGGTGTGCAACCTGTACCCGTTCCGATCCGACCCGGGGCCCGAGCTGATCGACATCGGCGGACCGGCGATGGTGCGGGCAGCTGCCAAGAACCACGGCGACGAGAGCGGCGGTGTGGGTGTGGTGGTGGACCCGCGCGACTACGAGGCGGTGCTTGACGAGCTGGCCGAATCGGCCGATTCGGCGGGGTCGGGTGCTGGTGGGCTGAGCGCGGCCACGCGGCGACGGCTGGCGCGGGCCGCCTTCGCCCATACGGCTGCCTATGACGCGGCGATCGTGAGCTGGCTGGACGAGCCGGCCGGCAGCGAGACCGAAGCGGCGGGCGCCGGCGAGTCGCCCGAGCCCGCTCCCCTGCCGCCGACCGTGCACCTAGCGCTGGAGCGGGTGGACGAATGCCGCTACGGCGAGAACCCGCACCACCTCGGGGCTCGGTACCGGCCGGTCGGCGAGCTGACCTGGTGGGACCACGCCTACCAGCACAGCGGTCTGGCGCTCAGCTACCTGAACTTCTTCGACGCCGACGCGGCGTGGCGGATCGTGCATGACCTTGGCGGTGCCGAGGGCTCTTCGGCCGTGGTGATCGTGAAGCACGCCAACCCGTGCGGCGCGGCGGCCGGCGACGATCTGGCCGACGTGTACCAGCGGGCCTACGACTGCGATGCCCGCTCCGCCTTCGGCGGGATCGTGGCGTTCAACAAGATCGTCGACCTCGACACGGTCGAGCGCATCGAGGCAGCGGCCCAGGCCGACTTGATCATCGCGCCCGGCTACGAGGACGGCGTGGTGGAGCGCCTCGAGGCCAAACGGCGCAACACCCGGGTGCTGGAGGCGCCACGGCCCGATGAGGCGGGCGTCTCGCTGCGGCAGATCAACGGCGGCTGGCTGGTGCAGTCGCCCCACACGTTCGCTTCGGCGCCCGAGGACTGGCAGGTGGTCACCCAGCGCAAGCCCACAGCGAGCGAGCTGGCCGATGCCCGCTTCGCCTGGCGCGTGTGCGGGCATGTGATGTCGAACGCGATCGTGCTGGCGCGCGACCGCACGGCGTGGGGCATCGGAGCCGGCCAGCAGAACCGGGTGGAGTCGGGCCAGCTCGCCGCCGCGAAAGCCGATGGGCGGGCTGCCGGCGGCGCCTGCGCCAGTGACGCGTTCTACCCCTTCGGCGACGGTGTGGAGGCCGCGGCTGAGGCCGGCGTGGCCGTGGTGGTGCAGCCGGGCGGCGCCTTGCGAGACGACGACGTGATCGCCCGAGCCAACGATCTCGGCCTCGCCATGCTGTTCACCGGCGAGCGGCAGTTCCGGCACTGATGGCAAGAACATCGAAGGCAATTGCTGCGGCACTTGTCATCGCGGGTCTGGTGGGAATGTGGCCTGCGAGCACGGGCGCGCAGACGGCTGGGTCGGCGACGCTGCCGCCGCCCGAGGTGCTGGGCGACTGCACCGATGCGGTGCCGGTGATCGTGGCGTCCGACGCCGACGCACAGTCCGACATCTACGCGGCGGTCTTGCTCGCCGGTGTGCTGGACGCCAAGAGCTGCATCGTGCTGGCCGGAGGCCGCGACGACCCGTTCCCGCAGAGCCAGCAGGAGAGGCTCGCCACAGCAACGGCTGGCGGCTACGTCGTCGGCGGGCCCGCAGCAGTGCCGAACACCAAGCTGTCGGGCCGCAAGATGATCCGCGTCTACGGCGCGGATCGCTGGGAGACCGCAACCGCCGTGGGCAACATTGCGGCGGCGCTCGCAGCGGGTGAGGACCCCAGCGGGTCCGGCGACACCGATGAATCGGCCGACGACAGCACGCCTGCCTGGCAGCAGCGGCTGGCAACCGAGTTCTCAGCCGCGCTGCGGTCGAGCGAAGCGACCGACGACATGTGCATGTCGCTGTATCGCAACGGCGAGCCGATCTTCGAGCACAAGCCCCACACTCCGCTGCTGCCGGCATCGCTCGCCAAGCTCGCGACGGTCACTGTGGCGCTGAGCGAACTGGGCGCCGACGCCACCTTCACCACCCGGGTGGTTGCCGACGCCGGCGCGCTCGATGCGGTCAGCGACGGCGTGCTGCGCGGCGACCTGTACCTGATCGGCAGCGGCGACCCGGTGCTGGCGACACCCGGATACATCAATCGCATTGCCGATGCGCGGCCGTTCACCGACGTGAGCGAGCTCGCCGACAGCGTCATGGCGGCACTCGACGCGCTCGGCATCGACACCATCGACGGTGCCATCGTCGGGGACGGATCGTGGTTCGCCGACGGCGAGCAGGAGTACACCTCGCACTTCCCGCCGGACGCGGAGCCGGACGCCCTGGCGATCTGGAAGCAGTCGTACCTGTCGCAGAACTTCGTGGGCGTCCTGTCGGGGCTGATCATCAACGACGGTTACTCGCCCTACGCCATCGACCGCCGCAGCCACATCCGCAGCGTCGATTCGACCCAGGCGGCAGCGTCAGACTTCGACGACCTGCTCGAAGCGCGTGGCATGGTGATCCGCCACCGGCCGCGTTCGGGCAGCGCCCCCGCGGCGGGCGACTCGACCGATCTGGGCAGCATCACCTCGCCGTCGGTGGCCGAGATGCTGGTGCGGATCCTGCGCTACTCCGAGAACACGCCGGCGGAGATGCTGTTCAAGCAGATCGGCCGGCACCATGGCGACTCGTCGCGGGCGGGCTCGGCGGCAGCGGCGAGCACCGCGCTCGGCAAGCTGCTGGGAACAGCGGCCGACGAGATCGTCCTAGTGGACGGCTCGGGGCTGTCGGTCCACAACCGCATGAGCTGCGAGGCCGCCGTGCGGCTGCTGCTGTTGGCGGGCAGTGATTCCCGCTTCGCCACCTCGATGTCGATCGCGGGCCGAACCCCGACGCTGCAGAGCTGCGGGCCACGGCCTCCCGGCAACGGGCAAGGCCCGGCGAACACGGTCTTCGCCAAGGGCGGTCAGCTCAACGACAGCTCCGCCGTCGCCGGGGTCAGCACTGCGCCCAACGGCGACGTGCTCACGTTCGCCATGATCGCCAACGAGCCGCTGATCATCCGAATCGG
>JAJEBN010000056.1 GCA_022822525.1 Acidimicrobiia bacterium | reverse complement strand
AGGACGCGTCGCGGGTTAGGTCGCGTGTTCATGGCGGGTTGATGGTGTAGTTCCATTCGCCGTGCCAGTCGTGGGTTCGTATCGGGAGTTGTTTCATCTGTTGGTCGGTGATCTTGATGCCGCGTTGGTACCAGCCGGGGTCGTAGGCGGCTTGCACGGTGAGGCCTGTCTGGGTGGTGGTGGACGCGATGAGCTCGACGATGGTGGCGATGTCGGTGAGGGGGCGGCCTCGCCAGTTCATGGTGACGTGGCTGAACAGGCGGTGCTCGATCTTGTTCCATTTGCTGGTGCCGGGCGGGTAGTGCACGACGGTGATCTCGAGGCCGGTCTCGGCGGCGAGGGCAGCGAGGAACCATTTCCAGGCGCGGGGCCGGTAGCCGTTGGATCCGCCGGCGTCGGCGGTGATCAGCAGCCGGGTCGCTTGGGGGAACCGGCGGCGTCCGAGGGTGTTCCACCAGCGTCTGATGGACTCGACGGCGAACTCTGCTGTGTCGGCGCAGTCGCCGACGCTGACCCAGCCGGCGTTGTTGGCGATGTCGTAGACGCCGTAGGGGATGGCCTTGGCGTGCTCGCCCAGCGTCGGGTCGGGGAAGTCGTGAACGTTGACGCGGGCCGGGTCGCCTGTGGGCTGCCATTCGCTGCCGCTGTTGGCATAGCTGCCGATCAGCTCCTTCTTCTTGGTGTCCACGCTGATCACCGGGTCGCCCGCAGCGAGGAACGCGGCGGCCTGCGCGTTGAGGTATTCGAACTGGGCGTCGCGGTCGGGATGGGACGCTCCCTCTTTCTGCTTCGCGGTCGCTTGCAGCGAGTAGCCCATCTGGGCAAGCAGCCGCCGCACCAGCTCGGCGGAAGCCCTGAAGCCCTGCGCGGCGAGCTCGCGCGACAGCCGCCGGGTCGACTTGCACGTCCAGCGCAGAGGCGACATCGGGCTGCCCCGCGTGCTGGGATGCACCAGCTCGTCGAGCGCCTCCACCAGGCCCGGCTGCTTCACCGCGGCGGGCCGGTCCCCGCCGCCCACCGCACGCTGACGCTCCGACGGCTCCGCGCCGGCCCGCACCTCGCGCACAGCCCGCGACATCGTCGACGTCGAGATGCCCGTCGCCTCCACCACGAACGCCTGCCCGCCACGGCCCAGCGCCTCGGCCATCGCGCCGGTCGCCACGCGCCGCTGACGCTCGCCCAAATGCGGCATCACCGTATCGAAGAACGCCCTCGCAGCCTCCGCCGACAACTCCACCAAACCCACACTACACCACGCGAGTTAACCTATGACAGATACTAAGCCACGGATCCGCCGACGTGTCGTCCCAATAGCTCCATGAGAGCCAATACAGAAACCGGGAGATGCCCCATACGTCGATGCCGCTGTCGTCGGTGAAGTGCGGGCGGAGCGACTCCAGCAACAAATCATTCGAACGCATGACGACTGCGCCGGTTTGCCCTTCCTCCGAATGTAGCCGGACGACTTAATGAGCCTCTTCTGACCCGGCCTCATCGAGGAGTTCAAGCTCGTCCAAGAGTTCGATCATGTCGAGCTTGCCAGGGAACGTGCCGCTACTTCGGAGCACGTAGATGGGAATGAAACGCTCTGAATGGCATATCGCTGGCAGCCTCGTCGCGACCAGTGGACCGAGTCCTCGCACATCTCGGATGGCGATGTCAATTCGATTCTCGAACGCGCCATCGCCGAAACACAGTTGATCCAGGCTGTCTCGCATCTGTGGCCAAGCTGCTTCGGCAACATCGTTGAAGGCCTTGTTCAGGATTTGTTGGTTTCCGGAACTTCCGTAGTTCCGCCTCGTGTTAGCCCAAACCCGCTTGAGTTCGTCTCGATCCTCGAAGGAGATGTCAGCGATCGATTTGAGTGTCCGTTCATGTTGCCGTCGGATCTCTTCGTGTTCGAGATCCTCGCCCGAGGGGTAGCCATCCGTTCGGAACTCGGCCACGAGCATCGCTAGTCGACTTCCAATCCGAGAAGCGCCGACGACCTCTTCGCCTATTGATTCTTGGTATTGGGGCCAGCGTCGCCACCAGCGCTGAACGTGCCCTGCACGCCATCTCCGCGACTTATCGCTGATGTCCTTGCTCGCAAGAAAGGTTTTGAGGATGTCCGTAGCCGGGACGGAGGGATCGAGTCCGGCCCCAATCGCGTGTCGGATCCAAGCTCTCACGCTGGAGCGGATTCCCTGCGCTGTGGCTGGCGCAATGCCCTCTCCTGCACGGCCGCCAACGCGCTCTCTCCACGCGATGTAGCCCTCCAACGCCTCAAACCAGCGTTCGATTTCGCCCTCGTCACCCGTGTCGACGCCGTGCTCCGTGAGACCACGAAACTTGTCGCCGACCTTGAAGCGGGGTGACTTGGTGGCCTTGACTACCTTGTTCCCAGCAGTGTGGTCGATGGGCGCTCCCACCCACACAACCTCGGAGGTCTTGCCGCACACTTTGTAGGTCGCTGCGTGCTTCTCGATGCGACATTTGTTGACCGCACCGCACGCGCAGTAGTGAGGTCCCCACTTGCTCGTAGCGAATAGCGGGCCGCAAGTGCTACTTGGGTCTGTCGGGGGCCGACCGGGCACGCTGGGTCGCTGAGGATCGTTCATGGCGGCGAAGCTACTGCGGGGGTGCGACACGCCGTCCGGCGATCGGCCACCGCGTAGGCGCCATCGGCTACGCGAGATCAGGACCGATGTAGTGGACGAGTGGGCCGTGATCTTGCT
>JAJEBN010000062.1 GCA_022822525.1 Acidimicrobiia bacterium | reverse complement strand
GTAGACCGACGGGATCAGCGCAGTGACCGAGATGTCGAAAGGAACCGACGTGCCGTCGTCTTGGGGCATGTCGACGGTGACAGCGTTGCCGCCGAGGCGATCGTTGGCCTCGAACAGCCGGATGTCGAACCGGTCCGGATGCTGTGCCAGTGCCCACGCGGCACCCAGCCCCGACATGCCGCCGCCGATGATTGCGATCCTGCGCTGCGTCATCGTGCTCCCGCTCAGCGCGCTTGCAGGGATTCGAACCCCGAACCTTCTGATCCGTAGTCAGATGCTCTGTCCAATTGAGCTACAAGCGCTGGTTGCTGCTGGCCGGGCCGCAGGCCCGCCGGCGCCCGAACAGTGTACGAGGGCGTTTTCTGCGAGCGCCAAGGATTTCGCCGGCGCTCGCCCCATCAGGGAACGGCCCTAGTCGTGGTTGCCTGGTTCTCGGGTGCTCGCTTGGCGGGCGACATCGGCCGGTGTGCGGTCGAGGGCTTCGGCTGCGGCGACGACGTCGGACCACTCGGGCTTGCTGCGGTGCGGGCCGTGCTTGACCCGGATCGAGTGCCCGTCAACGTCGACGGTCGACGTGTGCCGCTCAAGCGCCGTGCGCACGACGGTCCGCGCACGCAGACCCAGCGTGCCGGTGAGGCGCGCCATCAGGTCGCCCAGCACCGTCACATCGCCGGTGTTGCACAGCACCATCAGCGTGTGTGCCGGGCGGCCCTGTTTCATCACGATCGGGACTGCCCAGGCGTCCAGCGCGCCGGCTGCCAGCAGCTCCTCGATGGCGTGGCCCAGCAGCTCACCCGAGACGTCGTCGAGATTCGTGGCCAGCTCCACCAATTCCGTGGTGGATTCGGCACCTGCAACAGCAGCCATCGCTGTGCCCAGCGACAGCGCCGGATTGGCGGGTTCGGCCTGCCTGCCAGAGCCGTCGGGCACGCTCACAGCGGCGGCCGTGCCGATGAGCACCCCGGTGACGTTCGGGCGACCCGGCAGGTCTCGGGTGCCGGCACCGAAGCCGACGCTCGTCAGCGTCATGGGCGGCACCGGCCCGAACACCGAGGCCAGGGCGGCCACGATGGCGGCCCCTGTCGGGGTCGTCAGCTCCATGTCGACATCGACACCGACCACTGGGTGTCCCGCCAGCAAGTACGCGACCGCGGGAGGCGGGTTGGGCAGCACGCCATGCGCCGCGTTGATCGTCCCCTTGCCCACCGCAACGGGACCGCAGGCAACCTCATCCACGCCGAGCGATTCCAGCGCCGCGCACACGCCGACGATGTCGACGATCGCGTCCAGCGCCCCGACCTCGTGGAAATGGACGTCGTCGGGTGCCACGCCGTGCACCAAGCCCTCGGCGACGGCCAGCGCCTCGAACGCTGCGAGCGCGCGGCTCCGGATTCGGTCTTCTAGGGGTGCATCCTCGAGCAGCACCCGGATGTCTCGCCAGCGCCGATGGTGATGCCCTTCGGGCGCGTCCACAATGGCCCGCGTCGCGGCCAGTTCGTTCCGCAGGACTCGCTCGGCGCCGAGCTGCCAGCCGTCGACGCCCAGCGTCTGCACCTGCTCGATGACGAACTCCAGGTCTGCGCCGGCGTCCAGCAGTGCCCCGAGCGCCATGTCGCCGGCAATGCCCGACACCGGGTCGAACCACGCCACAGTGCCGCCTGGCTCCGTTCGCTCGCCGCCCGCCGTCGACGGTCCTGCCAGCGGCGCGCGCGACGTCACCGGCGACGTGCCAGGGGCCGCGGTGTCATGCACTATCGGGCACCGCCATGCGGCTGGCTCCCCATCAGCGGGATCCCCGATCGGAGACGGCCGCAAAGTCGAGGATGCGCATGGCGGCCATCGCAGCACCGAAGCCGTTGTCGATGCCCACCACCGTGATGCCGGCCGCACACGACGCGTGCATGGACAGCAGCGCAGTGACGCCCTCGAGCGCTGCGCCGTAGCCGGCACTGGTCGGCACAGCGATAACCGGCGCGGACACCACGCCCGCGACAGCCGTGGCCAGTGCCCCCTCCATCCCTGCCACCACGATGACGACGTCGGCCGACACCAGCGTGTCGATCTCAGCCAAGAAGCGATGGAGCCCAGCCAGGCCGATGTCGGTCACCATCTCGGCGTCGACGCCGAATGCACCGAGCACCGCTGCCGCTTCGCTCGCCACCGGTCCGTCCGACGTTCCCGCAGCAGCCACCACCACCTGCTCTGGACGGGCGGCAGCGGCGCGCCACACCACCGTGGCCAAGTCGGCTGACGGCATGTGGGCGCCGCTCGCCGGGTCGGGCTCCCGATCGGCGGGGCGGTGCACCACGCCGCTGGGGCACGCGGCCAATGCTGCTGCGACCTGGTCGGTGCTCGCTCGGGTGAGCAGCACCGGGCCGGAGCCGCCGCTCAGCATCTCGGCCACGATGCGGGCGCACTGGCTCGGCGACTTGCCTGGCCCGTACACCGCCTCGGGGTGGCCGGTACGCAACGTCCGGTGATGATCGATGCGCGCCCCGGCGATCTCCGCATACGGCAGCCGGCGCAGGCGCGCCAGCGCCTCATCAGCGCTCACCGTCCCGTCACGAACCTCTGCCAGCAATCCGGAGAGCTCTTCAGCGTCCATCGCCTGCCGTTCTACCCGCCGCGGCCCGGCGTCGGGTGCCCGCGGCACGATGCGTATCCTGCCCCGATGGCTGCTGCCGCTGCACCCCAGGGCACTTCTGCCCTCTCGCCGTCGACGCGCATCGGGTACATGGGCCCGCACGGCACCTTTACCGAGGCTGCGCTGGCGACTCAGCCGGACCTGTCGCAGTGCACGCCGGTTCCGCTCATCTCGGTGCCCGAGGTGCTCTCCGCGCTCGACGACGGGGCAGTCGACTACGGCTTCGTGCCCGTCGAGAACGCCATCGAGGGCGCCGTCAACGTCACCCAGGACGCGCTCGCATTCGACTTCGACTTCCTCATCCAGCGTGAGGTCATCGTGAACGTGCAGCTCGATCTCATGGCGCTGCCCGGCCCTGCGAGCGCCGACGATCTCTCGGCGATCCACACGGTGCTGTCGTTCCCGGTCGCCATCGCCCAGTGCCGAGCGTTCCTGCACACCCAACTGCCCGACGCCGAGATCGAGGCCGCCACCTCGACAGCGCTGGCAGCCCGGCGCATCGGCGAAGAACAACTCGCCGGCGTCGCAGCGATCGCCAGCCCGACGGCCGCTGAGATCTACGGGCTCGAGACCGTCGCCGCCGGCATCGAGGACCACCGCGACAACCAGACCCGCTTCCTGCTGCTGGCCAAGGGCCAGGTGCCGCCCGCCAGCGGCAACGACAAGACCAGCATCGTGGTGTTCCAGCAGCAGAATGAGCCGGGCAGCCTGCTGGGGATCCTCATGGAGTTCGAGGCCCGCCGTCTCGACCTGTCCCGGCTGGAGTCGCGACCGACCCGGCGCGGGCTCGGCGAATACTGTTTTCTGCTCGACTTCGAGGGTCACATCTCCGATGAAGTGGTTGCCGACTGCTTGCGGGCGCTCAAGATGAAGCAGCGTGACGTCAAGTTCCTGGGCTCGTTCCCCGCAGCGAACGGCAACTCGTCAGGCCGCGAGCGAGTCAGCGAGGAAGCCTGGACCTCGTCCGACGACTGGCTCAAATCGCTCCGCCGCCTCATCCGCTGAACATCGCTTCTCGGCTCACGTCCTCGTTCCGACACCCCTTGCGGAAATCGACCTGCTCGTGACGGTGACGGTGCACAGTTCGTAGATGTGCCAGCTCGGCCAGCGCCCTCGTGGGCGCATGTCAGGGACGTTGCAGTCAGGCCAGACGATTGTCTGCCGAGTCAAGGATTCCTGTCACCAATAGGTCTCATGTCACCAAATGCGCACGGGGTTTAGGCCCCAGCACTGGATGTGCCCATCGCGCAAGATTCCACAGGTGGCGTCATCTCCTGCGGAGATTGCGACGATCTTGCCTGTCGGCGCATCGGTTTCGCCGTAGTCGTTGTCGCCCCAGCAGACCAACGTGCCATCGACGCGCGAATGTCGCAGCGGTTCAGCTCCGGAGACGCTCAAGGGCGCGAATCGCACGGTCGAGACTCGGTGCTGCTTGTCTCGCTCGCTGGGGATCCCATGCCTCGCGAACGAACTCACGCAACAGTGCGACGTAGCTGTCGCCGACAGTCCGCCTGCTGCCGGGCGCCGGCACGATGCCGTCTCTGATCTCACGTCTTCTCGATCTTCGACACATGTCGACTAGCGATCGCTTCGGGCTCGGCAGCGCCTCGACATCGCTGGGTACGCGGGCTGTGCTCACATGAAAGAAGCGTGCGCACCCGGCGGCATCCGCGAGCAACCACGCTTCCACCTCTCGAACTGCGATCCGAAATGCCATTCCGTCGCTTGGCGCCGCGCCAAGCAAGTCCCTAATCAGGCGGGGGACACAGGCTCCTGCATCGTCGTGATCCAGATCCCGCAACACCAACCATGCGCTTCGTTGGGCGGCCTGGTTGTAGCCAGGCAGCTTGGCATCAAGCTGAGTCTTGCCGCCGCCGATATAGGTCGGCATCGGTGTCATGCCCACCTCGCGAATGAGCCGATCCGCGACCGGCTCGTCCGTGGTGCCTTCCACTGCGAAACGAACGAAGGTCACGTGACGAGGCGTGCCATCCCCGCAGCTTCGCTCGGACGCGTCAAGGGGCGCAGAATCTCATCGAGGCTGTGGCCCGCTGCCAGCAGATCGTCGATGCCGGGCACATCGGATGCCGTCCTCGTCGTGGTGCCCTCTTCGCCAGGTTCCAGCAGTACTACCTCATCGAGACCAAGACCCGGATCGGCAAGCACATCGTCAGAGTGCGTCGACACGATCGTCTGAGGCCCGCCTCGCCGCAGTGCTTGTGCAAACAGGCTGGGCAGTTGGCGGCAGATTTCGGAATGCAATGAGAGCTCGGGCTCTTCCAGCAGCAGCACCCGGTTGGTGGCCGACGACCGGCCCGTCAGCAGCCACAGCAGGCTCATCAAGCGCAAGGTGCCGTCGGAGAAATCTCGCTCATCGTGGATTGCGCCATGGGGCCGCCAGTGCTGATGGCGAGCTTGCAGGTGCGGTCGCCCACTGTCGTCGCGGACCAGCTTCAGGTCCGACAGCTGGGGGACCGCCGCATTCAACGCACGGTTGACGGCCTCGAGTCGACGGTTCCGGGTCTTCTCGGCCGTACCGGCGATGAGCGACAGAAATTCCCGGCCGAACGGGCTGTCGCCGGCATCGCCGCCGAGGTCGGGCTCCCTGATGAGCTGGGGCACCAGGTGGACGTAACGCACGGCCTGGAGAAATCGCACGATCTCCCGAAAATCCCGATTCGTCGTCACCTGCTCGAGCGCTGTCTGGGTCAGCAATTCCGGATCGGCTTCGTCGCTGGAATCGGGACGCGACAGCAGCGCGGTTCCGTCCCGCTCCACCGACTCATGCGTAATGGAGGGACGGTGCCGACCCCGAGGTTCGGCAGAAAACTCCAACCGGTAGTCCCACGATGTCTCGCCTGGGCCTTCCATGCCGACATGCAGCGCCACGCGACTGCTGTTGAACTTCCTCGCAGCGAGACAGCGAACATGGCTGATACCGCCACGCGAGCGCACAGCCTGCTGCAGGCCACCGCCCTCGGTTGCGATTTCGCTCAGAAAACGCAACGAATCAAGCAGGTTGGACTTGCCTGACGCGTTCGGCCCCACCACGAACAGGCGGCGGACAACATCGATGTCTGCCGACCTGAAGTTGCGCCAGTTCTTGAGTCCGAGGTGGGTCAAGCGCACGAACCGACTCCCCGACGAGAATGTGCAGTTGCCGCCCAAATCGTACGCCCGCCAGCCCGATGCGCGAGCGTTGGAACGAACGTCGTCGAGGAGACCTACCGTCGACACAGGTGCGGCCCGGTTGGCGTCGACGATTGAGGGCGACACCGAAGTTCTTCATCATTGGCGAGTCGAATTGCAGCCCAACATGAATCAGCCAACCCATCCGCTTGGGGAGATTGTTCGCCGCAGCGATGGCACGACGAGCCTGCGGTTCGAACGCGAGCTGGCGGGCTCAGCCGAACGTGTGTGGCGAGCGCTGACCGAGAGCGATCAGCTCCGCCACTGGATGCCGTGCGACATCGTCGGGCCTCGAGAGGCAGGCGCCGATGTCACAGCCCCGTTCTGGGATGACGTGGTCAGAAGATTCGGCATCGAGGACACGGTGCTCAGCGGTCGCATCGTCACCTGGGACCCACCCAGCACCTTCGCGTGGGAGTGGGATGACGAGCTGCTCACGTTCAGCCTCGAACCGAACCCGACCGGCACGCATCTCACGCTGAGGGTCGACTCGGGAGACAAGAGCCCGGAAGTGCACCAGGCGGCCGCCGGCTACCACATGTGCTTGGACCAACTGTGCACCCTGGTCGACACCGACAACCCGCCACGGTTCATCGACGCCGACCCGAGCCGCTACGAAGTCGCCTACGCAGGGTTTCCCCGGTCGGCGAACTACGACCCGGCGTGGGTTGTCGAGAACATGATGGGACCCAACCCGCTGTGGCTGACGGAGTCATTGTCGGGGCGCATGGATCTCGACTCGACCATGCGCGTCCTGGACTTGGGGTGCGGCAAAGCGCTCAGCTCCATCTTTCTCGCCAAGGAGTTCGGCGTGCAGGTGTGGGCCGCAGACCTGTGGATCGACGCCAGCGACAACCTCGACCGCATCCGCGCTGCAGGCGTCGAAGACAGGGTCTTTCCCATCCGTGCCGAAGCACACGAGCTGCCGTTCGCCGACAGCTTCTTCGATGCGGTGGTGTGCATCGATGCCTATCACTACTTCGGGACCGACGACCTCTACCTCGAACAACACCTGGCCCGGCTCATCGGGCCCGGCGGCCAGCTGGGCATCGTGGTGCCCGGACTGGTCGAAGAACTCACGTCGAACGCGGTGCCAGCGCACCTGGGGCAGTACTGGGAGCCAGCGTTCTTCAGCTTTCACAGCCCCGCCTGGTGGCAGCGTCACTGGGAGCGAAGCGGGCTGGTGACCGTCGAGCTGGCCGACCTGATGCCCGACGGGTGGAAGCACTGGATGGCGTCTGACCTGTCGTGGTCAGGACACCTCGGCAAGCCCAGCGACGAAGCCGACATGCTCGCTGGAGACCAAGGCGAGACCCTGGGGTTGACCCGGGTGGTGGCGCGCCGCAACGACCGACCGACGGCTCGCCTCACAGAACTGCAGTGACATCCAGCGGCCCGGCGCCGCGAGACCAGCGGGGTTAGACCCAGGGGCAGTTCGAGTTGCGGTCGCCGAAGGTGCCGCCGGTGCGGTAGCGGTCGAGCGTGAACGGCTTGAGCTCGTCGGGCTTGTCGCCGTGCACCATCATCTCGGCGGTGAGCTTGCCCACCCCGATCATCTTGAAGCCGTGGTTGGAGTCGGCGATGACCCAGGCGTTGTCGGCCACGTAGTCGAACACCGGCACGTTGTCGGGGGTGAACGCCCCGATGCCGCCGTTGCGACGCTCCTTGAAGTACGGCCGCAGGTCTTCCAGGCGCTTGAACAGCATGCCCAAGGTGGCGCAGTAGTAGTCGGCGAACCACTCCTCGGCCTGGTACTCGTCGTTGAGGTGGCCGTAGGGCTCCACGGCCGCTCGCGGCCCGATCTTGATCGGGATTGTGCCGCCCTGCAGGCCGGGGGCGCCCACCCGCTCCGCCGCGTAGCGCGTGTAGGAGTAGAAGTGGTCCTTGAGGAACCGGCCGTCGGGTGAGTACACCGGCGTATTCATGAGCTCCACGTGCAGCACCGGCGAGTCGCGGTGCTGGGCGGTGCGGAAGTCGACGCCGGGAGGCAGCAGCACCTCGCCTTCGAGCAGCCGCCAGTAGGTCCACATGTCCATCTGGGATTCGACGTGCCCTTCGGGGTACAGCACGTCGAGCTGGCTGGGGCCGCCGAGCCATTCCCAATGCGTCGGCGTCCACGCCCCCGCACCCACGACGACCTGCTCGCACGCGATCGACCCCTGGGTGGTGTCGACCGCGGTGACCGAGCCCGAGTTGTCGAACTGGTAGCCGGTCACGGTGGCGCCGTACACCCGCTGCACACCCCACTGCCGGCACTTCTGGTCGAGGCCCCACACGGCCAGGTGCGTGCCGGCGTAGCCCGAGCGGTGCTCGTGCAGCACCACGTCGCAGTTGTCGGTCTTGAAATCGGGCCACAGGTTGGTGAGGAAGGCGCGTGCTTCTGCACCGGTGTAGACGTCGGAGGGGTAGCCGCTCGCAGCCTGGGAGGCCTGCAGCTTGCGGTAGTCGTCGATCTGGTTGGCCTCGCCGACCGACACGTAGCCGACCTGCTGGAAGCCGAGGTTCATCGGGTCGGACTCCCACACCTCCACGCTGGCCCGCAGGATGGCGTGCAGCGGCCCGGTCATGTACATGTTGCGGACACAGCCGCAGGCCAGCCCGGTTGCACCAGCGCCCGGACCCTGCTTGTCGATCAGCACCACGTCGCTGCCCGAGCCCTTGCCGGTGCGCTCGAGGTACATGGCCAGGTGGTAGGCGCTCGACAGCCCATGCACGCCCGCGCCCACCACCACGAAGCGGGCGTGGGGCGGCAGCGCCACGGCGTCGAACACCGGGATGGCGGCGGGGTTGATCGCCTGACCGTCCACTTCCGGCGGCAGGGGCCGGTTGGCGAACGGGTACCACTGGTTGTGGCCAGTCGGATTGGGGATGGAGTTGGTCATGGCTGCTGTTCCTTCAGTTAGGGATCACACTTGGTTGTCTGCGGGCGGAAGCCGGTAGTCGGCGCCCAGGGTCCGCCAGATCAAGGGGACGCCGGGCCGGTAGGCGAGGTGGTGACGGCTGGGTGCGTCCAGGATGGTCACGTGAGCCGGACTGCCGTTGGTGAGCCGCCCAACGTCAGTCCGGCCCAGCGCGACTGCTCCGCCGACCGTCACTGCGGCGACGGCTTCGTCGATCGTCATGCCCATGTCGCGCACCGCCATGGCGATGCAGAACGAGATGGATGTGGTGTAGCTCGAGCCCGGGTTGCAGTTCGAGGCCATCGCCACCTTGACCCCGGCATCGATGGCCCGCCGAGCATCCGGGTAGGGCTGGCGGGTGGAGAAATCGGTGGCCGGCAGGAACGTGGCCACGGTGTCGCTGCCGGCCAGGGCCTCGATGTCGTTATCGGAGAGGTAGGTGCAGTGGTCCACCGACGCGGCGTCCATCTCGACGGCGAGCTGCGCGCCCGGTCCGTGGCCGAGCTGGTTGCCGTGCACACGCAAGCCCAGCCCGGCGGCCCGACCCGCCTCGAGCACTCGGCGGGACTGCTCCACGCTGAAAGCGCCGGTCTCGCAGAACACGTCGATCCAGCGGACGTGATCGCGAACCGCGTCCAGCATCGGCCCGCACACCAGGTCGACGTACTCATCGGCCCGCCCCGCGTACTCGCTGGGCAGCAGGTGGGCTCCCAGGAACGTGGCTTCGGGCGTGACCTCGGCGGCAAGCAACGCCAACTCGACTTCGGACTCCAGCGACAAGCCGTAACCGGTCTTGATCTCCACCGTCGTCGTGCCTGCCCGGTGCGTCTCGGCCAACCGCTGGGCGAGCGAGCGCGCGAGCGCGTCCCGGCCGGCGCCGCGGGTGGCCTCAGTGGTCACCCGGATCCCGCCGCCGTCGTAGGGCTCGCCCGCCATCCGCCGGGTGAACTCCTCGGACCGGTCGCCGGCAAACACCAGGTGGGTGTGAGAGTCGACGAAGCCGGGCAGCACGCACCGGCCGCCTGCATCGAGGCGCTCATCGGCAACGGCACCCGACGGGCCGACCGCCGCCACCGCGTCGCCGTCGATGACCACCGACGCATCGGTCACCACGCCCAGCGGGCCGTCCCCCAGCTCGGGGTCGTTGGTGACCAGCTCGCCGATGTTGTCGATCACGAGCGTCATGGCGCCGTGACCTCCGTGATGGCTGCGGCCAGCTCGGCGGCGACATCGATCGTCGTGTGGCGGCCGTCGCGCACGACGGTCCTGCCGCCCACCACGAGGTGATGCACATCGGCACTCGAGGCGCCGAAGATCGTCGCAGACAGCGCGGAATCGGCGTCAGCTCCTGCCGTCCGCACCGAGTCGAGCCCCACCGTTGCGAAGTCGGCGAGCGCGCCCGCTTCCAGCCTGCCTCCCTCCGGCCAACCGAGCGAACGGCTGCCGCCTGAGGTCGCCATCTCCGCCAGCGACTCGGTGCTGAACACGCCGCGGACACCAGAGGCCGCCCGCTGGTCCAGCTCGACCGTTCGAGCTTCTTCGAAGAGATCGACGGTGGCGTGGGAGTCCGAGCCCAGGCACAGCGCGGAGCCCTGGCGGGACAGGCCGACGCTGGGTCCCGTGCCATCGGCAAGGTCCCGCTCGGTGGACGGGCACAGGCAGCACAACGCGCCCGCCTCGCCGATCATCGTCCGGTCACGCCCGTTGGCATGCGTGGCGTGCACCACGGTCGTGCCCTCACCGAGCCCTCCGGCTTGAGCGATCACCTCGACGGGGGACATGCCGTGCACGGCGATGCACTGCTCGTTCTCCGCGGGCTGCTCGGAAGCGTGGACGTGCAGCGGGGCGCCGCGCTCGCGTGACCAGTCCGCCGCCGCCTTGATCGATGGCGGATCGACCGCCCTCACCGAATGCACCGCCGCGCCGATCCGCACCATCGGGCCGGATGCCGTCGAGACGAGGCGCTCGACTCGATCGATCCACCGGTCGGCGCTGCCGTCGCCGAAGCGGGCTTGGGACGGTGCCAGCGGGCCGTAGCCGCCGTCCAGTGCGGAGTCGAGGCTGCCGTGGAGGTACAGCGTGTCGAGCAAGGTCAGGCGGATGCCGGCGTCGGCGGCTGCGTCCACCATCGCTGCACCCATGGCGTTGGGGTCCTCGTAGCAACGCCCATCAGGGCGGTGATGGACGTAGTGGAATTCCCCGACTGTCCCGATGCCGGCCACGGCCATCTCGGCGAACACTGCCCGGGCCAGCCTGCGGTAGGAGTCGGGGTCGAGGCGACCCGCCACCCGGTACATCAGGTCGCGCCAGCTCCAGAAGCTGCCGCGTCCGTCGTGGGTGCGGCCCCGCAGGGCCCGGTGGAAGGCGTGGCTGTGCGCGTTGGCCAACGACGGCAAGGTCAGTCCCGCCAGCGGTACGGCGCCCTCGGGCCGGACCGGCACATCGGCACACAGCGCGGAGATGCGATCGCCGTCGACCGCGATCACCACCCCTTCGGAGGCACGGGGACCGCCGAGCCAGGCCAGCTCGCACCAGTAATGGGCGGTCATGCCCCAACCCGCTGGTTGAACCGGGTGATGCGCTCGATGAATGCGTCGCGGTGGTAACGCTCGAACTCGTCCCAGGTGCACAGGGTGGACGGATCAGCCCGGTCGGTGATGAGGACACCGTCGAGGTGGTCGCACTCGTGCTGCCAGGTGCCCGCGGTCAGGCCGCGTGCGGTGGTGCAGTGCCCGATGCCGTCACGGTCCAGGTAGCGGACGCCCAGGTTGACCGAGCGCACCACGTCGCCGCGCAGCGGCACCGACAGGCAGCCCTCGTTGATCACCACGGTCTCGTCGTCGAGCACCTCGAGCTCGGGGTTGATGGCCACGGTCAAGGGGATCGGCGGCTTGTAGGGGTAGCGGGGGTTGCCGTTGACCTCGATGACGACGATGCGGTCGGTCTCGCCGATCTGGTTCGCAGCCAAGCCCGCACCGTTGGCATGGCGCATCGTGTCGATGAGGTCGTCGATGATGCCCTGCACCCGCTCACCGGCAATGTCGGCAGGCGGCACGGCGACGGCCGTCTCGCGCAGCACCGGGTGGCCGATGGAGAGGACCTCCCGGACGGTCACGTCGCGTGCCTTCGTGTGCTGGGCTTCATGGCGCGGCCGGCCGGTCGGACGGAATCTGCACGCCGCGCTCGGCGGCCACGTCCCAGGCTCGGTCATAGCCGGCGTCGGCATGGCGCATGACGCCCGTGCCGGGGTCGTTGAGCAGCACCCGCTCCAGCTTCTGCGCGGCGAGATCGGTCCCGTCAGCCACGCTGACCTGGCCGGCATGGATCGAACGGCCGATGCCCACCCCGCCGCCGTGGTGGATGCTCACCCATGACGCCCCCGACGAGGTGTTGACCATTGCGTTGAGCAGGGGCCAGTCGGCGATGGCGTCGCTGCCGTCTGCCATGTCCTCGGTCTCGCGGTAGGGCGACGCCACCGAGCCGGAGTCGAGATGGTCGCGCCCGATGACGATCGGGGCCTTGATCTCGCCGGAGGCGACCAGCTCGTTGAACCGCAGGCCCAGCCGGTAGCGCTCTCCGTAGCCGAGCCAGCAGATCCGTGCCGGCAGGCCCTGGAACGCGACTCGCTCGCCGGCCAGGGTGATCCAGCGTTTGAGCGGCTCGTCGTCGGGGAACTCTTCGAGCACCGCCCGGTCGGTGGCGGCGATGTCGGCCGGGTCACCAGACAGCGCAACCCAGCGGAACGGCCCTTTGCCTTCGCAGAACAGGGGCCGGATGTACGCCGGGAGGAAGCCCGGGTAGTCGAAGGCCCGCTCGTAGCCGCCGAGCTGGGCCTCGGCCCGCAGGCTGTTGCCGTAGTCGAACACCTCAGAACCGGCATCGAGAAAGCCCACCATCGCCTCCACGTGGGTGGCCATGGCCGAGCGGGCGCGGCGAATGAGCTCGTCGGGCTGGTTGCGCCGCATCTCCTCGGACGCTTCGGGCGACAGGTCGTTGGGCACGTAGGTGAGCGGGTCGTGCGCTGAGGTCTGGTCGGTGACGATGTCGGCAGCGACGCCGTCCGCCAGCAGACGGGGCAGCAAGTCGGCGGCGTTGCCGACCAGTCCGACCGACAGCGGGCGGCGGGCCTGCACGGCCTCCTCGCAGCGTCGAAGCGCGTCGGCGTAGTCGTCGGCGACCACGTCGAGATAGCGGGTCTCCACCCGTCGCGCGGCCCGCTCGGGGTCGACCTCGATGCACAGGGCGACCCCCTCGTTCATGGTGATGGCCAGCGGTTGAGCGCCGCCCATGCCGCCCAGCCCGGAGGTGATCGTGAGCGTGCCTGCCAACGACCCGCCGAAGCGCTTGCGGGCGATCGCCCCGAAGCACTCGTAGGTGCCCTGCAGGATCCCCTGCGTGCCGATGTAGATCCACGACCCCGCAGTCATCTGGCCGAACATGGTCAGGCCGAGATGCTCCAGCCGGCGGAACTCGTCCCAGGTGCCCCAATCGGGCACGAGGTTGGAGTTGGCGATGAGCACCCGGGGCGCCCATTCGTGCGTCTGGACGACGCCGACCGGTTTGCCCGACTGCACCAGCAAGGTCTCGTCGTCGGCCAAGTCGGTCAGCGCCCCGATCATGGCGTGAAAGGCGGGCCACGAGCGCGCCGCCCGGCCGGTGCCCCCGTACACGACCAGTTCGTCAGGGCGCTCGGCCACCTCGGGATCGAGGTTGTTCTGCAGCATTCGGAATGCGGCTTCCTGGGGCCAGCTGCGGCACGTCAAGACAGTGCCGGTGGGAGCCCTCACCCCGCCCGGCGGGGCGTTGGCGGCGTGCTGTGTGCTCGTGACCATAAGCAACCTCGGCGCCGGATGTGCGGTGCACCTCACGCTACTGAGCGACGGCGTATGCTGTCAATATGCAGCAAGCAATTTCAGAAAGTGAAACTGCTGCTGCATCTCCGCTGCACCGGTCGCGCTCGGCAGAGCGGGTGCTGGAGCTGCTCGAGACCGTGGTCACCACCGGCGAACTCAGCCTCACCGCCGCGGCCGCCCGCACGGACATGCCGGCCAGCACGGCCCTGCGGCACCTGCGGGTGCTGACCGGCCGCGGCTATCTCGTCAAGGACGCGTCCGGCTCGTACTCGGTGGGTCCGGCGTTCGTGCGCACTGCCTTGGCGTCGCTGCAATCCGGTCCCTACGCCCGGCTCCGGGCCGCTGCGGGGCCGGAACTCGAACGGCTGGTGGACACCACCGAAGAATCCGCCTACCTCGCCGTGCGCGACGGCGACTCCGCCGTCTACATCGCCACCGTCGAGGGTCGCCGGGCCATCCGCCACGTCGGGTGGGTGGGCCGATCAGTGCCCATCGAGGGCACCGCTGTGGGCACGGCGCTGCTGGCCGCTCCGCTGGACCATGGCACCCGTCCAGCGCCCGTGTTCAATACCGGCGCTATCGAGCCCGACGTCACGGCGGTCTGCGCTCCCGTCTACGGCGCCGACGGCGCGATCGCCGCGCTGTCCGTGCTGGGCCCGGCCGACAGGCTCACCGGCACCCGCCTGCAGACAGCGGCCGACGCCGTCATCGAGGCGGCCGTCGCCACGTCGGCCGCGCTCTCCTCGGCCCCCGCGGCTCCTGCTGGAGGCACCGAACGATGAACGCTTCGGCGCATCGCCAGTTGTTTGCCGCTCTCGCTCGCTTCGCTCGCGGGCCGCTCGGACCCAAGGCTCAGCATCTGGGATGACGGTGCAACTCGACGGCCCGGGCGTCACCGTCGGCGATGTCGTCGCGGTCGCCCGCCGCCGAGAGCAGGTTCGCCTGAGCGATGCGGCTCGAGGCCGCATGGCCGCAGCCCGCGGCATCGTCGAGACGCTGGCCGACGGCGATCCGGCCTACGGGATCTCCACCGGTTTCGGCGCCCTCGCCAACACCACCATTCCCGCCGATCGTCGGGTCGCACTGCAGCAGTCGCTGATTCGCTCCCATGCCGCCGGGATGGGCCCGCCGGTCGAGCCCGAGGTGGTGCGGGCGATGATGTTCCTGCGGGCACGCACGCTCGCCTTCGGCGTCTCGGGATCGCGACCGCAAGTTGCGGAGTCGCTGGTGCGCCTGATCAATGCCGGTGTGGTGCCCGTGGTACCCGAGCATGGCTCACTGGGAGCCAGCGGCGACCTCGCGCCGTTGGCCCACGCGGCGCTCGTGCTGGTCGGCGAAGGCGAAGTGCTCACCGACGGCGGGGCCACGATCGGCGGGGCCGAGGCTCTGGCGTCAGCGGGCATCGAGCCGCTGGTCCTGGCCGAGAAGGAGGGCCTGGCCCTCACCAACGGCACCGACGGGATCCTGGGCATGCTCTGCCTGGCAGTCCACGATCTCGCAGGCCTGCTGAGAGCCGCCGACATCGTGGCTGCCTGCAGCGTCGAGGCGCTGCTGGCCACCGACCGGGCCTTTGCGGCCGATCTGCTGGAGCTGCGGCCCCATCCCGGCCAGCAGACCAGCGCCGCCAACCTGCGCGCCGTGCTGGCCGGCTCGCCCATCGTGGCCAGCCACCGCCACGGCGACGACCGGGTGCAGGACGCCTACTCCATCAGGTGCACACCCCAAGTCCACGGCGCGGCCCGCGACACCCTCGACTTCGCCGCAGGAGTGACCGATCGGGAGCTGGCCTCGGCCATCGACAACCCGATGGTGCTGGGTGACGGTCGGGTGGAGTCGTGCGGCAACTTCCACGGTGCGCCGGTGGCGCTGGCAGCCGACTATCTCGCCATCGCCGCGGCCGAAGTGGGCGCCATCGCGGAGCGCCGCATCGACCGGCTGCTCGACCCCAAGCGATCCGCCGGGCTGCCGCCGTTCCTGGCCGACGACCCCGGCGTCGACAGCGGCCTCATGATCGGCCAGTACACCGCAGCCGCCCTGTGTGCCGAGAACCGCCGCCTGGCCGCACCGGCCGCAGTCGACTCGCTGCCCACCTCCGCCATGCAGGAGGACCACGTGTCGATGGGCTGGGGCGCGGCCCGCAAGCTGCGCCGGGCCGTCGCCAACCTGCGCCGCATCCTCGCCATCGAATGGGTGACCGCCGCCCGCGGCATCGAACTGCGCGCGCCCCTGCAGCCCGCAGCCGGCACCGCAGCAGCGCTCAGCCTGCTGCGCAGCGAAGTCCCGGGCCCCGGCCCCGACCGCTGGCTGTCGCCCGAGCTCGCCGCAGCCGACCAGCTGCTCATCGACGAGGCCCTGGTACCCGCAGTCGCAGCCGCCGCCGGCCCCCTGGCCTGAAACAGCCCAGCCGCAGGCCGGGTGCCTCAATCGGCGGCGGTGGCTTCGATCTCGATCATCAGCCCGGGGAAGGCGAGCTGGGTGACGCCGAGCAACGTCATCGGGGGGGTTGCGCCCAGCGGTCCGAACCGTTCGCCGAACACGCCGAAGTTCCTCAGAGCATCGTCCATGTCAGTGACATAGACGGTGAGCCGCGTGATGCTGGTCAGATCCATGTCGGCAGCGTTCACGACGGCTTCCAGATTGTCGAGCGCCAGCGTCATCTGGGCGCGCATGTCGCCGGCGTGCTGCGGTTTGCCTTCGGCATCCACCGACGTCTGACCCGCACACACCAGCTGCCTGCTCGCTCCCTCGATGATCTCGGCTTGGTTGAAACCGAAATTCAGTGACCAGGGCCACGGGTTGACTGGCGTCCTCTTCATTGCATCGTTTCCTTCGGCCTGAACGACTTGGCGGAGGGAGGGGGATTCGAACCCCCGGAGGCTTGCGCCTCAACGGTTTTCAAGACCGTCGCAATCGTCCGCTCTGCCACCCCTCCGCCAGCCAAGCTACCGGCGCGTCTCGCTGGCACCGGCGGCCGGCGGCATCGCGGTTGGTCCCCATGTGGGGCTATCTTGAGTCGGCGCACCTGCCGCTGTCGGCTGGTTGCATTGGAGAGGTGGCCGAGTCCGGTTGAAGGCGCTTCCCTGCTAAGGAAGTAACTGCCGCAAGGTGGTTCGTGGGTTCGAATCCCACCCTCTCCGCACCTCTTATCCGTCCGAAGTGAAACGACCCGCATGAGAAACCGGCTGCTCCGCTTCGCGACATATGTCGCCGTGGGCGTCGTGACTGGTTTGATCGTCGCCGCCGTTGCCGAGCTCAGCGAGAAGGTGCTGCTCGAGCGAGTGCTGCACCTGCCGCCCTGGCAGCGGATGATCGCGCCGGCACTCGGGCTGTGGGGCGCCGTGCTGATGCTGCGCTGGGCCAATGTCGGCCGGCAGCTCACACCCTCCACCTCCGAGGAGTACATCCGGGCCTTCCACGACCGCAACCATCCGATGCGGTTCAGGGACCTGCCCGCTCGCCTGCTGGGGGGCATCGTGACGGTGGGCTCCGGCGGTGCGGTCGGTCTCGAGGGTCCGTCCATCTACGCAGGCGCCACGGCCGGGAACGCGATGCAGCGGGTGGTCCGCCGGCTGTTCCGGGGCCGCGAGGGCTACGCGCTGCTCGTGGCAGGGGCCGCCGCAGGTGTCAGCGCCATCTTCCAAGCGCCTGCCACCGGCGTGCTGTTCGCGCTCGAAGCCCCTTACAAGAGCGACCTGGGCCGCAGGGCGCTGCTGCCAGCGCTGCTCTCCAGCGCTGCCAGCTACGTCGTATACGTGCTGGTCACCGACTTCGACGACCGTCCGTTCGAGATCGGCACCGAGATGGTGAGCGTCCAGTTCGGCCGCCAGGAACTGCTGGGCGCCGCTCTGGTCGGCGCGCTGTGCGGGCTCTTGGCGTCGGGGTTCTGCCGGGTGCTGGCGATCGCCAAGCGAGTTCATGGCTCCGAACGCCCCTGGTGGCTGATTGCGCTGGGCAGCGGGGGGATCCTCATCGGCCTCGCCGCACTCTGCGAGTGGGTGTTTGACGCGCCGCTGTCGCTGGGCCCGACGGCCGAGGGCCAGCTGGTGGACTGGGCGCTCAACCCCGAGGCATCGCTGTGGCTGCTGGGGTTGTTGCTGGCCATACGCATGATGGCGACGTCGACGGTGCTGGCCGGAGGTGGCGTGGGCGGCGTGTTCATCCCGCTCGCGGTGTTCGGCCTGATCGTGGGTCGCCTGGTGGGCGGGTGGATCGAGTTGGGACCCGAGTCGCTGGCGTTCTTTCCCTTCATTGGCGTGGCCGCGTTCCTGGCGGCCGGCTACCGCACCCCCCTGGCGGGAGTGATGTTCGTGGCCGAGTCCACCGGGGCTCCGCTGTTCGTCGTGCCCGCGCTGGTGGCGGTGGCCGTGTCGCAGGTGCTCATCGGCAACGCCTCGGTCTCGCAGTTCCAGCGCGACAGCCGCACGGGGCATCTGGAACGCCGCCTGGAGATGCCGGTCGACTCCGCGATGTCCACCGAGGTGCCGACGGTACGCGCTGACGCCCCGCTGTCCGAGTTCGTGTTGGATGTCGCGATGCCCCACCGGCAACTCGAAGCCATCGTGGTCGGGCCCGAACGGGAGTTCCTCGGTGTCATCCGGCTCAGCGACGCCCGTGCCCTTGATCAGAACGACTGGGTGTCGATCACCTGCAGCGAGGTCATGACCTCCGACATCACCCCGGCCCGCCCGTCATGGACGCTGCGCGAAGTCACTGAGGCGATGGCCGATGCCGAGATCGAGCTGTACCCCGTGATCGACAGTGGCGGGCGGATCGCGGGTGTCGTCACCGAGCATGCGATCGTCAAGCTCGTCGACTTCCTCAACGAGACACAAGGCAATGGATGATGAGTGAGCCTGAGACGGGAACTGGGTCGGCGGGCGGATCCGGCGCGCAGCCGATCGGGCTGCTCGAAGGGCTGGCCACCACACGGGCCATCCGGCGGTACCTGCCCGACCCCATCGGGGACGAGGACTTGGCGACGATCCTGTGGCATGCCGGCCGGGCCCCGAGCGGCTCGAACCGGCAGATGTTCCGTTTCGTGGTGCTGCGCGACGGGCCGGTGGCGGTCCAAGCCAAGGCGCTGCTGGGCCAGTGCTTTCGGGAGGGCTGGAACGCGAAGCGCTCCGGCGACGGCTACACGGAGGGCTCGGGCGCCGACGACGACTCGCCCAAGGCCCGCATGGCCCGCACCATGCAGCACTTCGTCGACCACTTCGAGGAAACGCCGGTGGTGATCCTGGCGTGCTTGGTGCGCTACCGCAAGCCCACCTACGCCGAGGGCGCATCGGTGTACCCGGCAGTGCAGAACCTGCTGCTGGCAGCACGGGCGCTCGGCTACGGCGGCGTCATCACCGGTTGGCACCGCGACGTCGAAGACGAGCTGCGCGAGCTGCTCGGCATCCCCGACGGCGTGGCAATCCATGCCACCATCCCGCTCGGGCGGCCCGCAGGGCGGCACGGCCCCGTGCGGCGCCGGCCCCTGCGCGAGCTGGTCTATGAGGACCGCTGGGATCAGGATGCGCCGTGGGCCGTCGACCCACCCGACACGCGCTTCACCTCTGCGGGTCCGCCCCCCGGTTCCCCGACCTGAGCGGCTGAGCCGGCAGGCGCTCCCGCTGCGGTAGCTGTGGCACCCTGCTCAGGCGGTCTCGGCGGGGCGGTCGGTGTGGCTCCACTGCGACCACGAGCCGATGTACGCCTGCGGGCGGCCGAGGCCGGCGCGCTCCAGAGCGAGGGCATCCATGCAGGCGCTGACGCCTGAGCCGCAGTACACGACGGCGTTGTTCGCGCCGCCTGCCTCCTCCACGCCTTCGGCTGCGTAACGGGCGCGCAGCGCTGCGGGGTCAGCGAAGCGACCCTCGGGGCCGAGGTTGTCGGTCATCGGCACGTTGACCGCGCCGGGGATGTGGCCGGGGCGCGGATCGATCGGTTCGGTCTCGCCGCGGTAGCGGTCGCCGCCGCGGGCATCGATGAGCACAGTCTCGGGGCTGGCACCGGCGTCGGCCGCGCCGTCGATATCGACGAACGCACCGTCCGGCCAGGCTCGCACCGGGCACTCGCAGGCGGTTCGCGTGCTCGGCACCGTCTCGGTGGCGCCCGTCCATGAGCCCAGTCCCCCGTCAAGCAGTGCCGCATCGTGGCCGAGCACTCGCAGCATCCACACCATCCGGCCTGCAGCAGTGCCGTTCAGGTCGTCGTAGGCCACCACTGGGTCGTCGGGGCCGATGCCCAGGACGCCCAGGGATGCGGCGAAGCTCTCGGCGGTCGGCAACGGATGGCGGCCATGGGCGGGAGCGCCATGCGCGGACAGGTGCGCATCGAGATCCACCCAGATGGCGCCGGCAATGTGGCCTTCGAGGTAGGCGTCATGGCCGGATCGGCCGTCGAGATACCAGCGCACGTCGCACAGCACGATGTCGTCGCGGCCAACGATCTCGGCCGCGCTCACCACAGGCGGCAGCACGGCTTCAGCCATCAACCCTGCCCGAACATCATCAGCCATTGCTGCTCGCTGCTTGGCTTGAAGACGTAGTTCATCTGGCGGGTCTGGCCCATCGTGGCGCTGGGTTCGAACGAGTAGCGGTGGCCGGGAAACAGCACGGCCGAATCGGGAACCTTGGCGAGCGTGTCGTGCAGCGACCGGTACATCGCCGCCGGGTCGCTGCCCGGCAGGTCCATGCGTCCGCAGCCGTCCAGGAACAGCGTGTCGCCGGCGACGAGCGCTCCGGCGACCAGGAAGCACTGGCTGCCCGGCGTGTGCCCCGGAGTGTGCAGCAGCTCGATGTCGATCGCGCCCACCGACACCACATCGCCGGGAGCGTGCAGCTCCATGTCGCTCATCGAGATGCCGGTGGTTTTGCGCACCAGTTCGGCCTCGGGCGCCTGCAGGTGGATCTTGGTGCCCTGGCGTTCGAGCAGTTGGGCCACACCTTCGATGCTGTAGCCCATCATGTTGCCGCCGATGTGATCGGCGTGGAAGTGCGTGGCCAGCACGCCGGTGAGCTGCATCTCGTCTTCGGCGAGGATGTCGAGCAGGTCATCGACGGCGTAGGCCGGATCCACCACGACCGCCTCGCGGGTCTCCCGATCGCCGATGAGGTAGGCGAAGTTCACCATCTGGCGGGCGATCGGGTCGCTGGTGGCGAAGTCCTGGCCCGACAGCAGCTGGCGGAAGTACAGCCGGCTCTCGCCGGGCTGGCGTGCCTGCAGATCGTCAGCAGTGTCGTCACCCATGGCAGCGCACAGTACTCACCCAGCCGCGCCGAAAGGCAGGCCCGCTCTGACATCCGTGTCGGCCGCCACAGGCCAGGGGGTTGGCCCTTCGGGCGCCAGCGAGGCAGTATGCGCCTATGAGCCAGACGCCTGCGCCGCTGTCGGACTTCTACGAGATGGACGAATTCCTCTCCGACGAGGAAGCCATGATCCGCGACACGGTCGCCGCGTTCGTGGCCAAGGAGTGGGACCCGATCGTGGGCGACCACTTCGAGGCAGGCACGTTTCCCATGGAGTTGATCCCGACGATCGCCGACATGGGCCTGCTCGGCATGCACCTCGACGGCTACGGATGCGCCGGCGCCTCAGCCATGGCGTACGGCGTGGCGTGCCGCGAGCTCGAAGCAGGCGACAGCGGGCTGCGCAGCTTCGTGTCGGTGCAGGGATCGCTGTGCATGTTCCCCATCTGGCGCTACGGCTCGACCGAGCAGAAGGAGCACTGGCTGCCGCGCATGGCCGCCGGCGAGATCACCGGCTGCTTCGGGCTGACCGAGCCCGACCACGGCTCCGACCCGGCGTCCATGATCACCCGTGCGGTGCGGCGGGGCGACACCTGGATCCTCAACGGCGCCAAGCGGTGGATCACCAACGCCGGGCTGGCCGATCTGGCCATCGTGTGGGCCAACACCGACGACGGCTTCCGGGGCTTCCTGGTGCCCACCGACTCACCCGGCTTCGAAGCACGCAAGATCCAGAACAAGCTCTCGCTGCGGGCCTCGGTGACCGGCGAGTTCTACATGGACGACGTCGAGGTGCCCGAGTCGATGCGCCTGCCTGACGCGCTCAGCATCGGCGCACCGCTGAGCTGTTTGTCCGAGGCCCGCTTCGGCATCGCATTCGGCGCCGTCGGGGTGGCCCGCTGCTGCTACGAGCAGGCGCTCAGCTACCAGCTCGAACGCCCCCAGTTCGGCAAGCCGCTGGCCAGCTTCCAGATCAGCCAGATCAAGTTCGCCGACATGCTCACCGACATCACCAATGCCAACCTGCAGGCCATGCGGCTGGGCCAGCTCAAGGAGCAGCACCGGCTGCGACCGCATCACATCTCGATGGCCAAGCGTCACAACTGCCGGGTGGCCATCGACACTGCCCGCACCGCCCGGGCGATGATGGGCGCCAACGGCGTCTCCACGGAGTACGCGCCCATGCGCCACGCGGCGAACATGGAGTCGGTCATGACCTACGAGGGCACCGAGGAGATCCACGGGCTGATCCTCGGTCAGCAGATCACCAGCATCCCCGCTTTCCGCTGACGGCTCGCTGCCTCGCATGACAGCGAGGGCACGCCATGGTCGGGCGACCGACACGGAACTGCAATGGCCCTGCGGGGAACTCTCGGGGGACGATGGGCGTCATCAGGTCGAGCCGTTCGATGAGCGGCCGACCAAAGGAGGGAACGCCATGATCGTTCCGCACACACGCACTCCCCGGTTCCTGGCCGACAGGCATTTCGTCTGGCGAGCTGCGGCAGCCGCGCTGGCCCTGGTGCTTCTGACTGCGGCGTGCAGCGCGGAAGGCGCCGATGACAGCGCTGACGGCGACAGCAACGAGCGCGCAACGTTCGCGACCGAGTCCATGTCCGACGAGGAGATGTTCATGTCGGACGACGGGGCTATGGGCGGCGACATGGACGAGATGTTCATGTCGGACGACGAGATGATGGACGAGGACGACATGGCTGAGGAGGAGATGCTCGAGAGCGCGCCCGCGTCGGACGACCGAGACTCCACTGCTCTGGCCACGAGCGTGCCCGACGTGGCCGCCAACTTCGGGCGCGACATCATCTACACAGCCCGCATCGCCGTCGAGACGGCAGACGTCGCCGCGGCGGGGGCGCAAGCCACCTCGATCATCGAGGATCTCGGCGGCTTCGTGTTCGCTCAGGACACCCGCACGCAAGGCCGCGCACGCACCACCCTGACCTTCAAGGTGCGACCGCAGCAGTTCTCGGCCGCACTGGAACGCCTATCGAACGTCGGCGAACTCGTCGAGCAGACCGTCAACGCCGAGGACGTGACCGGCATCGTCGTGGACCTCGGCAGCCGCATCTCCACAGCAGAGGTCAGCGTGAACCGGCTGCGCGAGTTCCTCTCACAAGCCACCGGGGTAGAAGGCGTCGCCGAGCTCGAACGCGAGCTGGCCAGCCGTGAGAGCGACCTGGAGCGGCTGCGCGGGCAGCTTCGTTCGCTGCGCGACCGGGTCGACCTGGCCACGATCACGCTGTCGATCACCGAATCGGTCGAGGCGGTGCCGAGCGCATCGATGATCGTGCAGGCTTGGATAGCCGCAGGCGACGAGGATCCCTGCCTTGGCTACCAGGACGTGCTGACGCCGCCCGACGGCGATGTCGGCCTGTGCATCGAGGTGGAGAACAACGGCGAAACGGTGCTGACGGACATCGCTCTGACATCGAACGCGCTGCGCTTCGACAACGACGACCTGAGGGTGCCCGACGGCACGAGCCTCGCCCGCGTCGAACCCGGCGAGCGGGCCACAGCCACGCTCGGCTACACGATCTCCGACGGTCGCATCGCAGGACGCGTGGCAACCCGCGGACTGGACATCGACATCCGCGTCAGCGCCGTGCCCGTCACTGCCGACGGCGCCGAACTGGGCCGGCTCGCCCGCGGCGCCATGCTGCAGCTGTTTCTCGAGCCAGACGAGACATCGCCTGGGTTCGGCGACGCATTGAGCGGCGGTTGGGGCGCCTTGGCAGGCATCGCCACTGGCATCGGACTGGTCGTCGCCGCGCTGCTGCCGTTCCTGCCGGTCATCGCAGTCGTGCTCGCAGTCACATGGTGGTGGCTGCGCCGTCGTCGTGCCCGGCGAACCGCGGGAACATCCAACGTCGACGGGACCTGATCTCCTCCCCGGCTCTTCAGCGGTCTGCAGCGATGGCTGAAGGCATCGGAACGTTGTCTTATCATTTATGATAACTCACATGGTCGAGATGAGCGCAACGCTGCGGCGGGTGATGGAGTCGGCGGCGCGTTTGCAGGCGGCCGTGCCCGACGCTGTCCTGGTGGGAGGATCAGCCGCTGCGCTGTATGCGGGCCACCGCGACTCGCTCGACCACGACCACGTGCTTGTCGATCTGGCCGACCGCTACGAAGCCGTGCTGGAGGCAGTGGAGGCCACCGAAGGGTGGGCGACTTCGGTGCGCGCCTCCAAACCGCCGCTCACCATCATGGGCAGCCTCGACGGCATCGAGGCCGGGCTGCGCCAGATGCGACGCCGCAGGCCGCTCGAGACCGTCGAGGTCGACGTCGGCAACGGCGCCGTCGTGGTAGCGCCGACCGAGGCGGAAGCTCTGCGTGTCAAGGCCTTCCTGGTGGTGCAGCGCAACGCGGTGCGCGACTACCTCGATGTCGTTGCGCTCGCCGACCACATCGGCACCGACGCCGCCGTCGGCGTGCTGTCGGACATCGACGTCTACTACGCCGACCGGTCGGGTGAGCCTGCGTCGGTGCTGACCTCGCTGGTGGTCGCGCTGGCCGAACCGTCGCCGCGTGACAGCAGCGTGACCGACGAACTGCACCGTTACAAGAACCTCGACCCGCGCTGGCACCGCTGGCCCGACGTCGTGGCTGTCTGCCAGGCGCTGGCCCTGCGACTGGGCGGTGCCGCATGAGCGCATTTCGGTTCCGCAACGTCGACGCCGAGACCTCCGACGACATCGGCACATGGCCCTCGGAGGCACTGGCGGCCGTGATCGACCGGGGCCTGGTGCCCGACTGGCGTCCCGTCTTCGCTGAGATCCGCAGATCGCCGTGGGGGCCCGTGGCTCGACGGGTTGAGCACTGCCTGGGCTGGCGCGAGCCCGACGGCGCGAGCACGCTGTTCAGACTGGCGATCCAGCACGCCCGCGACGAGACCGACCGCGCCGACCGCGACGCCGTGGCCGCCCGTGTCCGAGCCGCCGTCGAACGCGCGGGAACCAGCAAGGCAGAGTTCGCAGCATCAGTGGGCACCAGCCCGTCGAGGCTCAGCACCTACCTGAGCGGCAAGGTCACGCCCTCAGCGGCGCTGCTCGCACGCATCGAGCGAACCGCAGCCGCGCCGAACAAGGCCCGACGTTCAGCGACATCACCGCCGGGATCGTCAACACCATCACGCTCAGCGTCTGTGCCTGGCGACGCTACTCCGTGCGCTAGCCCGTAAACGGGTTTGGTCTGGTTGAGACATCAGTGTTTGGTTTGCCACCGGCCGATGTCGGGTCTGCTATACAGGACGCTTCCATCGGCGATTGCCTCACGACGATGTTCATAATCACGACCAACCACTCGTACCTGCTGGTGACGGCCGCCGACCTTGGCACCAAAATGCCGTCGGGATTGAAATGAGGATTGACAATATCGTGACCAAACGAAAAAAGTTAGCTGGAACAATTGTTTTTTTGGTTGCATCCGCGGCAGCCATCGCCGCATGGGCTGGGAATGCTGGCAGCACTCCTTCGCTCGCGGCGCAAGTTGCTCAACAAGCCGGGCAACTGTCTGAAGCAGAATGCGCCAAGGCTATTGAAGCGTACCGATATCGTGGTCAGATTCTTACACCGCAGGATCCACTCTCGACGCAGCTGCAGGCGATGCTGAACGATCTTGCACTGCAGGAATCGATACAGGCCAATACGTTCATTTCGGAAGAAGTACAAGCTGGCTCTGCTGAGGCCGTTTGGTCTCTTGCCAACGCGTGCAGCCAAGACGAGCTTCCGCAGCTGAAGTCACCAGGCATCCTCATCGGCAACGACGCCGTTAAGCAACTCGATGGACGGGTGGCTGTTGACGACTCAACCCTCGGTACGGTTCGCGCCACCGTCTTTGAGGATGCGAATCGTCAGCTAGAATGCGTCCACATCATTTCACAACATGGCTTGGGTGGAGGAGCTTGCAGCGAAGAATCGGTCGTAGTAGCCCAACTGCAGCTTTGGTTTTGCGAGTCCAGTTCTGAGGCCGATATCAAACGCAATGTGTCTCCATCCGACGAGTGTCAGTCTGCAATACCGACTGCCGAGGGCGCTGTGCCGCCCGCAACGGTCATTGTCGGAGCAACGGATGAGTCAAGACTGGCGGTTACCTTGGACAACGGTCACACTCTCCAAGAAACCACGCAGACCGTACAGGGCACAGCGAGAAGGTTCTTCGCCATACCGATCTCGGGGCAGCAAGATGCCGCAGTCGTCTCAGTCGAGGGCATGTCTGAGTCTGGGAAGTCCGAAGACACAAACATAGATGACGCCACGTCGACGCGCGGCTCTGGGTTTGAGGAGTGATACTAATGAAACGTAAGCTCGCAACCGTTATCGCTGCACTCCTGCTTATCTCGTTAGCTTGGCTGCCTAGTGCGAACGCCGACCACCTGCCTTCGCGCAGCGGCTATTACTACCCCGTTTGTGCGACATCTTGGGACAACTACTGGCCTACTGGGCAGATGCGAGTCTATTTCGATGCCAACAATAACTGGCTAAAGTGGTGGCGGTATCGACTGTACAACTATCCAGTACACAAGAACAAGAATGATCTGCTGATAAACGAATTCTGGGGTTGGGGTGGAACATGGCATTGGGCCAGAGATAATCTGCAGAATTCAGTGTCGGCAGGTATATACCGCCGTGTGCCAGCCGTCTATAATGAGCCAGCGCTGGCAGGCCACATGAGTCACAATAACGAAGACTGGATCTATCGGACGGAATTCGTCTTTGATGTTCCTGGCAGAGACCCTAGGTGCTATACAGTAACGTATCCCGTTTTGCGCTAGCAAGCTTGCCGCTATATGGTAGGTTTACTCATGGATACTCTGATGTGCTCAATGCAGCCCGGCGTGTCAAGGCAGTGTCGGTCATGTTGGTCGCGGGTATCGCCCTCGTGACGTGCATTGGATGTGCCGAGGCCGATGTAACCATTGATACTCGCATTCACGGTGTCTTGGCAGACCGCGCGGAGCCCTTGGAAGATGCGGCAGTGATTCGATGGTCTGCAAGCGGCAGTCGGCAATGCGTGGATTTGGAAGTTGCCACGTTGACTTCGCGGGGAGAGTCTACGACGAGCGGTGGCCGGTTCTGTGGCGCGAGACCCTCGAAGAATGATGCGTGGTACGGCATTTCAGGCAGGTCCTACGTGCCACCGTCGTACGATGGCCTCGATGACAGGGGAGAACGGATCTGGGGCGATCTGATCTATGGCATCGGACCGCCGGACCTTGAAGCGATCAAGGTGACGGACGGTGACATCGAGGTTGTGGTGGATACCGATGAGGGCGACGGCATGACGGCGTTCGTGGTTTGGTGGCGGGGCTCAGGGAACCCGGGCGGTGTGGTGCCCGACTACCGCGTTCAGCCGTCTTCGTGAACCTGCCACCAACACGAGTTCCCGGCATCAGAAGCCAATCACTCTCTACCATCGCGAGACAAGCACGCGGCTGCTGACACGTGTGCCTCTCGAGAAACTCAACATTTGCGGGCCATCGGACATATTCGGACCTCGATTGGTGATGTCCGTTCGTGTCCGATGCCGCCTGCCAGACTCGCCTCATGCAGGTATCGGCAGTGCGCACCACGGGCATCTACTGCCGGGCCGATTGCTCGGCGCAACCGCTGCCGCACAACGTGACGCAGTACTCCAACCCGGTGGCCGCCGAGGTGAACGGCTTCCGTCCCTGCCTGCGCTGCCATCCGGAGCGTCGTGCCGGATCGCTCGCCGATCTGGACGTGCCGGCGCCGGTCGGAGCGGCCTTGCTGCGCATCAATGACGGCTACCTGGACGATCACGACGAAGAGGCGCTCGCGGCCCACGTGGGCTACAGCGCCCGCCAGCTGCGGCGGCTGTTCGAGCACCATGTCGGGGCGACGCCCACCACCATCGCCCGGTCACGCCGTGCGCACTTCGCTCGCTGCCTGATCGACGACACCGATCTGACCTTTGCAGAGATCGCCCGTGCGGCGGGCTTCGGCGGGCCGCGCCAGCTGCACCGGGCCATGACGTCGGTGTTCTGCTTCACGCCCACCGAGCTGCGGGCGAAGCGGCGGCAGGGCGAGCGTCCTCATCTCGACGGCGGTCTCGTGCTCACCGTGCCGTACCTGACGCCATACGACTTCGGCGCTTTCATCTCGCATCAGTCCGCCCGCGTTATCCCCGGTGTCGAAGCCGTGGGCGCCGGTCCACGCGGCGACACCAGCTACGTCCGCGGCTTCAGCGCCTGCGGCCACCCCGGCATCGCCGAACTGACTGTGCTCCACAGCGCCGCCTCCATGGCGGCCGAGCCCAACAACGCCGCCGCTGTGCTTGCTGAAGACGGCGGCTGTCGCGACCAGCTGCTGCTGCGGCTGCACCTGCCGACGTACGACTCGATCATCGATGCGGTGAGCCGCTGCCGGGCGATGCTCGGCACCGACGAAGACCCGTCACCGGCTGAAGCTGCACTCGCCGGTGATCCGCTCATCGGTCCCCTGGTACGGCAGGCGCCTGGGCTGCGGGTGCCGCGATCGTGGGACCGGTTCGAGACCGCCGTCCGCATTGTCGTCAACCAACAGATCTCGCTCGCAGCGGCGTCCACGATGAGCGGCCGGATCGCCCAGCGCCTCGGAGCGGCCTTCGACGCCCCGTCGGAATGCTGCGTCGAGGTTCCAGTGCCCCTGACCCACCTGTTCCCGGGTGCTGCGACCCTCGCCGATGCCGGGAGGTCAGGACTGGCCAGACTCGGTTTCACCGAGCGCCGCATCGACACCATCGTGGGACTCTCCGAGGCAGTAGCGAAAGGTGAGCTCGACCTGAGCGCCACCGACACGCTCGAGGTCGCCGTGGCGCGGCTCTGCGAACTGCCCGGCATCGGCCCGTGGACTGCACACCTCATCGCGATGCGAGTCTTCGGCGCGGACGATGCGTTCCCCGCCTCAGACCTCGGCCTGCGCCGCGCAGCGGAGCGCTTGGTCGGTCACCCCGTCACCGCCCGCGAACTCGAGACGCTCGCGGAGAGCTGGCGCCCCTACCGTTCGTGGGCCGCGCAGCACCTGTGGCATGCCGCCGGCCGGTCCAGCCAATCGATCGCCGACAAACCCAGCACATCCGGGAGCGACTCATGAGCACCGACACGCACTGGCACACCACGATCGACAGTCCCATCGGGCCGTTGGGCCTCGTGGCCACCGACGAGGGGCTGCGTGCCGTGTCATGGCGCGGTGACGAGCCGACGGTCAAGCTGCCCGACGACATGGTCGAAGACCCCGACCATCCGATCCTGCGCCAAGCAGCGCTCCAGCTCAGCGAGTACTTCGACGGCGACCGCACCAGCTTCGACCTGCCGCTCGACCTGCGCGGCACCGCCTTCCAGGAGGCGGCCTGGCGGGCACTCGGCGACATCCCCTACGGCAGCACCCGCAGCTACGGCGAGCAGGCCGCGTTGATCGGCAGGCCCAAGGCCGTGCGCGCCATCGGCCAGGCCAATGGCCGCAACCCGGTGCCGATCGTGCTGCCCTGCCACCGGGTCATCGGCGCCAACGGCTCCCTCACCGGATTCGGCGGCGGGCTCGACCTGAAGTCCGACTTGCTGCGGCACGAGGGCGCCCTCGACTGAGCGGTCCGCACTGGCGCCAGCCAGTGCGGCGCTGCAGTGCGCGAGGAGGGACTTGAACCCTCACACCCTTGCGGGCACAGGCACCTGAAGCCTGCGCGTCTGCCAAATTCCGCCACTCGCGCGTGGGGCGAACAGACTAGCCCGCCGACCCGCACTCCTACACTTGACCGCCGTGGGTGGCCTCAGCCTGGTCGGCAGCGACGGACAGAGCCACCGACTGGGGCCCGCAACCGTCATCGGGCGCCGAGACGACTGCGACATCGTGCTCGACGGCCCGAGAGTCTCCCGGCGTCATGCCCAGATTCGCTCGGACGCTGACGGCGTGCTCCTCGTGGATCTGGCCAGCGTCAACGGGACCCTGCTGAACGGCATCGAGGTGACCAGCGAGCGGCTCGCCGCGGGAGACGTGGTCACCATCGGCGAACACGAGCTGCGGCTGGAGTCGAGCTGATGTCCGAGCAGCTGGTTCGGCTGCTCGCGATATGCGTGCTCGTGCTGCTCTACCTCTTTTTCTTCCGGGTGCTGCGAGCCGTCTGGGCCGGCGTGGCGACGCCGCGCAACCATCTCAGCTGGAGGTCGATCCTCACGCTGCGACGCGACGGGCGTGACAACGGACGCGCGGCCACCCAGCCGCTGGCCCTCGTCGTTCGCTCCCCGCTCCACGCCCAAGGCCAACGGCACCTGCTGGACGACGCGCTCACCATCGGGCGCGACCCCGGGTGCGATGTCGTCATCGATGACAGCTACTCCTCCCAATCCCATGCCCGGCTGTATCGCCGGGGAGACCAGCACGTGCTGGAGGATCTGGGCTCGACGAACGGGACCTACCTGAATCGCCAGAAGGTCGCGGCCACGACTGTCGTTCGCGTCGGCGACTACGTCCAGATCGGCTCCACCGTCTTCGAGGTCAGCGCATGAACGACGCACGCTGTGCCGCCGCACGGCAAAACAGCGAGACTGCAACGGTATGAGCGCCCCTGCCCGCCAGATGCGCATCCGCTGGGGCGGTGCTTCGGATCGAGGGCTGCGACGGGCCGAGAACCAGGACGCCATGTACGCCGACATCGGCCTGTTCGTGGTGGCAGACGGCATGGGCGGGCATCTGGGCGGCAGCGTGGCATCCAGCCTCGCCGTCAAGACGCTGGCAGCGAACTCCCCGTCGACGCCGAGCGAGCTGCTCGCCGCGGTGCGCCACGCGAACCAGGTGGTGCACCATCGCTCGACCGCGCACCAGGATCTGACGGGAATGGGCACGACACTGTGCGCCATCGCGGTCGTGCAGAGCGACGACAGCAGGGTCTGGTGCCTGGTCAACGTGGGCGACTCGCGCGTGTACCGCTATCAGGGCGGCACGCTGACCCAGCTCACCCTGGATCACAACTTTGTCGCGGAGATGGTCCGAGCCGGCGATCTCACCGAGGCGCAGGCCGCTGAGCATCCCCGGCGCAACACGCTCACACGTGCCATCGGCGTGGAACCCGAGGTGCTGATCGACGACTGGATCCTCGATCTCACCGGCAATGATCGGTTCCTGCTGTGCACCGACGGACTCACCAACGAGCTGGACGAGTCCGAGATCACTGAGCTGCTCGACACAGATCACCATCCCTCCGAGGTGGCGCGCGCCTTGGTGCGCCAGGCGAATGATCGAGGGGGGCGGGACAACTCGACAGCGCTGGTCGTGGACGTCGTCATCGAGGGCGTGCCGGCCCCGGCGACTGCCCCCGCCGAGCCGGCTGCGCCCTCCGCCAGTGCGCCAATCACCTCGAGGCGGCGCAACTGGCGGCGTTCTCGCTCACGCTGAGGACCCCGCTGCGCAAGCGACGTCGCACCGAAGCAGCGCTTGCCGCAATGGCGGGCGTGGTGGTCTGCACGACGTTCGCTGTCACCGCACTGGGCGTTGAGCAGAACTCGATCTGGGGCGGTGCCGGCGGACAGGACGCAACCCAGACGCTGTGGGGGACCGCAGGTTGGCTGGCAGCCGTGTTGGCCGGCGGCGCGGCAGCCCGTATTGCCATCAAGCGCTGGGCGCCAAGCAGCAACCAGATCCTCTTCGGGATCGTCGGGCTGCTCATGGGCATCGGCTGGGTCTTCGTCGCGCGGGTCGATCCGCTGCTGGCATCCGAACAGGCAGTGGCGGTGCTGCTGGGATTCACGTCCATCGCAGCAACCCTGGTCGCTGCGCGCCGCCTCGACTGGCTCCTCAGCCGCCCTGGCGCGTGCGCATTGGTCGCCACGGCGCTGCTGGCCGCGGGGAGCCTGGACAGCGGGGCCAATGTCTCGGCCGGCGCGTACGATCCGCCGCGCCAATGGCTGGATCTGGGGTCGCTGCTGAGCGTCCAGCCCTACGGCCTCGCCAAGTACGTCGTGGTCATCGCGGCCTGCGGACTCACGACGACGGCGCCGCGCTGGCTCGGTCCCCGCTTGGTCCCGCACCGCCACGTTGCGGGGGCCAGCGCTGCAGCGATCGGAGCGTGGACGCTGCTCATCATCGGTGCTGACCTCGCCTCATCGGCGATCGTCTTTGCGGCGGCCTGGCTGCCGCTGTGGCTCGACGGTGACGACCTCGTCGGCAGCGACGTCCCGACCGTCCCCCGCTCGACTCGCGCCAGGGCGCTCACCGGGGTGGTCGCCACCTACGCCATCGGTGTCGGTGTGCTCGCGACCGTGCACGACCGGCTGTCCGCACAGATCCGCTACTGGCTGAATCCGTGGATCGATACAGAGGGAGCGACCGTCGTCGACGCGGCGTTCGCCATCAGCGACGGCGGCATCATCGGGGTGGGCCCGGGGCTCGGCGCGCCCCAGCACCTGCACGAAGCGCACCGGGACTTCATCTTCGCCGTCATCGCTGAGGAGCTCGGCATTCTGGGCGGTGCGGCGCTGCTGGTCGCGTTCGCGCTGGCAGTCGGCGTCGGCGCGGGCATTGCCCAGCGAGCGCAGGGCACCCATCGACTGGTGGCTGCCGCTGCTACCTCGGTGATCGGGCTGCAGGCGCTCTTCACCGTTGCCGGCGTGCTGCGGGTGCTGCCTCACACCGTGGGGGCGCTGCCGTTCGTGGCCTACGGGCAGCTGGCGATGATCGGCAATTGCGTGGCGGTGGGCCTGCTGCTCGCCGTCTCTGACGCCGGCGGCGGCCAGGGTGAGGACCTGGGACCGCCGCACGGCACCCCCCCGGCACGGCTGCGCGTGGTCGAACCGGCGGTTGGGGGCGCGCCGACTGGCGAGCTGCGGGCGCCATCGCGCGGACCGGCACGGCGACGGCGACGCGCAGCCGGCACCCCCGCCCAAGGCGAGCCCCAGCAGCTCCCCCTCGAACGCACGCGGATTGGCGGTACTCGCCGTTGCGTCGCGAGTTCTCTCGCACTCTGGCTCGCTGCGCTCGCGGGCCGCTCGGGCCCGCGGCTCAGCCTCCGCGGTGACTCATGAGCCGGCGCATCGCGCGGCTGGCGCTCGTGCTGGCCGCGGGTTTCGTCGTGCTCCTCGTGCAGCTCACCAACATCGGCTTCTTCTCTGCTGAGCGCCTGCGGCATCACGACGTCAACCGGCGAGCCGCGGCGGCGGCACTCGGCCAAGCGCGCGGCGCGATCACCAGCGCCGACGGCGAGACGATTGCACCTGCCATCGAACCCGACGCCGCCGGAGCGCACCGGCTGCGCTCGTACCCCCATGGGTCGCTCTATGCCCATGTCGCGGGGCACCTGGCGCAGCGGGCGGGCGCAGGCGGGCTCGAGCGCAGCTACGACGCCGAGCTCTCGGGTCGTGCTGCGGACATCGCGCTGCGCGAGGTCTCGGATCTCTTCGCCGACAGCGACCGGGTCGGCGATCTCGGTCTGACCATTCATCACGGGGTGCAGCTCACCGCTCGTGCCGCACTGGGAGATCGCGACGGTGCAGTCGTTGTCGTGCATCCGCAGACGGGGGCGGTCCTTGCGCTGTGGTCGCGTCCCAGCTTCGACCCCAACCTCGTCGACCGACTGGTGCCGTCGGGACCCGCACTGATGACGGGGCTGCCGGTGGCGCGTGCCTACCAGCGCAGCTATGTCCTGACCGCAGATGCGGCGTTCGGTGCGGGGGCCGATGCACTGCTGCGGGGCGCCGGCGCCCAGCCCGCAGCGACCGGCATCGACCTGCCCGGTGAGCCCGACGGCGCGGCGCAGCTCGACGGGGTGACGCTGACGCCATTGCAGCTCGCGCTCGCTGCTGCGGGGGTCGCCGCCGAGGGCATCCGCATGCGCCCCTACGTGGTGCAGCAGGTCAACGCCCGGGCGCCCGGCGGCGCGGCAGGCGGCGCTGTCGAACACGCCACGAGACACAGCGCAGGACGCCTCTTCGAGCCCGGCGAGGCTGCCGGCCTGCTCGGGGGCATGATCGCCGCGGCCGAGCAGGTGCCGATCCGTCTCGTTCCCGCCGACGGTGTGGAGGTGCGCGCCGCGATCGCTGGCGGCGCCGCCAATGACGCCGGCGACCTCGACGGAACTGCGGGCAGCTGGGCGGTGCTGCTGGCTCCCGCCGACGCTCCGACCTTGGCGGTAGCGGTGCTCATCGAAGGTGATGCAGCACTTGACGTTGGCGATCCCCGAGGCAGCGGTACCTTGGCAACGATGATCGCTGCGACCGCAGCGGAAGCCGCCCTTGCACTGCGGGCAGTCCCGACACCCGTCGACGACGGCCCCTAGCCCGACCCGCTGCAGTCACCCGCCGAGCAAGCGGACCGATGTGGCAGCACTCGCCGAGCGTCCATGGCAGACAACCCAAATCCCATCTTCGGCGGCCGCTACGAGTTGTTCAGCCGCATCGCCCGGGGCGGCATGTCCGAGGTGTTCTTGGGCCGTGACCAGCTCCTCGACCGGCCGGTCGCGGTCAAGGTGCTGTTCCCCGAGTTCGCCACCGATTCGTCGTTCGTCGAGCGATTCCGGCGGGAAGCCCAAGCCGCAGCCAATCTGAGCCAGCCCAATGTCGTGGGCGTCTACGACTGGGGCAACCACGAAGGCACCTACTACATCGTCATGGAGTACGTCGAGGGGAGGAGCCTGGCCGAGGTCATCCGCAGCGAAGGTCCGTTGCACCCCGACCGTGCCGCCGACATCGCCATCGACATCGCAGCCGCTCTGGCGTTCGCCCACGGCAACGGCGTCGTTCACCGCGACATCAAACCTGGCAACGTGATGATCACCCAGTCCGGCCAGGTCAAGGTCGCCGACTTCGGCATCGCGCGGGCGCTCGGGGGCGGCTCGGACGACCTGACCCGCACGGGTTCGGTCATGGGCACCGCCACCTACCTCTCTCCCGAGCAGGCCCAGGGGATGGACGCGGATCCGCGCAGCGACGTGTACTCGCTCTCGGTCGTGCTGTACGAAGTGCTCACAGCGGGACCGCCGTTCACCGGCGACAGCCCCGTCGCGATCGCCTACAAGCACGTGCAGGAGACCCCTGTCCCGCCGTCGCGCTACAACGCTGACGTTCCCCACGAACTCGAGGCCATCTGCCTGCGCGGGCTCGCCAAGGAGCCCGAGGCTCGTTACGGATCGGCCGCCGAGATGCGCAACGACCTGCTGCGCTTCCGTGCCGGCCAGCCGACGCATGCAGCTGCCGCCGACGTTACGGCCTACTTCCCGGCAGTCTCGGTCCCGTCGCCGACGACCACAGGCCAGATCCCCGCTGCGGCGCCACAAGCCCCAGCGGGATACGCACCCCCGCCGACGCCGCCGGCGCCTCCCTATGGCTCCCACGCAGCAGGTGCCGGCGACTACGGCCAGCCGCAGTATCCCCAGCCGTACCCGCCCCAGTACCCCGCAGGTGCCCAGCCGAGCCAGATCGAGCCCCCCGACCGCACCCCCATGTGGATCACCCTGCTCGTCATCCTGCTGCTGGTCATCGCCGGGCTGGTGTTCCTGCTCGTCAACGACCGCGGCGATCCCTCTGCGGTGACAGAGCCGCAGGACACTTCCGATGCCCGCCTGCGCGTGCCCAATGTGGTGGGACTTCATTTCGCCGAAGCCGAAGGGGAACTGGCCGACGTCGGATTCTCCCAAGTGACCATCGAATTCTCCGAACGCGACGACGTCGACGAGAACATGGTGTTCCAGCAGAACCCCCGCGCCGGCCTCCTGCTGGCCGAGCCCAACGATCCGGACAATCCGATCACGCTGTTCGTGGCCAGCCCTCGCACCCTGGTCCAGCTCCCCAGCGTGGTCGGGCGAAGCTACGAAGAAGCCGAGGCCGCACTGGTGACGGCAGGCTTCAGCGTCGAGCGGATCGATGTCCGCAACGACAATCTGGCGATCGGGCTGGTGACCGAGCAGAGCATCCCGGGCACCGAGCAGCGGCCCGCCGGCACGGTCGTCACGCTGACGGTCTCTGCGGGCCGGGGAGAAGTTGAGGTGCCGCGGCTGATCGGGCAGACCGTCGACGACGCTCGGGTCACGCTGGCTCGCCTCGGGCTCGTGGACCGCGTCGAGCGAGAGTTCTCCACCGAATTCAGCGAGGGCACCGTCATACGCAGCAGCCCCGAGACGTTCGAACCAGTGGAGCGGGGCAGCGTGATCACGCTGATCGTTTCCGATGGGCCCGAGGAGCTGGTTGTTCCCGCTCTCGCGGACTTCGGCACAACGCTCGCCGATCGCATCGAGGCAGAGCTGGTGGCGCTCGGATTCTCCGTGAAGCGCACGTTCAGCGAGGTGTCCAACCTCGACGTGAACACCAATGTCGTGCGCGACATCAGCCCCGAGCCGGGCACCGTGCTCATCGCGGGGTCCGAGGTCATCATCCACCTGTACACGCCACCGGTGATCGCCACCGTTCCGAGCCTGCAGGCACTGGGAACGTTCGATGCCGACGAGGTCGAAGCCGCCATGACCGAACTCGGCTTCACGGTCAGGCGCCGCACACAATCGGTCGCTGCAGGCGACGCGGCCGACGGGCAGGTCATCACGTTCGACCCGGTGCCTGGGACTGATGTCAGGATCAACTACGACACGGTGACCCTGGTCGTCGGCGAGGCCGAAGCCGGCGACGGCGACGGCGAAGGAAATGCCGACGACGAGGCCGAGGCCGAGGCCCCGTCCGACGACGACGACGGCGGATGATCGTCTCGCAGACGAGCACACGCTCGATGCGGATCAGAATCCGATTGCACCACTAGGTTGATCAGCCATGGCTCGGCCCCGCAAGACAAGCCGCATCACGCCCAAGGGCACACGACCGCAGGGTGCGCAGGCAGCGCCCCAGAACACCCCCGGCCACGGCTCGCAGAGCGCCTCGTGGTTCGGATGGCTGATCGCGGCCCTGCTCGGCATCGGCACCGCCGTGATCGTGTCGAACTACATGAGCTGGCTGCCTGGCAGCCCAGCCAGTGCATGGATTGCCGTGGGCCTCGCGATCGTGCTGGCGGGCATCCTGCTTGCAACTCGCTGGCGGTAATGACACAGATGTGATTTTCCCCAGCTTGTGGAGAACCTGTGGGTATCCACGCGCTGCAGGAGAGGCAGGTCTCTACTCGTCGGCGTTGGCGATGAGATCCATGTCCTCGCTGCAGCAGCGCGGCGGCTCCGGGTGCTGCACTGGGGCGCGTGTCATGCGCATCTCTGTGCCGCACAGGCTGCACCGGTAGGTGAGCCGCACCCGTCGCAGCTCTCCGGGCGGGGGCGGCGGCGGGATCGGCCTCGAAAACGTGGCCATCATCCGCAAGCCGAGCCGGTACACGATGTAGATGAACACCAGCGACAGCGGTACAGCCAGCCACAGGCTCACGCTGTCAAGCTACTGGCGCGCGCCTCCGCTCTTGGTGTCGGGGGCCGACTGCTTGTGACATTGTTTGGCTGTGCGGCCGACTGGGACCGAGCCGGGCGACTTCGTCGAATACGACATGGACCTCTACGAGGCCCAACGTCGCAGCCGAATGCGCGCGGCGCTCGAGGCCAGCCGGGTCGAGCTGTCGCACGAACTGGGCACCGAGCTGCACGTCGCCAGCGAGGGGAACAACCTGGTGCTCGCCGATTCCGAAGGCGTTCGCTACCGGGCGAGCATGAATCACGATGGGCGACTCGTGCTCACCGCAGTGCGGGGCGCGAGCCTGCTGTAGCGCTGCTACTGCGAACGGGAGGGCGCTGCCCGGAACGCGCGCTCGAGCAACGATGCCGGTGCCGGTCCTGACTCGAGCTCGGGCTCGGGCTCGGCGGTTTCCTCGGTGACGGCAGGCTCGGGGCGCGAGCGGGGCGCGAACAGGGGCTCGACCGCCGCGTCAGGCTCCGGCTGCGCCACGACCGGATCTGGCACCGGGGCCCGCCGATCGGAGAACTCCCACCCGACCGGCACGGTGATGCGGTCTGCGTGCGTTCTGCACAGCGGGACCACCATGTCCCGCTGGCGGGTCGTGCCGGCGATCGTCCCGGGATCGAGGTCGTACAGCCACGCCCTCGCCCCGGTGATGTCGTACCCCAGACCCGCGGTGGCCATCTCGGTGCACATACCCCGGACACACTGCAACATGGCCTTCGAAGGTACCGGCGCGTTCACCTCCGCCGAGGGATGGGCAGCCGGGGCCCGAAGGCTCGGCCGGGAGCCGTCAACCCGATCTCGCTAGGGTTCACTGCGCCAGCGGCAGCCCAGCGGTTGGCAGGCACACGAGGAGAGCAGCTGTGGTTGGCGGAGCATTGAAGTCCGCGAGCATGGACGATTTCGATCTGCGGATGTCCGCCGAGGTCGAGCCGCTGTACGAAGCGGTCAAGGCGTTCATCCGCGATGAGGTTGACCCCATCACCGAGGAATTCCACCGGATGGGCGAAAACCGGGAGGACCGCTGGAGCTGGGCTCCCGGCCAGCTCGAACTGCTGGACGGCGCCAAGGCCAAGGCGCGTGAGCAGGGCCTGTGGAATTTCTTCCTGCCCGACGCCGACACCGGCGAAGGACTGAGCAATCTGGACTACGCCTACATCGCCAACGAGCTGGGCAAGAACCGGCTGGCGTCGGAGTGCCTCAACTGCTCTGCGCCCGACACCGGCAACATGGAGGTGCTCGAGCGTGTCGGCACGGCCGAGCAGAAGCAGCAATGGCTCGAGCCGCTGCTCGAGGGCAAGATCCGCTCCGCCTACGCCATGACCGAGCCGGCCGTGATGAGCTCCGACGCCAAGCAGGTGCAGACCAACGCCGTGCTCGACGGCGACGAGTGGCTGATCAACGGCGAGAAGTTCTATATCTCCGGTGCCGGCGACCCCCGCTGCAAGATCATGATCACGATGGTCCGCACCAATCCCGACGCGGACACCTACAAGCAGCAGTCGCAGATCCTCGTGCCGATCGACGCCCCCGGCGTGGAGATCCTCGGACCGATGCACGTCTTCGGCGCCGACGACGCGCCGCACGGGCACATGCACATCCTGTTCAACGACGTGCGCGTCCCGAAGGACAACATCCTGCTCGGCGAGGGCCGCGGCTTCGAGATCAGCCAGCTGCGGCTCGGCCCCGGCCGCATCCACCACTGCATGCGCTCCATCGGCGCCGCCGAGAAGGCCATCGAGATGATGGTCGACCGCGGGCTGTCACGCGAGGGCTTCGGCAAGAAGCTCATCAACCTGGGCAAGAACATGGAGATCGTGTCGCGGTCACGCATCGAGGTCGAGGCAATGCGGCTGATGGTGCTGCGTGCGGCCAAGGCCATGGACACGCTCGGCAATGCCGAAGCCCGCATCTGGGTGAGCGCTGTCAAGGCGATGGTTCCCGAGAAGTGCTGCGACATCATCAACGAAGCCATCCAGATGCACGGCGCAGCCGGCGTCTCGCAGTGGTTCCCGCTGGCGGACATGTGGCATGCGCAGCGCACGCTGCGGCTGGCCGACGGTCCTGATGAGGTGCACCACCATGTCGTGGCGCGCTCGGAGGTCAAGAGTCGCGAGAGCGAGCGGGCGATGGGGTTGGCTGCCGATCACACGCTGGATGGGCCTCGCGAGCCTGCAATGGCGTTTTCTGGTCCCTAGTAGCTGAACCCGGGTCGCACCGAGGCATGGCCTCCGTGCTTCAAACAGATGAAGCGCCTTGTGTGCAGGTTTGGCGTGCTTGGGGCCGCTTCATGACTGCGCGCGGAGACCACGCTTCGGCCCGACCCTCGCGTCCTCGGGTCTTAGGCGTGGCTGGGGTCGCCGAGGTCTTCGAGGGCCCAGTCGCGGAGTTCTACTTTGCGGATCTTGCCTGAGGGGGTGGCTGGCATTTCCTTGACGAAGATCACGTGGCGGGGGATCTTGAAGCTGGCGATGCGGCCTTGACAGCGCTCGATGAGTGACTGTTCGGTGATGTCGGGCGGGGCTGTGGCAGTGAGCTGGACGAAGGCCACCGGGACCTCGACCAAGCGGGGGTCGGGGTAGCCGACTACGGCTATCTGCTCGACGCCGTCGACTTCGAGCAGGTAGCCCTCCACTTCGGCTGGTGAGACGTTCTCCCCGCCGACCTTGAGCATGTCCTTGTGGCGGCCGATGAAGACGGCGTGGCCGTCGGGGCGCATCCTGGCGATGTCGCCGGTGTCGAGCCAGCCGTCGTCGCCGAGCACTTCGGCCGTGGCCTCGGGGCGGCGCCAGTACTCCTCCATCACGGTGTAGCCGCGGACGAACAGCGCTCCGGGGGTGTCGGGCGGGCATTCTTCGCCGGTGTCGAGGTCGCGGATCTGGTACTCGATGCCGTCCATCGGGTAGCCCGATGCCTCGGTGCGTTGCTCGACGGAGTGGGTGGGGTGGCTGCAGCTGACGAACGCCCACGATTCGCTCATGCCCCAGCCTGAGATCGTCGGGCAGAACACTTCTTGAGCCCGTCGGGCAATCGGGGTGGACGACTCCATGCCCGCGGCGAGCGTTCCCATGCGCAGGCTGGTCATGTCGCGGGGGTGCTCGTCTTGAGCTCGCAGCAAGTCGCCCCAGTGCGAGTCGAATCCGTGCAGCACGGTGCCGCCATGTGCCTCCACCTCCGCTAGCACCGCTGCGGGGTCGAAGACGTCGAACAGCACCTGGCAGCCGCCGGTGAGCACCGCCTGTATCGACACCTCGCCGAAGCCGAACAGGTGGAACAGCGGCAAGTAGCTCATGTGGACGTCGTTGGCCGTGTGGCCCAGCAGCATCGAGCGCTCACGGCTGTTGCGCAGCGGGCGGTGGGTGTGCACGACCCCCTTGGGGTGGCCGGTCGTGCCGGAGGTGTAGGCCAGCATCATGCGGTCGTCGACGGTTACGCTGGCGGCGCGCTCGGCCAGCTGCTCATCGGAGATGCGCTCCCCCGCAGCGAGCAGATCGTCCCAGCTCATCGCATCGGTCAAGACGTCGTCACGGTCGGCACCGGTGAACACCAATTGCTCCAGGTGCCCGGCGGCAGTGATTTCCGGGTAGGCCTCGCAGAGCATCTGGCGGTAGTCGATCGGCCCCGACTGGTCGAGCGAGATCATGAACCGGCTCTCCGACTGCGCCACCGTGTACGCCACATCGTCGGTGCGGTACCGGGTGTTGAGCGGCACGATGCAGCCGCCCACCTTGGGAATCGCGTACTGCAGCCACAGCCACTCGGGCAGGTTGGTCATCCACACGGCCACGTGGTCGCCGCGCTCGGCGCCGAGCGCCATCAGCCCCTTGGCCACGCGGTCGACTTCGGCGGCGAAGTCGGCGTAGCTCCAGCGCCGGTCGCCGAAGATCACCGCCGGACGGTCGCCCCACGTGCGAGCCGCACGATCGACGGCGTCGCCCAGCAGCAGCCAGTCATAGGTCGCACCCTTGGACATGGCCGCAGCGTATGCGAGCGATGCCGCGCGCTGCCCGTCCTGCCCGCGACGCGGCGGGTCGGCGGGGGCTACCTTGAGCGAGTTCGTGCTCACAGGAGGCACATCGTGGAATTCGACCTCATGACCGGCTCATCGTCCTGGAGCGACGCGACGGACCTGGCTCGCAAGGTCGAGGGCGCCGGTTTCTCGGGGATGCTCTACACCGAGACCGGCCAGGTGCCGTGGATGCAGCTCGCCGCGGCCGCCATGGCAGCGCCCAGCCTGACGTTCACCACCGGCATCGCGGTGGCATTCCCCCGCAGCCCGATGGTGTCGGCGCAGATTGCCTGGGAGCTTGCCGGCGAGACCCAAGGCCGCTTCCGTCTCGGCCTCGGCAGCCAGGTGAAAGGCCACATCGTGCGGCGCTATGGGGTCGAGTTCGATCGGCCGGCCGCGCGCATGCGCGACTACGTGGCAGCAGTGCAGGCCTGCCTGCGGGCTTTCCGGCGAGAAGAGAAGCTCAGCTACGAGGGCGAGTTCTTCAACCTGAGCCTGCTGCCGGCGCAGTGGACGCCGCGCAACCACGACTACGGCGATGTCAAGGTCGACATCTCCTCGGTGGGACCCATCATGAACCGGGTGGCCGGCGAGGTTGCCGACGGCGTGCACGTGCACCCGATGCACACCATGCACTACATCCGCGAGCGGCTGCTGCCCGAGGTGGCCCAGGGCGCCGAGCGGGCCGGCCGCGACGCCAGCGAGGTCGACCTGATCGTGCCGGTGTTCGCCGCACCGGGCGACTCCCCCGACGAGCTGGCGCCGCTCGTGCGGCGGGCCAAGACGCAGATCGCGTTCTACGGCACCACGCCGAACTACTCGTTCCAGTTCACCGACCTGGGCTATGAGGGCGTGACCTCGGCGCTGCGCGAGCGCATGGCCGCGGGCGACATCGCCGGCATGGCCGACTGCATCACCGACGACATGCTGGAGCATTTCGCGCTGGTCGCTCCCTGGAACGAGATGGCCGACCGTCTCAAGGACCGCTACGCGGGCACCGCAAGCCGGGTGGTGATGTACCTGGCGGAGGAACAGATCCGCAAGGACCCCGACATGGTCCACAAGTGGGGCGACGTGGCGCAGGCCACCCGCTCCTAGAGCACCTCACGGCCCAAGCGCTTGACGACAGGAGACGACGTGAGCGACCCAGACAGCACAGCCCGGGTGGCCCTGGTGACTGGTGGCGGCAGAGGCATCGGCCGCGAGATCTGCCTGGGGCTGGCCCGCGACGGCCGGCGTGTGGCGGTGACCGACCTGCGGGTGCCCGAAGCCACCGAGACCGCCGCCATGATCAACGCCGCGGGCGGCACAGCCATCGCCGTCGAGATGGACGTGGCCGATGCCGCTGCCGTCTCGGGCGGCCTGCAGACGGTGGCGAACGAACTCGGGCCAGTCGAAGTGCTGGTCAACTGCGCCGGCTGGGATGTGCTGACTCCGTTCGTGGCGACCGACGAGGACTTCTGGGACCGGATCATCGAGATCAACTACAAGGGTCCGCTTCGCACGACGCACGGATGCCTGCCCGCCATGATCGAAGCGGGCTTCGGGCGGATCGTGAACATCGGCTCCGATGCCGGCCGAGTCGGTTCCTCGGGCGAGGCCGTCTACGCGGGCGCCAAGGGCGGTGTGATCGCGTTCACCAAGACCATCGCCCGCGAAGTGGCGCGCCGCGGCATCACCGCCAACGTGGTGTGTCCGGGGCCGACCGACACCCCGCTGCTGGAGGAGATCGCCGCGGCCACCGACACGAGCGACAAGATCATCGGGGCGATGGCTCGGGCTGTGCCGATGAAGCGGATCGGGCAGCCGCACGAGGTCGCTGCTGCCGTCGTGTTCCTGTGCAGCGAGGAAGCGGGCTACATCACCGGGCAGACGCTGTCAGTCAGCGGCGGCCTCACCATGGCCTAGGCGCGCGCCCGGGGTGCGCCCGCTGTGGCGGCGGCAGGTGCCCTCTGCTCCGGGAATCCAGCAGGTGCCAACCTCGCAGAGTTCCCCTGCCGCCGCCACAGCTATCGGGGTCGGGTCTTTGCCGTCGGCGTGGTCAGTCGGGTGGTTGATTGGCGATGGTGTCGGTGTCGTAGAGGCCGGTGATCTCGGCGGGGGTGTAGCCGAGCTCGGTCAGGATCTTGTCGTTGTGCTGGCCGAGCTTGGGGGGAGGGCTGAGGGCGGCTGGCGTGGTGTCGAAGCGGAACGGGAGGCCGGGGAAGCGCTGGGGTTGCCCGCCTGGGCGGGCGTGGTCGACCATCAGGCCGCGAGCTGCACTGTGGTCGTCGTTGACGATGTCGGCGATCGTCATGACTGCTGAGGCGGCTATGCCGGCCGTTTGCAAGGCAGCGGCTGCTTCGTGTTTGTCTCGGGTTGCTGTCCAGCGCTCGATCAGGATGTCGATGGCGTCGTGATCGGCATGGCGCGCGGTGGCGGTCGTCCACTTGGGGTCGCATGCTGGATCGTCGAGCACCCGGGCCAGTGCTTGCCAGGCTGTGTCGTCCTCGATTGTCAGGGCCAGCCAGGCGTCTTGGCCGCGGCACTGATACACGCCCGAGGGTGCAGCGTCTGGTGTGCGGGCGCCGCGGCGGGGTGGGGGCATCGCGCCGGCCGGACGCATCGAGGCTTCGACGAACTGGTCGCCGGCGACATTGATCGCTGTCTCAAGCTGCGACAGCTCAACAGCGACGGGCTCGCCGGTGCGCCAGTGCTGCCACAGCGCGGCCAGCGCAATGACCGTGCCGTGCAGACCGCCGACGACATCGGGGAATGCGATGCCCTGCTTGTACGGACCCGAGTCCGGGTAGCCGGTAGTGGATGCCAGACCGGAGGCAGCATCGAGCACAGGTCCCCAGCTGATGCGCTCGGCGTCAGGTCCGGTGGCGCCAAAGCCGGACATGTCGAGCGTCACGATGGCGGGATTCATCTCGCGGAGCTCGGCGGCCGTGATGCCCGCAGAGCGAACGCCGCGGGGGCTGTAGTTGTTCACCACGATGTCTGCTGTCTCGACGAGCCTGCGCAGCACGTCCCGCCCGCCGGGAGCCTTCAGGTCCAAGCAGAGACCCCGCTTCGAGCGGTTCATCTTGTTCCAGTGACCGAGCCGGTTAAACCAGTCATCGCCGGGATCGTTGTTCAGGAAGATGCCGTTGCGCGACAGCGGCCCGGGAAGCTGCCCCCATTCCCAGCCGCCGCGCTCAGCCTGGATCATTTCGGCGGGCGGCATCGCGAGGCCGCGTGCGGTGGGGTGCTCGATCTTGATGACATCGGCGCCGAGATCGGCGAGCATGCGGCAGACCAACGGGCCTGCCCAGGCGATCGTGAACTCGACCACGCGCACACCCGCCAGCGGCTTGACGCCGTCGGGCCAGCCCCGTTCGTACGAGGCTGTGCCGTCGGGGCCCGCGCCGAGTGCCGGCGCGCGGCGGAACTGCGGTGTCGCGCCCTCGATGCGTGCCGGCGGGCCCGGCAGCCGCGCCGTCGGCCCGTCGGCAGCGGCTGATCCGTCCGCACTCGCTGCGATGCCGCCGTGCGGGCCGCCTGTCGGGGGGCGCCCAGTTGACGCTTCGGCAGCGCCTGATGCGTCTTGCCGGACGCCACTGGTCGGAGTGTCGACGACGTCGAGGTGTTGCCAGTAGCCGCGTGCGGCGAGCTGCGGGCTGGCCAGCATGTCGTCGAGACTGGCGACCGGTCCGGAGGGAACCTGGTTGTCCTGCAAGTCGGCGACGGCATCGGCGACGGTTTTCGTGGCGGCCCAGGCGGAGATGATCTCGTCGAGCTCGTCGGCGTGGTCGAATCGCACCGCGGGGACATAGAGGTCGTCCCGCGCCAGCAACTCCACCTGATCCATGGCGACGCAGAAGCCTTCCCACTGGTGGATCGAAACGGACGCGATGCAGATCCAGCCGTCGCTGCACTCATAGAGCGCCAGCGGATGGTGCTGCTCGCCGAAGCGGTTCCCCCACCGGCGCTTGGTGACACCGTTGTGGGTGTAGAGGCTGAAGCTCCACTGGTGGGCGTTGGCCAGCGCCTCCAGCGCCGACACCTCCACCAGATCGCCACAGCCTGTCGTGGCGGCGTTGACCAGCGCAGCCTGGATGCCGATCGCAGCAGTCGCCCCGACCAGATGCGTGAGCCACGGACCGCCGCCGGGCAGCGGGTGCCGATCCGGCTCGCCGTTGAGGCTCATGTGCCCGCCCAGCGCCCAGTGTTCGAGAGGACCTGCGCGCCATGCCGACTTCGGTCCGGTGAACCCGTACGGCGTGACGGCTGCTGCCACCAGCCGGGGGTGCGCCTCGCGCGCCGCCGCGATCTCCGCTTGCGTCGAGGTCAGATCGCCGTGCACGTCCAGCACGACCACGTCGAAATCGCCGGCCAGCTCAGCCAGCGATGTCCCGGGATCGACGACGACGCTGGCCGTGTTGGCTCGCAGGTACTCCCACGCCGCCGAGACTGGTCCGGCATCGGTGTCGATCGCACGCGATCGCCGCAGGCGCGATCCTTCCGGCGGCTCGCCCACCACGACATCGGCACCGGTCATCGCGAGCAGCCGAGCGCAGTACGCGCCTGCACACCCATCGCTCAGATCCAGTACCCGAACGCCTCGCACATCACCCCTGGATCGCCGTCAGCCCCAGCGGGCCCGGATCGTACCGATCCTGCTCGGCCCCAGCTTCGCCCTGTGCTTGCCGCTCTTGTTCGCTTGCGCCCACGGGCCGCTCGGGTCCCAGGGCTCAGCCCCGTGCTTGCCGCTCTTGTTCGCTTGCGCTCACGGGCCGCTCGGGCCACGGCTTCGCCCGCCGGCTCAGCCTCTAGGCGCCGTAGTCGGGGTCGCGGCGTTCGGCGAAGGCCCGCAGGCCCTCTTTTGCATCGGGGGAGGCGAAGGCCGAGCGGGTGTATTCCTGGTAGAGCCGCAGGCCGTCGGCCAGCGACATCTCCCGGCCGCGCAGCGCCATCTCCTTGGTCATGCGGATCGCGGCAGGGCCGTTGGCGGCGATCTGGTCGGCGATGCCGCGGGCAGTTGCCTGCAGGTCTTCGGGAGCAGTCATCTCGCTGACCAGCCCGATGCGCAGCGCCTCGGCAGCGTCGATGAACGATCCGGTCAGCAGCAGCCGCATCGCATCCGACGAGCCGATCAGGCCGGGCAGCCGCAGCGCGCCGTAGCCGTGCAGGATCGCCCAGCGCACTTCCGGACAGCCGAACTGAGCGGTCTCGTCGCAGACCCGGATGTCGCAGAACAGCGCCAGCTCGAGTCCGCCCGCCAGGCAATAGCCCTGGATCGCGGCGATCGTGGGCTTGGCGGTTTCGAGCCCGATGTCGAACCGGTCTGGCCGCCACGGCATCCATGCGGCTCGATCCGCGAACTCGCCGAGATCGTGCCCGGACGTGAACGCCCGGCCGGTCCCGGTCACGATCGTGCAGCGCACCGCAGGGTCAGCGTCGGACGCGAGCAGTGCTTCGCCGATGCCGTGGTACATCTCGTCGGTCATCGCGTTGAGCTTGTCGGGCCGGTTCAACGTGATCGTCGCCACGTGCCCGTCAACTTCGTAGGTCACTTCGTCCATGGCCAGCCCCTCTCACCCTCTGGTTGCGAAATGCTTGCACGACGAGCGAGCGGGTGCCCACGGATTCCTGAACACCTGCAACAACGCCAGTGGTGCGGCGAGCGAATACGGCGATACGTTGCGCTGCGAGACATGACCCGCCAGACGGCTTCGCGACTGCGAGCCGGCCAAGGACCTGAGCCAACCGATGACCGTCACACTGCATGACATCGTGAAATCCAAGGGGTACGTGGTAGCCGACGGCGCGATGGGCACGCAGCTGTTCGCCGCCGGATTGTCAGCGGGTTGGTCGCCTGAGGAATGGAATCTCAGCCACCCTGAGGAGATCCGGGCCGTCCACCGGGGCTACCTGCAGGCTGGCGCCGATTTGATCGTGACGAACAGCTTCGGCGGCAACTGTTTCCGGCAGTCACTGCACGGCTTCGAGCGGCAGGTGCGCGAGCTCAACATTGCCGCTGCGCAGATCGGTCGGGCCGAAGCCGACGCTGAGACGCAGCAGTCGGACCGGCCGGTGCTGGTCGCCGGCTCGATGGGCCCGACGGGCGAGCTGCTCGCGCCGCTCGGCGACATGAGCGTCGAAGCCTGCGAAGACGCCTTCGCCGAGCAGGCTGCAGCGCTCGATGCTGGCGGGGTCGATCTGCTGTGGATCGAGACGATGAGCGCGCTCGGCGAAGTCGAGGCTGCCGTGCGCGCAGCACGTCGGGTGAGCGATCTGCCGGTCGCGGTCACGATGAGCTTCGACACCGCCGGCTGCACGATGATGGGCGTCACCGGCAACGAGTTGGCCGACCGGTTGGGGCCCCTGGAAGTCGCCGCCATCGGTGCCAACTGCGGCAACAACGTGCCCGACACCGAAGCAGCGGTGCTCGCCATTGCCCAAGTCGCTCCCGACACTCCGGTCATCTCCAAGCCGAACGCCGGCGTGCCGGTGTGGCACGGTCATTCGCTCGCCTACGACGGCACGCCGGAACTGCTTGCCGCTCACTCGCACCGGGTTCGCGCCGCCGGCGTGAGCGTGATCGGAACCTGCTGCGGCAGCACTCCCGAGCACACCGCGAAGATCGTGGCGGTGCTGGCCGGCGACGAACCCGCCCCCGCTGTCGCCGCAGAGCCAAACCCTCGCGAGACGCTCGATGAGCGGCTCGTCCGGCGGCGTCCTCGCCGACGCCGGCACCGCCCTTGACCGCGACCGGATTGGGGCAGACCGGTTCGATGGCCGCGGGTGCGCTCAGCCGCGGCCACTGCAGACCATGACATCGAACGGCGATCTCGAACTGACCGACCCGTGGCAGGCCATCGAGGCCTGCTACGACGCCGGCTGGACCGACGGCCTGCCGGTGGTGCCGCCCACTGAGGCGCTGGTGGACGCCATGGTGGCCGGCGGTGCGTGGGACGCAGACCACGTCCTGTTGCGCGAACCCGCACGCGGCCTGGAGGTCACTGCACGCAAGGCTGCTGCCAACGCCGTGATGGCCGGGTGCCTGCCCGAGTACTTCCCGGTTGTGGGTGCGGCTCTCGCCGCCATCGGCGACCCGGCCTTCGAGCTGCATGCCGTGTCGGCCAGCACCGGCGGCGCAGCCATCCTCATCGCGGTCAACGGTCCGATCCGTAACGAGATCGGCATCCACTACAAGGAGAACCTGTTCGGCCCAGGCTTCCGGGCCAACGCCACGGTCGGCCGCGCGGTGCGCCTCGTGCTGCGCAACTGCCTCGCGGCCATTCCCGGCAAGCTCGACAAGAGCACCCAGGGCTGGGCGGGCAAGTACGCGATGTGCTTCGGAGAGGACGAGGCCACCAGCCCGTGGGAGCCCTACCACGTGTCGCTGGGTTACTCGCCCGGCCAGAGCACGGTCACCGTCATGGCTGCCGAGTCGGGCCACAACGTGCTGAACCACGCATCGCCCGATCCCGAGGGTCTGTTGGGCACGTTTGCCGACACGATGTCAGCGTTCGGCTCACTTAGCTCTGGTCGGTCGCTGGTGGTGTTTGCGCCCGAGCACGCCCGCAAGCTCGGGGCGGCCGGCTGGAGCCGGGCGCAGGTGCAGGAGTACCTGTTCGCTCACGCCACTCGCACGTACGCCGAGGTGAAGCGCGGCGGCAAGGTCGAAGCGGCCGGCAATGTCACCGGCTTCCACCCGACGCAATGGATGGAGACCGACCCGCAGGTTCAGCCCGGCGATGAGGACATCTCAGTCCCCCGCGGGACGTGCCCTGACGACATCGCGCTCATGGTCGGCGGCGGCGATGCCGGCGGCCACTCCTCGTTCTTCCCCACCTGGAGCCGCGATCGCAGCGTCCCGCTCATCACCCAGGAGATACTCACGCCATGACCGTCACCCTGGTGGACCCGACGCTGCGAGTGGCCAACGCGGGGGCGAAGCGCGCGCCGCGACCGGATGCGCTGGACGGTGCCGTCATCGGGCTGGTGAGCAACGGCAAGACGCACGCGCCCAGGATCCTTCGGCGTGTTGCCCAAAACCTCATCGAAACACACGGGGCGCGCGACGCCGTGCTGATGATGAAGCCCACCGCCAACCTGCCAGCCGCTCCCGAAGAGGTGGAAGCGCTGGCCGCCGAGGTAACGGCGATCATCGCCGCCATCGGCGATTGAGGAAGCTGCTCGTCGAGCAGTGTGCTCGACGCCGTGCACTCCGAGGAGCTGGGCGTGCCCGCCGCAGCGATCCTGACCGAGCCGTTTGCTGCCACCGGCGAGGCCATCGCTGAACTGCAGGGCTTCACCGACTACCCATTCGCCACCGTGCCCCACCCGATCGGCAGCCTGACCTCCGCCGAGGCAGTGGCCATCGCCGATGAGGTGACCCCCACCGTGCTAGCCCTGCTCACAGCCGGCGGCACCAAACCGACCCGCAACGACGGACGAATCGGCACCGATGCCCAACTGGCGCGCGCTGGTGAACTGGTCAGCGCTGACGCGTCGAGAGCGCCGGCAACCGACTCCGCGGTCGCCGGCGTCGTCGAGGAGTTGGCCGCTGTCCTGCGCGCCGACCGTGCCGACCTCACTGCGTCGGTCGCCGGACGCCACATCACACTCAGCATCCACATTCCCGACGAAGCCTGCGCCGAGTGTGTCCTGCCCGCCACGATGCTCGTGCCCATGTTCCAGCACCGCTTCGACACCGAACTCGGACCCGGTTGGACCATCACGCTCGACGACCCTCGAGAGCCTGAGCACAGCAATCCGTAAACGTCTGACGCGCCCGAACCCGCCATTTCCGCGTCCGATCTAGGGTGAGTCCATGAACGGTCAGCTGCTTGCGGGAACCACCAAGGGCGTCTTCGTCATCGACGGCGAGGGAGCCACACAGACGCTCGAAGCACGACACGTCCGCGACCTCGTCGATATCGACGGCCGCGTGTTCGCCGGGTCGGCCGGCGGCCTGTTCACCAGCCCCGACGGGGGCATGACTTGGGCCGGGCCGCAGCTCGCCGGGCGCGAGGTGTGGCAGATCCGAGCCGCCAGCGACGGCCGGCTCTTTGCCAGCACCGAGCCCGCCGGCCTGTTCCGCAGCGACGACGGCGGGGCAACGTGGGACGAGATCACGGCATTCGCCGCGCTCCCCGAAGCGGAACGCTGGTGCGTGCCGGTCGAGCCTCCCCTGCCAGGACGGGCACGTGCGCTCGTCATCGACGAGAACGATCCCGACCGCATCTGGGTCGGCGTCGAGGTCGGCGGCGTGGCTCGCAGCACCGACGGGGGCGAGAGCTGGACGGTCGACCTGCCCGGCGACAACCCAGACATCCACATGATGTTCGCCCACCCCGCCGAGCCCGGGGTGCTGTTCATCAGCACCGGCTACGGCCGCTTCGACGGTGTCGCCGAAGAGCTCGAAGGCAACGCCGGGGTGTTCCGCTCCCGCGACTACGGCGAGACATGGGAGTACGCCTGGAACGGCGTCGTGCCGCGCTACTCGCGCCCGCTGTGCATCGACCGCCGCGATCCCTACAGCGTCACCGTCGCCAGTGCCCCCACGGCCTTCTCGCGTTACAAGGACGAGGGCGGCGCCCACGCGGCCCTCTACAGGTCGGATGACCACGGCCAGTCGTGGCGATCGCTCTGCGACGACGCCCACTCGCCGTCGCCGGCCAACTTCCATGGCCTGATCGCCGATCCCGACAACGTGGGCGGAGTGCTGGTCGGCACCGACACCGGCGAGGTCTGGCAGGTGTCCGACGATGCCCAGTGGACCGAGCTCGGCTCCGGCCTGCCCCTCGTCTGGTCGCTGGCGGTGGTTTGACGACCCCGGTGGGCCACCGACACCCGACGTGAGCGACGCTGGAGACGGAGCGCATGAAGGACCGTTACGGCCTCGAACTCAGCACTGCCTCCGCCGAGGCCCGTGACGCCTACGTCGAGGGCATCGACCGCATGCTGTCCGCCGAGGCCGGGGTCGAGGAATGCCTGGCGGCGGCGATTGCAGCCGACCCGGGATTCGCCCTCCCTCACGCTGCCTTGGCCCGCCAGCACCAGCTCTACGTGCGGCCCGACGAAGCACGAGCCTCAGCGGGGGCTGCCGTTGAGCTGAGCCTCGCGGCCACGGCGCGGGAACGCCAGCACGTCGAGATCGTCCGGCTGCTCGTTGCCGGCCAGGTGCCTGACGCGCTCGACCTCATCCGCCAGCACGTCATCGACTGCCCGCGGGATGCGTTCGCGCTCGCACCCGCCTGCGGCGTGTTCGGTGCGATCGGCTTCAGCGGACGCATCGGCCGCGAAGCCGAGCTGCTCGACTTCCTCGAGCCGCTCGCCCCGCACTACGGCGACGACTGGTGGTTCGCCACCGTGCACGCCTTCGCCCTCATCGAGACCGGCCGCTGGGACCAGGGCCGGCAGCTCGCCGAGCGTGCGCTCGAACAGCGGCCCACCACTCCCCACGGTGCCCACACGCTGGTACATGCGCTCTTCGAAGCCGGTGCCGATGACGAGGCGGTCGATTTTCTCGACGAGTGGCTCCCCGATTCCGACCGGGCGAGCGTGCTGCACTGCCACATCTGGTGGCACTACGCGCTGGTGCTCATGGCAGTCAGCCGCCACGACGACGCATGGCAGGCCTTCCGTCACAACTGCCTGCCTGGCACCACCACCAGCCCGCCGATCACCGTGTTCTCTGACTCGTCGTCGTTCATGTGGCGATCGGAGCTGGCCGGGCAGCCTCGTGATCGCGCCGTCTGGCAGCAGGTTCGACAGTTCTACGAGGAGCGGTTCCCGCAGCCCATCGTGTTCGTCGATGCCCATGCCGGGCTCAGCTACGCCGTCCTCGGAGAGACCGATCAGCTCCAGGCGTGCATCACCCAGCTGCAGGAGCTTGGCGAGGCGGGCCGCCTGCCGGCGGGAACCACCGGAGCGACCCTGGCTCACGCCTACGGCGCTTTCGTCGACGAGCAGTGGTCGACGGTCATCGATGTACTCGAGCCGCTGATCCCCCAGGTCGTCCGCATCGGCGGCAGCCGCGCCCAGCGCGACCTCATGACCAACACGCTGCTCGCGGCGTACGTCAAAGCCGGTCGCATCGAAGACGCACGAGCCTTCTGTGCACAGGTCGTCGACCGTCGACCCACACGCCCGGTGGCCGGCTTCGAATTGTGCTGATCAGCGGTCGCGAGGTCGCAGCCCGCCGCCAATCAGAACCCGTGCCAGCCGTCGAGCGCTGCCGACTGCTCGATCCACGCTGCCATCTGCGCGTCGTCGAACTGGCCCTCACCTATGTCCACCCAGCGTGAATCGGGATCCTTGCCCGAGCCTGGCGGTTCGGGAGACAACGACGCGCCATTGAGGAACGTCACCTTGACGTAGCGGGTGAAGGCATGGCAGCTCGCGAACCACCCGCGCCCCTCGACGCCATAGAACGGCGAGTTCCACCGCACGGCCTTGCGCACGTCGGGCACGACGCGCTCGATCAGCTCATCCAGCTGGCGGGCGATGGTGCCCTTCCAGCCCGGCATCGCCTCGATAAAGGCCTGCACCGGGGCATCGCCGTCGCCCTTGGGAATCTGCGGATTGCCACCAGCAAGGAGCTTCGGTGCCTGCGCATCGGACATTGTGGAGCTGACGGGACTCGAACCCGTGACCCCCTGCTTGCAAAGCAGGTGCTCTTGCCATCTGAGCTACAGCCCCAAGAAGCGAGGGCCACCGAGGGTACCGGCCAAGGTGCAAGACGAACTCAACGCGCGAGCGCCGCGATCATCCTCAGAATCCAAGTTTGGAGCTCGAAACTTGAAATTGCATGTCTGTAATCCAAGTTTCGCGCTGGGCACCGGGCGGGGCGAGACGGCGCAGGGCAGGCTTGGGGCTGGTGACCGGCACATCGAGTCTGCGGCATCCCGATGATCCGGGCGACACGTCGGCACCGTGGTCGATCGCGGCCGCGGCGTTCGCCGCCAACTTCGTGACGTTCGGGATCCTCTTCTCGTTCGGTGTGTTTCTGACGCCCATCGCGGATGACCTCGACACGTCGACCGGGCCCGTGGCCGCCCTGTTCTCGACAGCCGTCTGCACCTACTACGCCGGCGGCGCCATCGGAGGTCGCATCGGCGACCGCTACGGCGCCCGTCTACTGGTCGGAGTCGCGGCGGTTGCGATGTCGGCGGGTCTGCTGCTGACCGCCTGGTCCAACACGCTGTGGCAGACCTACGCCGCATTCGGCGTCTTGGTCGGGCTGGCCACCGGATTCTGCTACCCGTCCATGATCGGCCTGATCGGTCGCAGCTTCAGCGAGCGACGGCGGCCGGCGGCGATGGGTTTCCTGCTGGCCGGCGTGGGCGCCGGGACGTTGGTCATGCCGCTCGCGAGCCATGCGTTGATCTCGAGACTGGGCTGGCGCCAGACCTACGCCGTGCTGGCAGCCGTGGCTCTCGTGGCGATCGGCTGGGCAGCGACGCGCGGCGACCGGGTGAGCCTTCCCACGGCCGGCCTCGTTCGTGTCACCCGGCTGGTGCGCTCGCGCCGATTCCTGCTGTTCTTTGCAGCAGTCGTGGCGATCGGGCCAGGCTTCTACGCGCCGGTCGCGTTCTACAACGACTACGCGGTGGACCGTGGTGTCGCGCCGGCATTGGCCGCGGCACTCATCGGCATCTCGGGCGCGACGAGCGTGGTTGCCCGCCTGGCCTGCGGCGCACTGGGCCACCGCGCCGATCCGATGTGGCTGTGCCGGGCGGCGTTCGCAGCCATGACGGCAGCGCTGGCGATCTGGTGGCTCTCTGACGGGAACCCAGCCGTGCTGATTGCCAGTGCTGTTGCTCACGGCGTCGGCTGGGCCGTATGGGTGACTGCCACGCCGTCGGTATTGGCTGGCTGGTACGGAGTGGAGAACCTGGGCGGCGTGATCGGCATCTACTACACGGGTCTCGGCGTCGGCGCGCTCGCCGGTCCGGCAGTCTGTGGCTTCATCATCGACGCGGCCGGCTTCGCACCAGCCATCGGGCTCGTCACCGTCACGAGCCTCATCGCCCTCGGCCTGCTGATGCTGCCGATGCGCGAGCAATCCATAGAGCCCGGGTGAGCGTCACCCGCCCGAGGATTAGTCTTTGCTGGCGATCCAGCATGAGCGCTCGGATCCACGGGCTCTCAGGCTGGCAACGTGCTCCACAAGACGAAGACGCTCTTGCATGTCACGAGAGCGCTGAGAGCTGCACATCGAGATTCAGACATCCGTCAACGGCTGCAGTAGTTGGAAGAACAACTGGACAGCACGGGTTCAGGAGCGGATGGCGCGGCGGGCGACGGCCACGTCGAGACCGCGAGGCGGTACTACGACCTGTGCAGCGATTTCATGCTCATGGGCTGGGGCGAAGCCCTCCACTTCGCGCCCCTGTCTCGGGAGGAGAGCCTGGAGGATTCCAAAACCCGGCATCAACGGCTGATGATCGAACAGCTGGAGCTACGCGCGGGCATGACCGTCCTCGATATCGGCTGCGGGGTCGGCGGCCCGATGCGACGCGTCGCCACGGAAGCCGGTGTCAGGGTGACCGGGGTGAACAACAGCCGGGTCCAGCTGGATCGGGCAAGAACGCTGGACGCTGCCGTGGGCCTCGAGGGGTCGGACTACGTCGAGTGCAGCTTCATGGACATGAGCACCATCGCGGACGCCACGTTCGACCGGGGCTACGCGATCGAATCGACCTGCCACGCGCCGGACAAGGTCACGGCGTTTGCTGAGATCCACCGCGTGCTGAAGCCCGGTGCCCTGTTCTGGTGTCAGGAAATGTGCCTGACCGATGCGTTCGACCCGAACGACGCGCGCCATCAGGCGATCCAACAGGAACTCAGGCGCGGCATCGCGCTCAAGAGGATCGCAACGTTCGGCGAAGTGAACCAAGACCTCGAGTCGGCCGGATTCGAGGTGATCGAAGGAACAGACCTTGCGACCGCCCCCGCCCCCCCGCTGAAGGGACCGACAACTCCGTGGTATCAGCCCATGGCAGCCAGCCAAACCACCATGATCAGCACGTTGCTCGGGTCCTCTGGGGGGCGGCGGCCACGCCTCTGGACAACCCGACTGCTTGAGGCTGCGCACGTACTCCCGAGGGGCAGCACCGATGTCGCGGCGCTGCTGCTCCGCACGGCGCAGGCCTATGTCGACGGCGGTGAGACCGGCATCTTCACCCCGCTGTATTGCGTCCAAGCGCGCAAGCCCGACTAGCGCGGCATTCGGGCACGTCTGCTAGGAAACCCCGCATGAACATGCCTGCCATCTCGCTGGCGGCCGTGCGCGGTCGCCGTGAACGCACCTTGGAAATCGCCGCCGAGATAGAACAGCGCGGCTTCAGCGGCATCTACTGCCCGTCCATGGGCGACCCGGTGGCGCTGTGCCAATCCATCGCCCATGTGACCAACGAGATTCACTTCGGCACCTCGGTGCAGCCGATCTACTTCCGCAACCCGGTCGACATGGCCTCCACCGCGGCCTTCATCCACGAGGTCTCCGGCGGCCGGTTCTGGCTGGGCATCGGCGTGACCCACGGCCCGGTGCACGAGCGCCTCGGCATCACGCCCGGCAAGCCGCTCGCTGACATCCGCGAGTACATCGCTGCCATGGAGGCGGCCTCGGCACAGCATGGCGATCTCCCGCCGATCGTGCTGGCCACGCTGCGCCAGCGCATGGCCGAGCTGTCGGCCGAGATCAGCTCAGGGGCGGTGTGGGCCAATGCGAGCTGCAACGACTTCCAGAACTCCGTGGCGCACCTCGGCGAGGCGGCGAGCCGTGACGACTTCTTCGTGGGGAACATGATCCCGACGGTCATCGATGACGACCGCGCCGCTGGAGCAGCGCGGAACCGCAAGACGCTGGCCGGCTACGTGTCGCTGCCGAATTACCGGAACTACTGGAAGCAAGCCGGCTGGGTCGACGAGATGGAAGCGGCTGAGACGGCGATCGCCGCGGGCGACTCCGAGGCGTTGAACCGGGCGATGACCGACGATTGGCTGTCGAACGCGACGCTGTACGGCTCGGCCAGCGAGGTCCGCGACGGTGTCGAGGCATGGTTCGATGCCGGCTGCAAGACGCCGATCCTGGTGCCGTCGAGCACCAGCGGCGGTCAGCTCAAGGCGCTCGAGGAGCTCTTCGACACGTTCGCCTAGAGGCGCAGGGGCGGCAGGGTCCTCTGCTCCCGCGATCCAGCAGGTCGCAACGTCGCAGAGTCTCCTGCCGCCCCTGCGCCATGGCATCTGTGTCACTCCGTCGATCCTCGGAAACGTCGAGCGGCGCGCCGTTACGCTCCGGGCATGCAAATCGAGCTGTTCGGATTCGACACCACACCTGAGCGTTTCGAGGCCAGCCTGCGCGATGCCACAGCGCAAGGCTTCGGCCGCTACTGGACCCCGCAGATCTTCGGCCACGATGCGCTGACCACCATCGCGGTGGCCACGCAGAACGTGCCCGATATCCGCGTGGGGACTGCCGTGGTGCCGACCTACCCGCGACACCCGATGATGCTGGCGCAGCAGGCGCTCACCGTCCAAGCGATCATCGGCAACCGGCTCGACCTGGGCATCGGGCCGTCACACAAGCCGGTCGTCGAGGGCATGTGGGGCTACTCGTTCGATCGCCCGATTGCCCACATGCGCGACTACCTCACGATCCTCACCACACTGCTCGCCGACCGACGGGTGTCCCACGGCGGCGACGCGGTGACCGGGCGCGGCGAGATCACTCCCCCGCCTGCCGAAGCCCCGCCGGTGTTCGTTGCGGCCTTGGGCAGCCAGATGCTGCGACTCACCGGACGGATGGCCGACGGCACCTTCACGTGGATGACCGGGCCGGTGACCCTCGGCACCCACACCGCACCGACGATCAACGAGGCAGCGACCGAAGCCGGGCGGCCTGCGCCGCAGGTCGTGGCGGGCTTCCCGGTCTGCGTGACCGATGATGTGGCGACGGCGCGGGAACGGGCTGCCAAGGATCTCGTGGTGTACGGCACCCTGCCGAGCTACCGGGCGATGCTGGACCGTGAGGGATACGACGGTCCCGAGGACATCGCCATCATCGGCAGCGCTGCCGAAGTCAGCGACCGTATCGGTGCCCTGGCCGACCACGGGGTCACGTCATGCGCGGCCATGGCGTTCGGGACGCTGGACGAGCAGGCAGCTACCCGCGAAACCCTGATCAGCCTGCTCAGCTGAGCTTCGGCCGTCAGCGTTGCCGACCGGTCGTCAGTCGTTCGTCTGGGCGCCCTGTGCGGCGCCGTCCTCGCTCGCAGCCTCGGGATCGCGCTCGCCGAGCTCGATCTCGCCGACGGGACCACGACGCAAACCCACCAGCACCGCGACCAGCGCCGCGAGGCCGACCACGATGCTGGTCCATACGTTGATCCGCACGCCCCACAACTCGTTGGCCGTGTCGATGCGCAACAGCTCGATCCACAGCCGCCCGACGGTGTAGCCGAGCACGTACATCGCGAACAGGTAGCCGGTGCGCAGCCGCGGGAGTGCCTTGGGGACTACCCACACGAGCGTCGCCGCCAAGCAGAGATTCCACAGGGCCTCATAGGCAAAAGTCGGGTGAAACGTCTCCTCGAGGCCATAGCCGGCGACACGATGCGCCTGGTCGATCTCGAGTCCCCACGGCAGATCCGTGGGCCGGCCGTACAGCTCCTGGTTGAACCAGTTCCCCAGCCGGCCGATGGCCTGGGCCACGGCCAGCGCCGGCGCCAGAGCGTCCAGCATCGCGCCGGTGCTGTGCCCGCCCCGGCGCAGCATCCAGACCGCCACCAGCACGCCCACCGAGATGCCGCCCCAGATGCCCAGGCCGCCGCGCCAGATCTTCAGCGCGTCGACGAGGCTGTCCTGGTAGCGGTCGAAGTCGGTGATGACGTGGTACAGCCGGGCGCCGATCAGCCCGGCCGGCACTGCCCAGATCGCGATCGTCCCGACCAAGTCGTCGGCGCGAGCCCGGTACGAGTCTTCACGGCCGGCGATGGCGCGTCGCCAACGGCGGCTGGTGATCCACACGGCGACCAGCACGCCCACAGCGATGGCGACGCCATAGGCTCGAATGTCAAGCGGCCCGAGCGAGACGGAGCCGCGCGACGGGCTCGGGATCGACCCCAGGAGCCGGCCCGCGGTCTCGGTGACGGAATGCACCACGGTCTGGCTCACTGCCGGCCGACGGCCGACGGCGCTGCAGGACGGAACGGGAGAACACCAGCCATGACGGCCACAGGCTACGCACAGGCACTCCGCACCGAGGGGGCGCGGCTGACCGCGATCGCCGCCGAGGCCGAGGCGTCAGACGGTGCCTTGCAGCGCCGCGTCCGCAGTTGCCCGGACTGGGATCTCGAAGCGCTCCTCGAACACTGCTGCGGCGTGTGGACGTTTGTGGGCAGCAGCGTGGCTGCGGGCAGCCCGATTGACCGTGCATCCATCACACGGCCCGCCGGCCAGGTGTCGCAGTGGCACGCTGAGGCCTTCGGCCGGCTCCTTGAAGTGATGGAGGCCCGCCGGCCAGGTGAGGCCGTCTGGACGTTCGACCCCGATCGCCAGGTCATTGACTTCTGGTGGCGGCGCATGACGCACGAAGCGACACTGCACCGCTGGGATGCAGAGTCGGCACTGGGCGTCGCGCCGGCGCCGATCGAGGCCGGTCTGGCTGTCGACGGCATCGACGAGCTGTTCGAGTTCGCCATCGGCGTACGCCAACCCACGGTGTTCGCAGGCAACGGCGAGACGGTCCACCTGCACGCCACCGACGCTGACGGCGAGTGGGTCGTCACGCGAACGCCGGACGGCATCGAGGTCGAGCACGCTCACCGCAGGTGCGATGTCGCGGCCCGGGGATCAGCGCAGGACCTGCTGCTGTTCGTGTGGGGCCGCGGCGGGACCGACCAGCTCGAGACCTTCGGCGACGGCAGCCTGCTCACCGACTGGCAGCGACTCGTCCGCATCTGAACATCCCCCAGCGGCGGGTCCGCCAGCCGCTCTGCTCACAAGGTCGCCCCGGGGCGCGGCCTTGCGGCGGTGCCGCTAGAGGCGGGAACCTTCGTAGGCGGCGGCCCGCACGCCCCATTCAGCCAGCTCGGTGAGCCACGGCAGCGGATCGTCGAGCATGCCCAAGCCCCACGCCCCCGATGGCAGCTCGTCGGCCAGGGCCCACCCTGCGGCAGTCGCGGCAACCGCGGCCGCTGCCGCGCTGGGGTGATCGATGATGCCCAGCACATCGGTGCAGTGCCGGCCATCACGCAGTCCACGCAGCTCGACCCTGACGCCGCCGGGTCCGCCTTCGGGATGAGGCGGCCGCAGCATCGGCAGCATCGCTGTCAGGCGATCCCGGCGGGTGCCGGCCACGCGCGCCGTCACGCGCTCGACTTCGCTGAATGCGGGCACGAGCAGCAACGCGTCCGCCAATGCGGCGCGGTAGCAGTCGTGCGCTCCGAGCGGCTCGGGGAACCACACGAGCTCGCGGCCCGAGCCGCCTCGCCGGCGGCGCCATTCCCCGTCACGCCAGTCGACCGAGGTGCCGGTGCGGGCACGGTGCAATTGGCGCTGGCACGCCGGGCCGCCGGTCCCTACCCGCGCGATGTGGACCTCGGTGACGACGTCGAAACTTGCAGCACCGTGGCGCGCCAGCAGGCAGCTGTAGCCCGGCGAGAAGCCGGCGCCGACCACGACGGAGCGGTCCGCGTTGAGAGCGCGCTTGTCGAGTGCCAGCAGCGGCTCCACGTCGGCGATTGCCGCTGACAGCGACACCACGTGGGCCCCTGCGCGCAGCGCCTTCTCGGCCAGCGCCTCGTGGCCCCCGCTCGGCAGGCTCAGCACGACGACATCTGCGTCGGGCAGCGCGCCCGGCTCCACTACTTCGACATCGACGTCGAGCAGCTGAGCGGCGAGCCCGCGCAGTCGGGCGGTGTGGCGAGAACCCAGCACCAGGCGATCCACATCGTGACGCGAGGCCAGATGACGTGCGATGCGCTGGCCGACAGCACCTGCGCCGATGACTGCCACTGTGCTCATCAGAGATTTGGGCTCATGAGAGATCTGGGCTCATCAGAAATGCACCGGATCACCGCAGGTCGGGGCCGGTCAGCTCCCGCCAGCTGCCTTCCCGGCGAGGGATGTCCACCGAGGAGCGCAGCCGCAGGACGATGGTGACCAGCCCTCCTACCACGCTCGCAAGCAGCGCACGACGCAGCAGGCTCACCATGTGGGGCTAGCTGGAATCGAACCAACGACCTCACCCTTATCAGGGGTGCGCTCTAACCGACTGAGCTATAGCCCCGCGGGGCCGCACACACTACAGCCAAGTCGCTCGATGACACATCCGCTGTGCCTGCCGGTGCGGGGTTCAACGGGCGGGCGGGCGGCGCTCGTCCTCGAGCACCGTGACCCGTACGCCGCCGGTGAGATCGCTGATCAGGTTGAACACGATCGTCATCACCACGTTGAAGGCGACCCCGACCGTGGCGAGCACCAGACCGATGATCCGGGCTCGCTCGTAGATCACCGTCCCGTTGATCCGCCAGCTCTCATACGAGCCCACTTCGGTGATGAACGACTCCACCTTCTCGACGAGGCCCGATCGCTGTGCCGCATTCCACAGCAACACGCCTGCGACGAGCACCGCCACGTACAGGCACGCATACAGCAGCACCGACACCTTGAACACCGACCAGGGGTCGATGTGTCGCAGGATGCGATGCGTTCGCCGGGCCCGGGCTCGTCGCTGGCTGAGCCACGCCCAGCGGACCGGCTGCGGCTCTTCTGGCTGGAGCGGAGTCGGGGGGCTGCCCGCAGGGGGCACCTGCGCTGCCGGGAACGGGGGACCTGGAGGCATCGGCGGCGGAGTGGCAGCGGGATCGGAGGATGGCCGACTCTGCGGCGGCGCGCCGCGACCCGGCGGTGGGGCCGCGGGCGCACGGTTCTTCCGCCCACGGCGTGCGCGACCAGCCGGGGTGATGCCCAGCGCTTCGGCAAACAGCTCGTCGGTGGGGGTCGGCCCGCTTGGCTCCGGCGACGGCGGTCCCCCACCAGAAGTCCCGGAAGCCACGCATCGCAGTGTAGGAGTCAGCCGCCAGACATCTCGGCCGCCGAGCCCGACGGCGGCAGCGTGAGGGCAGCGCTCGCAGAGGCGCGCTGGCCGTCGACTTCCACGACGACATCGACGTGCGCCGTGACGTCGTCGGCGTGCACCTCGAAGCTCACCAGCGCACCGCCGGCACCGCGGACGGCGCGCCGGGCGGCGGCATCGTCGGGCAGCACGCCGTGCGCCATCGCTGTGACGTCAGCGGCCGCCAGCGTCACGAGTGCAGCGGCATCGGCCGCGGCCTGCGCCCGTGAACTCGCGAGTGCGGCATTGCCCCACCGGGCAACGAGACCCAGCCCCACCAGGAGCGCCAGCGCCAGCAGCGCCACGGGCAGTGCGGCCTGCCCGCGCTGGGTCCGAACTCGGATCGTTCGCCACGCACGAGTCGGCATCAACCGACGCTATGGCGATGGCGACTCGGAATCCGAACGGTTTTCGGGGGATGCCACCGGCACGTCGTCGCCGGCAACGGCAATCGCATCTGGGTCAGCGTCGGCGTCTGGGTCGGCAGCGGGTATGTCTGCCAGCTCGACGAGCGCGATCGCCACGACCACCTCGCCGTCATCAAGCGCCATCCCCCGCACGCCGGTCGCGGGACGACCCTGCTGGGAGATCTCCTTCACCGGCGTACGGATGAGAACACCGCTCGATGACACCAGCAGCACTTCATCGTCATCATCGACCAGGCGAGCGCCCACGACATGCGATGTGGCGTCGGTCAACTTCACAGCGATGACACCCAAGATGCCGCGTCCCTTGCGCCCGAACTCCTCAGCGGCTGTCCGCTTGGCGGCACCGTTGCTCGTCACCACCAGCAAGTCGCGTGCCTCATTCGGATGAAGCACATCAGCCGACGCCACGACATCGCCCTCACGCAATCGCATCGCACGCACGCCGGTTGCGTTGCGACCCATCGATCGCACGTCACTCTCCGCGAATCGCACCGCTTGACCAGCGCGCGACACCACGAGCACGTCATCGTCGCCGGAGGTCTCGAGCACGCGCACCAGCTCATCGCCGTCGCGCAAGCTCAACGCGATCAGGCCGTTCGAGCGGATGTTCTCGTACGCGCTCAGCGGCGTCTTCTTGGCGAGCCCGTTGCGCGTCACGAACATCAGGTACCGGTCAGCGGGGAACTGGCGCGCTTCCACCACTGCCTCGACACGTTCGTCGGGGGCGAGCTGCAGCAGGTTCACCAGCGCGGTTCCCCGCGCTGTGCGGTTGGTGATCGGAACCTCGTAGGCCTTCAGCCGGTGCACACGCCCGCGGTTGGTGAAGCACAGCAGATAGGCATGCGCCGTCGTCAGCAGCACGCGGACCACCACGTCGTCGTTCTTCAGCCGTGCGCCCTGCACGCCGCGGCCGCCTCGGCCCTGGGTGCGGAACACGTCGGGCAAGGTCGCCTTCACATAGCCCTCGCGGGTGAGCGTCACCACGAGCGGCTCGTCCTCGATGAGATCTTCGGCGTCCAACTCACCGGGGTCGGTGACGATTTCGGTGCGCCGCGGCGTGTGGTGCTCGTCGCGCAGCGCGCTCAGCTCGTCGATGATGACCTGCCGCAGCCGCGCATCGGACCCGAGGATGGCTTCCAACTCGGCAATCGTCTGCCGCAGCTCGACCAGCTCGTCGTTCAGGCGGGTGCGACCCAGGCGGGTCAGCCGGCTGAGCTGCATGTCCAGGATGTGATTGGCCTGCTCGGCACTGAACGACATGGGCTCCGCGCACAAGCCGGCGAGTGCAGCCGCGCGGTCGTCGCTGGCGCGTATCAAGGCGATGATCTCATCAATCAGGTCAAGCGCACGCAGCAGGCCTTCCACGATGTGCGCGCGGGCTCGTGCCCCGTCCAGCCGGTGCTGGCTGCGTCGGGTGACGACCTCGATCTGGTGGTCGACATATGCGGCAAGAGCGTCTCTGAGGTTGAGCGTGCGCGGCACCCCGTCGACCAGAGCGACCATGTTGACTGCGAAGCTGGACTGCAGCGGCGTGTGCTTCCACAGGTTGTTGAGCACCACATTGGCCGGCGCCGAGGGACGCATCTCGATCACGAAACGCGTCTTGCCCTTCGCCGACTCGTTGCGCAGCGCCGTGATGCCCTCGATGACCTTGCGGTTCACGGCATCGGCGATCTTGCGCTCGATGTTCTCGATGGAGGTCTGGTACGGGATCTCGGTGACGACGATGCTCGATCGCTTGCCGTCGGTGACGATCTCGGCACGGGCCCGCAGCTTCACCGAGCCGCGGCCGGTCGCCATGGCCTCACGCGCGCCGGCGCGTCCGAGCATCCTGCCGCCCGTGGGGAAGTCCGGTCCGTGCACGAACTCCATCAAGTCGTCCACGGTGGCCTCGGGGTTCGAGATGAGATGGACGGTGGCGTCGATGACTTCGCCCAAGTTGTGGGTGGGGATGTTGGTGGCCATGCCCACCGCGATGCCCTGGCTGCCGTTGACCAGCAGATTCGGGAATCGTGACGGCATCACCAGCGGCTCGGTGCGGGACCCGTCGAAGTTGGCGGCGAAGTCCACCGTCTCCTCGTCGATGCCCTCGGCCATCGTCATGGCGAGATCGGTCAAGCGGCACTCGGTGTAGCGATAGGCGGCAGGAGGGTCCGACGGCGAGCCGAAGTTGCCGTGCGGGTCGATCAGGGTGTTCGCCAGGCTGAACGACTGGCCCATGCGCACCAGCGCGTCGTAGATCGAGCCATCGCCGTGGGGGTGATAGTTGGCGATGACATCGCCGACCACGGTGGCGCATTTCTTGTGCGGGCGATCGGGCCGCATGCCCGTGTCGAACATCGACCACAGGATCCGGCGATGCACCGGCTTGAGGCCGTCACGCGCGTCGGGCAGCGCCCGCGAGGTGATGACCGACATGGCGTAGTCGAGAAACGACTGCTCCATCTCGGTGCGGATCTCGACATCCACAATGCCGACGGCGCTCCCGTCGGAGGCGGCCGCACTGGTATCGGGTTCGTCGTCGCTCATGGCGCTCCCCGCCGGATCCGTCTGCCTGCCACGCTCAGACGTCGAGGAAGCGCACGTCGCTGGCGTTGTTCTGGATGAAACCCCGGCGAGCCTCGACGTCGTCGCCCATGAGGATGCTGAAGATGAGGTCGGCCGCTGCGGCCTCTTCCAGTGTGACCCGCAGCAGTGTCCGGTGTGCAGGGTCCATCGTGGTGTCCCACAGTTCCTGAGCATCCATCTCCCCGAGCCCTTTCAGACGCTGGAACTCGTTGCGATGGTTGGGCCGATCCGAGAGGAAGGCCTCCTTGGCGCGGTCGTCCTTGAGGTACACGGTGTCGGTGCCCACCTTGGTGGAGTACAGCGGCGGCTGCGCGATGTACACATGGCCGCTCGACAGGAGCTTGCGCATCCGGTGGAAGAAGAACGTCAGGAGCAGCGTGCGGATGTGGCTGCCGTCGACATCGGCATCGCACAGCAGGATGACCTTGTGATAGCGAACCTGGCTCGGGTCGAAGCCGTTCTCGCCAGTTGCGCCGTCCACGCCGGCGCCGATCGCCGAGATGAGGGCGCTGATCTCGTTGTTGTCAAAGATGCGCTCGGGCCGGCTGCGCTGGACATTGAGGATCTTCCCCCGGATCGGCAGGATCGCCATGGTGGCCGGGTCACGCGCCTCCTTGGCCGATCCCCCAGCCGAATCGCCCTCCACGATGTACAGCTCGGATTCCTCAGGATCGCCTGATGAGCAGTCGGTGAGCTTGCCGGGCAGGCCCGCGCCGCCCAGCGCCGACTTGCGCACCGTGTTGCGCGCCTTCTGCGCGGCGATGCGTGCCCGGCGAGCGTCGACGGCCTTGCCGGTGACCAGCTTGGCTTCGGTCGGGTGTTCTTCGAGCCATTCGCCGAGTCCGCTGTAGGCGGCCTTCTGCACGAGGCTGCGCATGGCGGTATTGCCGAGCTTGGCCTTGGTCTGGCCCTCGAATTGCGGGGCCTCCATCCGGACGCTCACCACGGCGGTGAGGCCCTCGCGGATGTCGTCGCCCTGGAGGTTGTCGTCGTCGGGCCGCAGCATCTTGCGATCGCGGGCGTAGTTGTTCATCGCGGACGTCAGTGCCGAGCGAAAACCCTCGGCATGCATGCCGCCTTCCACGGTGTTGATTCCATTGGCGAAGCTGTGAATGCCGTCGGTGTTGAAGCCGGTGTTCCACTGGAAGGCGATCTCCACCTCGTCGCCGTCCTCTGCTGCTGAGAGGAAGCCAACTTCGTCGAACAACGATTCGGACGCCTCGTTAAGGTGGCGGACGAAGTCGCGAATGCCGCCTGGGTAGCAGTACTCGTGGCGCACAGGTGCTGCCGGCCGTTCGTCGACGAAGACAATCTGCAGTCCTGCGTTGAGGAATGCCATCATCTGCAGCCGCTCAGTGAGCGTCTGGGCCCGGAACTCGGTGTGGTCGAAGACAGTGGGATCCGGCTTGAACGTGATGGTGGTGCCGGTGTTGCTGTCCGGCGACGGACCGGTATCGGTCAGCTCGCCGACCGGCTCGCCGCCGTCGCGGAACTGGAGCTTCCAGCGCCGGCCGTCCCGATCGATCGTGGCTTCCAACTCGCTCGAGAGCGCATTGACGACGGAGACGCCGACGCCGTGGAGGCCTCCCGACACCTTGTAACCGGCACCGCCGAACTTGCCTCCCGCGTGCAGCACCGTGAGTACCACTTCAGCCGCCGACTTGTCGGGGTACTGCGGGTGAGCTTCGACCGGAATCCCCCGGCCGTTGTCGGTAACGCTGCACGAGCCGTCCGGCCGCAAGGTGACCTCGATGGACGTGCAATGGCCTGCCATGGCTTCATCGACAGCGTTGTCCACCACTTCGTAGACCAGGTGGTGCAGGCCGCCCGACCCCGTCGAACCGATGAACATGCCTGGGCGTTCACGGACAGGCTCGAGGCCCTCGAGGACCGTGATGGCATCAGCGTTGTAGTCGCCGACCGCGGTGCTGCCGTTCGTTGCAGTGGTGCGGTTCGACCCCGTCGAGTCATCAACCAGTGACCTCGTATCGGGTGCCACGGCGGCGTCGGTCACGATGCGATTTCGGGGCTGCGGCGCGGCATAGATCTGACGAGTCTCCGAGGCTGTCCGTCTGCGTTCGGCCCTGGGGACCGGAATGCGCGGAACGTCGTCCTGCGCATCCGACGCGTCCATGTTTGGCTGCGTCTTTCGCTGTTCTCAGTCTAGCGGAATGCGAGGCATTCTCGGCGCAGGAAGCGGTCTGCCGCGGTGCATAAAACTGCTGGTCACAGCATATTTTCGGCTCAGGCGCGAGGCTGCACGCGCAGGTGCAGCTCCGAGATGGCCGGAGCGTCGGGATTTGCATTGAGCGCTTCCAGAATCCGGGCCGTGTGATAGCGCAACTCAGTGGCCCACGCAGGGTCGTCGACAACGACGATCAGGCGTCCGGCGTCGAGCCGTTCGGGCTGCGCGTGAACCGCGATCGCCTCCCCGACTGCGGAGGCCCACCGGTCGCTCAAGTCGATCGCTCGACCGCGCGACCCGAAGCCAGCTGTGACGGATTTCAGCGATTCGCCGATCGATCGGGGCTCGCGGCCGCCCGTCGTGTTGCGGCGCCGTCTCATCTCACCCACATGCTCGCGCACCCCTGCGGCGGTCCTGGCACGCCAGTGCCTTACGCCGTGGGGTCCGTGCGCTCATCTGAACGGGCGAGAGCCGCGACCACTGTGCCGTCGTGCACTTCGATGCGACTGCCGGTGTCGATCCCGTCGGGCACGTGACCGGTGGCCGACGTCACCACCGTCTGCGCGTCCGGCAGGCAGTCCACGAGGCGTCGTGCGCGCCCCTCATCCAATTCGGAGAAGACGTCGTCGAGCAGGATGATGGGAGCAGTGCCGACCTGGGCGGCGGTGTAGTGATGCTGAGCCAGGCGCAGCGACAGCGCGAGGCTGCGCTGCTCGCCTTGTGACGCATGCGTTCGCGCCGCCAACCCGTCGAGCGTGATCTCCATCTCGTCGCGATGCGGACCGACCGAGGTGGTGCCCCGGCGCAGATCATCGGCACGTGCAGCCGCCAAGGCTTCAGCCAGGGTCGCGTCGGCCCACGAAGTCACATAGGACAGCTCCACCGCAGCGTCGGTCCCCGCCAGCCTCCGGTAGGCCTGCTGGGCCGCGGGCACCAACGCACGGGTGAGATCCGTCCGGCGACGAGCCACGATCTCGCCCGCCGCGGCGAACTGCTCATCCCAGACGTCCAGGGTGTTCAGGGCATCGCTGTCGGGCCGCCGGCCCGCTTGCTTCAGCAAGTTGTTCCGCTGACGCAAGATCCGCTCGAGATCCGCACGCGCCGACCGGAACTCACGGTCGGTGCCGGCGAGCACCTCGTCGAGCAAGGATCGTCGCATCGACGGCCCGCCGGCGGGGATGGCCAGGTCTGCCGGGCAGAACACCACGGCGGTGACGACCTCAGCAAGGTCTCGCAGCGACCGCACGCGCTGGCCGTTGACCTGCGCTCGGGACCGGCCTCCGACCGGAATCTCCATCTCCACCAGGGTGCTCCGGTTCCTGCGGTGGAGCTCCGCACGCACGTAGGCGCGCTGGCAGCCTGCTCGCACCAGCGTCTCAGCATGCGCTCCCCGGAACGAACCCGAGCCATCCAGCATCGCTACGGCCTCAAGCAGGTTCGTCTTGCCGTGCCCGTTGGGTCCCACCACCAATGTCCGGCCGGGATCGAAGGAGATCTCCGTGGACCGATGATTGCGGAAATCCTCGACGCTCAGCCAGGCGAGGATCATGGCAGCCGGCTGGAAACGGTCAACGCAGCCGGCAGGATCCCGGGCGGAGCGGCCTGCCCACCGTCGACACCGGCGAGTGTCAGGAGACCCGGACCGGCATCAGCAGGTACAGGAATTCGCCCTGGCCCGGGGTCTGCAGCACCGCCGGCTTGAGCGCGTCGAGGCGGACGAGCTCGACGGTGTCACCACCGGCAGCCTCGAGGCCCTCGATCAGATAGTCGGGGTTGAACGCAACGGTGGTCGCCTCCCCAGAGTACGTCGCGTCCACTTCCTCGCTCGCGCTGCCCACATCCTGGCTGATGACCGTGAGCTCGATGCTGTCATCGCGCAGTTCCATCCTCAGTGGTGCATTTGTGTCGCGCGCCAGCAACCGGAGTCGGCGGGCGCCGTCGAGCAGTGCCGCACGATCGATCTCGAGGCGATTGTCGTACGAATCCGGAATGAGCGGCTCGTAGCTGGGGAAATCGCCAGCGATGAGGCGGCACGTGACTTGTGCCGACTGGTGGTCATCGCTGACCTCGAATGTGACCTCGCGCTCGCCTAGACGCATGGTGACGTCTTTGTCCTCGTCGAGGATTCGACCCAGTTCCTCCAGCGCACGTGACGGCACGAGGACGTGCTGCCCGGCTTCCAAGACCTGGGCCTCAGGCAGATCACGCAGCGCCAACCGGTAGGAATCGGTAGCGACAAGGCGCAGACCGTCACCGCGAGAAGTCATGAGCACCCCGGTCAGGATGGGTCGCGCATCGTCGGAGCTCGCGGCTCGTACGACTTGACGGAAGGCCGCGGCGAGGTCGCCGGCGGGAACCGTGACGCTGTCCCCCGCTGGCTGAGGGAGGGTCGGGAAGTCAGCGGCCGGCAGAGTCCTGACCGAGAACTGTGCCCGAGCGCTGCTGATCTGCGCGTCATCGTCGGTGACCTCGAGGCTCACCTCGCCGCCGGGCAACGCACGAACGATGTCAGTCAACAAGCGAGCAGGCACCACCGCCTCACCCTCAGCCTCCACCGGTGTGCTCAGACGAGTGCGGACGGTGAGATCCAAATCGGTGCCCGTCACCGTCAGGCCCTCTCCGTCGGCTCGCAGATGCAGTCCGGTCAGCACGAACAGGCCGCCCCCGCGCATGTTGACCCCTCGACTGGCCAAGGTCAACTGGTCGACCAGTGCATCTCGTTCAATGCGCAGTTTCACGGGTAGTTCTCCTTGGCCGGATCAGACCGGGACAATCCTCAATGTGAAGGTTGAGAGTTTGTCAGTAGTAGTTGTAGGGGCTGTGAATTGTGGATAAGCAGCCGTTCTCGCAGATCAGAGCAGCAAGGTGTTTCAACAATGTTGCCTGCTGTGTCCACAGCTGTCAGTCGCCTTGTTCTACTCGCCGTCACGATGGTGGGAAAACTCAGTTTTTCCCGAGGGGTTTGGAGAGCTTGTCCACCTGTTATCCACAGTGTGTGGAGACACCCTAGGTCTGCTGGCCAGCTGGACAGCGGAACGCCCCCAGCCGGCCCCGGTCAGGCAGCCCGGACCCGTGCGATCAGCTGTGCTACCTGGTCGTAGACCTTGCGTTCAGACGGCAGAAGACTGTTGATCTTCTTGACCGCGTGCATCACCGTGGTGTGGTCGCGGCCGCCGAAGACGCTCGCGATGGCGGGATAGCTCAAGTCGGTCAGCTCGCGCATCACGTACATGCTGATCTGGCGGGCCTTCACGAGGCCTTGCTGACGACCTTGACTGGTGAGCTCGGTGATGCCGTAGCCGAAGAGATCAGCCGTCAGCTCGAGAATCCGGTCTGTCGTGATCGGTCGCTCCTGCGGTGCGCGGACGTCGCTGAGGATCTGCTGGGCCATTTCGAGGCTCACCGGGCTACGGGTGAGACTCGCGTACGCGGTGACGCGTACCAGGGCGCCTTCGAGTTCACGGATGTTGTTGGTGATCAGATGCGCGATGTGCTCGAGCACTTCGTCTGGGACATTGCCGTGCTCAGTCTTCTTGCGCAGGATGGCGACCCGGGTCTCGAGATCGGGCGGCTGGATGTCGGTGATGAGACCCCACTCGAACCGGCTGCGCAGCCGGTCTGACAGCGTCGCAATGCTGCGAGGCGGCCGGTCAGAGGAGATCACGATCTGCCGACCGGCTACATGGAGGGAATTGAAGGTGTGGAAGAGCTCTTCCTGCAGGCCTTCCTTGCCCTCCATGAACTGGATGTCGTCGAGCAGCAGCACATCGAGCTCGCGGTACCGCCGCTTGAACGCCGGTGTCGTGTTCGTGCGGATGGCCTCGATGAACTCCGAGAGGAAGGTCTCCGTCGAGACGTAGCGGACTCGATGCTCTGGCAGCGTCTCGCCCAGGTAGTTGACGATGGCTTGCAGCAGATGGGTCTTGCCGAGGCCAGTGCCGCCGTGGATGAACAGCGGGTTGTAGGCGACACCAGGTGTCTCGGCGACAGCGAGAGCCGCAGCCTGGGCGAACCGGTTGCTGCTGCCGGTGACGAAGCTCTCGAAGGTGTACCGGGGGTTCGTGATGTCGGTGCCGGACACCGGGCGCTGGGTCTGCGCTGGCCCCGCCGTTGCACTGTCGCCGGCGTGAGGCGCGGCTGGCGATCTGCCGCCAGTCACGCCGCCTGCTGGGTGCCACATCTCGCCGTCGGATGCGCCGGCGGCTTCGTCGTCGATGAGGATGGCATCGGCCTGGTGGGTGTCTGCATCGGTGCCGTGGGCGGTGTCGAGATCGTCGAGCTCGGGTCGGGTCTCTATCTCGTAGGTCCCTGGGCGCACCGGCAGCTGCTCGAAGGCGGCGTGGAGCATCGGGATGTACCGGCGCTGGATGCGATCACGGATCATGTTGCTGGGCGCAATCAGCACCGCTAGCTCGCTATCGATGTGCAGGGCCTGCAGATGGCGGAAGTAACCCAGCCAAAGCGCGTCGGACACCGTCGCCCGCAGGATCTTGCGACAGCGAGACCACAGCTCGTCGGTGTTCGCACGCGAACTGGCCTCGGCGTCTGCGGTCTGCCGTGAGGTCGCCCGCGAGGGGGTGGGTGTGCTGTGGGGATCTGATGGGTCGTGACGGTCGCCGGGTTCATGCGATGCGGAATGCGCATGCGGAGAACTCACCACGACAACCTTCTTCGCCTGCGGCCGTCGTAGTCCCGGGCGACCTCTTCGATCGCCTGCGGGCCACACAGCGGCGTCCGGTAGAGGGAACTTATGGCTGCGCCTGTGCTGTCGCAAGTGCGCGTTCTCGGACTCTCGAACTGACACAGGCGACGTGAGAACGGCGATAGGTCGACTGCGCCATGACGGCCGCATAACAGGCGGTCGACAATGAGATTTGTGCCAGCGACACCCCCCTTGCCGTCGTGCAGATGTGCCGTGAGGAGCGCGCCCGCTCTTGCCCGGTCGCGCGCGATTGCGCGTGGTTGGCGGCGCGCTCGCGTCACGCAAAGACCGCGGTGCCGACCCGCACCGGCACCCGTAGGCTGTCACATGCACCCGGGAAGACCCCCGGGCACGCTCCGGCCGCCGCACCGCACCTCGCCGGACCAGCCCGCGGCCTGAACCTCCAGGAGGCTGCAGCGTGAAGCGCACGTACCAACCTCACAATCGCCGCCGGGCACGCCGACACGGCTTTCGCCATCGCATGTCCACCCGAGCGGGTCGGGCAATCGTGAACTCTCGCCGACGCAAGGGCCGGCAACGGCTGAGCGCCTGATCGATTCGTGCCGCAGCAGGGCCGACTTCGCAGCGCTGCGCCGCGGCCGTCGTTTCGGCAGCGAGTTGCTGTGGATCTCGTTCGCGGCGGATCCGGGGCTGGAGCGACCGCGTGTGGCGTTCGCGCTCAACCGCTTCAGCGGCACCGCCGTCGAACGGAACCGAGCGCGACGGCGCCTGCGGGCAGTGCTCGCCGAGCACGCCGGCAGTTTGAGGCCCGGGCGTTACCTCGTGGGCGCCCGCGGAGCGGCCTCGCAGGTGACCTACCGTCGAGCGCAGAACCAGCTGGCGGAATTGCTGAGGACGGCTGGCGCGCTCGGAGGCCCGGAGGACTCGCCGACGTGAGGCCCGGACCCCTTGCACGCATTGCAGTCGCGGTTGTGCGGTTCTACCGTGCGCTGCCTCGCTCGAGGCCGCCATCGTGCCGTTTTGATCCGACGTGCTCGCAGTACGCGCTCGATGCGCTGCGCACCTGGGGAGCAGTCCGCGGCGGTTGGCTGGCTGTGCGGCGCATCTTCCGCTGTCACCCGTGGGGTGGCTGGGGCTATGACCCTGTGCCTGCGAGGCTGACTTCCCCGCAGAGATCAGAGTTCGTTACCGAGGTATCGGAGCACTCATGTTCGACGTGATCTTCGACGGCATCGCCGGCGTGATGGCGTGGTTCTACTCGCTGGTCAACGACTACACGTTTGCCATCGCCATGCTCACGCTGGCGATCATGCTGGTGTTCACCCCGCTCACGCTGCGGGGCGCCCGTTCCATGACGAAGCAGCAGGCGCTGCAGCCCGAGATGGCGCAGTTGCGCAAGCAGTACGCCGGCGACCGTCAGAAGATGAACGAAGAGATCATGAAGCTGTACCAGGCTCACGGGGTCAGCCCGTTGGGCGGGTGCTTGCCGAACCTGGTGCAGATCCCGATCTTCTTCGTGCTGTACCGGGTGATCTGGAACCTGCGCATTCCCACCCCCAATCCGCCGAATCCGGGTGACGATCCATACCCCCGCAACCTGAACCCTGATTCGCAGATGTACGAGGACATCGTCGCGGCGGACGGCGAGTTGCGCTCGCTCGGCATGGACTTGGCAAAGTCGGCCCGCGAAGTCGTACAGGCCGATTTCGTGGAAGGCCTGCCGTACCTCGCGCTGGTCGGGGTGACCTTCCTGCTCGCCTTTCTCCAGCAGCGCCAGATGGCGAGGCGGCGCGGCAGTGCAGCCATGCCGAACCGCCAGATGGAAATCATGATGAAGTACCTGCCCTTCATGCTGCCGGTGTTCAGCTTCTTCGTGGCAGCTGCACTGGTGCCGTACTTCATCGTGTCGAGCGTCTACCGGATGCTGACCCAGGCGTTCATACACGCCACGATGAAGCCCCCGCAGTCCATCGCCGCGGATCGCAGCGATGGTGAGGTCATCGAGGCCGAGACGGTTCCCGAACCCGAGACAGACCCCGCGCCCGAGCGTCCCGTGCCGAACCAGCGGTCCCGCAAGGCGCTTGATGCCGAGGCGGCTCGACGCGCGGCCCGGGCAGAGCGTCGAGCCGAGCGTCGTATCGATTCCCCCCCAGCGCAGAACAACGGCGCTGGAGAACCCCAGCCGGAGGACCCACCGGTGGTCCGCCGGACTCGAGCATCGTCGGAACGGCCTCCCGAATCACCCAAACGCAGCCGGCGGGCAGCGTCGTCGACGAGCCGCGATGCCCCCGGGGGTCGTGGCCGCCGCCGTGGCCGATCAGCTCCCGAGCCAGAGCCCAGGCGCATCCAGAGTCGCCGCACGTCCGGGGATGGCCGAACCCGCAACCGTCGCAAGCGATGAGCAGCACGCCGGCGAGTTCGGGAACCTAGGGCGCCGTCATGGAGTGGATCGTGATGACCGCCCCGACCGTTGACGAAGCTCGCGACCGTGCACTCGACGCCCTGTCAGTCGCCGCCGAGGACGCGGAAATCGAAGTCCTGGCCGTTCCGACTCGATCGCATTGGGGGCTCCGGCACCACGGGGCTCGGGTGCGGGTGCGGGTGCGTCCCACCGGACCGCCGCCTCGCGTGGGTGAGCATCGGCGTGATCGGAGACAGCGCCGGCGATCCGGTGGAGGCAATCGCAACGCAAAGCGACGGCAGGGCGCCGGACAGGGCCAGAACAGTGGCGGACGATCGTCCCGCCGCCGTTCCCGGTCGGGCCGGCGCGGAGGTGCTGCGAGATCGTCGGGTCCGGCGTCGAACGGCTAGCGCAGGGAGCTGTAGCTCCCCGTTGCGCGGCCCGTCAGACGGACGGATCGCGCCGCCGCTCCTTGATGACCACCTTGATTCCCTTAGTCGGCGACATTGACGGAAAGGGACTGATCCTGAGCCTGCGCTTTGGCTTCTTCAGTTCGAAGGTGAAGTAGTGGGCCAGCAGCAGGACGCTGGCGATGAGATGCAGCTCAACGAGGCGCGAGCCGAGGCAGCTGTGTGTGCCGAGCCCAAACGGGGCGTAGCCGGGGGAGCGATGCTCGCCGCGTGCCGGCAGGTAACGATCAATGTCAAAAGTATGGGGATCGGGAAACACGTCGTCCATATAGTGTGCCGCTGTCGTAGCAACGAAGACTCGTGCTCCAATGGGCAGTTGGCAATCGTCGACGACACACGAGTTCATGACCGTTCGAATCGAGCCTGGAATGGTCGGATAGAGGCGCAGACACTCCTTGAACGTACGCGTGGTGACGTCGACTTTGTCCGAATCGAGCAGTTCCCATCGGGGCTCGCCATGCCCGAAGACTTCGTCGGCCTCTTCCTGGATGCGACGGTACAAGTCGGGGCGTGTCATCAGGGAGTGCAGGATGAACGCCAGTTCGTCCCCCACGTACATGGCAGCGAGCACCGGCGCGGACAACGCGAACTTCAAGTTTGCTTCTGGCAGGAAAACCGGGTCGCTATTGTGAAGAGCGAGCAGATCGTCGGCATGATCTCGGGGACAGCCAGATCGCTGAATCGAGGTATGTGATTGCTGGATTCGGGCAACCACTTTCTCGACAGACTTTGCCTTGCGCTTCATTGCTGGTGTGAAGAGCAAGAACTTGGGCAGGATCTTTGCCACACGTGTATTTAGCGCACGCTTCTTGTAGGCGATGATGTCGTCCACGACATCCTGAGAGTCGATATTGACCAGCAAAGGCGACAGCTGTGCATTGCTATAGCGGTGGCACATCTGCACAAGCTTGACCGTTTCGCCCTGCTTCCAACTGGCGATATGCGTCGTCGCGTGTTCATGGAGCCGATCGAGATTCGCTTCGAGATGGGCCCGGGAGTAGCTATGCCGCAGGATCTTTCGCAGGCGAAAATGATCTGCACCGTCCAGCGCCGGCAGAAGGCCGGCAGCATGGTAAGCAGCTTCAAGTTCTCGGAAATAGCCGCGTGAGTGCAGGTACATTCTGCCGTAGCGATGGACCCATCGGTTGGTATTGGCACCCGCTAGCACGTACATTTCAGTCTCGCCAATAGGCGGCTTGATGTGGAAGACGGATCCGTAACGTTCCGTGAGATCGGCGAAGAAGGCTGGGAGGTTGCCGTTCCAGACATGTCGATTGAACATGAGCTGGCGCAACGGCACTTTGGGAATCGGTTTGGTGAGGGCAGCGTGTCGCAGCAGTGGGCCGGCAAGATTGTGCTCGACCGCGTTGGCGATGGCCTGGCCGATCAGATCCATCTGGCAGATGAGCCGGATCCGTGCTTCGGTCTCGTCGTCGATTTCGAAGATGAAACGCAACACATCGCATGTGTTTGCAAGGCCGATGACAATGACATCGCGCGGACTTGGAATCGCACCGCCGAAGATTGACTTGCCGATACGTGTCTTGATGAACTGCACGGCCGTGTCGTCATCGCCCGCATCGAAGAAGTCGCCGTGCCGGACAGTTGATGAGAGCGTCCAGAAATTGCCGTCGTGGAATTCGAGAATGCCGGTGTTCGTCAATCGATCCATGGTCAGATCGATCAGCATCTCCGCATGGGGTGCCAACCGTTCGACCCAGTATTGAGCATTCTTCGGTTCCGCTTCGGCGCCGATCTGGTGAAGCGCAAAGTCCAGCACCGGGTCGCCGGTGGGCGTGCGGTCCAGCAGGATCAGATGGTCCATGTCTGTGTCAACGCGAGCTTGCAGCGAGAGTTCGGCAAGTGCAGCACCCGCCATTGCACAGTTCAGATGCCATCCGGGAACCTGGTGGAAGTAGCCGCTTTCCTCATTGAGGAGCATCAAGATGAGCTCGTCTGGCAACGCGAGCGCTTGGTCCGTCGCCGTCTCGCTAGCTGACATTGTCAAGTTGCGCTCCTGATCGGCTGGCGCAAGGCTGCTGGGCTCGCGGTCGCATGCATCATCTCAAGTGTACGGAAATGCGGCTGCGTGATCCGCACACGGCGCCGAGACACTCGTGCATGCAAGGGTACGCATTGGTGTCTCGACGGCAAACCACCGCCCTCGGTGCTGCTGAGCGTTCCGCGTAACCTGCAGAGAGTGATTCTGGACGAGGCGGGCGGCTCGATGACGGCCAGGGCCGATGAGCACACGAACAATAGCTCGCTCTTGCCGTTTCCAGAGGGCTGGTACTTCATCACGACGCGTGACGCCTTGCGCAAGGCCAGCTTGATGCAGCGGACCTGGATGGGCGAAGAGATCATCATCTGGGTCGATCCAGCCGGTCAGATCTGCATCGCCAGGTCGGTGTGCCCCCACATGGGCTCCGACCTGGGACCCGACGCTGGAGGGAGAATTGTCGGCGGGCGACTCGTCTGTCCCTTTCACGGGTTCGAGTTCGAGCCGAGCGGGCAGTGCGTTGCCACCCCATCGGGAGCGCCCGCCCGTTCCGCCAGGCTGGACGTCTTCGAGACATGCGAGATCGACGGCCTGATCTTCGGCTGGCGGGGACTCGGCGGGCGACCACCGCAATGGCGCTTGCCCGATCCTCCCCCAGCCGGCGATGACTGGACCGGACTCCAGATCCGGACGATTCGCTTCCCCGGTCATCCGCAGGAGACGAGCGAGAACTCGGTGGACATCGCTCACCTGAGCTACATCCACGGTTACCACAACGTCACCAACGACGCGCCGGTATTCATCGACGGGCCGCAGCTGGAGAGCCGATTCGGTTTCTCGACGACGCGGAGATTCGCCAAGCTAGCCAAGCTCACCCTGCGCGTATCGGCCATTGCCCACGTTGTGGGGCTGGGCTATTCGTTCGTGGAGTTCCAGGAACACTCCATCGGTATCGACGCGCGGTTGTGGGTATTGGCGACGCCTGTCGATGGCACGCTGATCGATCTGTCCATCGTGTCGCGGATGCGCACGCTGTACGAGCCCAAGCGTTTCATTGCTGGCCTGAGCTTCTTGCCGCGGCGGCTGCGAGCGCCCATCATGAACAAGTTCATTGCCGATCTTCAGATCAGTGACGTTCAGCAGGATGTCGTCATCTGGAGTCGCAAGCACTACGTGCCGCGCCCCCGACTGGTCAGCACAGACGGCGAGATCATGAAGTACCGAGCGTATTGCTCACAGTTCTACCCCGACGAGCGTCACTGCGAGTCGTCGCGACCCTGAGCGCCTCGTCTGCAAACGTCGCGCATCTCAGGGGTTACGCGGTCGCAGACCCGTAGGCTGAGCGGCGCTCACGTCGTGCGATCAATCCGATGACAGCACTCGTGAGCGGCTTCCGTGCGGCGGGCTACAACGCATGCGTGCCCGATCAGAGGTGATGAAGATGACAGGTGAGACAACGACAGCCGAACAGCAGGCCATGGTGCAGGAGTTCTTGGATGGCTTGGTTCAGGCATTCGGCATCGAGGCGACGGCAGTCCCCGTCGCTGCAGTTGACGACAGTTTCGAGATCAATCTCGAAGGTGCCAATGAGTCCTTGGGTTTGCTGATTGGACCCCGCGGGCGACATGTGGTGGCACTGCAAGAAGTCGCCAAGACCATGCTGCAGCGACGGCTTCCCGGCGTACGCCGCGCTCGCGTCCGTGTCGACGTAGGCGGCTACCGGCAACGACGTCGCGAGGCGCTCGAGGCGTACGTTCGTGAGCTCGCTCAGGCCGTGGTGGACCGGGGGACCGAGCGAGGACTCGAGCCGATGAATGCGGCGGATCGCAAGGTCGTGCATGACACCGTCAACGAGATCTCGGGCGTCGGCACTATTTCGGTCGGTGACGAGCCGCGACGTCGAGTCGTGCTCGTGCCATCGGACTCCTAAGGCCGCACTGCGGGCCAGCGCAGCCCGTTCGCGTCGACGGCAGGCGGCAACGGACGGTTCGTTCAGAACATCGGCCGCTTGCGGATCCGCTTCCAGGTTCGCGGGTAGATGTCCAGCTGCGGCGGCTGGCGCGTGAGAACCGCAAACGCGGGGCGATCGCCCACGTAGTCGTCGAATTCCCAGCCGAGCGCTGCCAAAGGCCCCGCCGGCCAGCGTGCGAGCCCATCGCCCATCGCCAGATTGGGCGGCTCGCTGACGACAAGTCGGCCGCCGGTTCTCACCAGACCGCTGCTGCATTCCGCAACTGCCGCCGGTGTACCGAAAGCCCGGCTGACGACGCCGTCGTAAACGAAGCGGTGTCCGGGATGCCGAGCGAGTTCCGCAGCGTCTCCGCAGGCGACCCGGACCCTGCCGTCAATGCCGAGGCGACGGACGACATCGGTGAGGAACTCAGTTCGACGCTGGGAGCGATCGAGCAAGACGAATTCGACATCTGGACGGTCGAGCGCCATGACGAGGCCGGGCACTCCCCCGCCGCTGCCGAGATCGCACCAGCGCTGGCCAGATGCCGGATCGGCAGCGTTGCAGTGGGCCCGGGCATGCCGAATGTGCGCCTGGAGCTCGCCGGTTCCAAGGAAACCACGTCGCTGACCGCGCGCGAGCACTTCGAGAAGCCGTTCGTCGTCGGCGTTCATGGCAGAGATGCACCGTAGCCGAGAGGTTTCACGTGAAACACCGCGGCGGACAGCACCCCGTCGAGCACAGCACCACGGCGTACCCTGCGTGCTAGCTGCTGTCGAGCGGAGACGGTATGAGTCGGATCATCGCGGTCACGAATCAGAAGGGCGGCGTCGGCAAGACGACCACGGCAGTCAATCTGTGCGCGGCGCTCGCCGAAACTGGCCAGCGAACGCTCCTTGTCGACATGGACCCGCAAGGAAACGCTGCGACGGGTGCCGGCATCAATCCCCAGACGCTGGATCTCTCGATGTACCAGGTCCTCTTGGGGGCCGCCGATGTGCAGGACTGCATCCAGCCGACCGAGATCGAGAACTTTGCCGTAGCGCCGGCGCGGCTGGAGATGTCTGGAGCCGAAATAGAACTCGTCTCGGCGTTTAGCCGCGAGCTGAAGCTGCGTCACGCGCTGCAACCGCTGGTCGACGACTACGACTACATCTTCATCGACTGCCCCCCGTCGCTGGGCCTGCTGACCGTCAACGCCTTGAGTGCAGCCACAGAGATTCTGGTACCGGTCCAGTGTGAGTATTACGCGCTCGAGGGGCTCGGCCAGCTGCTGCACAACGTCGAAATGGTGCGTGAGGGACTCAACCCAGCCCTCGTGATCAGTGCCATTGTGATGGTCATGTATGACGCCAGGACGCGGCTTGCGGCCGAAGTGGTCCGTGATGTGCGCCGACATTTCGGGGACCGCGTCTGCCGGGTTGTCATTCCGAGATCGGTTCGATTGTCCGAGGCACCAAGCGTCGGCCAACCCGTGACCGTCTATGCGCCGACGAGTCGAGGCACCGTTGCGTACCGGGAACTCGCCCGGGAGGTTCACGGGCGAGGGGATCCGCACCATGTCGCCGGCGACGGCGGCGCTGGCATCCGGACCATCGAGGCTGACGGCGCTCGCGGCGTCGACGAGCGGCATGAAGTAGCCGAAGGAGCGTCGACGTGAACGCTCAGCGAGGACTTGGACGCGGACTCGGCGCTCTGATCCCTACTGGCCAGTCGGCGTACCGCGAGGTTCCGCTCGGCGCCGTTGAGGTCAACCCCCTGCAACCTCGGCAGCACTTCGACGTCGAGTCGCTTGACTCGCTCGCCGACTCGATCCGCCAGATCGGCGTCCTTCAACCGATCGTGGTGCGCGAGACCGGCATTGTCGGGCGCTACGAGATCATCGCCGGCGAGCGTCGTTGGCGCGCAGCTCAGCTCGCCGGCCTCGACACCATCCCTGCGGTCGTGCGCGCGGCCGATGACGAATCGAGCCTCACGCACGCCCTGATCGAGAATGTCCATCGAGCAGATCTCAATCCTCTGGAAGAAGCCGCTGCGTACCGGCAGCTCATCGACGATTTCGGCGCGACGCACTCTGAACTCGGGCGCCGGATGGGACGCAGTCGGGCAACGATCACCAATTCGCTGCGGCTCCTGTCGTTGCCGGTCACCGTGCAGCGGTACCTGCTTGACGGCGAGCTCTCGGCCGGTCACGCCCGGGCGCTGCTGGGCTGCGAGGACCCTGTCGAGATCGAGTTGCTCGCCGAGCGCATCGTGGACGAGGGCTGGTCGGTCCGTGCGGTCGAGGACGCAGTCAGGTCCTTGGGCACTGTGCCGGAGGCTGACATCGAGTCGGCGCAGACCGATGAGCAGGACGCCGACATCGCGGCCGCTCCCGAGTCTGAGCGCCCGGCCGCAGTCTTGGAGGTGGAAACGGCGTTGTCTGCCGCCTTGGCGACCTCGGTGGAAGTTCAGATGGGGAGTCGCGGAGGGAACATCGTCATCAGATTCGCGGATTTGGCAGACCTGACACGGCTGTACGACACGATGACCGACAACCTTCGATCACCCCTCGAAGGTTAGCCGCGGGACGTGCGCTGGTTGAATCTTCGGGGGAAGCTTCCGGTTCGGACCAGTTTCAGAGTCTCAATCTGAACTTGTTGTCCACTTCCTGTGGACAATCTGGGGAGAACGCGTTTGGCGTCCGCGGCCGGTCAAGCACGCTCAACGCAAGATCACCCGGAAGGCTGGGCGGTCAGCAGGCCTCGCGTGCACTGGGCAACGGCACTGGCCACCTCGCGGTTGCGCTCCAGCAAGATGTCCAGCCCTTCGAACCTGCACAGGACTGCGGGCATGGCGCTCTCGCGCAGCATCGGCAGTCCCATGCCGCTCGTCGGTATCTCACCGAACATCGGTTTGAGGCGATCGGCGATGTCCGTGGCCAGCCGTTGGCCCGCCTGGCTGACGAAGTGGCGTCCCTGGAAGTAGCTGATCGACGGCGCTGCGGGCTTTACCTCGAACCCGATGTAGACGGCCGCACCGAAGCGGTTGACCTGTGCTGCCTGTGCGGACCAGTCGGGATGGTGCACCGTGAGAACTTCAGCTCCGTTGCGCCCGACCGCCCGCCTGACCGACGCGGTGACCGGTTCAAGACCGCCGGCTTCGCCAACGGCAATCCGGTGACCAGCCAGTTGGCCGCCCGCGGATTCCAGCCGATGACGTTCAGTGATGTGCGCAACGACCGAAGCGTCTCCGAGGGGGCGCACCAGCCGCTGCAGCGTCTGGAGGGTCTGACCGCCGCAGACGCCGTCGCCGCCGAGTCCCATGTTGAGCTGGAAGTCAGCCAGCGCCCCCGCAGTCAGCGGGCCCCAGATGCCGTCGATGCGTCCGACCGAAAAACCCAGCGTGCTGAGCATGCGCTGCACCTCGGACACGTCGTCTCCGCGCAGCTGGGGCGTGCGCAGGTACAGCAGGCGGTCGCCGAGCCGTTGCCCGGCCTCGATCAGCAGGGACCACGTCTCGGGACCGCAGATGCCGTCGACATCGATGGACCGATGGAGCTGGAATTCGCGGACGGCATCCGCCGTCGCTCTGTCGAAGATCCCGCTGACCGGGCCGTTCCAGTGGCCCGTCGCGCTCAGCCGGTGCTGGAGGTCTCGTACATGCGGACCTGCCGCGCCGATGCCGAAGGGTCTGATCAGAGGAATTCGCCGATCTCAGCCAGCAGTGCATTCTTAGGCTTGGCGCCGACGAGACGCTTCGCCGGTTCTCCGTCGCGGAACATGATGAGCGTCGGGATGCTCATCACCTGGAAGCGCATCGCCAGGTCAGGGCTCTCGTCCACGTTGACCTTCGCAATGCGGATGCTGTCATGCTCCGCCGCGATCTCCTCGAGGATCGGAGCGATCATCTTGCATGGCCCGCACCACTCGGCCCAGAAGTCCACCAGCACCGGGTTGTCAGCGCTCCCGACGGTCTCGTCGAACGTGCTGTCGTCCAAGGTGGAAATGCCCTCTGCCATTGCAGGCTCCTCATCTCGCGATTGCAGCGAGGCTAACGCCCCGACCTTCCCATAGGGCGGCTGCTCGGAGGGCGCTAGTGCCCGTGGGCCTCGAGCCAGCGTTCTGCGTCAATGGCTGCTTGGCATCCCGAGCCCGCGGCGGTCACTGCCTGCCGGTAGTAGTCGTCCTGGACGTCGCCGCAGGCAAAGACGCCTTCGATCTTCGTGCGCGCGCTGCCGGCTTCGGTGACGAGATAGCCGTTCGGCTTGAGATCCAGCCAGTTCGCGAACAGCTCGGTGTTCGGCCGGTGACCTATGGCGACGAAAAGGCCGGTGACATCGAGGGAGGAGTGCTCGCCGGACTCGGTGTCCTCCAGCGTGAGGCCCTCGAGCTGTTGATCGCCGCGGATCTCGATCACCCGACGGTTCCACAGGAACTCGATGCCGTCGTTGGCGAACGCGCGGTCCTGCATGATCTTCGATGCCCGAAGCTGATCACGCCGGTGCACGAGATACACCTTGGAAGCGAAACGCGTCAAGAACAGGGCCTCTTCGAGGGCGCTGTCGCCCCCGCCCACCACCGCAATCTCCTGGCCCCGAAAGAAGAACCCGTCACAGGTCGCGCAGGTGGACACGCCGTGGCCGATCAGCCGCTCCTCATTCGGCAGCCCGAGCAGCAGACTCTGCGCCCCGGTTGACACAATCACGGTGCGGCCGAGGTAGCGGTCGTCACCGACCCAGACTGCAAACGGTTGTTCGCTGAAATCGACGCTGGTCGCCTTGGCGGTCAGGAACTGGGCGCCGAACCGCTCTGCCTGTGTCCGGAAGCTCATCATCAGCTCGGGACCCATGACGCCTTCAGGAAAGCCGGGATAATTCTCCACGTCGGTCGTCAGCATCAGCTGCCCGCCCGGCTGGTCGGAGGTCGATGAAGGCTCACCCTCGATGACCAGAGGCTCGAGGCGGGCCCGGGCCGTGTAGATCGCCGCGGTCAAGCCGGCGGGCCCGCTGCCGATGATGATGACGTCGTGTACCGGGGCGGCGCCATGAGGACTGGTGCCAGCGCTCGTCATATGTGAGCCGCCCCGCTGCGACGGCGCTTGGACCATGCCCAGGCGCCCGCGAGACCGAAGACAACACTCGTTATGAGATGAGCGGCCCAGACGTCGCCCGGCACCACGATGTCGAGCGCCCGAACAGCGGCGATTGCGACGAGCACCACGACGCCCACGGCGGCCGTCGCGATTGCCACGCCGTAGACGAGCGCGCGAACAGCGGTCACCACAGGACCGCTCGTGCGCGAGCGAACGGCCTCGACCGCCTCGGTGAATCTGGCTACTGCCGCGTCGATGCTGTCGTCGCCTGCGGAGTCGCCGTCGGGAGGCGACGCGCCGCGGCTGCGTCCTGTCTTCGAACGGCCGGTGCCGCGCCCGGGGCTCATCGGCGGCAGGTTAGTGGCGTGTCCCGGCCGTACACCCCTTCGGCCCGCGCCGGCGCCGCCCGCAGGTCGACTGAGTGCTACGGCGTCACGGCATCGGTGCCCGTGGGCGCTTCCGCCGCCCCCGATGTCGTGCTGACCTCGATCCTGGACACCGTGACCCGGTGCCCGCCGTTGGGAAGCTCGTCGCCCAGATCGGTGATCCACACCAGCAAGGCCGCGGCGCTGACGGCAGGCACGTCGAGCGTTGTCGAGCCGGTGATGTCCGATGCGACGGCCACCGGGCTGCCCCAGTCGATCAGCGTCCGGTTTCGCTCGGCCGAGACGTACAACTCGAATGACCAGCCCACGGTGGGGGAGTCGATCGCCAAGCGATCCACGCGTGCGGGATCACCCGGAGCGAGTACGACGATGAGACCGACGCCGTCCTTCAACCCGCCGAAGTCGCGCGTGCTGTAGCGCGCTGTGCTCCACCCGGTGGTGGGATCGCCGTCGTTGATGAAGACCAACCGCTCCGGGTGCTCAACCCGGTCGTCGCCGGCCGGATCGAAGTCGGTGATGGACTCCAGCGAGGCTGGCTGGCGCCGCAGCGTCGCGGTCGTCGGCACCGGAACGATGGTCGGCAGCGTGGTCGTGGTGACTGCCGGGGGTCCGGTCGGCACGACAGCGACGGCAGGCGCCGGCTCGGCGGCCTGCGTGGTGGTCATGGCGGCCTGCGCCGCCGGCTGACCGGAGTGTTGGGGCCGTTCGATGACCAAGGCGATGCCGACGAGGGTTGCGGCGGCGGCCACCAGAATGCCGACGGGCGCGAGCCAGTGGCGCTCGGCCTGCCATACCGACCTGCGATCGGTGTGGCTGTCGTCGGTGTGCGGCAGATCGTCGACGACCGAATGCAGGGCGAGCAGCATCGACGGCACGTCAGGCCAAGGATCTGACGCGCTGATGGCTCGCACCAGCACGGGTGCGAGCACCTCGGGCACGACAGGATCCAGCTCCCAGGTGCCGTCGGGCCGGCGCTGAGGGGCTGCGCCGGCAATCAGCCGATGAGCGAGCACGGCGACCGACATCAAGTCGGCCCGACGCGTGGCGGGGATGGTCACGGCATCGTCGGTCGGGGGACCATTGAGGATGACCCAGCCGACTTCAGCCCGCCACCCGATGTAGTCGGCCTCGACGCCGCCGTGGGCGAAACCGGAACCGTGCAGAACCGCCAGCGCCTCGGTCACCGCGATCACGATGCGGACAGCTTCCGATGCGGCAAGCCGCTTGATGTCGCCGTTGGGGGCAGCAAGCTCGTCGGCAAGCAGCCTGGTGGGCAACTGCTCGGTGACGATTGCGAAGTGCTCGACTTCGTCGTAGGTGTCCAGGATGTGCAGGAGACCGTGGTGCTCTACCCGGGCGAGGGCCTTGGCCTGCAGGCGCAGCCGCTGCCCGATCTCGCTGTCAGCGGACGCCCTGCGGATAGTCACTGGCCGATTCAGCGTGCGGTCGAGGCCTGACCACGTCTCGACCGCGCCCGGCTGGAGCAGTTCGCGCCGTTCGTATCGCGCGCTTGTGCCGCCGGAGTCCGCCATCAGGAAGAACACCCAGCCCGTGAGGCTGGGCCTGAGGGGTCCGCAGCACCAGCTGTCGGGGTCACTCCTGCGCGGGGGACGCGCTATCCCGCTCGATGAAGACCACGCCGATGGTCCCGGGCCCGGTGTGTGCGCCGACGACAGGACCGATCATCATCACTTCGGGTTCGACTTCGGTGAGGGGAGCGACCCGGGCAACGAAGTCGTCGACGTCAGCGCAGTCGGCGTGCATGACAGCGAGCCGTTCGATGTTCGCCTGCTCGGAAGCCACGAGGTCGACCAGGTGCGCGAGCGCCCGGGTACGTGTCCGCTGCTTGCCGGCCGGCTCGACGCGCCCATCGGCCACCGTGATCAACGGCTTGATCGACAGCACTGACCCGAGCAGTGACTGAGCCGCCCCGATGCGACCGCCCTTGCGCAGGTTCTCCAGCGTGTCCAAGGCCGCGTGAATGCGGACCCGCGGCGCAACTGCCCGCACGAATTCGACGATCTCTGCACCGCTGGCGCCGTTCGCGGCGAGTTCGGCAGCAGCGATGACGACGAGACCGAGGCCGGCGCTCACGGAGCGGCTGTCGACGACATGGCACTCGAGTTCGGTGTGCGCGCCGGCCGCCTGCTGGGCGGCCTCGATGGTGGCCGAGAGATCGCCGCTCAGCGTGATGACAACCACCTCAGCAGCGCCCGCGTCGGCTGCACGCTGGTACGCCTGCGCGAACGCGCCGGGCGCGGGGGCAGCCGTGGAGGGCAATTCGGGATCGGATCGGCAGCGCTCCCAGAAGTCGGCCGTGCTCAACTCGACTCGATCGACAAACGTCTCGGTGCCGAAGCGAATCTCCAGGGGGACGATCGTGACGCCGAGCTCGGCGACGGCAGCGTCGCTGAGATCGCAGGAGCTGTCGGTGATGATGTGCACCGGTGATGGGGATGTCATGGCTGGGAGCCTCCTTGTTCGTTGCCGGCGGACGGCTGCGCCCCGTCGCTGGTTGTGCCATCGCCGGAATTGCCCTCGGGGCGGCGACGCCAGTTCAGCACGAGACGAGGCAGGTGCGAGATCAGTGCCCGGGCGGCGGGCAGCTTGAGCGATAGCCCGCAGGCGATGTGCACTGCCGCCATGAGCGCTGCCACAACCGCAAAACGCAGCACGGCCGGCAGGACGTCCAGCGCCAGTGATGCCGGGATTCCCGCAGCGAGCGCGACGGCGGACGGAACCAGGTGACGCGCCGCCGCCCCGCCGAACAGCCGCTGGACGGGCCAGTCGGCCCTCCGTGGCAGCGTGCCTCGTGTCGGCCGGCGCGCCAGCACCGCTCTGCGCAGCAGTCCGAGCTCCACCCACGCCCCGGCGGCGGCGCCCAACGCGAGCCCGACAGCACCGAGCCGGGCCGGCAGCGCCGGGTCGGAGCGGATCTTCGCGTCGAGCAGCGACCAGGTGGCCTCGCGCGAGAACAGGTCGATGTCGCCGAATCCCGTCAGGGCGCCGTCGATGACCAGGACGCGATCCAGCGGCAGCATCAGGGCCGCGCCGATGACCAGGGACACCCCCAGGCGGATCGCGGCGATCACCGCAGCAGTCCGCGTGTCCCGAGCAGCAAACAGGACGTTCTGGCACAGTCGTGACGCCACCAACGGCACCAGGCCGAGCGAGTACGCCGCCAGCACGAGCGCGATGAGCACGAGGTCGTCGTCGTCGATGGCCCTACGCAGGCCGGCCAGGTTGAAGATCGTGTCGCTCAGCGGCGAGCCTGCAGCGAGATAGATCGCCGCGACCCCCGAGATCCCGAAGACCGTGGCACACAGCCGCTGCGATGTTCGTTCCGCGATGACCGAGGTGTCACGGACCCGGCTCAGCTCAGTCAGCTCCGCTGCGGCGATGCTGGTGCCGATCAGGCTCAGCGGCAGCAGGTACAGCGTTTGTGCGGCAGCCATCGCCGCTGCAGCCCCCACGCTGAGCAGGGACGCGAGCGCGAGATCCAAGAACGCGGAGATCTGCAGCACGCCGCGGCCGGCAACTGCGGGACCGAAGCGCTTGATGACACCGGCTGCTTCTCGCTCTCGCCAACCGAAGTTCAGCGTGATTCGCGGATCGGCGCGCCAGACGCCCCGCAGCTGAACCAACACCTGCCCTGCGGCTCCCGCGGTGACGCCCCAGGCCAGTGCTGTCGCCCGGCTGGTGCCGGCGACTCCCCACGCGATGACACCGACCAGCACGGCGATCTGTGTGGCGTTCCACACCACCGGCGCCACATAAGAAAGAAAGAACTGCCGGTGGCTGTTCAGCACTCCCAGGCACCACGCGCTGAGCACTGCCAGGGCCGTGCCGCACACGGTGATGCGCACGAGGGTGACGGTGAGCTCGAAGCGCTCTCCCACGAATCCCCAGGCAATGAGCCGAACGAGCGGGCGTGCCGCGAAGATGCTGATCAGCGCTGCCGCGGCGGTGACCGCGAGCAGGAATGTGGCCACCGCGCCGGCGAGCCGCCCCGCAGCGCGCTCGTCACGCTCGCTGAGCGAGCTGTACGCAGGCACGAACGCTCCTGACAGCGCGCCCTCGCCGAGGAGGTTCTGCAGAAAGTTCGGGATCCGCATGGCTGCCGCGAAGGCGTCGCCGATGGTGCCGATGCCGAGGACGTTGGTGACCAGCGCAGTACGTGCCAAGCCGGACAGGCGCGAGACGCCGATGCCGGCGGCTGCCGCCGCAGCGCCCTGCCGTCGGCGCAATTCGGGCCGTCGGCGCATGTCGGCGCCCAGTCGCTGCTCGCTCAGCCGGCGAGCCGCAGTTCCACCTGTTGGCGGGCCTCGTCCTCGGTGACGTCCATGCTGATGGACAGCTCAGAGACGAGAATCTGGCGGGACTTCTCGAGCATCGACTTCTCGCCCGCCGACAGACCCTTGGCGTTCTCGCGCAGCGCGAGATTCCTCACCACCTCGGCGACCTGGTAGATGTCGCCGGACTTCAGCTTCTCTTGGTGATTCTTGAAGCGACGGCTCCAATTGGCCGGCTCGCGTACATCTTTCTTGGCAAGCAGCTCGAAGAGATCTTCGACGTCATCGGTATCGATCGGCGGTCTCATGCCCACCTCGTCGACCATGTCGGCGGGGACCTTCACTGTCAGATCGCCGTGCGCTGTCCTGAGCACCAAGTACTCGCGAGGCTCGCCGAATTCGTCCCGCTCTTCGCGCGCTGTGATCTCCGCTGCACCGTGATGGGGGTAGATCACGCGGTCGCCAAGCTCAAACTTCATCGTCACCTGCTCCGCTGCCGACTGCTGCGGGAGCCGATGGAGACCCGCGCCAGACAGCTAGAAGGATGCCAGAAAGTCCTTGAGCTGCCACTTCGGCGCCAACCCGGCCCCGCTGGCGGTGCTCTGTGGGGGTCGCCGCCGGATCGAGATCAACCGGCGCCCACGGGATAGCGCCGGATGAGGTGGTTCCATCCGCAGTCGGGACACACCTCGAGCTCGTACGCCACGAAATTCCCGCGGCGCCGTGCGACCCGCTGGAGTTCTGCATCCGACAGGACGCACTTGCCGCCGCTGCCCATCCTGGGGCCGAAGACGTAGCCGACGATGCGGAGATCGCCGTCGGGGCACAGCGGGCATGTGCGGCCCAGCGGCGGAGCGGCGTTGCGGGCGGCCCGCAGAAGTTCGGGATGCGCATCGCACGCCTCAGCACGCGAGACCACGCCGGCTTCCACGTCAGCGAGCAGCCGCCGCCGCTTGAGCCGGTAGTCGACGGAGCCCGGCACCGGCGGTGTCGGCTCGGGAGCGGTGTAGGGCTGGAGCGCCACGCGGCTCACGTTAGTTGCGTGTTCCGGGCCTGATCGCGCTCTGCTGGGTCAGCCGTTTCGGCGGCGATCCCATTCTGCGAGCAGCTCGCCGGCGCGCGCGGCGCTCAGCGGACCGAGCTCGATCTGCCGCTCGCGCAGCCATGCCAGGGCTTCGCCGACCACCGAACCGGATCTCCCGAGCACCTCCATGACACGGTGGCCGTCGACGGGAAGGCGACCGAGAGCTTCGCCTTCTGCGGCCCTCACGTCCGCCAGCCACGCGCTGAGCGGCGCGGCCGCAGGGCGGTCCCACGCACGCAGAGCAACGAGGGCGGCATCGAGGTTCGCATCGTGATCGGCGACCAGACGGCGGACCGCGGGTCGCCATCTCAGGGCATCAGCGACCTCTGGTGGCCCTGCGTCGGCGCTCGCGGCCTCGACCGCATGGGCGGCTCGCAGGATGGCGCGGGTTGTCCTGATCGTCGTCCCCCGGATGCGCAGCGCGGACAGGCAGCGGGCGGCTTGGGCGTCGTCGTCGCAGACGGGTCCCAGCAGCATTGCCCAGCGTGCGGGGACGCGGCCGACCCAGTCGCCGACGCTGTCCATCGCTGCAGCGGGCACTTCGGCCACCCCGGTGCGCCATGGAGGCACAAGGTCGCCGAGCAGACCCGTCGTGACGAGAAAGGCGACACCCGCCGCGACGCTGGGCAATTCGAGGAGTTTGGTGAGCTCTGTCGCGATGCGCTCGCGCGACACGATCGCCAGCCGAGGCCGCACGCTGCGTACCGCAGCCACGAGCTCAGGTTCGGCAGACAGGCTGAGCTGTGAGCAGAACCTCGCTGCCCGCAGCATCCGCAACGGGTCGTCAGAGAACAGTCCTGCTGGCTCGGAAGGCGTACGAAGCACACCGTTCGCCAGATCTTCCGTGCCGCCGTATGGGTCGATGAGCGTCCATTCCGGCAGCTCGACCGCCATGGCATTGACGGTGAAGTCTCGCCGACTCAAGTCGGTGGCGATGTCGTCCGCGAAGCGAACGCTGGGCTTGCGCGATTCGCTGTCGTAGGACTCCGCACGATGGGTGGTGATTTCCACCGTCGTGCTGCCCCGGCGCGCACCTATGGTGCCGAAGCTCTTTCCCTGGTCCCACATGGTGTCGGCCCAGCCGGCGAGGAGCTGAGCGATCCGGTCCGGGACGGCGTCGGTGGTGATGTCGATGTCACCGGTCAGCCCGCGGCCCAGCAGTGCATCACGCACGAGCCCGCCGACGAGAAAGAAGCGATGCCCCGCGTCGGCGAACGTCTCTGCGAGCGCCCCGACCCGCTCATCGAGTTGGCGCTGATCTTCATCGCTGAGGGTCGTCACCGGATGCGGCGTTCTCCGGGGGTTCGATCCCGCTGGGCTCACTCCCGTCGGGTTCGATCCCACTGCTCCGAGGGTACAAATGAGCGCCGATCGATTCGTTGTACTCTGCGCGACGCGAGCGACATGGACCGTCCATCATCTGACGGCACACCCGCCTTGGGCGAGCCAGCGGCCTCCGGCACGCCCGGCGCGGCGGCCCATCGGCCCGGCCAGTCGCGCACCCGACCCCCGGCAAGCCGGACCGGCCGCCGCGGGGCCCGGCTCCTGCTGTGGCTGCTGGCAGCAGTACTGATCGCTGTCGGCGTGCTGAGTCGAACACTCGACACGTTGCCCGCTCCCCCGGCCCACGTCGAGGTGGCGCCCAGCGTGCTGTATGACCGTCACGGCGCAGCGCTCGCCGAAATCGGTCCGCCGGTCTCGCACGCTTCGCTGGGTCTCGAGGATGTGGCGCCTGCACTCATTGACGCCATCGTTGCGGTCGCCGATCCGGCCTTTCTCGACGGCGACGGCGTCGATGCCTCCTCGTACGGCAATTCGGTGCGACGGCTGGGGACCGACGCTGAGTCCGGGGACACCGCTGACGGGATCATGCGCCGGTACCTCGACACAGTCCACGTCTCCGACGGGAGCGTGATCACCGAAGCCCGGCTGCTGCTCGCGGAGCTGCGGCTTGCCCGCCAGCTGAGCCGACCGGAGATTCTCGAGCGCTACGCCAACGTCGTCTACCTGGGTCGCGGTGCGTACGGCGTGCACGCTGCCGCCGGTGCGTGGTACGGGATCCCGGCCTCGGATCTCACGGTGCCCCAGGCGGCCTACCTCGCGTCGCTCATCGATGCGCCCTGGGGCATCGACGCGCAGCCGGAGGATGCAGACGACCCGAACCGCGCGGCGCGGCTGCGCCGCGACCGAGTGCTGGTGGCCATGTTCGACAACGGAGTGCTCACCTCCGACGAGCTGGCCATCGGGCGGGCGGTGCCGGTCACCGCAGGCATCCGGCCGGCCGCAGAGGTGGGCGTCGTCTCGGGATCGGCCCGCACGGCCGCGCCCGACGCAGCGTCGGGCGGTTTCATCAGATTGCTGGTTGCTGATGCAGGCCTCGCGACTGCGGCAGCGAGCGCATACCTGCAGCTCGTCGAGCGCTATGGAGTGCACCGCGTCGTCACCGGCGGCCTGCACGTCACCACGAGCATCGACCTGGCGGCCCAGCGGGACGCATTCGAGACCGCGCGGCGTCAACTCGGTGACGCAGCCGAGGTGGAGGTGATCGTGCTGGACCGCAGCGGCGATGTGCGCGTACTACTGAGCATTGACACTGCAGCCGTCAGCGGGGGCCAGCGTGTGCCGGGATTGGAAGGCCGACCCTTCGGGGATCTCGGCGGGTCGGACCCCGGCATCCTCGAGTCGCTGATCGGGCGAGATGCCCGAGCCGGCGACGGCCGGGACGGCGGCGACATCACCGAGGTGGCATCAGCGTTCGGCGTCATTGCGACCGGCGGTGTCGAGCGGCCCTCACGCATCGTGCTGGATGCCGCTGCCGGGCCGTCACGGACAACCCGAGACCGTGACGTCGACCGTTGGCGCATGACACCCCGGCCGGTGCTGGATGCCGACGCCGTCACTCGAATGCGGGCCGACATGGGCGAGCACACGCTGTCAACGGGCGTGACCGCTTGGGGCCGGGCTGGAACTGCTCCTCGAACGGGTGATGCGTGGTTTGCCGGCTGGACGTCGCACTACACGGCGGCGGTGCGCGTCAAACTCAAGGCCCCGCAAGCGCCCGCTGCCGCGACGACCGCTCGGGAGCTGTTCCTTGGCGTGCTGGAGCCGTTGCAGTACGCGCCGAGATGATCCTGTGCCCGCCGGCGAGGGCCTCGCTGACGTCCTCACTGCGTCCGACCCTGTCGTGGCGGCACCGGTCGTACCCGAAATTCGCGTGCGATCCGCGGCGGCTGGGCCTAGCGTTGCGGGAGCACCACGGGCGCTTGCGTGCCCGTTGCGCCTCAGGCGCCAATGGCACTTGCCGGCGGCGTCTGTATGGGGTCTGCTCATTGGGGCCGGGCCCGCAGGCTGGTGCAGCAACCCATCCCTGCCCCGCATGGGGCCCCGCTGCGGCGGGTCCACAGGAGGACGCCCCCAATTGCGCGCGTATGAGCTGATGGTCATCTGTGACGGTGACCTGGAGAATTCCGAAGCCCGCACGGCCATGGACGAGATCCAGGGCCGGATCACCGAGATCGGCGAGGTCGCCTCGTTCGATTTCTGGGGTCTGCGAGACTTCGCGTACGAGATCAACCACAAGACACGCGGCTACTACTCGGTGATCGAGCTGCGGGCCGAGCCCGGCGCGATGGACCCGGTAGAGCGATACCTGCGAATCGCGGACGGCATCGTCCGCCACAAGCTCATCCGACTCCCTGACGACGAAGCGCAACGGCGCGGGCTGCTTGATGGGAAGTCGGCAAACAGCCAGTAAGCGGAGGCGTCATGGCTGACAACACCATCACTGTCGTGGGAAATCTGACCCGCGATCCCGAACTTCGATTCACCCAGACCGGTCGTGCTCGGGCACTGCTGGGCATCGCCGTGAACCGGCGATGGATGAACCGCCAGACCAACGAGTGGGAGGAGCAAGCCAGCTTCTTCAACGTGGTCTGCTGGGCCGAGCTGGCCGAGAATGTCAGCGAGTCGCTGGCGAAAGGCAACCGCGTGGTCGTCACCGGCAGGCTCGATCAGCGGAGCTGGGAGACCCAAGAGGGCGAACAGCGCAACACCGTCGAGATCGTCGCCGACGAGATCGCACCGTCGCTGCGCTGGGCGACCGCCGAGATCACACGGACCCCACGGGGACCTGGAGCCGAGGGCGCTGGCGCCCGTGACCGGCGCCAGGCCAGCTCCAACTGGGACGGCGGAGACGCCCCAGCACAGCACGCTCCTGAGGAGGAACCTTTCTGATGCCACCACGCAAGCGAACCGGTCGAGCGCGGACGAAGGATCTGCGCAACCGTCCTCGCCGCCGCAAGGTCAGCCCGCTGACCACGGCCAAGGTCACCTACGTCGACTACAAGGATGTGGAGTTGCTGCGGTCGTTCGTCTCCGAGCGAGCCAAGATCCGGGCGCAACGGGTCTCGGGGAACAACCGTCACCAGCAGCGCGAGGTCGCGCGGGCAATCAAGACTGCTCGCGAGATGGCCCTGCTGGAGTACGCACGCCGACCGATGACCCAGCGCCGCGGCGACAAGCGGCGGGGGCCGCGTCCCGGTGACGACCGTCGGCCGGCCCCAGAACGCGGCGAGGCACTTGCGGACGACGAGCAGGCCAGTCTCGGAGACCCCTTCGACGAGCAGCGTCACGACGCGACCGAACGAGCTCCTGCTGCGGTTGCAGGGGAGCAGGCATGAAGATCGTGCTGCGCAGCGACGTGGACGGCGTGGGCACCGCAGGCTCGGTGGTCGATGTCGCCGACGGGTTCGCTCGCAATCACCTGATTCCTCGCGGCCTGGCCCTGCGCGCCACCGAGGGCACCGTCACCCAAGCCGCGGCAATGGCCCGGGCGCGGGCGGCGCGAGACCTGCGCGAGCGCGAGACGGCCGAGAACGTGGCAAGGCAGCTGGTGGCCGAGGGTGTGACGATTGCCGCTCGGGCGGGATCGGGCACGCACCTGTACGGCTCGGTCACCACCAGCGAGATCGCCGCCGCCGTCACGGCGCGGACCGGCGTGGACGTCGATCGGCGGAAGCTGGCGCTGCCCGTGCCGATCCGTACCATCGGCTCTCATGAGGTCGCTGCGCAGCTGCACCCTGAGGTGGCGTTCTCGTTCAACGTCGAGGTCGTCGCGCTGAGCTAGTTCGGTGTCATGAGCACTGGCGTGGACTTGGTCGCGGCGGCTGATGTGTCACACCCCTCGTTCACACTCGGAGTGTGATCCCATCGAGCGTTGAGGCGTGTGGACAGCGAGAGAGTTATCCACACGCGAAGGCCGCGATTTCCACGGCAAATCCCCGCGCATTCCTCAGGTATCTCGCAGGGCGCGCGAGGCAAGGTAGGCGACGATGAGTCTCGCCGAGCTGCCGACGGATATCGCGCGCCGAGCCGGCGGGCGATTGCCGCCACAGAACATCGACGCAGAGGAGTCGGTGCTCGGGGCGATGCTGCTCTCGAGCGATGCCATCGGCGCCGCCGTCGAGCGGCTCGATGCGGGGCACTTCTACGTGCCGGCCAACGGCCTGGTCTTCGATGCGATCGAGACCCTGTACATCTCATCAGAGCCTGTCGACTGCCTGACGGTCGCCGACCAGCTCGAGCGCACGGGCAATCTGGCCACAGCCGGGGGAGCCGAACGCCTGCTGGCGCTCGAAGCGGCCACGCCGACACTGGCGCACGTCGACCGGTACGCGCGCATCGTCGAGGACAACGCCTTGCTGCGGCGGCTGATCGCAGTATCCGCTGAGATCTCAGAGCTGGCCTACGACCGTCCGGCGGACACCGCCGCTGCAATCGACCAGGCCGAGTCGCTGGTGTTCAGCGTGGCTGAGCGCCGCATCGTCGATTCCACCGAGTCGCTGCATGACCTGCTCGACCAGAGTCTCGACCGGCTCGAAGAGCTGTACGAGCGCGGCGATGCGTTCTCGGGCTTGGCGACCGGCTTCTCGTCGCTCGATCGCATCCTGTCGGGGATCCAGCCGTCCTCGCTGGTGGTGGTCGGCGGGAGACCCGCCATGGGCAAGACGGCGTTCGCCTTGACGATGGCCTCCAACGTGGCACTGGAATTGCAGGAGCCTGTCCTGCTGTTCTGCCTCGAGATGAACCACGCCGAGCTGACGGGTCGCCTGCTGGCGTCCGACGCGCGGGTCGATGCCACCCGAGTGCGCACCGGTCAGCTGCGAGCCGAGGAGTGGAACCGCATCACTCGCAGCGTGGGCCGACTCGGCGACGCACAGATGTGGATCGATGACAACCCCAATGTGACCGTCGCCGAGATCCGAGCCAAGGCCCGGCGCTTGCGCAGTCGCTTGGGCGGCCTGGGCCTCATCGTCGTGGACTACCTGCAGCTCATGAGCGGCCGCGTTACCGCCGAGAACCGTCAGGTGGAAATCGCCGAGATCTCTCGCGGCTTGAAGATCCTCGCTCGTGAGCTTGAGACGCCGATCGTGGCGCTGTCGCAGCTGAGCCGCAACCTGGAGTCCCGCGGCGACAAGCGGCCCATGCTCTCGGACCTGCGCGAGTCGGGTTCCATCGAGCAGGACGCCGATGTGGTGATGTTCATCTACCGCGACGAGGTCTACGACGAGGACACCACCGACCGCGGCATGGCCGAGATCATCGTCTCCAAACACCGCAATGGTCCCACTGGCACGGCGCGTGTGGCTTTCATGCCGCAGTACACGCTGTTCGCCGACATGGCGCACGAGTAGCCATGGCCGAGGTCGTCTTCGCGCGCACTGCAGGGATGCTGGCCGCCGACAGCGACGGCACGATGTTCCTCGGCGATGATCTCATCCCGTACTTGGTGCTGGCGCTGGGCGCCGCGCTGCTCGTCGGCAACGTGGCAGCCATGGCGCGACCGCGGCCTGCGGGCGACCGCGGCGAGATGGTGCGGGCACCGCTGTGGCGTGCCGTGCCGCTTGCCCTCGTCGGCCTCGTGGCCTCCATCTGGGCGCTCGCGACGCTCGTGGCAGGGTGAGATGAGCGGGTGAGGGGAATCGAACCCCCGTTATCAGCTTGGGAAGCTGAAGTTCTGCCATTGAACTACACCCGCGGGAGAAGGCCAGAGCCTAGAGGAGGTGTGTGGTGATCCTGTCGGATCGGAGCATCCGTGAGGCCCTCGACAAGGGCCGAATTGTCATCGAGCCCTTGGGCGATGCAGCAGTGCAGCCTTCATCGGTGGACCTGCGGCTCGACGCCACCTTTCGGGTGTTCCGCAACCACACCCGGCAGGTCATCGACGTCGTCGAAGACCAGACCGACCTGACCGAAGAGGTGGAGGTTGCTGCGGGCGATGCGTTCATCCTGCACCCCGGCGAGTTTGCGCTGGGCTCCACGCTCGAGCGCGTGGCCGTACCCGACGATCTCGTCGGGCGCATCGAGGGCAAGTCGTCGCTGGGCCGTCTCGGCCTGCTCATTCATACGACAGCCGGCTTCGTGGATCCGGGTTGGGACGGCTACTTGACGCTCGAGTTGTCGAACGTGGCCAACCTGCCGATCACCCTGTACCCGAGCATGAAGATCTGCCAGATCAGCTTCATGGAGATGACCACGCCCGCCGAGCACCCCTACGGCGCCGAGCTGCTGGGCTCCAAGTACCGGGGCCAGCGCGGCCCCACACCAAGCCGCTACCACGAGAACTTCCGCTCCCGCCGCCTGCTGTAGTCAGCCGCTGGAGCGTTGCTGTCGCGATGACGTGGCTCAGCCGTCGGCGGCTTCGAGGGCGTCGATGAGGTGGATGGAAATGTCGGCGACCTTGACCTCGTCGTCCTCGACACCGTGGCCCTTCACGCCGTCGTCGATCATGATGTAGCAGAACGGGCACGCGGTGGCGATGCGGTCGGCGCCGGTGTCGAGCAGTTCACGCGAGCGCTCGTCGTTCACCTTGGTGCCGATGGTCTCCTCCATCCACATGCGTGCGCCGCCCGCCCCGCAGCACATGCCCTTGGTGCCGTTGCGGGGGGCTTCCACGATCTCCACGCCGCCCAGGCTGCCGATGACATTGCGGGGCGCCAGGTACACGTCGTTGTGGCGGCCCAAGTAGCACGAGTCGTGGTACACGACCCGCTCGTCCAGCCGCGCATTCGACAGATCCAGGCGGCCATCGGCCACGAGCTGCTCCAGGAACTGGGCATGGTGGATGACCTCCCAGTTGCCGCCGTACTGCGGGTACTCGTTGCGCAGCGTGTTGAAGCAGTGCGGGCACTGGGTGATGATCTTGCGCACACCCATGCCGTTGAGCGCGGCGATGTTCTCCGCGGCAAGCATCTGGAACAGGTACTCATTGCCCGAGCGCCGAGCGCTGTCGCCAGTGCAGTTCTCGCCCGGGCCCAGGATGGCGAAGTCGACTCCTGCACGCTGCAGCAGCTTCGTCGTGGCCACCGAGACCCGGCGGTTCTTGTCGTCGAACGACCCGGCGCAGCCCACCCAGTACAGGTACTCGTGATCGAACGGGTCGTCGGCCTCGACGACCTCGACGTCGAGGCCGTCGGCCCAGTCGGCCCGCTCGCCGTTGTTGAGGTTCCACGGGTTGGCGTTGTTCTCCATGCCCCGGAAGGCGCCTCCCAGCTCTGCAGGGAATTCGCTCTCCATCAGCGTCAGGTACCGCCGCATGTCGAGGATCTTGTCCAGGATCTCGATGTTCACTGGGCAGTTCTCGTCGCACGCCCTGCAGGTCGTGCACGCCCAGAGTTCGTCGTGGGTGATCCGCTCGAACACCGAGTCGGCCGACACGGTGATCTCGGCATCGGTGCCGATCGGCGGCGTCACCTTGCCGTGAGGACCCGTCGCCGCCATGATCTCGCCGGTCTTGAGCACGATCTCGCGAGGATCGAGCGGCTTGCCCGTGGCGTGAGCTGGGCACACCGCAGTGCAGCGTCCGCACATCGTGCAGGCGTCGGTGTCGAGCAGCTGCTTCCAGGTGAACTCGTTCACTTCCGACACGCCGATCGTCTCGATGTCCTCGGCTTCCATCAGGTCGGGAACCATGCGCATCGCGCCCTTGGGTCGTTCCCGGTCGCGCAAGTACATGTTGAGCGGCGACGTGAACATGTGCCGCAGCATGGTGATGGGCAGCATCACCAAGAATGCGAAGAAGCAGCCGACGTGAGCGATCCACAACGCCTGGTGCCACCCCCTGATGCTGGTGAGCCCATCGAACGCAGCTGACAGCGGGTAGCCGACGAACGACCACTGCTCATAGGCGGGCCGACCGTCGATGACGATCCGCATGGCTTCGGCGACGAAGCCGGTGGCTCCCAGCGCGGCCAGCACGATCAGGATCACCATGTGCTCGGGTCGTGACTTGATCCTGATGCGGTACGGGCGGGCGACATATCGCCGCACGATCGCCCACACCGCGCCGGCGAGGAAGATCACGCCGGCGAGATCGCCCACGAAGCTGAAGCCTTGGTAGGTAGGACCGACGAGGAACTTGGCCGCCGTGGGCAGCTGGTGGTTGATCTCCAGCGTCGTGGTGACCGCCAGCAGCACCAGAAACCCGTAGTAGAGCAGTGCGTGCATGACGCCCGCAGCAGGATCGCGCAGCAGTGTCTGCATGAGCACACCGCCGCGGTAATCCGCCAACCGGCGATGGGCGTTGCGGGTCGTCGTCGAGCGCCGGTCGGGAGCGCCGCGCTGCCAGTTGAGCGTGCGCTGGGCGAAGTTCCACGCGCCGTACAGAATCAGCGCGCACGTCAGCGCGTAGAAGGCGAACTTGACCCCGCCCGGAATGTTGCCGAAGACCTCGCGGTGGGCCGCCTCGGTGTCTTCCTCGAAGTGCAGTACGGATGCAGCGATTCCTGAGGCGGCGGTGACTGCGGCGAAGGCAACGCCGATGCCCAGCACCAAGTGGTGCGGACGCAGTGGTGGCTTGTTCACGCTGGTGAAGTTACTTGACGTCCCCGTTGCGACCCGGTGTCCCGGCGCGTCCGCGTGCGGGCACCGCGCAGCGGACTGCGCTGCAACGAAGTCTCAGGCGATGCGTTGGCTCAGCCGTACAGCTTGCGGTTTGCCTTGCGCAGGCGGCCCGCGAGCTCCGAGAGCAGCTTGTGCGCCACTGACGGCGTGCTGTCGATGATGCCCTTCAGCGCGCGGCGCGACAGCATGATGGTCTCCATGTCCGTGGCGGCCACGACCGACGCGGTACGCGGCCCGTCGTCGAACAGCGCCATCTCCCCGACCGTGTCGCTCGGGCGGAGTTCTGCAACCTTGCGGCCGTTGCGGCGCACCACTGCGGTGCCGCTGACAATCACGTAGGCGTAGCTGGCGCCCGTACCGCCGCTGCCCTCTTCGACGACGTTGTCGCCGGCTGTGAAGTTGACCTGCTCGGCGGCACGTGCGATGTGCTGGAGTTCCTTCTTGCTGCAGTCGGAGAACAAATCGATCTCGCGCAGGCTCTCCACACGGTTCGCCACAGACATATCCCGCTCCTTGTGCGTGTGGCCGGTTGCGTCCGGCCCCCAAGACGGGCCAGAGGTTACCGCTCTTGTTGCAGTGATTGCCATCAAAGGCGCCGGAACGGGGTGACGAAGCGCAACTTTGATGTCCTGCTCGTGCTGAGAATTGACTGCACGTGCGCGCTGTCGTCGAGGTTGCGTGCAATCGGCTGCGGCGCGTGCGACGCTTGAGGTCGCCGAACTATTGGGAATTGTGATCAGTTCGGCGCAGTCGGGAGGGCGCAATGGTTGAGGAGTCTGTGGCGATGGTGACCGCGGTCATCAAGCCACACCGTCTCGAGATGGTCCTCGAAGCACTCCGCGATCTCGACATCACGGGACTGACAGCGTCGGAAGTTCGGGGCTTCGGCCGCCAGGGCGGCCATACCGAGACGTACCGGGGTACCGAATACCACGTCGACTTCATTCCCAAGGTCCGCATCGAAGTGCTGGTCGCGGCTGAGCTGGCCGAACGGGTCACCGATGCGATCGTGGAGTCCACGCGCACTGAGCGCATCGGCGACGGCAAGGTGTGGGTCACCTCGGTCAACAGCGTCGTGCGGATCCGAACCGGCGAGCGCGGCATCGACGCCCTGTAGCCCGGTACGACCGCGGTGAGGGCAGCTGCGCCCTCAGTTGGGGCGATCCAGCAGGTCGCAACGCCGCAGGGTTCACGGCCGCCCTCTCCGCTCGTTCGCCGGTGCCCTCCGAGGTCAGCGGAGGTAGCGGTCCTCCACTGCGCAGTGCGTGGCGATTGCCAGGTCAGCGTCGAGTTCGTACACCAGCGGCACACCGGTCGGGATGTTGAGTCCGGCAATCTCGGCGTCGCCGATCCCGTCAAGGTGCTTGACCAAGGCCCTCAAGCTGTTGCCGTGAGCAGCCACCAGCACCGTCGCGCCGGCTCGCAGATCCTCGGTGATTCCGTCGTGCCAGTACGGCAGCATGCGCCGCACAACGTCGGCCAGGCACTCGCCGCGCGGCACCGCGCTCGCTCCCAAGCCGCCATAACGAGGATCGCTCGATACGTCGAAGGGATGCCCTGAGGGCATCGGCGGGGGAGGCACGTCATAGCTGCGACGCCACAAATGAACCTGCTCGGCACCGTGCTGCTCGGCCATCTCTGTCTTGTTCAGACCCGTCAAGGCCCCGTAGTGACGCTCGTTGAGGCGCCAGTGCCGCCGCACCGGCAGCCAGCCCAGCCCCATCTCGTCGAGCGTTGTGTTGGCCGTCTGGATGGCGCGCCGCAACAGCGAGGTGTGCACAACGTCGGGCGTGATGCCCGCGTCCAGCAGCGCAGCCGCCGCTGCACACGCTTCGGCCTGCCCTTCGTCGGTCAGCCCGATGTCCCACCATCCGGTGAAGCGATTCTCGAGGTTCCACTCGCTCTGTCCGTGGCGCAGCAGCACGAGCGTGTGCGTGTGAGAGACCGACGCCATGGGCGTGCACGGTAGCCCCCGCTCGGAGCCCGCCGACGATCCGTTGCGACGTTGCCGACATGGCCATACGCTGGCGGTCTGAGTATTGACTTAGAAAAGTTGCTAATTCAACACTTAAGTTATATGCTTGCAATGACGCACATCCCCCACGCCGGCCCGGACGGGCGCGGTGAACAAGAAAGGCACAACCATGCCCAAGGCTGTCGGAATCGACCTGGGAACCACCAACTCGGTGGTGTCCGCCATGGAAGGCGGCGAGCCCACGGTCATCGCGAACGCTGAAGGCGACCGCACGACGCCGTCGGTCGTGGCGTTCGCACGCAACGGCGAGGTGTTGACCGGCGAGGTCGCAAAGCGCCAGGCAGTCACCAACCCTGATCGCACCATTGCCTCTGTCAAGCGGTTCATGGGCACGACCTGGGGCAAGGAGATCGACGACAAGAACTACACGCCGCAGGAGATCTCGGCCCGAGTACTGCAGAAGCTGAAGCGTGACGCCGAGCAGTATCTCGGCGACACGGTCAACGAGGCCGTCATCACCGTGCCGGCCTATTTCGACGACGCGCAGCGAACCGCCACCACCGAGGCGGGCAAGATCGCAGGTCTCGAGGTGCTGCGCATCATCAACGAGCCCACAGCGGCCGCGCTCGCGTACGGCCTCGACAAGGAGACCGAAGACCAGACGATCCTGGTGTTCGATCTCGGCGGCGGCACATTCGACGTGTCGGTGCTCGAGATCGGCGACGGCGTGTTCGAGGTGAAGTCGACCGCGGGCGATACCCATCTCGGCGGCGACGACTGGGATGCGGCGGTGGTGTCGTGGCTGGTGGACTCATTCAAGGGCGACCACGGGGTCGACCTGAGCACCGATGCCATGGCATGCCAGCGGCTTCGCGAAGCGGCCGAGCAGGCCAAGAAGGACCTGTCGTCCAAGCAGACCACCCAGATCAATCTGCCCTTCATCACGGCGACCGACAGCGGTCCCCTCCACCTCGACTACGAGCTGACGCGGGCCAAGTTCGAAGAGCTCACCTTCGACCTGCTGAAGCGCTGCCGGTCTCCCTTCGAGCAGGCCATTTCCGATGCCGGTCTGGCGAAGGCAGACATCGACCACGTGATCCTGGTCGGCGGATCCACCCGCATGCCCGCGGTGCAGAAGCTGGTGACCGAGCTCACCGGCCGCGAGCCTCACCAGGGTGTCAACCCCGACGAGGTCGTCGCTGTGGGTGCAGCCATCCAGGCCGGCGTGCTCAAGGGCGATGTCACTGACGTCCTGCTGCTCGATGTCACGCCCCTCAGCTTGGGTATCGAGACCAAGGGCGGTGTGATGACACGGCTCATCGAGCGCAACACGACCATTCCCACACGGCGTTCGGAGATGTTCACGACCGCCGACGACGGTCAGCCGTCGGTGGAGATACACGTGCTGCAGGGCGAACGCGAAATGGCAGGGGGCAACAAGACACTGGGCAAGTTCCAGCTCGTTGGCCTGCCGCCCGCGCCACGGGGTGTGCCGCAGATCGAGGTGGCGTTCGACATCGACGCAAACGGCATCGTGCACGTGTCCGCGAAGGACAGCGCGACCGGCAAGGAGCAGTCGATCACCATCACGGGCCAGTCGGCGATGTCGCCCGATGAGATCGAGCGCATGGTGTCCGATGCCGAGGCTCACGCAGCCGAGGACGCCCGCCGGCGCGAAGAGGCCGAAGTGCGCAACAACGCGGACACGCTCGTGTACCAGACCCGCAAGCTGCTCGACGAACAAGGCGACAGCGTCGCGGCTGAAGACTCCGAGCCGGTCGAATCGGCGCTGGCGGCCGCCGGCGAGGCGCTCGAGAGCGACGATCTCGATGCGATCCGGTCGGCTACCGACGCCCTTGTCGCCGCCAGCGGTGCGTTCAGCCAGAAGCTGTATGAGACCGCCGCCTCCACCGACGCGGCGAGCACCGACGGCACCGGCTCCGACGACGACGTCGTCGACGCGGAGATCGTGGACGAGGAGAAGTGACCGCACCAGCGTCCGAGGGATCTGCGGAGGCCACCGACAGCACGCTCGACCCCGCCGAGCCCGCTCCGACTGACGACGACGTCCCAGCCGGTGCAGCAGCCGCAGCCGCAGAGGCTGTCGGCGAGAGTCCGGCGGATCTGGAAGAACAGTCCGAGCGCGCGGCAGACCGAGCGCAGATCGCTGCGCTGACAGCCGAGCGCGACGAGTATCTCGACCAGCTGCAGCGCCAGCGAGCGGAGTTCCAGAACTTCCGCCGCCGGATCGAATCGGATCGCCGCCAGCAGATTGCTGCCGGCGTGAGCCGCTTGGTCGAGTCACTGCTGCCAGTGCTCGACGGCTGCGATGCTGCTTCGGCCCAAGGCCACAGCGAGGTGGCTGCCGTGGGTCAGGCGCTCATGGTCGCGCTCAGCAAAGCAGGCCTCGAGCGCATCGACGCGGTCGGGGAGCCCTTTGACCCGACGCAGCACGAAGCGGTGACGGTGGAGCCCGCGCCGCCGCCGGCGGATTCAGCAGACGGTGAGAGCGTCGAAGGATCCGCAGACGTGCCGGCCGATGACGCGCCAGCCGACGGCGCCGCTGGCGGCGCCGCCGATCCACACCAAGTAGTGACCGCAGAGCTGCGCAGCGGGTTCCGCTTCGAGGGTCGGGTGCTGCGCGCGGCAATGGTCCAGGTGCGAACGGCGTAGGGGTTGAAGATGGACCCGCGACGTGAGTGGTTCGAGAACGACTACTACGCGGTCTTGGGCGTCTCCGCGGATGCGTCGGACAAGGAGATCACCAAGGCCTACCGCAAGCTTGCGCGCAAGCACCACCCCGACTCGAGCGCCGGCGACGATGAGCGCTTCAAGCAGATCTCTGCGGCGTACGACGTCGTCGGGGACTCGTCCAAGCGAGCCGCATACGACGAAGCACGTCGCCTGGGCCCGGCCGGATTCGGCCCCCAGGTGGGAGGCTTCGCGTCGGGTCCCGGCGGGTTCAGCATCCGCGTCGAGGACCTCGGCGATCTGGGCGGTCTTTTCGGGAGCTTGTTCGGAGACGGGCGGGGGCGTCCGGGCCGCGGCGAACCGATGGCCATGCGCGGACAGGACCTGCAGACACGCATGAACATCTCCTTCCGCGATGCCGTCGAGGGCGCGGTGACCGAAGTCGCCGTACCGGACCCGTCCGGGGGAGGAATGCGCACGGTGAAGGTGCGCATTCCCGCCGGTGTGGACGACGGCGCTCGCATCCGGCTGGCTGGGAAGGGATCGCCCGGTTCAGGCGGCGGTCCGAACGGGGATCTGTTCGTGATCGTCGATGTGGCCTCCGACGCAGACTTCGGCCGTGACGGACGCAACCTGACCCTTCGAGTTCCCGTCACCTTTCCCGAAGCGGTCTTCGGGGCCGACGTGCGGGTGCTCGACTTCGAAGGCAACTCGGTCACGCTGCGCATCCCTGCAGGGACGCCCTCAGGGAAGACGTTCCGCGTGCGCGGCCGCGGCGTCAAGACGCGACGCGGCGCGGGCGACTTGCTGGTGACTGTGGAGATCGCCGTGCCGACGAAGCTGTCGGTCGCAGAACGCGACGCGATCGGAGCACTGCGCGATGTCACCGACTTCGACACCGGCACGAGCCGCCGACGGCTGGATGCGGAGCCGGAGCCGGCCACCCTCGCCGACGACGGACCAGCGCCCCGTCACGTTGCCGACGGGGCGGGTGCCGATGCCACAGGAGCGACGCAGCCGTAGCCAACCAGCGGGAACACCACCATGAGCGATCAACCAAGCCGCAAGCCGTCCGCCACAGAGCGCAACCGCGCGCTGTATGTCATCTCGGTTGCGGCCGAGCTCGCGGGAGTGCATGCCCAGACGCTGCGCATCTACGAGCGCAAGGGACTGGTGGCACCGGCCCGCACGTCGGGGGGCAGCCGCCGCTACAGCGACCGCGACATTGCCCTGTTGAACCGGATCAGCGAGCTGACCAACGAGGGGCTGAACCTGGCGGGCGTGAAGCGGGTGCTGGCATTGGAAGAACGTGTTGCGATCCTGGAGCGGGAGCTGGCCGAGACCCGGGATGCGGCGGCGGAGCTGGTCGCCGAGACGCGCCGGCAGTACCGCCGAGATCTCGTGCCCGTGCAGACGACCGATCTTGTTCCCCGGAGGGGCGCGGGACCGGCAGCCTCGACGTGACATCCCGCGGCCGCCCCGGTGCCTGCACACGCCGGATTGCTGAGGTCATCATCAGTAAAGTTGAGTGTATAACCATCAACTAATCTGATACACTGGTGGCCATGAATGGCAATGCTGATCCTCGCAACACCCCGCTTCCGTCCAGCCCCCTCACTCATAAGTGCTCAGAGGCGCTTGCCGCTGCTGTGTCCGCAGCACAGAGCCAGGGGCACCCGGAAGTCACCCGAGCGCACTTGCTGGCGGCGCTGGTGTCCCAGCCAGAAGGCCTGGTGCTGCCGGCGCTGACCCGAGCCGGCGTCGAACCTGCCGCCGTGAGGTCACGTGCAACCGGAGAACTCGCGCGCCTGCCGCGTTCGTTCAGCACACAGCCCCAGGGGCCGCCTGGCCTCGGACGCGAGCTGGCCGAGACCCTGCAGGCCGCAGATGCCGAGCGCGCCGAGATGGGCGACGACTACCTCTCCACTGAGCATCTCTTGCTGGCACTGGCGACCGATCTGGACGTCGAGCGTGACGTCCTGGCGACACAGGTCCGTGAACTGCGCGGCACGTCGCGGGTCACCTCGCCCACCCCGGAGAACTCCTTCGAGGCGCTGGAACGATTCGGGCGTGACCTCACCGCCGATGCGCGTGACGACAAGCTCGATCCCGTCATCGGCCGTGACGACGAGATCCGACGGGTCATCCAGGTGCTGTCACGGCGGACCAAGAACAACCCGGTGCTGATCGGCGAGCCGGGCGTCGGCAAGACAGCGATCGTCGAAGGGCTCGCCCGCCGCATCGCTGAGGGCGACGTGCCTGAAGGCCTGCGCGACAAGCGAGTCGTCGCCCTCGACCTGGCCTCGATGGTGGCGGGGGCGAAGTACCGGGGCGAGTTCGAGGAACGACTTGAGGCAGTGCTGGACGAGATCGTCGAATCCGACGGCGAGATCATCACATTCCTGGACGAGGTGCACACCCTGGTGGGGGCAGGTGCGGGCGGCGACAGCTCGCTGGACGCCGCGAACATGCTCAAGCCGATGCTGGCGCGCGGCCAGTTGCGACTCGTCGGCGCGACGACGCTCGATGAGTACCGCAAGCACATCGAGGACGACGCCGCGCTGGAGCGACGATTCGCGCCGGTGTACGTCGGCGAGCCATCGGTCACCGACGCGGTCGCCATCCTGCGGGGCCTCAAGGAGCGCTATGAGGTGCACCACGGTGTGCGCATCACCGATGCAGCGCTGGTCGCCGCGGTCACCCTGTCCGACCGCTACCTGCGCGAGCGGTTTCTGCCCGACAAGGCCATCGACCTCATGGATGAGGCAGCGAGCCGTTTGCGGATCGAGATCGACTCGGTCCCCCTCGACATCGATGTCTGCGAACGCCGGATCCGCCAGCTCGAGATCGAAGACCTGGCGCTGAGCAGCGAGCAGAGCTCCGCCGGTTCAGGCTCCGACTCCGTGCCGGGTCAGCGGCGAGGTGACGAGCGTCGCGCAGCCATCGCCGAGGAACTGGCCTCCGAGCGCGAGCGCGCCGCGGCGCTCAAGGCGCACTGGCAGGCCGAGAAGACGGCCATCGACCAGATTCGATCGCTGAAGTCCGAGGCCGAGTCACTGGCGGCTGCGGTCGAACGAGAAACCGACCTCGAGCGAGCAGCGGAAATCCGATTCGGCCGGCTGCCCGAGGTGAACCGGCGCCTGGATGAAGCCGCGGCCGAGCTGGGCCGGCTGCAGTCCCGCCAGCGCATCCTGCGCGAAGAGGTCGACGCGAATGACATCGCCGAAGTGGTGTCTCGCTGGACGGGGATCGCCACCAGCAGGCTGCTCGAAGGCGAGGCGCACAAGCTCGTCCACCTGGAGGAGACGCTCAGCGGCCGTGTCGTCGGGCAGCACCACGCCGTCACGTCGGTTGCGAACGCGATCCGGCGCAGCCGGGCCGGGCTGAGCGAGCCGGATCGGCCCATCGGCAGCTTCCTGTTCCTGGGCCCGACCGGTGTCGGCAAGACCGAGCTGGCCCGGGCGCTGGCGGAAGCACTCTTCGACGACGAGCGAGCGATGGTCCGCATCGACATGTCCGAGTATCTCGAACGGCACTCGGTCAGCCGCTTGATCGGCGCGCCCCCTGGCTACATCGGTCACGACGACGGCGGCCAGCTGACCGAGGCCGTGCGGCGCCGGCCCTATTCGGTGGTCCTGCTGGACGAGATCGAGAAGGCTCACGCCGATGTCTTCAACGTGCTGCTGGCGGTGCTCGACGACGGCCGGCTCACCGACGGCCAAGGTCGCACCGTCGACTTCTCCCATGTCGTGCTGATCATGACCTCGAATCTGGCGGTGGAACCTGCGGAGTTCTTCACCCCCGAATTCATCAATCGCGTCGACGAGATCCTGCAGTTCGACTCGCTGAGCCGGGCCGATGTGGCAGCGATTGCCGAGCTGCAGCTCGAGATCCTGAGCCGGCGCCTCGCCGACCGCGACATGACGCTCGAGGTGAGCGCGGCCGCGACCGAGCTGCTGGCCAACCGCGGGTACGACCCCGCGTACGGCGCACGGCCCCTGCGACGGCTCATCCAGCGTGAGCTGACCGATCCGCTCGCGGCAGGGCTGCTGGACGGCACGTTTGCCGACGGCGACGCGGTAGTCGTGGACGCAGCGGACGGCTCGATCATCCTCAGCACGGCTGGCGTCGAACCGGTTGCCCCACCCGAGCCCCACGAGGGCGATCTGTCGCTGCCGGAAGCCTCCTGAAGGGCCGTCGCGGGTACCGGAAACCCCGCTAGTTCGACGGTGCGCGACCGTAGACTGGCCCGGTGAACGAACCGGCGACGACGGAGCCGGCCTGTATCCGCCGGAGCCACCGGGCTCGAGGCCAGAGGTAGGCAATGCCCGGTTCCATCGTCGTAGGCATGCAATGGGGCGACGAAGGCAAGGGTCGCGTCGTCGACATCGTCGCCAAGGACTGCCAGCACGTCGTGCGCTACCAAGGCGGCCACAACGCCGGGCACACGCTGGTCGTCGACGGCGAGACGTTCGCGTTGCAGCTCATCCCGAGCGGGGTGCTGTACAACCACGTGACGCCGATCATCGGCAACGGCGTCGTCGTCGACCCTTGGGTGCTGATCGACGAGATCGACATGCTCACCCGGCGAGGGGTGGACTGCGGCCGCCTGATGCTGAGCCCTGCATCGCATCTTGTTCTCCCGTACCACCAGATCGCCGACGAGCTGTCTGAAGCGCAGCGGGGCGACGCGAAACTGGGCACCACCAAGCGCGGCATCGGGCCCGCATATGCCGACAAGGCGGCGCGGGTCGGGCTGCGCGTCGAGGATCTCGCAGAGCCCGCGACGCTGCGCGAGCGACTCGCCGCCGTGCTTGCGGACCGCAACCCGTACCTGCAGCAGGTCCACGGCCACCCCGGCATCGATGCCGATGAGCTGGCCGACCGACTCATCGAGGAGGTGGCACCCCGCCTCGCGCCCTACATCGGCGACACCGTGGGCTGGCTGCACGAAGCACTGCACGCGGGCGAGCGGGTGCTGTTCGAGGGTGCCCAGGCCACCTTCTTGGACCTCGACCACGGCACCTATCCCTTCGTGACCTCCTCGAACCCGGTGGCGGGCTTCGCCCTGGTCGGCTCGGGCATCGGTCCCGGCGCCGTCGATCAGGTCATCGGCATCGCCAAGGCGTACACCACCCGCGTCGGCTCGGGTCCCTTCGTGACCGAGCTGCACGACGAGGTCGGCGACGAGTTGGTGGAGCGGGGCGCTGAGTTCGGCACCAACACGGGGCGCCGCCGCCGCTGCGGCTGGTTCGATGCCGTGATGGGCCGCCAGGCAGTGCGCCTGAACGCGTGCACCGAGATCGCGCTCACCAAGCTCGACGTGCTCGACGAGCTCGACACGATCAAGGTCTGCGTGGCCTACGAAGTCGACGGCCGCCGCTACGACTACCTGCCGCACCTGCGCTCGCTGCACGACCGGGCTGTGCCGGTCTATGCCACGCTGCCGGGCTGGAAGACGCCGCTCGACAAGGTGACCGAGCGGTGGCAGCTGCCGCGGCAGGCCGTGGATTACATCGTCTTCCTCGAACGCCAGCTGGGTCTGCCGATCCGGTATGTCTGCGTCGGCCCCGGCCGTGAGCAGTACGTCCCCTTCGCGGCGTGAGCTGCGTAGTCGAACTTCGACGCGGCGCAGACTGAGCGGGGGACACCGGTGAGAGTGTGCGTGGTCGGCCAGGGCGGGCGGGAGCACGCGTTCGCCGAGACACTGCGACGCACCGCGGAGGTCGTGGTGACGCCGGGGAATCCCGGCATTGAGGGCAGCGTGGCGACTCCGCCCAGCCAGATCGATGCCGACCTGTTCGTGATCGGGCCGGAAGGACCCTTGGCAGACGGCTTGGCGGACCGGCTGCGCGCTGAGGGTCGGCTCGTATTCGGCCCGGGTGCCGATGGCGCCGCGCTGGAGGGCTCCAAGGCATGGATGAAAGAAGTGGTGAGCGCCGCGGGCATTCCCACGGCCGCATACCAGGCCTTCGACAGCGATCCCGCGAGTCGCCGGCAGGCTCACGCGTACCTCGAGACGCTGGCCCCGCCGTACGTGATCAAGACCAGCGGTCTGGCTGCGGGCAAGGGCGTGCTGGTCACCGACGATCTGGCTGAGGCGCATGCCGATGTCGACGCCAAGCTCGGGGGCACGGCCTTCGGCGATGCCGGCCGCCGGATCGTGATCGAGGAGGGATTGACGGGCCCGGAGGTCTCGCTGTTCGCGGTCTGCGATGGCCGCAGGGCCGTGCTGCTGCCAACGGCGGTGCGCGACTACAAGCGCGTCGGCGACGGCGACATCGGACCCAACACCGGCGGGATGGGCTGCGTTTCCCCGCTGGCCGACGTCGACTCCCGGGCCTGCGCGGAGCTGGCCTCGCTGGCCTTCGGTCCGACATTGGCCGAGTTGAACCGCCGGGGTGTCGACTACCGCGGCGTGCTGTACGCGGGATTCATGCTGACGCCCACTGGTCCGCGACTGCTGGAATTCAACGTCCGCTTCGGCGATCCCGAAGCTCAGGTCACGCTGCCGCGTGTTCAGGGCGACCTTGCCGAGCTGCTGGCCGGCGCGGCAGCGGGTGAAGCAGCCGAGCGCATCGATGTGTCCGACGACGCCATGGTGTGTGTCGTCTGCGCCGCCGAGGGATACCCGAACGACCCGCGAGCGGGCGATCTCATCACGGGCCTCGATCACGCGCGGGCGATGACGGGTGTGACGGTCTTCTGCGCCGGCGTCGGTCTCCCTGACGACGCGTCGGCGCCGCCAGGATCGCTCGTGACTGCCGGGGGCCGCGTGCTGAACGTGTGCGGTCGCGGCCCCGACGTGGCGACAGCGCGCGACCGGGCCTACGAAGCAGTTCGCCGCATCGGCTGGCCGGGCATGACCTACCGCACCGACATCGCCGCGGCCGTGCCGCCGCTGGTTGATCGACGCCCATGAATACTGCTGCGATGGACGTGCAGAGATGCCACGTGCGCGGCTCCGGAAATCTCCCCCCTGCCCACTCCGGGCGGCGAGACTTGGGCCGCCTCGCATTTGTGCCTGCCGGCACGCAGTGTGCGGGATTCCGCCTCAACGACAGCAGGAGCGAACATCGATGAAGATCGCGATCTTGATGGGCTCGCCGAACGATGCGTCGAAGATGGAGGCGGCCGCTGAGATGCTCGACCGCTTCGGCATCGAGCACGTGACCGAGGTGATGAGCGCCCACCGCACACCCGCTGCGGTGGCGTCGTTCGCCACCGCAGCGCGAGAAGCGGGATTTGCGGCAGTCATCTGCGGTGCCGGCATGGCGGCGCATCTGGCCGGGGTCGTGGCCGCTCATACGACCCTGCCGGTGATCGGCGTCCCGCTCAGCGGCGGGCTGGCCGACGGCCTCGACGCGCTGCTGTCAACCGTGCAGATGCCCAAGGGCATTCCCGTCGCGACCGTCGCGGTGAATGGCGCCGCCAACGCGGCGGTGCTCGCAGTGGAGATGTTGGCTGTCACCGACGAAGGGCTGGCCGCCAAGCTGGCCGAGTTTCGTGCCGGCGGCGCCCGGTGAGACCCTCGTGAATCCGCCCGACGTTCCCAACGTTCTGGCCGCGCGCTATGCGTCCGGGGAGATGGCCGAGCTGTGGTCGGCTCGCCACAAGGTGATCCTGGAACGTCGTCTGTGGATCGCAGTGCTCGAGGCTCAGCGGGACGCGGGCGTCGACGTGCCCGAGGGCGCGCTGGAGGCTTACCGCGAGAAGCTCTGCGACGTCGACCTCGAGTCGATCACGGAGCGCGAACGGATCACGCGCCATGACGTGAAGGCCCGTATCGAGGAGTTCTGCGCCCTCGCCGGCTACCAGCAGATTCATCGCGCCATGACGTCGCGCGACCTCACCGAGAACGTGGAGCAGTGGCAGGTCCGAGCCTCTCTGGGACTGGTGGCTGAGCGCATGGCGGCGCTCATCGTGCGCATCGCCGCGCTGGCGAGCGCCCACCGCGACCTCGTGATGACCGCTCGCACGCACAACGTGCCCGCACAGGCGACGACGCTCGGCAAGCGATGGGCATCCATCGGCACCGAGGCGCTGATGTCGCTCGAGCGCATCGAGGAACTCATCGCTCGGTACCCGCTGCGCGGCATCCGCGGGCCGGTCGGCACCCAGCAGGACATGCTCGAGCTGCTGGGCGGCGATCGGGCCGCCACAGAACGCCTCGAGCGTCGCATCGCCCACGAGCTGGGCTTCGAGCGCGTGCTGGGCTCAGCCGGTCAGGTGTATCCCCGATCACTCGACCTCGAGGTCGTGGCACTGCTCGTCGGCGCGGCTGCCCCGCTCGGCAACTTGGCGCTCAGCGTGCGCCTGGGAGCCGGCCAGGAATTGGTGAGCGAGGGCTTCGCCGCCGGACAGGTCGGCTCGTCGGCCATGCCGCACAAGATGAACACCCGCTCGTGCGAACGCATCAACGGGCTCGTGACCATCCTGCGGGGACACCTGACGATGGCCTCACAGCTCGCAGGCGACCAATGGGACGAGGGTGACGTCAGCTGTTCGGTGGTGCGCCGCATCGTTCTTCCCGACGCCTTCTTCGCGCTCGACGGTGCAATGGAAACCGCATTCAGCGTTCTGGACGGCTTTGCGGTGTTCGTGCCCCGCATCGAAGCCGAGCTTGCTGCGTACCTGCCGTTCCTCGCCACGACGCGGCTGCTCGCCGCAGCTGTCGCAGCCGGCGCGGGCCGTGAACAGGCACACGAGCGGATCGGTGCCCATGCAACGGCCGCGGTGCTGGCGCTCCGTGAGAGCGAGGTGCACCGCAACGACCTGGCGGATCGCATTGTCGCTGATCCCGAGCTGAAACTGAGCGCCTCCGACATCGCAGCCGCGCTCGCGGACCCGGCGTCGTTCAGTGGCCGCGCCGGCGACCAAGTCGACGACTTCGTGGACGCTGCGGGCAAGGTTGCCGGTCGCTACGGCTCTGCCGTCGACTACGAACCGGGAGAGGTGCTGTGAACCCAGCAACAGGCGTCACGCCGGATGGCGCAGATCCGAAGGGAGCAACGTGAGCGAACTCGAGCTCGTCCACCGCGGCAAGGTGCGCGAGATGTACCGCGTCGACGACAAGCATCTCCTGATGGTCGCGAGCGACCGCATCTCGGCCTTCGATGTCGTGTTCAACGAGCCGGTGCCCGACAAGGGTCGTGTACTGACCGCCATGACGGCGTGGTGGTCAGACTGGCTGGGCGACATCGCACCGACGCACGTGGTCTCTGCGAACCCGGCCGATTTCCCCGCCGCGGCACGCCGGTCCGAATGGGCCGGTCGGGCGCTGCTGGTGCGCCGTGCGGAGATGCTGCCCATCGAGTGCATCGTGCGGGGCTACATCACGGGATCGGCGTGGAAGGAGTACCAGCGCAGCGGAACGATGCACGACGAACCGATGCCGGCCGGCCTGGCCGAGTCGCAGCAGCTCGCTGAGCCTGTGTTCACGCCGTCGACCAAGGCCACCGATGGCCACGATGTCAACATCTCATTCGATGCTGCTGCGGACATCGTCGGAGCCGAGACGGCGGCTGCCGCACGCCAGCTCAGCGTCGACATGTACAGCGCAGCCGCGGCGCACGCGTTCGAACGGGGCATCATCATCGCTGACACGAAATTCGAGCTCGGATTCGTGGACGGCTCGCTGGTGGTTGCCGATGAATGGCTGACGCCCGATTCATCACGCTTCTGGCCCAAGGCTCAGTGGCACCCCGGTTCCTCTCCTCCCTCGCTCGACAAGCAGCCGGTGCGCGATGCGACCGAGGCGACCGGATGGAACAAGGAGCCGCCGCCGCCGCCGCTGCCCGACGAAGTGATCGCCAGCACTCGCGACCGGTACATCGAGGCCTATGAGACATTGACCGGCGAGTCATTTTCCGACTGGGTGTCACGGTCGGCAGTGCCCCCCGAAGCGATCGCTTCATGAAGCGCTGGGATGTCCTGGTCGAGGTGTCACCGAGGTCCGAAATCGCCGACCCAGCCGGAACGACCGTTGAACGAGCGTTGCGGGCGCTGGGATTCTCAGGAGTCACCGGGGTCAGGATCGGCAAGGCCATCCGTCTGGAAGTCGCCGCAGCCGATGAGGCTGATGCGCGGACCGTCACCGAGCAGATGTGCGAACGCCTGCTCGCGAATCCGGTGATCGAGGATGCCCGGATCGAGTTGCGCGCAGCCGTGGCGCCCGAGTCCAGCTGGTGAGCGTCACCATCGGCGTCGTCCGATTTCCAGGCACCAACTGCGAATTCGACACGCTCGACGCTCTGAGGGACCTGGGCGCGAACACCGAGCTATTGAGCAATGACCAGGTATCGCTGCCTGGCATCGACGCGGTAGTCATTCCGGGCGGTTTCGCACATGGTGACTACTTGCGGACCGGGGCAATCGCCCGGTTCTCGCCCGTCATGGGCGCAGTGACGGCCTTTGCGAACGCCGGCCGTCCAGTCGTCGGCATCTGCAACGGATTCCAGGTATTGACCGAAGCCGGTCTGCTGCCTGGGGCATTGCGTCCCAATGCCGGGCTCTCATTTGTGTGCCAGTCACAGCGCGTCGTGATGGCGGCAGCCGATCATGTTCTCTCCCACGGGTTGGCGCGCGCGGAAGAACTCAGCATTCCGATCAATCACTTCGAAGGCAATTACGTCTGTGATGAGCCGACGTTGCAACGTCTGCGCGACAACGACCAGATCGTGCTGCGTTATGTCGACAATCCGAATGGATCACTGGACGACATTGCCGGCATCTGCAACGAAACTCGCAATGTCGTCGGCCTCATGCCGCACCCGGAGCGTGCGACAGCGGAACTCCTGGGTTCGACTGACGGGATCAGATTGCTGGATGCGTTGCTGCACGCTGCTGCTGAGAGTCGTTGTTTGGCCGAGAGCCAAGCAGTCTGAAGATCTGCAATGTCGACGTGTGCTCAGACCGGCAGCCGAGCGGGCGGAGTCTGCGAGCTGTCAGCCGCCCCGCGTGATGCCCGCACGGGTCAACATGTCGGTCGGGACGCCGAATTCGCGCCACGTGGCGTACTGGATTCCCTTGCGCCGCCCGTAGTTGGCGGCATGAGCAACAAATCCCTCTTCGACCGAAGCCATGTCGGGCTCCACTTGCAACGCTTCGATGGCCGCGTCGATGTCGCGCCGTTCTTGCATCAAGTTCAAACGCTGAATCGGCTTGGCATCGGCGATCTGTGCGTCTACTGCGGCTTTCTTCGCATTCAACGACTCAGCCGTCGGGCGGCGACCCGGCTTCGGCCGGTTGGTTTCCAGAGCTTCGAGATAATCCCGCACTGCGGCGGCCTCGATGCGTCCCGCGGCAATAGCCGCTTTGTGCTCATCAGACATGGTTCGTTCGCTCATGGCGTCTGTATAGCACGACATCTTCCAATATCCAATGAACTTGAGTTGACGTGACTGTCGTGGCTTCCGAATCGACCAGTATTCATGTGGCACTTGGCCTGACTGATGCCGAATACGACCGCATTTGCGAACTCTTGGACCGTCCACCGAACCATCTTGAACTCGCCATGTATGCCGTGATGTGGTCTGAGCATTGTTCGTACAAGTCGTCGCGCCGTCATCTCGCTCGCTTGCCTACTGAAGCCCCGTGGGTGCTCGTCGGCCCAGGTGAGAATGCAGGTGTCGTAGACGTCGGCGATGGCATTGCCGTTGCCGTGCGCATCGAGAGCCACAACCATCCTTCGGCCATCGAGCCATATCAAGGTGCGGCGACCGGAGTCGGCGGCATCCTGCGAGACATCTTCACCATGGGAGCGAGGCCCATCGCGCTCGCCGATCCGCTGCGTGTGGGACCGCTGGACGAGCCGCGCAGCAACTGGATTGCCCAGGGAATCGTCAGCGGGATCTCCGGCTATGGCAACAGCGTCGGGGTTCCCACGATTACTGGCGAGTTCGTCTCCTGCGAGTCGTACCGGGACAACCCGCTGGTGAATGTGGCCGCGGTCGGCATCATGCCCACAGAACGACTTGTCTTGGGCCGCGCCTCCGACGTAGGGAGCCTGGCCGTTCTGATGGGTGCCAGCACCGGCCGGGACGGCATCGGCGGCGTCAGCGTGCTGGCTTCGGCAGGCTTTGACGAAACAGCAGACGATGCCGACAAGCGGCCCAGCGTGCAGGTCGGCGACCCGTTCGAGGAAAAGCGGCTTATTGAGGCATGCCTGGAGATGCTGGATGCCGGTCTGGTCAGCGGCATCCAGGATCTGGGTGGGGCAGGTCTGACTTGTGCGGCCAGCGAGACGGCGTCACGAGGCGGCACCGGCATGGACGTCGACGTGACTGCGGTGCCGCTGCGTCAACGAGGCATGGCGCCGTTCGAGATCATGACCTCGGAATCTCAAGAACGGATGCTCGCGATCGTCTCGCCGGCCAATGTCGGCGGGGTGCTGGAAGTCTGCCGACGGTGGGAGGTGGCCGCCGCGGTGGTCGGGCGCGTGACCGGCGACGGGATGCTCCGGGTGCGAGCCGGCACCGATGGCGAGGTGCTGGCCGAGATTCCCGCTTCGACACTCCATGACGACGCCCCCGTCTATGACCGCCCCATGCGGATTCCCGGCGACATGGTTGCGCGCCGCAGCGCCGACCCGGCGGCGGGCGTCGACGAACGCGGGGCCGACTGCACCCGCGATCTGCTGGCGATGCTGATCGATCCGAGGTGGGTGTACCGCCAGTACGACCATCAGCTGTTTCTCAACACGGTGGTGGGACCAGGACACGACGGCACCCTGCTGCGGTTGCGAGATCCGCGTTCGGGTCGGCCGACCGGCCGCGGTCTCGCGGTCACGACCGACGGCAATCACCGTTGGTGCGATGCGGATCCTCGCTGGGGCACCGCAATGGTCGTGATGGAATCGGCGATGAACCTGGCGTGCGTCGGAGCTGACCCGCTGGCGCTGGTGAACTGTCTCAACTTCGGCAACCCGACGCATCCCGAGGTGATGTGGCAGCTGTCCGAGTCCATCGACGGGATGGTCGAGGCCTGCGATGCGCTGGGCGTGCCTGTCGTGGGCGGCAACGTCAGCCTCTACAACGAGACCAGCGGCGACAACATCTGCCCGACGCCCGTGGTCTGCATGATCGGGGTGCATCCGGCGCTGGACCGGCGGCCGACGCTCGAGCGGCTGCCGGCGGACGCGGAGATCCTGCTGCTGTCGCCGGGGCCCTCCGCGGACGGCGCGGCCGCAGACGTCTCCGGCGAGCAGTTCGTCCCGCTGGGCGGGAGCCGGTGGGCTTGGGAACGCCGGAACCGCCGGGACGGCGCGCTGCCGACGGTCGACCTGGCGGCCACCGTCGCGACGGCCCGCTTCGTGGCGCGTGCCGTTCGAGCCGGGCTCATCGGACATGCGCACGATGTCTCCGACGGCGGCATCGCCCTGGCCGTCGCCGAGATGTGCTGCCGTGGGGACGTGGGAGTGCAGGCTCGTGTCCCGTCGCTCGGATCGCCCGCACCCGCTGTCCGCGCCATGTTCGCCGAGCCTGCGGGCCGCGCTCTGGCAGCCGTCAGGCCCTCCGATGTCCAGCGCCTCGTGGCCGAAGCCGCAGCGTCGGGTGTGAGCTGCCGCCGATTGGGGCGCTTCGGGGGAACTCAGATCCAGATCGGCCGTGAAGCACACCGCGAGTGGGATGTCGATGTGGCTCTCTCCGAAGCCGTCTCGCGCTGGGCCGGGGCGTTGGGCGAGTCCTTCGCGGCGCCGATCGACGGGGCAGCGGCGTGACACCCGACCGAACGGGCGGCGTCGAGCCGGTCAAACCGCGCGAGGCGTGCGGTGTCGTCGGCGTCTATCTGCCCGGCGGTCCGGTTGCCCACCTGTGCTATCTGGGGCTGTACGCCCTGCAGCACCGCGGCCAGGAATCCGCAGGGATCGCGGTGTCGGACCGCACCCACATCACCGTGGTGAAGGACATGGGGCTAGTGGCCAGCGCCTTCGACGACCGCGTGCTGGCTGGGCTCGAGGGCGACCTGGCGATCGGCCACACGCGCTACTCCACCACGGGCTCGAGCTCGTGGCGCGCCGCGCAGCCCTTCTACCGGGGGCTGGAGGGAACCGAGTTCGCCCTGGGGCACAACGGAAACCTGACCAATACGGCCGAGCTCGCGGCCGCGTCGGGGATGCTCGACGGCGTCATCACGAGCGACAGCGACCTCGTCGCCGAATTGGTCGCCCAGCGCATCACGGCCACGCCGCAGGTCACTCGCGCCCGTCCACGCGAGGCGGTCACCGAGGCGCTGGCAGAAGTACTGCCCAGCCTGCGTGGGGGCTTCACGTTTGTGGTTGCCGACCGCGATCGCGTCATCGGGGTCCGGGATCCGCATGGCATCTGGCCGCTGTGTCTCGGCCGTCTCGAGGTCGATGGGCCGGCGGCCGACGAGCCACAGCGCAGCCAGCCCAGCACCGGCCTTCCCGGTATGGGTCAACCCAGCGGCGATCAGTCCGGTGCCAGCCCGCGGGTGGGCGGCTGGGTGCTGGCATCGGAGAACCCTGCGCTGGAGGTCGTCGGCGCCACATTCGAACGCGAGGTGCAGCCGGGCGAGATGGTCATCATCGACGCAGACGGGTGCCGCTCGCTGTGGCCGTTCGCGGACCGGCCCGAAACCGGTCGCGGTGCGCCGGCGCATCTGTGCATCTTCGAGTTCGTGTACTTCTCCCGCCCTGACACCGCACTGGCCGGCCAGAACGTACATGCTGCTCGCCAACGCATGGGCGCCCACTTGGCAACCAACGCGCCGGTCGATGCCGACCTGGTCATGCCGGTTCCCGAATCGGGCATTCCTGCAGCACAGGGCTACGCACGCGCCAGCGGCATCGCCTACGGCGACGGTCTGGTCAAGAACCGCTACATCGGTCGCACGTTCATCGCTCCGAACCAGCACGTCCGTTCTCTGGGTGTGCGGACCAAGCTGAACCCGATCAGCTCCAACATCGACGGTCGCAGGCTCGTGGTGGTCGACGATTCGATTGTGCGTGGCACCACCACCCGGTCGATTGTGGACATGCTGCGCGGCGCCGGCGCCGCTGAGGTGCACCTGCGCATCTCCTCGCCTCCGTACCGCTGGCCGTGCTTCTACGGCATGGACACCGGCACCTCGGACGAGCTGCTGGCTGCGAATCGTGACTTGGCCGAGATCGAGGCGTACCTGGGTGTCGATTCGCTGGCCTACCTGAGCCTCGATCAGCTCGTCGAAGCCACCGGCGTGCCTGACGGCGGGTTCTGTCATGCATGCCTGACCGGCGAGTATCCGCTGGAGATCGGAGCGGGCGCACGCGCCGAAGTCTTCGGCAGCGTCGGCGACGAGCCGAATCGGTCGATGATCGCGACGGGCAGCGTGCAGCCAGCCGCTGTCGCCGAGCCCGTGGCAGGGTGACTCCCGAACCGTTGACCTATGAAGCGGCGGGAGTGAGCATCGACGCGGGCGATGAAGCAGTGCGGCGTCTGGTGCCCCACGCCCGCAGCACGTTCCGGCCCGAGGTGTTGAGTGACATCGGAGCATTCGGGGCGGTCACGGCCCTGCCGGAGGGCTTCACCGACCCAGTGCTGGTGAGCGCGAATGACGGCGCGGGCACGAAGCCCCTCATTGCCGCAGTGCTCGGCCGGTGGGACACGATCGGCATCGACGTGGTGGCCATGTGCGTCGACGACATCGTCACGCTCGGCGCACAGCCGCTGCTGTTCCACGATCAGATCACTGCAGGACGCCTCGACCCCGACGTCGTCGAATCGATCGTGACGGGTTTGGCAGCCGGCTGCCGCAGTGCCGGCTGCGCATTGGTCGGAGGCGAGCTGGCCGAGCACCCCGATGCGCTCGCTCCCGGCGACTATGACATCGCCGGTTTTGCCGTGGGGGTGGCCGAACGCGCACGGTTGCGAGGCCCCATCACCACCGGCGACGCAACCCTCGTAGGACTGGGGTCAGGCGGGCTTCGATGCAACGGCTACAGCCTGGCCCGCCGTGTCCTGCTCGGTGAGACGCCCGATCCGGCCGTGCTCGGCTCGCCGGCCTGGCCGGGTGCCGACCACTCGTTGGGTGACGAGATGCTGCGACCGTCGGTCATCTACGCCCCTGCGGTGCTCGCGCTCTTCGACGAATGCGGTGCCGCGGGTGCAGCGCACATCACGGGCGGGGGACTGGTTGCCAATGTGGCCCGCATGCTCGGCCCCAGCGTCGATGCCGTGCTGCGGCGCGGCTCCTGGCCGGTGCCCAGGATTTTCGACCGCATCGCGGATGCTGGCCCAATCGCGCCCGAAGAGATGGAACGCGTCTTCAACCTCGGCATCGGCATGGTGGTTGCGGTGCCCCCGTCGGAGCTCGATGCGGCGCTGGGGATTGCGCAAGGCGCCGGCCACGAGGCTTGGGTGATCGGTGAGACCCGCCCGGGCGCGGGCAATGCCCACCTCATCGACCCTGATCCTCGCTGAAGCACCGCTCTGTTCGAATGAGCAGCCGGACGTATCCAGTGTTGTGGCTGCTGCGATGGCTGTGACATACTGGGCGTTCCGAGTCAGCCTCAGGAGGTTTCTGAATGTCTGATGCAAGGGTCGAAAAGGCCTCCCCCCCCCCCCGTTGAAGCGGATGTCGACGAGCGCGAGCTGACTTCCGAAGAGCTCCAAGACGTGAGCGGCGGTGGCAACAAGACGACTGCGTATAACAACGCACACTCGCCCTACTATCACATCTAGAAGTCTTACCCCCGGGCGTGTCGGCGTCGGCCCTGGTTTCTGCAGACATGCCGCGCTGCTTGGGCGAGTTTCGCGTTGTGGCTGCTGCTCTGACATACTGGGCGTTCCGAGTCGGCCCCTGGAGGTTTCTGAATGTCTGATGCAAGGGTCGAAAAGGCCTCCCCCCCCCCGGTTGAAGCGGACCTCGACGAGCGCGAGCTCACCTCTGAGGAGCTGCAGCATGTGAGCGGCGGCAAAGGGTCTGGGTCGAGCGGCTCGTCATCCCCCTACGGCACTCACACGACCCATAACAACTACTCAGGCTCCAATAAGTAGGGCGACGTTCCATCTGGCGTTGGCCCCTCGTATGAACACGGTCAGCTAACGCGGGAAGCGTCCGCGCCACAGCAGGGGTTCGCCGATACGCGTGCGTCCTAGTGTGTGAGCCCGATGGCACGACGCAGACAGCTTTTTCGCGAGGAAGCCCTCGCTCGCCGAGGGCGAGCGGAGCCTGTCGACGGGCTGCTGCGCATCACAGCACCGCACGAGTGGCTGTTCCTGGCGCTGCTGGCCGCGGCGCTGCTCGGCGTGCTGGCTTGGACGGTCTTCGGGACGATTGAGCGGGGCCACTCAGCCGACTGCCTGCTCGTGGGGCGTGACAACGTCGGTGAAGCGTTAGGCGCAGACGTTGCTGTGCCTGCGAACTCGCAACTGGCAGTTCTCGCGCTCCTCAACCCTCGTCAAGCGCGTGATGTCACGGCCGGCATGGGGGCGCGTGTAACACCGGTTGGCACCGATGGCGCCTTGGACGCAGTCGTTCGGGAAGTCATGCTCGGCGACTCGCAAAGAAGCGAATTTCTGCTCGACACCGCGCTGTGGGACCCTGCCGCCACACACCGTGTCTGGCTGGAACTGACCGATGACGTCTCCACAGCGGCGCTGTCGGGCAGCACCTGTCGTGTGCGCATCGTGACTGAGCACCGGTCGCCTATTCGCTTCATCGCCACGGCCGGCCTCCGGTAGGCGCCAGTGCCGACGCTGCTGCGACGACGCAGCATTCGCACGCCGCTGATTCCCCAGCTCGAGGCGGCCGAATGCGGAGCAGCGTCGCTGGCAGCCGTCATGGCCCATTTCGGCCGCTGGGTTCCCTTGGAGGAATTGCGAGACGACTGCGGCGTCGGCCGTGACGGCGCCAGTGCCGCAGGGATCGTGCGCGCCGGCAACAAGCACGGCATGGAGGTCCGCGGCTGGCGCAAGGAGGTCGACTCGCTCGCTGAGACAGACCTGCCGGCCATCCTGTACTGGGAGTTCAACCACTTCTTGGTGCTCGAAGGCATCGTCGGCGACCGGTACCACCTGAACGATCCGGCCAACGGCCGTCGCCGCGTGAGCCGTTCGACTGTGGAGCGTGCATACGCGGGCGTGGTGCTCACCGCGGCGCCGACGGCGTCATTTCGGCCAGTCGGGGAGCGTCCCAGTGCGTGGCGCGCACTGTGGCCGTGGCTTGCCGGCACACGCGGCGCGCTCGCATACGTGGCGCTGGCCGGGCTGCTGCTGGCAATCCCGGCCCTCGCGCTGCCCGTGCTGCTCGGCGTCTTCGTCGACAGCGTCTTGGGCGGCGAGGCGCCCCGCTGGGGCGGCTTCGTGGTTGCTGCCATGGCGTTGGCGGGCGCTGCGGTCTACCTGCTGACCTGGCTGCAGCAGCGCATGCTGCGCCGGATCGCCATCGGCGTGGCCGTGGTGCGTTCCCAGCGACTGCTGCAGCATCTGCTGCGCCTGCCCAAGCAGTACTTCGCTCACCGCTTCGCGGGCGATCTCACCACCCGAGTCGGATTGGTGGACGAGATCGCCGACGGCGCCGGTAGGCATCTCGTGGGTCTCGCGGTGGAACTGGTGACCAGTGTCGCGTTATGGGCCCTGCTTGTGGCCTACGACCCGCTCATTGCCGCGAGTGTGCTGGCTGTGGCGCTGGTCAACGTCGCCATCGCGCGCTTGGTGAGCCTGCGCCGCGCGGATCACCAGCGGCTGCTGCGGCGCGAGCAGGCCCTGCTGTTCGGCATCGAGACCACCGGGCTGCGCCAGGCCGACATGCTGCGCGCCACCGCGGCCGAGAACGACTTCTTCGTCCGCTGGAGCGGCCACCAAGCGCGTGAGCTCTCGGCTCGTCAGCGGGTGGTCGAGCTGGCGTATGTGAACGCGGCGTTGCCGGGGCTGTTCCTCGCGTGCGGCACGCTGGCGGTGCTGGGGCTCGGCGGCTGGCGGGTCATCGAAGGGGATCTCAGCATCGGCGAGCTGATCGCCGTGTACGTCCTGGCCGGCAGCTTCCTCGCTCCCATCGGGCGTTTCGTACTGTACGCGGACACGTTCGAGCTGCTCGGCGCCGATGTGCAGCGGGTGCGCGACATCTCCGCCGCCGAGCCGGACCCCGCGGTTGCCGGCGACGCGGCAGGCGGTGCCGGCGACGGGTCGCAGCCCGGCCGCGTGATGACGCTGAATGGCCGCCTGCGGCTGGCGGGCCGGGTGGAGGTGAGTGAGCTTCGCTTCGGCTACCGGGGTCGGACTGAACCGCTCATCGACGGGCTCAGCCTCGCGATCGAGCCCGGCCAGCGCGTCGCGGTGGTAGGGCCGACCGGCTCGGGGAAGTCGACGCTGCTGCGCTTGGTCAGCGGCGAGTTCGAGCCGTGGTCGGGTGAGGTCCTCTTCGACGGTGTGTCGGCGCGTGAGATCCCGCGCCCGGTCTTCGTCGGATCGGTGGCCACGGTCGATCAGCAGATAGCGCTGTTCGACGGCAGCGTGCGCGACAACATCACCATGTGGAATGCCGCCGCTTCTGAGGCGGACATGGTGGCCGCAGCGCGCGACGCCATGATCCACGACGACATCATGCGCCGACGCGGCGGTTACGAGGCCCATGTCCGGGAGGGGGGCGCCAACTTCAGCGGCGGCCAGCGTCAGCGGCTCGAGATAGCGCGTGCTCTTGTCACTCGCCCCTCGGTGCTGCTGCTCGACGAGGCCACCAGCACGCTCGACGCCGAGACCGAACGGCGCATCGACGACGCGCTGCGCCGCCGCGGCTGCTCGTGCCTCATTGTCGCGCACCGCCTCAGCACGATCCGCGACTGCGACCAGATCATCGTCATGGACGGCGGCCGGGAGGTGCAGCGGGGCAGCCACGACACGCTGCTCGCCGACGCCGACGGCCTCTATAGCCAGCTGGTGCGTTCGCAATGAGCACGCGGCGGGCGGCATCGGCAGCGCGGGGCGATGACGGAGGCCCGCACGATGCTCAGCCTGCGGAGGCCGCGCTGGCGCAGATGAGCCGCACGTCGCTTATCGCGCAGGTCGCGCTGGTCAAGAGCGAGGACGTGACGAGTGCGGCCAACATGCCCATCACGCTCGACGACCCGTCGCAGGTCTGCCTCGTGGTTAGCGGCGCGGTCGACGTGTTCCTGTTCGAGGTCGATGACGGAGAGGCCGTCTCGGGCGCGAGGCACTTGGCACGCGTCGAGGCGGGTCAGCTGGTGTTCGGGTTAGCGGCGAGCGACATGTCGTTGACGGCCGTCGGCAAGGGCCTGCCCGGCACGCGTCTGGCGAGGCTGCTGCGCTCGGATCTGGCCGATCCCGCACTGGCCGACGAGCTCGCCGCTCAGGCTGACGCTTGGATCGCCTCGGTCTCGCACGCCATTGCTCAACCGATTGAGCCGCACCCGCGCCCCGATGCCGTTGTCGACCCCGCTGCCTCAGAGAGCCTGCCCGCCTCAGCCGTCGCCACGATCGTGTCGGCGCGGCCTGGCACCGTTGCGTGGGCCGCGTCCGATGCCGTCGATGTCGCCTATCTGGGCACCGAGACGCTCTCGCAGTCCACCGCCGCTGTGCCGTTGACCTCCGACACCTGGCTCACCGCGCCCCCGCACGGCACGCTGCGCATCTCCACCTCGGCGGGCCTCGCAGCCGACGGCCGGCTCCTCGAAGCGCTCGACGACTTTCATCGGCTTGCGCTGAGCGCGGAGCAGCTCAACCGGATGCTGGCGCGCGCCGATGCGGTCAATGAGCAGACCGCACGCGAGGCGCTGCGCCGCCGCGACGCCGAGTCGGCTGCGGTCGGCCTCAGCCGGATCCATGAACGCCACCCCACGCAGGACGCGCACGGCGCCTCGATGCTGATGTCGGCGCTGGCGCTGATCGGCAAGCGCCAAGGCATCGACTTCCGGGCGCCGCTCCGTCATGGCGACTCGGGCGACGCTGAGCCCAGTTTGACCGACGTCGTGCGCGCATCGGGCGTGCGAGCGCGCGAGGTGCGGCTCAGCTCCGAGGACCGCTGGTGGCTTGGCGACAGCGGCGCGATGCTGGGCCGCCGCGCAGCAGATGGCCAGCCGGTCGCGCTGCTGCCGCATTGGACCGGCCGCTATCGCGTGGTCGATCCTGTCGACGGAACCTCACGTCGCCTCAGCGCCGAGCGCGCCGCCGAACTCGCGGAGACGGGTTGGCTGTGCTACCCGACGTTTCCGCCTGAGAAGCCAGCGAGCGCACGCGACCTTGCCCGCGTCGCCCGTCAAGGGCTCGCGGGAGATCTGGTGCGCTTCGTTGCGGTCGGGCTTGTCGCGGCTGTGCTCATGCAGGCGCCGGCGGTGGCAGTCGGTGTGCTCACCGACTGGGTGCTCGTGAGCGCGGCCGGCGACATGCTGGTTCAGGTGATGATCGCGCTCGCCGGCTTCGCCGCGGTGGGCGTGGTACTGCAGATTCTGCTCGGGACCTCGCTGATGCGCATCGAAGGGCGCGCTGCGGCACGCGTCAGCGCCGCAGCCTGGGATCGTGTGCTGTCGCTTCCGCCGAATTTTCTTCGGAGGTTCACTACCGGCGATCTCGCCTCGCGCATGGCGAGCTTCCAATGGATGCGCGATCAAGTGTCGGGTGTGGTGGCGAACTCGCTGCTGGCGGTGGCGTTCCTGGCGCCCACGCTTGCGATCCCCTTCGCCTACGACCTGACGCTCGCGCTGGTCAGCCTCGCGCTGGGTGCGCTGAGCGTGGCCGTCGGCGCGCTGGTCGGGCTGTGGCAGTTCGGCCCGCAGCGGCGCAGGTTCGCAGCTGAGCGTCGCGCCACCAGCGAGCTGCTGCAGTCGATCAGCGGGATCAGCAAGCTGCGCAGTGCCGGCGCCGAGCCGTCCGCCTTCGCCCGATGGGCGGGCCACTATCGCGATCAGCAGCTTGCGACCATTGCGGTTGCACGCCTCAACGAGCACCTGATGTCGCTGGGCGCGGCGACGCCTGCGCTGATCGGTGCGGCCCTGTGCGGGGTCGCCGTGTGGCGCGGGGAGGATCAGCTGCAGGTCAGCGATTTCCTCGTCGTCTACGCAGTCGCCATGACCTTTTACGCAGCCGCGGCCAACTTGGCCCGTTCGTTCGAGGCGGTGGCAGCGGCAGTGCCCGCGTATGAGCAGGTCCGCCCGGTGCTGCGGGAACGCCCGGAGCCGTCCGGCATCGGCCGCGTCGGATTCGAGATCGGGGGTGAGGTCAGCTTCGACCACGTCAGCTTTCGCCACGACCCTGACACCGAGATCATCACCGACGTGTCGATCAGCGCCCGCCCGGGCGAGTTCATCGCGATCGTGGGCGACTCCGGTGCCGGCAAGAGCACGCTGATGCGGCTGGGGCTCGGTCTCGAAGACCCGACCTCGGGCAGCGTGTACTACGACGGCCGCGACATCGCGTTCCTCGATCGTCATGTGCTGCGGCGGCAACTCGGCGTGGTCACCCAAGACGCCGCTCTGCAACCGGGCAGCCTCCTCGACAACATCATCGGGATGGGCGACGACTTGACTGTCGATGACGCGTGGCACGCGGCGCGTCGCGCCGACGTAGCCGACGAGATCGCCGAGATGCCGATGCAGATGCACACCGTTGTCACCGAAGGCTCGACATTCTCAGGCGGGCAGGCCCAGCGAGTCCGTATAGCTGCGGCGCTGGCACGAAACCCACGCGTGGTGTGGCTCGACGAGGCCACGAGCTGGCTCGACTCGCGCAGCCAAGCGCAGGTGATGGCCGGCATTGAGCGCCTTGCCGCCACCCGCATCGTGATCGCGCACCGGCTGTCCACGATCCGCCAAGCCGACCGGATCTATGTGATGCAGGCGGGGCGCGTCGTGCAGGTCGGTAGCTTCGACGAGCTGTACGGCGCCGACGGGGTGTTCCGGCAGCTCGTGGAGCGCCAGCTCGCCTAGCCGCGGGCGCAGCATCCCTTCGGATCAGGTCGATCTGCCATTCGGCCGATGTTGTCCTGTCGGTCTCCGGCATGAGCTGCCGACGCCGACGCCGGGTGAGTGGGTTTAAATTTGCCCTGCGGCGATTGCGGCCTTGGCCGAGCCCGACGCGGCGGCCCCGGCCCCGGGGTTGACTTGTTGGCCGCCGGTTGCGCCTTGGACCTGTTCCAGCTCGGCTTCGGTCAACTCGTCGCCCTCAGTCGCAATGATCGCCTCTGGGTCATGCTGCTCATCGATATCAGACATGGCTGCTCTTTCTTCGCCGGGCAGCCCATTCGCCGGGCAGCCCATTCACACTCGACGAATGCTAGCAGTCGCTCGGATTTGGGCTTGAGCGACACTGCGGCAACGAGATCGCTTCGGCGCGGCCGCCGACTCCTGCTGCATCATCGAGATCGAAGGTCAGGCCAATACCCTGCCGGTGCCCGAACACGCAGGAGCACCGATGACTGCCACCGCGGGGTCGCGACCCACCGCCGCCTATTCCGCCACGCTCGAAGTCGAGCTGGCCCACCAGCCGGGCACGCTCGGCCGGCTGTGCACCGCCATCGGCGATGTGGGCGGCAACATCCAGAGTCTCGACGGCTTCACGATCACACAAGGCTCGCTGCGCCAGCACATCGTGGTGGACGCGTCGAGCGAAGAGCATGTCGCGCGCATCTGCGCGGCGGTCGACGGACTCGAGGGCATCAAGGTCATCTCGGCACTCGACCGCACCTTTGAAATGCATGACGGCGGCAAGCTCTCCACGGTCAGCCGCATCCCGCTGCGCAATGCCGATGACCTCTCCATGGCCTATACGCCCGGCGTGGCTCGTGTCTGCCGGGCGATCGCCGATGAGCCCGAGCGGGTCCACGACCTGACGATCAAGGGCAACACGGTCGCGATCGTCAGCGACGGCACGGCGGTGCTCGGTCTCGGTGACATCGGCCCGGCGGCCGCGATGCCGGTCATGGAGGGCAAGGCGCTGCTCTTCAAGGAATTCGCCGGCGTGGACGCGTTCCCGATCTGCCTCGACGTCAACGAGCCCGACGAGATCGTGGAGACGGTCATCCGGCTGGCGCCCACGTTCGGCGGCATCAACCTGGAGGACATTGCGGCGCCCGGGGCGTTCGAGGTCGAAGAGGCGCTGCGCGCAGCGCTCGACATCCCCGTGTTCCACGACGACCAGCACGGCACCGCAGTGGTCGCTTTGGCTGCACTCGAGAACTCAGCGCGGTTCGTAGGCAAGGAGCTGGCGAACCTGCGCTGCGTCATCCTGGGGGCCGGCGCGGCCGGGGTTGCGACCGCCAAGATCCTGTTGGGTGCCGGCATCGGCGACGTGATCGCCTGTGACCGCAAGGGCACCATTCACCCGGGTCGCTCCGAGCTGAACCACGCCAAGGAATGGCTGGCGGCCAACACCAACACCGAGCGTGTCGCCGGTTCCGTCTCCGATGCCATGGCGGGTGCCGACGTGTTCTTCGGACTGAGCGGTCCTGGGCTCATCACCCGCGACGACGTGGAAACGATGGCCGAGCGACCCATCGTTTTCGCCATGGCGAACCCCGACCCCGAGATCCTGCCCGACGACATCGGCGACATCGCGGCGGTGGTCGCCACCGGCCGCAGCGACTACCCCAACCAGATCAACAACGTGCTGGCGTTCCCCGGCATCTTCCGGGGAGCCTTCGACGCGGGCGCCACCGACATCACCGAGAACATGAAGATCGCCGCCGCCGAGGCCATCGCCGCCGGAGTCTCCAGCGACGACCTGAGCCCCGACCTAGTAATCCCCACAGCCTTCGACCGCTCAGTAGTCCCAGCAGTAGCCAAAGCAGTAGCCAAAGCAGCCCGCGACGACCAAGTCACGCGCTCTTCCTAGTGGTCGGGACCGGCGTCGATCCGGTGACCTCACGCTTTTCAGGCGCGCGCTCTGCCAACTGAGCTACCCGACCGCGGTCCCGACGGGATTTGAACCCGCGACCTCTGGCTTGACAGGCCAGCGTGAACTCCAGACTTCACCACGGGACCAGTTGTATTGCTGTGTGCTTGCGCCGACGTCGAAACCGGGATCTCTGCCGATGCAAGCGCAGCAACGATAGCCACCTCGATCAGCAATCAGCGCCCGTTTCGGAGTGCTCGTTCAGCCATCGGGTGCCCGATGTGCGATCATCGACGACAGTTGGCGATGAGCAGTGATTCGGTGACACCCCCTGCCTATTCTGGTCGTGTGGTGTCCGAGCGAACGCGCGCTTCCGCTAGGTTTGATGAATCGCAGCCGCATTGGTCACTGCACCGCGGCGACGTTCTTGACGTCTACGTGGAATGGCCCCAGGCCTCGCTGATCATGTCCGACGGCGCGTACGGTGTCGGTGGGTTTCCAGGCGATCCGCGCACTCCGTCGGAATTGCCGAACTGGTATGCCCCGCATATCGAGAACTGGACGAAGTTCGCCCACCCGGCTACGACGCTGTGGTTCTGGAATACGGAGATCGGCTGGGCCAGTGTGCATCCTCTGCTGGCGGACGCTGGCTGGGATTACGTCCAGAGCATCGTCTGGGACAAGGGGCTCAGTCACATCGCTGGCAACGTCAACGGCGACACGATCCGCCAGTTCCCGGTGACTACTGAAGTCTGCGTTTTCTACCGGAGACGTCTGGAATTCGAGACAGCAGAGGGCGTCATGCCCGCCAAGCAGTGGCTGCGCCATGAATGGCTGCGGGCTGGCTTGCCGCTGTACCGCGCAAACGAGGCGTGTGGAGTCGCCAATGCAGCAACTCGAAAGTACCTGACCCAGGATTGGCTTTGGTACTTCCCGCCGCCCGAGATGCTGGAGCGGCTAGTCGCCTACGCGAACCGCCATGGTGACCCCAAGGGTGCCCCCTACTACTCCGTGGATGGCACTACGCCCCTCACTGCGTCAGAGTGGTCGCGGCTGCGCCACGCTTGGACTCACGCCCACGGCTTGACGAACGTGTGGCCCCGACCCGCGCTGCACAGCGATGAGCGCTACAAGGGCAATGGCATCCGTTCCGCACCGCGTGTTCACAACCCGGGCCGCCATGCGTCTGTCCACCTCAACCAGAAGCCGGTCGAGTTCATGGAGCGCATCATCACAGCGGCCACCCGTCCAGGCGATGTGGTCTGGGAGCCGTTCGGCGGGTTGTGCAGTGCCGCCGCCGCAGCAATTGCGTGTGGGCGGCATGCATTCGCAGCTGAGTGCGTGGACCGCTTTGCCGATGTCGCCGAGCAGCGGCTCTTGGGCGCATCGGCTGCTCCGCGCAAGAACGTCTGATGCCCAACGAAGCTCGCGCCGCGGGCGCGGACGAGCCAACCTCGCCCGAGCCGGATCCCAGCCATCGGATCACGTCACTCTCCAACCGGGTTCGAGACGCTCTCACCGCGTTGCCGATTCACTTCCAGTCGCCGACCGTCATGGAAGGTCTCGATGCGACCGATCTATTCGCCTTGAACACCGTTCTCGGAGCGACGATCGAAGTGCAGGTGGTGGAAGCGCTGAACCGGATGCGCGATGTCTGGGATCCCGATGGCGAGTGGCCCCTGCATGAATTTGTGAGGCAGGCGCAGACGTTTCCGGATGTCCTCCTGCGCAGTCGCAGCGCGCAGGGAGTCGACGATGTGGCGATGGGAATCGAGCTGAAAGGCTGGTACTTGCTTGCGAAGGAGGCGGTACCGAGCTTTCGGTACACGGTCACGCCGATGGCTTGCAGTCAGTGGGATCTGCTCGTCGTGGTGCCTTGGTGCTTGTCAAATGTGGTGTCGGGCAAGCCGCGCGTGCTCGCACCCGGCGTATGGTCGGCCCGCTATGCCGCTGAGTATCGCAACTACTGGTGGCAGAACGTCCGCGATGCTCGCAGCGACACGGCAATCCGCGTTCCCACCGGCGTTGAGCCGTATAGCGGCCGGGACCGCACGGTCGACGAACCGGTCTCTGACAGCGGCCACAACTTCGGCAGAATTGCTCGCATCGGGATCATGGACGACTGGATCGATGCCGCGATCCGTCAGCCCTTGGCCGGCATTCCTGCTCGCGACTGGACAGCGTTCTTGCGAAAGCACACCGAGGACAGCGATCCGGAGACCGTTTGGTCGCTCTTGAGCGCCGAAGCCGCTGATGTGCTCGCGGGCGGAAGCGCAGCGCGTGCGGAAGAGGTGGTTGCCACCCTTCGACGTCTGGCAGCGCTGCTCGGCGCGGATTGAATGCCTGCGGTTGCGTGAGCGACCGCACAACGAGCTCGGCTTGACACGGTGATGGTCAAGTGCCCTCAAAGTGGGGTGTAGCTTCGGCAGCAGTACTTAATGAACGTTCAGGAGGTGACCTCATGACCATCACCAACGCCCCCGTACCTCAGCCGAGACCGAACTGTCGATGGCGATGTCGAACAGTCGTCTCGTTAGTCCTATTGGCGGCGTTGCTGACGAGCACTGCAAGCGCTGCTGCACAGGGTTCCGATACGGTCATCGACGACACACAGGTGCCAGACGCAGGTGTCGGCACTACAACGGATGCTGCGTCGGCCGTTGATCCCGCTATTGCTGCTTACGCCGCCGAGTACGGCGTGACTGAGGCCGAGGCGGCGTCGCGTCTCGATCGCATCCAGCCGCTCCAAGAGATACTGGCTTCGATCCGCGAACTTGAGTCTGAGCGGGTGGCGGGCTGGGGCATTGAACATGCTGGCACGTTCGCTGGCTGGGTATGGCTCGCCGGCGATGAGCCTCCCAAGCCAGCATCCGCTGCTATTGCGACCCTCCATGACGACATCGCGATTCGCACTGGTGCCGAGCACTCCTTGGCCGAACTCCTTGATGCGCAAGATCGCTTCGGCAACGGCAGCAGCCTCGGCCCTGTTGGGCGCGTTGACGATCAGACATTGGTCGCGGACTATTCCGCCGCCGTGACCTTCACGGCCCCGGACATGGATAGCAACTCGCTTCACATCGGTATCGACCCTGCACTAGTGCGACCGATCGAACCCTCGGAGCTACAAGGCCCAGTTGGCGGTACCGGCCCCGTGGGCAATATCGATGCCCCTGCTGGCCCGACGACTGCGACCGACGCCGAGCTGGCCGCCCTCGTGGCACAGATGACCGCTGCCTACCAAGGACGCATCGGTGTCCCATACGCCATTGTCGACGGGCGCGATCATTCCGATTTGGCGATGTTCGATGGTGGACGTGCCATGAGCACTTGCACGTCCGGTTTCGCGGCGAGACAGCGCGGTACCGGCACGTACGGCATCATCACAGCAGGACACTGCTCCAGTTCGCAGCGCATGCATGGCGTGAGCCTGCCGTGGGTGACGGGTTACAAGGGGACGACCGCAGATGCCCAGTTTCATCGTGTCCCAAACGGGTCTGGCCATCAGCTCAAGTCACAGTTCGTCTACAACCAGAGTTCACCGCCCAAGACCCGCGTAGTGCGGGCGGCCGAATCGTGGTCGGGAATGCTCGGTGATTTTGTTTGCCATACCGGCAAGAACACTGGCAGTACATGCGGCACGGTGATCAACATCTACTTCCGACCGACCAATAGCGATGCCTGTCTTGACTCAGAATTCGGTGCATCGGTTCGATGCGCCGCTCGCTTCGTGCGGGTGTACGGCGACGACCTGAAGGGCTGCAAAGGCGACAGCGGAGGACCGTGGTACCGCGGCGCGACTGCCTACGGCATCCTCAAGGGCGGCACAGACGCGAGTAACTGCACTGCGACCGGCAAGACGCTGTGGTTCTCGGCAATCGGTTACGTCGAAGAGTTCTTGGATGTCGACGTACTCATTGCGCACAACGTCACAATCGACTGAAGCCGAATCCTGCATTTCGAATGACGTCCCGCCGAGTGCTCGTGCTCGCTCTTGCTGCGTGGGTGCTTTCAGCATGCACGGACAACGTGGGCGGCGTCGACGAGGTTCGACAGACCGTTGCTTCCACCGCGGGCATTGCCGCAACGTCCGTCCGTGACCACACTGGAGCGATTGACAGCGAAGCACGGGCGATACGGTGTCCGACGCCGGGCGGGGCCGAATGTGCGTACGTAGCAGGTGGTCGTCCAATCGAATCTCGCGTCGTGGGTAGCCGTAGCGAACCGACACCGACATCGACTGCGGATCGGGTGACAATTGCGCCGAGCGTTGACGAGGTGCCGCCCGCGGCATTCGAAGGCATGTGGGAATACGACCCAGATGAGGGGGGGCACATGGCCGAACTCTGTGGCTATCTGATCATTGAGGATCCCTACGTGTATGTCTTGGCGATTCAGCCCGACATGGGGGATCGCATCGATCTGGGGCGGATTCGAACTTTGAGTCGAACCGGGCATGGCGATCTTGAGCGCTGGCTGGTCCAGCTTCCGCGCGCCGGGACTCGCTACGACCCTCACACCCGGCTGCTGTGGGTATTCGAGGAAGGCCCGATGACTGACGGTGACCGCGTCTCGGTCAGCGGCGGCACGGGCTCCGATGCCGATCTGCGTGCAGGCGGCATTCACGAGCTACGGCCGTGGCAAGCCAATGGCATGGGACCTGCCGAGTACGCCTGCTGAACCGGAAGGTGCCATCGGTCCGACAACATGAGCCGGGTGCCTTGACAGACCGAGCCATCATTGTCAGCAATCAGCGCCGCTGACCGCGGTGCGCAGCCGGTCGGCGAGATCGCCGCGCGACTGCACCGACACTCCCTCGCCGCCGCACCACGCTGACAGCGCTTGCAGTTCGGATGCCAACGCCGCGAGAGTGTCTGCGGAAGCCGATGCACTGCTAGGCCACGACCCCGGCTCCGCCCACGAAGCCGGTACTTCCAGCATGTCTCGCTCCCGGTCGAAGCGCACATCGAGGCGCGCCACCAGCGCATCGTCGTGCAGGAACGGCAGCACGAAGTAGCCGTACTGCCGCTTGGCCTTGGGCGTGTAGATCTCGATGCGGTAGTGGAAACCGAAGAGCCGCTCTGCGCGTGGGCGGTACCAGACCAGCGGGTCGAACGGGCTGAGCAGCACCGATCGAGACCGCCGTCGGGCCGAGCGCTGGCCGGCGGGGACATACCCCGGCCGATCCCAATCCTCCACCGCAACCTCGGTGAGCTGGTCGCTCTCGACGAGCTCCGCGATACGGGCGGGGGCGATGCGCTTCGGCAGGCGGTGGTAGTCGATGAGATCATCGGCGGTGGCGACTCCGAGGCACCGGGCGGCGTCGGTCAGCAGCGCTCGGTGCGCGTCGGGCTCGTCCACAGCCGCTTCGACCACCTCGCTCGGCAGCACCCGTTCGATCACGTCATAGCGGCGCACGAAGCCGGCGCGGTCGGCCACGCCGACCCGACCAGCCCAGAACAACCACGCCAGCGCCAGCTTCCCGTTGCTGCGTGTTCCCCAGGGCCCGCGCACGCCGGGTCCCCAGTCCATCGCGGCATCCACTTCGCCGGCCGATGCAGGCCCGTTGGCGTCGAGCCAGTCGAGTGCCGCACTGATCTTGGGCTGGTTGGCCTGCCCGAAGCGGGCGTACCCGCTCCACATGTCGCCGGCGGCTCCCCGCCGCATCCGCCAGCCGAACAGCGGCCAGTCGGCCACACGCACGAATGACGCCTCATGGCCCCAGTACTCGGTCAGCTCCCGCTCGTCCGCTCGGCGGGCGTACGCAGATCGCTCGAGCAATCCCAGCAGGGCATCGTGCGTGCCGCCCATCCGGGCTCGCAGCACCAGCAGGTGCGAGCGTGCCAGCGCGTTGACGGCGTCGATCTGCAGCAGGCCCATGTGGCCCATGGCCCGCCGCAGATGCCGGACGTCCAGCCGGCCGGGCGGCAGCGGCGAGGCGAGCCCCTGGGCGCCGATGGCGAGGCGGCGGGCCGCCCCCAGGCTGAGGCGAGTGAGTCGGGCGCGAGTCACTTCGGCGGCTCGGCGCCCCGGTTGACGGTGCGCGCAATCAATCGGCGCATCGTCGTGCGATGAGCGCCGTCAGCAAGTCCTGGCGCCGCTCAGCGCTCTTCCCGGAAGATGACGTGCCGCCGCAGCACCGGGTCGTACTTGCGCAGCTCGATCCGGTCGCGGGTGTTCGTCTTGTTCTTGCGAGTCGTGTACGTGTAGCCGGTGCCCTCGGTGGACTTCAGCTTGATGATCGGCCGCTTGTCGCTCTTGGGCATCAGACCTTCTCTCCACGACGGCGCAGCTCGGCCACCACCGACTCGATGCCGCGCTTGTTGATCGTCTTGATGCCCTTCGCGCTCACGGTCAGCGTGACCCAGCGCCCCTCGTTGGGCACCCAGAACCGCTTGCGCTGGATGTTCGGCTTGAACCAGCGCTTCGTTCGCCGATGCGAGTGCGACACGTTGAAGCCCGAATGCGGCCGGCGGCCGGTGACTTGGCAGATGTTGCTCATAGGTGCCAGCTCCCCGGGATGGGCTCAACAGCAGCGGACAAGGCTACCGAGCTGTCTCGTACTGACCCACTCAGTCGGTCGCCAATCGGGGAATGATCTCGCGGCCGACGCGCTCGAGCACCTCGTAGCGAGGGTCGAAGTTGGGCAGGATCATCACCTGGTCGAGTCCCCGCTCGCCCAGGTCCGCCATCCGTTCGGTGACCTGGTCGGCGGTGCCCACGATGCAGGTGGCGTCGATGAGTTCGTCGGTCAGGAACCGGGCTTCTTCGGGCAGCACCCAGCAGTTGTGGCCGGCGTGGATTCGCTGGTGGATGCGATCGGGATCGGTGTCGTCGAGCATGGCGCAGTACTCGTCCCAGACCGCCTCCAGCCTGGCGCCTGGCGACCTTCCGAACTGCCGGTACTGGTCGTAGGAATAGTGCATTGATGCCATCGCAAAGGCTCCCGCCTCGTGATGGACCCGCTCGCGCTGGCTGGCCAGCGTCTCGCCGTCGTCCAGGATCACGATCGTGGTGAGCGAGCACATCAGGTAATCGGCGCGGTCGATCGAGCGCCCTGCCTCGGCGGCACCCGCCTCGATGTACTCCCAGACGCGCGCCGTGGCCGACCCGTCGGGCGGAACCGACAGCACCGCGCCATCGCCGTAGCGACCCGCCAGCCCGAGCGACCGTGGCCCGAAGCCTGACACGTACAGCGGAATCTCGTCATCGAAGTTGACGAAGCCGGCGTCCGGCATGATGTGGCGGATCGGCTGCGCGCTGCCGCCGAAATGGTGGACGGCTTCCTCGCCACGCAGCAGTGGACGCAACGCCGCCAGGTAGTCGTCGAACTCGGCGATGCGCTGGGGTTTGTGTCCCATGATCCGCATCGCCGTGTTGCCGGTGCCGATGCCGAGAAACGTCCGCCCGGGTGCGAGCGCGTTGATCGTGGCGATCGACGCGGCAGTCACCGGTGCGGGCCGAGTCCCCGAGACCGACACGCCGGTACCGAGCTGGATGGTGCTGGTGCGCTCGGCGGCAAGTGCCAGCGTCGCGTAGCAGTCCGACCACAGCATGTGGCTGTCTGCGAACCAGGCATGGGTGTAGCCGAGGTCCTCTGCGCGCTCGACGTAGTCCAGATCGCCGATGTGCGATGCGATGCAGATGCCCAAGTCCATGTCTGTTCCCCGTCGTCGGTCCGGCCGATCCGCGACACGTCCATCGCGGCCAGCGCGGACACGCTAGACACGAACCGTGGCATCCGACGGGGCGAAGTCGTCAAAGAAGAGCCGCAAGAAGGCGGCCAAGATGCCCACCGCGCAGGTCACGATGAAGGCACGCCGGCGCCACGTCGAGCGAGGCCGCTATTCGAATGCGCCGGTTGACCGAGCCGCGGGCGGAGTCGTCTGCCATGACGGTGCCGTGCTGGTGGTGCACCGGCCTCGGTACGACGACTGGTCGTTGCCGAAGGGCCATCTCAACCGGGGCGAGTCCTGGGAAGAAGCGGCGCTGCGGGAAGTACGCGAGGAAACGGGCGTGCGCTGCGCGATCACGTCCGCGCCCTACCCAGTCAGCTACCTGATCGCCAGCGGGGTGCCCAAGCTGGTGCTCTTCTACGCAATGGCCCCGACCAAGGTGCCCAAGCGGCTCGCGGGCGACCCGGGCGAGGTCGACGAGGTGGCCTGGTGGGACATCGCCGACGCCGTGCGAGCGCTGAGCTACGAGATCGAGCGCGACGCCTGCGCCGCGCTCACCATCGCACACCTCCGCCGCCGCAGTTCCGCCGCCGGGTAAGCCGGGCGGCCTGGCCTCTCATGGGTTTCTCATGATCCGCATTCCAGAATGGGGTCATGGGTGCTGATCGGCGCAGCGGTGCCAGCCCCGCGGTAGCTGTCGTCGACGACGATCAGCGCATCCGCAGCGCGCTTCGGCGAGCCCTGCAGCTTGAGGGCTACGACGTGCTCGAAGGCAGCGACGGTCTCGAGGGTGAGGCGCTCGCCGTTCGGGCAGACGTGATGGTGCTGGATGCCACCATGCCCAACCTGGGCGGGTTCGAACTGTGCCGCCGCCTGCGCGCCGCCGGGAGTGCTCTGCCGATTCTGATGCTGACAGCCCGAGCCTCCACAGCAGACCGGGTGGAAGGCCTCGACGCCGGCGCTGACGACTACCTGCCGAAGCCGTTCGCGCTCGATGAGCTGCTGGCCCGACTGCGGGCGTTGCTGCGCCGCAGCGCCGGGGGCTCTTCGCCGGACGAAGGTGAACAGCTCGCGTGTGCCGGCATCGTGCTCGACACCGCCAGCTACGAGGTGACCTGCGCTGGCGAGCCCGTCACGCTGACCCACACCGAGCACCGGCTGTTGGAGCTGTTCCTGCGCAACCCGGGTCGTGTTCTGCACCGAGACGAGATCTACGACACGGTGTGGGGTTACGACGCGTCGCTGGCCTCGAATTCCTTGGAGGTCTACGTCGGTTACCTGCGGCGCAAACTCGCAGCGGCGACAGCGGGCTCTGACGGCCACAGCCCGATCCGGACCGTGCGCGGCGTGGGCTACGTGCTGCGACCCACATGAGCATTCGTACCCGGCTTGGGCTGCTGGTGGCGGCCTCGGTTGCCGTCGCCGTGCTGGCGGTCTCGGGGGTCGCACTCTGGATTGCCCGAGCCGAGGCCAGGTCGGCACTCGACCGCAAGCTGGACGATCGCGTCGCCGTGCTGGTCGCGAGTGGCGGACGCCTGCCCGAACGCCGGGGCGTGCAGTTCTTCGGACGATTCGTCCCTCGCGATGTGCTTGTGCAGATCGTGGCCCCGAACGGCGCCGTGGTGTACGCGTCCGACGAGGTGCTGCCGGTGGCGCCCGCCGACGTTGCCGTGGCCAATGGTCGCGCTCGCCGACATCGAAGCGATGTGTCCGCGGACGGTGTGCGCCTGCGAGTGCTGACCGTGCAGGCAGCGTCCAATGCTGCGCTGATGGTCGCGAGCCCGCTCGACGAAGTGGACGCGAACGTCGCGGGATTGCGCAACGCACTGGCTGTTGTGGCCGCCGTCGGCGTCGCTGGAGCCGGATTGCTGGGCTTCTTGGTGGCGGGCCGCGCCATCCGGCCGGTTCGGCGGCTCACCGATGCGGCACGGAACGTTGCGCAGACCCAAGACCTGGATCAGCCCATCGAACTTGAACGCGATGACGAGCTGGGCGAGTTGGCGCGCAGCTTCAACGCGATGCTGGAGGCATTGGCGCTGTCGCGCGCTCAGCAGCATCGACTGGTCACCGACGCAGGCCACGAGCTGCGGACACCGCTCACGAGCATCCGCACCAACATCGAGCTGCTCGCGCGCAGCGAGCAAGTGGCGACGCCGGCAGAGGATGCTGGCGACGCCCGCGGAGACGCAGTCATTGCGCTCGACAGCGATGAGCGCCGCCAGATGCTCGACGATGTGCAGTTCGAGCTCGACCAGCTCACCGAGCTGGCGAACGAGCTCGTCGAGCTGGCGACCGACCAGCGAACTCAGGGCGAGCAAGAGCGCGTCGATCTGGCCGAGCTGGCGGCGTCGGTGGTGGACCGGCACCGCCGCAGGACCGAGACGGATTTTGTGACCGCGTTGGAGCCATGCGAGACGGTCGTGAATGCGGCGTTGGTCGAGCGAGCGATCGGCAACCTCGTCGACAACGCAGTGAAGTGGTCGCCACCCGGCGAAGCCATCGAGATCAGCGTTGCAGCAGTCGACCGGGAGGCGCAGGTCCGGGTGCGCGACCGAGGACCCGGCATCCCAGCGGCCCTGCGCGAGACCGTCTTCGAGCGGTTCTACCGGGCGCCCGAAGCGCGCTCGGAGCCCGGTTCCGGACTCGGGCTGTCCATCGTCGACTACGTCGCTCGCAGCCACAACGGCTCAGCGTCAGTCATCGACACCGACGGCCCCGGCGCCACCGTCGAGCTCCGCCTGCCGCTGCTGGGAGACACCCCCGCCGCGAACCCGGCTTCTGCGCTGGAAGGCAGCACTTCTGAGGCTGATTCCGCCTCGGCCTGAGCCGGCGCACCCCCAACGGGATTCGAACCCGTGCCGCCGGCGTGAAAGGCCGGTGTCCTAGGCCGCTAGACGATGGGGGCAGGGAATCTCAGGCTACGCGGTGGCGGCGTCGATGAGCTCTGCCAGCAGGCCGCCGAGGTAGTGGTACCGCAGGCGCGGCCGCTGGGCGGGATCATGCGGATCGAGATCGGCCGGACCCTCTTCCTCGGAGATGTCGAGCTGTGTGCCGAGCACCAGTCGCAGCTCATTGAGACCTTGCATCCAGGCCACGACCTGCGCATCGTCGAGGTGATCGGCTTCGAGCGTGACGTCCAGCTGATCGAGATGTTCGAGGCGCTCGGCGAGCAGGTCGTCCCGCATGAGACGCTGGTACTCCGCGTCGCGGTCGGGATCGCTCAGGTAGGCCGGGGGGAACAGACGCCGGAGCGATGGATCCAGGCCGTCGCCTCCGTCACGTGCCGGCGTGTGATGCAGCAGGTTGCTGCGCAGTTCGCTCACCAGCTCAGTGAGCAGCCGCCGTTCCCAGTCCGCGAGGTGAACGCTCACCAGCGAGCCGCGCGCTCCGAACCGTGTGCCCGTCACCGGCTCACCGCCGTTGCGTCGAAGTTGCTGCTGTTTGTCGGCGGGAACTCGATCACAGCTCAGTCGTCCTTCTGCATCGTGGCCCACAGGCCGTACTCGTGCAGGCGGTAGACATCGAGCTCGGCCTGCTCGCGCGTTCCCCATGCGACGGCTGCGCGGCCTTTGTGATGCACGTCGAGCATGAGCTGAGTGGCCTTGGCCTCGCTGTAGCCGAAGAGCTTCTGGAACACAAACACGACGTAGCTCATCAGGTTGATCGGGTCGTTCCACACGAGCACGACCCACGGGGAATCCGTGTCGTGTTCGTCTTCGGTGACCGGCTCGCGAACGACCTCGGTCTCGGTCACGACTTGGGCCCGCAGACCGGGCATCGCCGGCGTGCGCGTCTGCGGCTTCGACCCGGCGGGCGCAGGCAATGACGTGGGAGCGACCTGGCTCACGGGATCATTCTGCGAAGCCGCGGGACGCGATGCCAACCGGTTCGGCGGCATCAGGCGATTGGGCTGGGGCCACGGTGGCTCCAGCAGCCAGCACGAGGCGTGTCATCGTGATGGTCAGCAGTGTGGCCCCGATGACGTGCAGCGCCACGAGCAGCACTGGCAGCTCGGTGAAGTACTGCACGTAGCCGATCGCTGCCTGCACGGCCATGACCGCGATCACGATGCGGACCCGGGCCCCGAGCCCCGACGCGACGGCACCGGACGCCTCATCGCGATGGGCGCCAGCCAGTCGCCGTGCCCGAACGCCGAGCAGCAGGGTGATACCAGCGAGGACCGCCACCGTGATGCCGTGGATGCGGGCCACCGACGGCAGTGCAAACTGCAATCGCTCGACATGCTCGTCCCCGCCATGAGGTCCGGTCCCGGTCACCACGGTGCCCGTGAACAGGGCCGCTGCCGTCAGCACCCCTGACGTTCCTGCATGCATACGAATGCCAGCCGGCAGCTGTGTCGCGCGGGCAGCGTGGAGGGGCGGTTCGCGTTCGGCCCGGTGCTGGAGCACCACCGCAGCCGACACCAGGACTTGCGAAGCCAGAAAGTGCGACATCACGATCGGCGGGGACAGGTGAGTCAGCACGGTCACGGCGCCGAGGCCGATCTGGAATGCCACCCCAGCCACGAGGACCATTGACCACCACACCAAGTCGACCCGGCGCGGTTGCCGCCACAGCGATGCGCCCACTGCCAGGATGACTGCCGCGGAGACCAACCCCGTCACGATGCGATTGCCGAATTCCACCCAACCGTGGAAGTCGGCGGCCGGGACGAACTCGCCGGGCTCGCAGTTCGGCCAATCGCTGCACCCCAGACCGCTGCCCGTCAACCTCACGAGCGATCCCGTGATCACGATGGCCACCAGCGCCCACAGCGCCCATCGAGCGACCAGCGCGAACCGCGCAGGTGTTACCTCGAGCCTGCGGCGACCCGAAGGCGACGAACCCGGCCTGCGCCCTCGCAGGCGCATCGAGCCCAGCAAACTCACGCTGAAACGCTAGAGGTCACGCGTAGCCTCACAGCAATGCCGGCGACGTTGCGCCCAACGCTGCGGGGACTGGTCGCGCTCACGAAGCCGCGCATCATCGAACTGCTCCTGGTCACCACGGTGCCGCCCATGTTCGTGGCCGAGGGCGGCGTGCCGTCGGCCGCGCTCGTCGTGCTCACCGTCGTGGGCGGCACACTGGCCGCCGCCGGCGCCAATACCTTCAACATGTTCATCGACCGCGACATCGACGCGTCGATGGAGCGCACAGCACACCGTCCGTTGGTCACTGGCGCGGTGAGCCCGACCACGGCACTTGCCTACGGCATCGGGCTCGAAGTCGCAGCATTCGCGCTCCTGTGGTGGGGTGCCAACCTGCTGGCCGCAGCACTGGCGCTGTCCGCCTGCTTGTTCTACGTGTTCGTCTACACCATGTGGCTGAAGCGGACCTCAGCGCAGAACATCGTCATCGGCGGCGCTGCCGGCGCCGCGCCGGTGCTCGTCGGGTGGGCGGCCGTGACCGGTTCGCTGGCACTCGAGGCGTGGATTGCCTTCGGGATCGTCTTCTTCTGGACGCCGCCCCACTTCTGGGCGTTGGCTGTTCGCTACGCCGACGACTACAGCAACGCCGACGTGCCGATGCTGCCGTCGGTCGCCAGCGAGCGATCAGTGCTGATGCAGATGACGGTGCACACGGTTGCCGTGATCGCGCTGTCGCTGTGGTTTGCGGTGGTCGCGGATGCGGGCGTTCTGTACTGGACAGTCGCGCTGATCACCGGCGCTGCGTTCGGTCTGGGAGTTCTGGCGCTGTGGCGTGCGCTGACGCCCCGGGCCGCGATGCGCCTGTTTCACATGTCCATTACGTACTTGGGTCTGCTGTTCGCGGCGATGGCGGCCGATGTGATCGTCCGGCTCGGATGGTGATGCGTCAGCGGTTCCCTGCCGACGCCTGCCCGTCGCCCCTGCCGCTTCGTCGTGGTTGGTCGACAATCTGGTTCGTGGGCTCGCGGGTCGCTAGAGTGCGCCGTTGGCGTCGCCTCAAAGCGGCGCTGCCAGCCGAGTTCGGGAACCACTTCGCCGCATGACCGACGCCACCACCGAAGCTGCGCACTCGACCGGGTCTGCCGTGGCTCCGCAGGCAGAAGACCCGACCGCGTTCGGTCTGCTCAACACGGCCGACCACAAGCGCATCGGCCGGCTGTTCATCGGCTTCTCGCTGCTCTTCGCTGTCGCCGGCGCCGTCACCGATGCGCTGGTGCGCTTCGACCTTGCCTCCGACAGCGGGCACACGGTGCTCAATCTCGAGACCTTCACCCAGGTGTTCATGTTCACCCGCGATGCGCTGGTGTTCGGCATGCTCATCCCGTTCTTCCTGGGCGTGGCGATCTACATCGTCCCGCTGCAGGTGGGCGCACCGAACGTTGCGTTCGCGCGCGCAGCGGCACTGTCGTTCTGGGGCTGGCTGGTGTCGTTCGGCGTGCTGGTCGGTGCCTACATAGGCAATGGGGGTCCCGCCGGGGGCTGGGATGCCGGGGTCCGGCTGCACATGCTCGCCCTGGCGGGACTCGTGATGTCGCTGATCATCGGTGCCATCTGCGTCGCCGTCACCACGCTCACCATGCGTGCGCCGGGCATGTACATGGACCGCACGCCGCCGTTCGCGTGGTCAGCGCTGGTCACGGCGTCGATGCTGGTGGTCAGCCTCGGCGTGGTGCTGGGACAGCTGGTGCTGCTCTACATCGACCACAGCTACGGCCGCCACTTCCTGGACGGCAACTACGGCATCTGGCCACGCATCGACTGGATGTATCGGACGCCGCAGCTGTTCATCTACGTGGTGCCGGTGCTGGGCGTAGCAGCCGAGATCGTGCTGGCCGCTGCACGCCGCTGGGTCTTCGAACCGCTGGCGCTGTACTTCACCATGGGCCTCGTCGGCCTCTTCGGATTCGGGGCCTGGGCCAACTTCGGCATCGCCGGTGAGGGCGCCGACATCGTCGACGGCCTCGAAGGCATCGTCCTGGTCGGCCTCTATGCAGGTGCTCTGGCGGGAGTGGCCGGCCTGCTGGCGCTGCTGGGATTCACCGTGTGGCAGAGCCGCAATCGACCGCGCCCTCATCCCGGCGCAGTGTCATGGAAGCGTCCCAACACTGCAGTGCTGGCTGCGTTCGGCGCCGGGAAGTTCATTGCTGTTGCCGCTCTGGTCGGGCTGATCGGCGCGGGAGTGGACTGGCTGAACATCGCGGGCCGCGGCGTCGACGGGAACGCTCCGCTGCGCTTCACGACCTGGGTCACGGGTCAGCAGAGCCTGCTCATCTACGGCGCCGGACTGATGGGCGCGCTGGCGGCGCTGCATTGGTGGGCACCCAAGATCTGGGGACGGCGGCTGTCCGAATTCGTCGGCTGGGCCAGCTTCGCCGCAATCGGCGGCGGCGCCGTCCTGGCATGGCTCGGCCCGACCCTGTCGGGTGCTTTCACCGAGCAGCCGCAGTTCGTCTACAACGACCCGCTGCTGACCACTGTCTATGACGGCTTGATCGATCATTCCGCCGCCGAAGGCCTCTCGGTGGTGGGCGGCGTCGGTGTCATCATCGTGCTCGTTGGTGTCGGGCTCGTTCTGTTGAATCTCCTGGTCTCGGTGGGTATGGGCAAGGGTGCCGAAGCCGATGCAGACCCGTGGGGCGGCCTGACGCCCGAGTGGCTGCTCGACTCGCCCCCGGCGCTGGGCCAATCAGCTTCCCTGCCGCAGTTGAGTTCGGGCACGCCCCTGCTCGACGCCGAGCTCAACGGCAGCGTTGTGCCCGCCGAGCGGGAGCCTTCTGAGGTGCCGGCCTGATGTCAGAGACCACGATGAGCGCTGTCGAGACGCCCCAGCCTGGGCGCTATGTCGTTCCCGGCCCGCCACCGCGCCCGCGCAGCCAGCTCGTCGGGACGGGCTTCGCCATCGCCGCAGGGTCCATGGCGGTCGCTGGCGCACTCGGCCACTACATGGCCCGCCGCCACATCCTCGATGATCCGGGACATGACTGGCTGGCCGGCCAATCAGTGCCGAACCCTCAGCTCGTCTACGCCCTCATCACGCTGCTGGTCTCGGTCGTGACGGCGCACTGGGCTCACTGGGCCAGCCAGCGCGGCGAACGCGGCCACACCTGGGTGGGCATGGCCATCACGCTGGTGATGGGATTCGCGTTCTTCAACATGGTGATGTACAGCCTCAACCGCATGGAGGTTGAGCTAGGTGCCGGCGAGTGGGAGAACCTGGCCTTCGCGGTGACCGGACTCTCGCTGGCCATCTTGATTGTCGGGATGTTCTATCTCGGCCTGATGACACTGAGATCGCTGGGAGGCAGCGTCGGCCGAGACCGCTCGTCGCCGCTGGGTTCTGCGGTCTTCTTCTGGGACTTCGCCGTGCTTGCGTGGGCCGCCACCTGGTACGTCGTGTACGTGGTGAAGTAGGGGATCGATGGTCGGCATCGCCAGCAGGTATTTCGCCGGTCGCATCGCGCTGGCGGCGGCCGCCGCCGTCGTGGTCGGCGTCCTCACGGGCATGGACGGCACGGGCCATGTGGTCATGTACGCCACGATCGTGCTGGGTGTCGCTGCGGGGGCGTTCGCGTTGCTGTTCACACTGGCCCTGACGGTCGGCGACGGCGACTCGCTCGACCGGGAGCACTTGGCCGAGTACCGACCCACGCCGGCCTACTGGCCGATCATGGCGGCCGTCGGCATGGGCGTGCTGATGGTCGGCTTGGTGACCGATTCGCTGCTGACCATCGCTGGGGTGGCGCTGCTGCTGATCTCCGCGTTCGAGTGGACCATGAGTGCCTGGGCCGAGCACCTGTCGACCGATGCTGAATCCAACGCCGTCGAGCGGGCACGCCTGATGCGGCCGTTCGAGATCTCCCTCTACGGCGCGCTGGCGATTGCCATTCCGGTCGTGCTGGCGTCCCGGATATTCCTGACGGTGAGCAAGAACGCGGCGAGCTGGTGGGCCATTGTCGTTGCGTCGGTCATCCTGGCCTTCGCCTTCCTGATCTATGCCAAGCCGCAGATCCGGCGGTCGATCGTGGCTTCGATGCTGGTGCTGGGCGGCGTCGCGCTCATCGTGGCAGGCATCGCCTCCGCCGTGAGGGGCGAGCGGGAGTTCCACTCGCCGCATGGCCACGCCGAGGTTTCCGACGATCACGGCGAAGCCGCCGATGAGGGCGCTCACACCTCGGACGAGATGAGCGAGTCCGAAGGGGACCACGAGTGATGGGCGCACGTTTTCTCCGACGCTTGGGCTTGGTCCTGCTGGCGCTGGCCGGCTTGCTGCTGGCGGGCTGCGCCACTGGTCGACTCGATGCCACCAAGCCGATCGGGCAGGAAGCCCGCGACATCGACGGGCTCATGCGCCTGTCGGGCTGGATGGCAGTCGGCGTCGGCATCTTCGTGGCTGCCGCTGTTGTCACCATCATCGTCAAGTTCCGGGCCAAGCCCACCGACGATCCCGACGACCTGCCGCCGCAGATCCATGGCAATCGCAAGGCGGAGCTGACCTGGACGCTCATCCCGACAGCGATGCTGGTGTTCCTCACGATCGTCACGCTCCCGACGGTGTTCGCGCTGGCCGACGAAGGCGACGGGCGCACGATCAAGGTGGAGGGTCAGCAATGGTGGTGGCAGTTCAGCTACGACCTTGACGAAGACGGCAGCTACGACATCGTCACGGCGAACGACTTGGTCATCCCGACCGGCGAAGAGGTCAACCTCGAGATCCACTCCAACGATGTCATCCACTCGTTCTGGATTCCCCAGCTGAACGGCAAGAAGGACGCTGTGCCCGGCCGGATTCACCAGTGGCGGATCAGCTCCGACGAGCCGGGCATCTTCTACGGCGAGTGCGTGGAGTTCTGCGGGCTGAGCCACGCCAACATGCAGATGCGGACCATCGTGCTCACGCCAGCAGAATTCGATCGCTGGGTGCAAGAACAACTCGACGGGCAGGTGGCGGCACAGGCGGCGCCTGCCCCCGAATCGCCCGAAGCGGCCGGCGCAGCACTGTTCGAGACCCACTGCATCAGCTGCCACGTCGTCGACGGCACCTACGAGAGCGCGGCGGGGGGCAATGCCAACCTGCTCGCGGGCATCGCGCCGAATCTCACCAACCTGATGAGCCGCACGGCCTTCGCCGGCGCGCTGTATGAGACCTATCAGATCGGGCCCGACGGCGAGTACCTCCGTAATCCCGACGGAAGCCTCCGGCTCAACGTTGCGGAGCTGCGCGAGTGGGTGCGCAACGCAGCGGACATGAAGCCGGCTCGTGCCGACAACCAGCAGGGCATGCTGGACTTCTCAGAGGTCCTGACCGATCAGGAACTCGACAACCTGATGGAGTACCTCAAGACCCTCGGCAGCCCGCCGGTGCTGCCCTGATGAGCACTGGCACGCGGGCCTAGGAGAACGACCTGATGGCAATCATCACCGATCAGCCGGAACGTGAAGCACCGGGCACCGAGCTCGAGGTGGCTGACGGCACTTCCGATCACGACGACACCCCCCGTACCGGCGTCTTCGCTCGGCCCACGCACGCGACCGGCTGGCGCGAGTGGCTCTTCACGGTGGACCACAAGAAGATCGGGATCATGTACGGCGCCCTCGCGCTGTTCTGGTTCCTGATCGGCGGCCTCGAGATCGGACTGGTGCGCCTGCAGCTGTGGGCACCCGACGGCGAGGTGATCAGCGCCGACTTCTACAACCAGCTGTTCACCATGCACGGCGTCACGATGGTCTTCCTGGTGATCATGCCGCTGGCGAACGCGTTCGCGAACTATCTCGTACCGCTGCAGATCGGCGCTAGGGACGTCGCTTTCCCGCGCATGAATGCGCTCGGCCTGTGGATCTTCTTCTTCGGCGGCATCTTCTTGAACCTGAGCTGGTTCTTGGGCGGAGGCGCCGACGGCGGCTGGTTCGCCTACGCACCCAATACCGGCATGACCTTCAGCCCGGGCCACGGCATGGACTTCTACGCCCTGGGCCTGCAGATCGCCGGCATCGCCTCGCTGCTGGGCGCGATCAACCTGCTGGTGACCATCATCAACATGCGCTGCCCGGGCATGAGCCTGCTGCGCATGCCGGTGTTCACCTGGATGATCCTGGTGGTGCAGTTCCTGCTGGTGTTCGCCTTGCCGGTCATCACGGTGGCGCTGGTGCTGCTGACCTTCGACCGCACGTTCGAATCGAACTTCTTCGATGTGGCCGCGGGCGCAGATCCGCTGCTGTGGCAGCACCTGTTCTGGATATTCGGCCACCCCGAGGTGTACATCCTCATCCTGCCAGCGTTCGGCATCGTGTCCGAGACGCTGCCGGTGTTCAGCCGCAAGCCGCTGTTCGGCTACCCGATCGTGGTGCTGTCGGGTGCAGCGATCGGCTTCATGGGATGGGGCGTGTGGGCGCACCACATGTTCACCTCAGGCATGGGGCCGGTCTCGGTGGCGGCGTTCTCAGCGACGACCATGTTCATTGCGGTGCCCACGGGCGTGAAGATCCTGAACTGGATCGCGACGATGTGGGCCGGCAAGGTCCGCTTCACGGTGCCGATGATGTTCTCGGTGTCGCTGGTGGCAATGTTCACCATCGGCGGCCTGTCCGGCGTCATGCACGCGATTGCGCCCGCCGACACCCAGCAGACCGACACGTACTTCATCGTGGCGCACTTCCACTACGTACTCGTGGGCGGCGCCCTGATGGGGATGTTCGCCGGCCTCTACTACTGGTGGCCGAAGGCGTTCGGCTACCACCTGAACGACCGGCTCGGCCGCTGGCACTTCTGGCTGATGCTGCTGGGCTTCAACGTCACGTTCGGGCCCATGCACATCGTGGGCTTGCAGGGGATGGCGCGGCGGCACAGCGTGTACGGGGAATTCGACGGATTCGAATTCTGGAACAAGATCGCCACGATCGGCTACTTCTTCATGCTGATCGCCATGGTGATCCTGGCTGTCAACATCTTCCGCACCTGGGGTCGCTACCGCCGCGGCGTCGAGCCGCAGGCTGAGGCAGATCCCTGGGACGGGCGCACGCTCGAGTGGGCGATTCCCTCACCGGTGCCCGAGCACAACTTCGACTACGTACCGGTCGTGACCGAGGTGGACGACTTCTGGCACAAGAAGTACCAGCCCGACGAGACCGGCAAGCTGCGCCGGATCGCCCACGGAAACGACATCGCGCAGAAGGGCGACCAGCATCCGCACCTGCCGTCGCCGTCGTATTGGCCGATCGTGCTGGCGATGGGCTTGCCGCTGATCGGCTTCGGCCTCATCTACAACCTGTGGATCGCCGGCATCGGGCTGCTGCTGCTGGTCGGCTCCATGTTCGGCTGGACCCTTGAGCCAGCCACCGATCCCGACGCGGGCCACGGTCACGGCCACGGCGGGCATGGCGACCACGACGATGATCATGGCGGTGGCCCCGACGGCCACGATGATCACAACGGCGTGCTGGCCGCCAGCACAGCGAACGGGGAGGCCGCCGGTGACTGACACCCCCACGACCGCTGGCACGGCAGCCGCCGTCGAACCGGCCGAAGGCGACGAACCGCAGATCGCCTACCCCCGCACCGAGTGGGACGACTACGAGATCATCCCGCCCACTACAAGCTTGTCCAACGAGAAGCTGACGATGTGGACCTTCCTGGGTTCGGATTGCCTGCTCTTCGGGGCGCTGATCTCGACCTACCTGCTGCTGCGCAACCGCAAGCCGCTGACGGGCCCCGAACCGCTCACCGCGGCAGAGCTGTTTGACATCCCGTTCACCTCGGTGAGCTCGTTCGTTCTGCTGATGAGCTCGCTCACCATGGTGCTGGCGGTGTCGTCGATCACTCGGCGCGAGATGGAGCGGTGCAAGCTCTGGCTGCTGACCACCGCCGCTCTTGGCGCGGTGTTCATCGCCGGGCAGGTGTACGAGTTCACGAGCTTCTACCGCGAAGGCCTCGGGTACACCGTCAGCATCTCGTCGTCGGCCTTCTACACATTGACCGGATTCCACGGCGTCCACGTGTCGCTGGGCATCATCATGCTGGTCACGCTGTGGGTGATGGTGAATCGAGGGATCATCGGTCCTGAGCGGGCCGAGACCATCGAGATCATCGGCTTGTACTGGCACTTCGTCGACATCGTCTGGATCGTGATCTTCGCGGTCGTCTACCTGATCCCGTGAGCGTGGGGGGAAAGCGATGAGCACCGCCACTGAGGCCGCACCCGAAGAGGTCCACGAGTCCGACGAGGCTCACGACGACCATGATCACGGCCTGAGCGACTTCGGCTACATCAAGGTTGCCCTGCTGCTCGCCGTGCTCACGGCGGCCGAGGTGCTGATCTACTTCGCGCCCCCGGGCCCGCTCGAGGTCCCGTTGCTGCTCATCCTGATGGTCGTCAAGTTCGAGATCGTCGTCGCCTACTTCATGCACTTGCGCTTCGACAACAAGCTGTTCACGTGGATGTTCGTCGGAGGGCTGGTGCTCGCCATCGCGGTCTACGCGGCGATGGGCACCTCGATGGTGTTCTGGACCGACCCAGCCGGCTGCGACCTCAGCCCCAGCCCCAACTGCTGACCGAACAATTTCGGCTGTCGCGCCGTCCGGCGCAAGCCAGCAGCGCGCGGCGCGAGCGTCAGTGAGGTTGGACTACCCACGGGCGAGGGACCGCATCTCGTCGACTGAGGCCGCCGATGTGGCTGGGACGAGGCAGCTCAGCGCCGCTCGAACGGCTCGACCGCCTCGGCGGTGTAGTCGCCGTGGGGGCCGTCGTGGCTGAATGCGTAGGCGTTGGTGCGGTTGGCATCGCCCGCCACTGCGATCACGAACTTCGCTGGCTCGGAGACGATCGGCACCAGGCGGTCGGGATCGTCTGATTCGGCGAACTGCGGCGGCAGATCGCCGGCGGCGACGACGTCGGTGAGCCGGGGGCGGCCCGCCGCCAGGTTGGTCCACTCGCCGATGAGCTTCTCGAAGCGCCACGCGGGGATGCGAGCGTGCTCGAAGAGCGCCTCGGCCAGGTTCGCCTTGGTCCAGCCGGCCGCCGCACAGGTGCGCGCCAGGATCGGCGACAGCACCAGCAGCGGCCGGTAGTGCATTTGCCCGAGGCCGTACAAATGACCGAGATCCCAGCCGGTGATCCGCGCCAGGCCGTCGGCGAGGTACGGCACGATCTCGTCGGGAGTGGAGCCGAAGGCGCTGCCGACGATGGCGCCACTGTTGAAGCGGGCCATGGTGAGCACGTCGTCGTCGGGGCCGAAGCCGAATTCGGCGCTGACGGGGTCCCAGCCGATGTCGGCGAGGGCAGCGGCGTCCTCGCACAGCACCACACGGAACGAGTTCCCGAAGGTGGACTTGTCGTGCTCGGCCGCGGTGAAGCCAAACACGTTGCGCTGGTAGAGCCGCAGCCAGCGGCCGACGCTGGTGTTGGCGCGCACGCCGTCGCGCAGTGCCCCAACGCCGGAGTTGAAGCCGAGACCGGCAGCGCTCGGCCCGTCGAGGATCATCAGCGCGTCGGCGCCGGTGGTGTTGCCCGAGTGCTCCGCGCCGTAGTGCGGGTCGGCCAGGATGCGCGCTGCGGCCAGCAGCACACCGAGGTGCCGCGGCTCGCAGCCCGCCATGACGGCGTTGGTGGCCACCGACCACACGGTCATGTCGCGGCCGGTCGTTCGGGCGATGCCCAGGGACTGCTGCGGGTCTAACCCCGTGCCAGCCAGAAAGCGTTCGACACGATCTGCCGTCGGCGGCACGATCGGCAGCCCGTCCGACCATCCTCGCTCGGCGAAGGCATCGTTGATCTCGTCGACCGAGCCACTGGCCACGGTGTCGTACGGGGCTGGGTCGAGCGAATGATCGCCGCCCTCGGCCGGATCACTGAGGGCGACGCGGCCGTTCGTGCCGTTGCGTGCAGCAGATGCTCCGGTCAGCCCTTCGACGATGGCGTCCACGGTGTGATTGACGAAGTTGCTCTCCATAGCCGAAGCGGACTGAGCATCCACGTGGCCCACGGTGATCGCCAGCGGAAGCTGCTCGAATCCGTGCCCCTTTGCGGTCGCGGCGGCCTGGCCGTCGAAGCTCTCGCACACGATCGAGACTGACGGCACCCCGGCGGCTTCGGCGGCGACTGCTGCCCGCGCCACGGCGGGCGTGCAGCTGCCTCAGCAGCCCATGCCCGACACGACGGCGTCCACAGCCCGCGAACGCAGCGAGTCGGGCAGGCGGTCGATGACCGTGGCCTCGTCGCCGCCATGGGTGTTGCCGAAGGTCTCGTAGCCGACGAACGCCACGCCTTCGTAGCGCGCGGCCAGCTCGCGCTCGAGGATCGGGAACAGCTCATCACCGCGGAACAGGTAGTCCCACAGGAAGCCGATCCGCTTGCCGTCAAGCGTGTCAAGGCGTGGCGCCAGCTCCCGCCGCTCGATGCCGGACGGCGACCCGGGCCACACGACGTCATAGGACGGTTCAGTCATAGGAGCGTCCCTCTGCGGTACCTGTGCGGGCCCGGGGCTCAGCCTCTTGGACCGGGCACGTCAACGTGGACGGTCACGATATCCACCTCGTGATACTGCTGATGATTCACCGATGCGGCGAGATGCTGCAGCATTCGAAGCGACAGGTCGCGCTCGACGGGTCGCTCCACGCTGTGTGAATCCAGCACGGCGAGCCGGTCCTCGATGTTCTCCTCGCTCGCCGCCGCCACGAACTCGAGGACGGCACCGCCGTCCTGCTTGCTCAGCGTCAGCCGCAATGCGCGAGTCTCGCCGTTGCCTGCAAGCCGTTCGGTGTCGATCAGTGTCAGCAACGCTTCCTCCGCAACTGCGTCAAGACGGTCCGACATTTCCCGGCTCCAGCCGTTGCGGTCGGCAAAGCGGCCCAAGAACACCCGAACCTGCGGCAACGACTGGGCCGCCAGCTCGCAGTGCAACTGCTGGGGACGGGCCCGCGTGACCTCATCGAACAGTGTCAGCACGATGGCCGTGAGCCCGCCGGCGGTCATGCCGTTCTCGAGGAAGCCGCCCGCAAAGCCCGACAGGTACTCGGGGAAGATCTGGTTGTTCTGGAAGCCCACGCCGATCCAGAACGAGAAGCCCGCGATCAGCCCCCGGCGGTAGTCGGTGGCGTCGGCGATCACGATCTTCATTCCCACCACGAACAGCAGCGACAGCAGCACGGTCACGTAGGCCGCGACCACTGCATCAGGCACTGCCAGCACGAGGGCCAGCAGCTTGGGCACGAACGCCATCACGATGAACGAGATGCCGATTGCCACGCCCACTCGGCGCGCGGCCACCCCGGTGAGCTCGGTGATGGAGATGCTGGTGGAGTAGGTGGTGTTGGGCACCGTGCCTGCCAGTCCCGACAGCAGGTTGCCGGTGCCGTCGGCGGCCACGGCGCCCTGCACGGCGCGGTAGTCGACGGCCCGGGGCCGGCGCCACGACACACGCTGGATGGCGACCGAGTCGCCGATGGTCTCAACGGCGCCGATGAGCGTGACGAAGATGAACGCGGGAAGCAAGCCCCAGAATTCGGCGCCGAACGTGAAGTCGAAGCCGGGCCAGCCGCCGTCGGGCAGGCCGATCCAGCCCGCCTCGGTGACCCGGTCGAAGTCGTACAGCCCGAAGAGCGCCGCCACGATCGATCCGGCCACGATGCCGATGACCGGCGCCCACAGCCGCAGGCTGCCCCTGGCCTTCAGCGCGATGACGACGATGACGCCCATGGCCGCGAGCGCACTCAACGGGGCGCTTGCCGCAGCACTGCCTTCGGGCGAGGCAGTCACCATGTCGAAGATGAGCGGCATCACCGTCACGGCGATGAGCATGACCACGGTGCCCGCCACGGTCGGCGTCAGCAGCCGCCGGAAGAGCGACAGCTTCGCCGCGAGCAGGTACTGGAACAACGAGGACGCCACGACCAGGCTGGCCAGCAGGCCCGGGCCGCCGTCGGTGAGGGCGGTGACACAGACGGCGATGAAGGCGCCGGAGGTGCCCATCAGCAGCACGTACCCGGCACCGATGCGGCCGAACCGGACGGCCTGCAGGATCGTGCTGATGCCGCTGATCGCTGCGGCGGCGAACACAGCCCACGTCAGGTACGCGTCAGTCTCGCCGGCAGCCCGGACGACGATGGCAGGCGTCAGCACGACACCTGCGATGGCCAGAACTGCAAACTGCAATCCCAGCCCTGCGGTGAGCGGCAGCGGGGGCTTGTCGTCGGCCTCGAAGCGAATGTGCCGGGAGGAGGTCGGTGCTTGTTCGGGCATCCGGCGATCCTCGCGGCCAGCATTGGCCGACGCAAGCACCGCGGGCCCAGCCACGAGGGGCCGGGACGCGGGCGGGGCCGGTAGCTTCACCCGGCGTGATCGATCTCCGCCGGCTTCGGGATGACGCCGCCTATCGAGATGGCGCAGCCCGCAAGGGCGCCTCACCGGAGTTCATCGACGACGTGCTCGCGGCCGACGAGGCGTGGCGGGCAGTCACACACCAGGCTGAGCAGGCGCGGGCGGCGCAGAACGCCGCATCGCGTGAGATCGGGCGGGCGGCCCCCGACGAACGCCCGGCGAAGATCGCCGAGGCGGCGCGTCTCAAGGAAGAGGTGGAACGCCTTGAGGTGTCCGAACGGGAAGCCGCTGAGCGGCGTACCGATCTGGCGCTGCAGGTTCCCAACCCCGCCGCAGCCGATGTGCCGTCCGGCGGGGAAGAGCACTTCGAGACGGTGCGTGAGGTGGGGGAGCGCGGCGCTCCGCCTGCTCACGACCATGCCGAGATCGGTGCGCTGGCCTGCCTGGTCGACTCCGAGAGCGGCGCCCGCAACAGTGGCTCGCGGTTCGCGTACCTCAAGGGCGCGGCGGTGCGGCTGGAGTTCGCCCTCGTGCAGTGGACGATGGACCTGCTGGAGCGCAACGGATTCCTGCCGGTCGTGCCACCGGTGCTCGTGCGCGAGGAGATGATGGTCGAGGCCGGGTTCTTTCCCGCCGACCGCCACCAGGTGTACGAGATCGACGGTGATGATCTGTTCCTGATCGGCACGTCGGAGGTGGCGCTGGCGGGCCTGCACCGGGGCGAGCGACTGGACCGGGCCGGGCTGCCGCTGCGCTATGCCGGGTTCTCGTCGTGCTTCCGGCGCGAGGCCGGCACGTACGGCAAGGACACCCGCGGCATCTTTCGGGTGCACCAATTCGACAAAGTCGAGATGTTCTCATTCTGCGACTCCGAGACGAGCTGGGACGAGCTCGAGGCGTTGCGCGCCATCCAGGAGGAGATCGTCGGTTCACTCGACCTGCCCTACCGGGTCATCAACGTGGCGGCCGGCGACCTGGGTGCTGCGGCGGCCAAGAAGTACGACCTCGAGGTGTGGCTGCCTTCTGAGCGCGCCTACCGCGAGGTCACCTCGTGCTCGAACTACACCGATTACTCGGCCCGACGACTTGGCACCCGCTGGTTCGACGAGGACGGCCAAGGGCTGGTCCACACGCTGAACGGCACCGCCTGCGCCGTCGGCCGCACGCTCGTGTTCATCATGGAGAACCACCAGCGGCCCGACGGCTCCATTGCCGTGCCAGACGCGCTCCACCCCTGGCTCAACTTCACCGAGATCGAAGCCCCGGCGTAGCGGGTTCACAGGTGCCGAGCTGGGTCTCGGCGACACAGGACGCCGGTGCCGAGTCAGTCAATTGAAACGCGTCCTCGCCGGCGAAGCAGAAGGTGGCGCCGACGACGATCGCGGCGATGATGGCTGCCGCGGCAATCGTGCGAAGGTTCCACGACTGCTGATGAGCCTCGGGCGGTTCGGCGCCTTCGTCGGTCTCACCGTCAACCGGGTCATCGGCCATGCCGCTGAGATTATGGCCAGCCCGCCTGGCCTACGAGAGGGCAAGGCCGGCGGCGGCTGCGGCGGTTGCGCCGGTGATGGTGAGGCAGAGATAGCCGAGCGCGAGGAGGGGACTGGCGCGGGCCAGGCGCACCGACTCGGGGAGCATTCCCGAGACCGTCGTCAGTGCGCCGAGGCCGGCTGTGCCGATGACGGTCATCGCGGCGTTACCGGTGCTTGCGAGCAGGCCGAGCGCGAAGGCGCCCGAGATGTTGATGAGCAGCGTTCCGCCGGGGCCGAGGGCGGTGCTGACCCTCCAGCGCAGCACGGTGCCCGCAGCGGCTGCGATGCCGAAACCCACGGTCACAGCCAGCGAGGTCATGGCTGGGCTCCGCGTGCGATCACGACCGTGCGGCCCGCGACAAACGCCATGGTGCATGCGGCGATCGTGAGGCCGAGCCACGCGAACGCAGTCCCGACTCGCCCGCCGTCGAGGTAGGTGGCCAGCTGGAGTGCGAGCGCCGACATAGACGTGAGCGCACCGCAGAAGCCCGCTGTCAGCCACGGCGACGGCGCGGGACCGCGATCGGCGGCGCCGTGTCGATGCGGCGAGTGACGCATTCGCTCGTGACGAGCGGTGGACCAGCCGATGAGAGCGCAGCCGGCCACGTTGGCTGCCAGCAGCGCCCAGGACCCGTCCAGCCGGGTCGCCGTCGCCCACCTGGCTGCTGCGCCGAGGACGCCCGCAATGGCGACCGTCGCAGCGGTACGGCGTGTCATTGCGACGTCGCCTGGTGACGAGTGTTCAGCCCGCGAACGATGCCGCGGACTCCGCCACCCCAACGTCACCCGCCGCGCGGGCAGCCTGCGGCCATGCTCGGGCGGCAGCCGCCAGGCCTTCGATGAGTGCTTCGTGATGGGGCACGCGTCCGGGACCGCGGAATCCTGTCCACATCGGGCTCTTGCCGCGGATGCGCGGCGGCAGCTCGATCTGGACGCCGCCGTCGCGGGGCAGGTTGCAGGGGTTGCGCGGGTGCTGGCCGGCCAGTGTCTTGGGGAGATCGTCGAGACGGTGAAGCACCTCGTAGTGCGGCAGCCGCCCGATGAGGTGCACTGCGACGTGGGCCGCGAGCGCCCGGTTGCGCCCGCCCAGCAGCACTGCCCGCAACAAGCGAGGGCTGCCGAAGCCATGGACTGCGACTACGACGTCCACATGGTCGAGGAATTCGCTCAGCACCGGCGAGTCGGCGGGATCAAAACAGTGGCTGGGCAGGTGCCATTGATCATCGGGACCTTGCAGGCAGGCGTACACCGATGCGTCGCTGCGCTCGGCGGCGGTCGAGGCGATGTCGTCGGTGACCTCTTCGAGCCAGCCGCCGTGAAAGGCCATGAACCCGAATCGCGAACGCAGCTGCAGCACCTCGCTCACCCCAGGCCGTCCGAGCAATTCGGCGAAGGGTCGCTCAGCGTCGAGCAGCGTGCGGTCCTTCAGATGCAGTGCCACGGTGGCTCAGTTCAGCATCTCCGCGGCACCGCCCGCTTGGTCCACCTCTGCTGGTGCCCCGCCGTCGTCCGCTGCGGCCGTCTCGGTGCGGCGACCCGACGCCAGCATTGCCATGCCGCCGACGGCGAGCACGATGCTCATGATGAGTCCGAGCCGCACACCGCCGACGGACGCAACCCAGTTGGACAGGCTGCTGCTCCAGCGTTCCACGGTGACGACGAGTCCGTCGCCGCCGCGGTCAGTCAGGTCGATGAACCAGTACCAGATGGTGAACGCACCCGCTGCGATCATCAGGATGGCCGCGATGGTGTCGGTGTAGCGCATGAGCACCCGCAGCTTGCTCAACAGCCAGCCGCGTGCCAGCGCGAGACTCACCGCCAGCGACGTCAGCACCATGCCCATGCCCAGCGCGTACAGCACGAACGACACGATGCCGCCGACGAAGCTGTCGTCTCCCGCGGAGGCCGTGACCACGACGAGGAAAGTGGCCAGCCCGCACGAAACCGAGGCCACCGCATAGCTCACGCCGAACAGGAACAGCGAGCGAACGTCCCGCCCTGAGGCGCCTCGCTCGAACTTGGGCAGGTACGCCGTCAGGCGGAAGCCGGCGAGGATGGCGACACCGAGTGCGATGAGCCCCACTCCGATGACGATGGCAGCCCAGGGCACGTAGTCGCGCAGCGCGCTCAGACCCGCCGACAGCGCGATGCCGACGATGCCGAAGACCACCACGATGCCGGTGGTGACGACTGCGCCGGTGGCCAGCGCACGCCCGACGCCGGCGCGCGAGCTGCCTTCGCCGGCGCGGCGGTCGATGCCCAAGAAGAACGACAGGTAGGCGGGCAGCATCGCGAAGCCGCACGGGTTGACGGTCGCCACGATGCCGGCCGTGAATGCAAAGGTGAGACGTGCGCTGTTCATGAGCCCACTCCGAAGTGTGCCTGAGCGCGGGAGGTGATGTCGTCGAGGGTGAGCAGGCCGCTGTGCGTCTCGAGTATCTCGCCGGTGGCTGACACGAACACCGTGGTGGGCATGCCCAGCCCGCCGAAGTCGATGAACAGCTCGCCCTCGTCAAGACCGGTGGGATAGGTCACGCCGCGTTCGGCCACCGTCTCGATGGCGTCTTCGAGCCGATCATTGGCCGCCAGGCCCAGCACCGCGACCTCCGTGCCATGGGCATTCCAGAAGCGCTCGAAGTCTGGCATCTCAGTCACGCACGGCACGCACCACGACGCGAAGAAGTTCACGATGAGCGGGCAGCCCACATATCCCGAGAAGGCGGCGGGCTGTTCATCAAGCGTCACGAATCCCAGGGCATGCACGCCGCCCAGACTTGGGTCCTCAGCGTGCTCGACAGGTCGGACGTCGCTGCACGCCGGCGGCGCGGACGTTGCAGCGGGCACAGCGGATCCGGGCGGATCGGCCGAGCTGGCCGGCGCGTCCGGGATCGCCTGGTTGGTGTCGACTGCGTCAGCGTCGGCCTCGACCTCGGCTTCCATCGCCACCAGCGATGTCATTTCGGGTCGCGCGCCGCCCGCCAGCAAGAACACCATCGCACCGAGTGAGTACAGGCCGAGGAGTGCGAACAGGCCGCCGCGCCAGCCTGTGAGCTGTGCTCGCCAGCGTGGGCCACTCGGTGCCTCCATGCAGCCGCGAGGCTACTGGCGCGCTCCGGGCCAGCTGATTCAGGGCGACTGCGGAAACACGACTGCGTCAACGAGTGGTGGTCGTGCCGCATCGCCGCTCGACGGTCTGCCCCGGGGCTGTCAGCCGCCCATTTCGGGCAGCCTCAGTCCACCGGGGCAGACCGTCTCGATGCGGCCTGCGGGGCAGTGCAGGCCGTGGCGGCTGGGTCTGCCGGAGGGGGACGGCAGACCCAGCCGAGGGACCCGCTGCAGCGGCAGGGTCCGCTCGGAGGACGCGCCTGAGCAGGGGAAGACTCAGGCGCGGACCAGGTCAGGAGGCAATGGCACCTCCTCGACGATCAGCTGCGGCCGCGCCCGTGTCGGCGGCCGGCCGCGTGGGCGTTTGTCTGTGCAGACCCGCCCGTTCTCGAAGAGCTCGCCTCCCCACACGCCCCACGGCTCGTGCCGCGACTTCGCAGCCTCGAAGCACTCGTCCATCACGGGGCATGACGAGCAGATGGCCTTGGCCCGGGCGATCTCGTAGAAGTCCTCCGAGAAGAACAGCGGCGTCAAGGTGCCCACAAGGTCGCGGCAGCGACCCCGTGCGCGCCAGCCCTCGCTGATGTGGGCCGGTGTGTTGTCGATGATGAGTTCCAGCACGTGCTTGCTCCTTTGTCGTGGTGGGGCTGGGGGAACTCAGCCGTTCTGTGGGTTCTGGGGCGGAACGCAGAACGGCCGCCGGGTTGTCCCGGCGGCCGTTCGGAGAGTTCTGGTGTCTCAGTGGACTACATCAGACGCTCCGAAGGCCGCTGGCGGTGGCACTTGGTGGCCGTCGTCGGGCTCGTACCGCGACCGCGCTCTGCGTGCGCAAACACGGCCGGCATGGGAACCAGCGCGGTGCGAACGCCGATGACGTTGCCGCGCGCAGGCCGCCACATGGCGAGCCGCTGGCCGCAGCGCGCGCCGAGTGCAGGCACCCGTACGCGGCCGGCTGCGGCGCGCGCCGTGTCGTAGGTGCCGAAGTCGGACATCCGGGGTTCCATTCGAGCTGCTGGTCGGGGCTGTTGTTCAGCTGCGGATTCCCGACGATAGGCCGCAGCGCCCGCAAGAGCACCACTTCGCGACAGGTCGTGTCAAGTTATTTTCGAGCTGCGTCTCAGATTCGCCGGAGTCCGAGCGGCACGGGGCCCGCCGGGTCAGTCGAATTCGTACTCGAGAACGTCGTCGGGGCGTCGAGAGACGCTCACTTCGCCGATATAGCGCAGGTGCTCGAGGTGGGCGAACGTCTCCGACTCGGCCATCGGGCCCCACGAACGTTCTTTGAAGAGCTGCTTCATGTAGTCCTGCACGGGCGCGCGCCCGAGTCGGTCGGACGAGGTGCGCAGCAGGTCGAGCCGCTCGTTGTGGTGGCGTTTGATGTCTTCGACGCGCCCGCTCAGATCCGTGAACGGCTGCCCGTGCGCCGGCAACCCCATCGTGACGCCCTCGAAGCTGGCGACGCGGTCGAGGCTTGAGAAGAAGTCCTTCAGCGGGTCGCGCGCGGTGGTGATGCCTGAGATGTGCGGGGTGATTGTCGGCAGCACGTGATCGCCGCAGATCATGAGCCCGCCTTCGGGATCGAAGAGGCACAGGTGATCGATGGTGTGGCCGGGGGTGTGCACCGCCACGAACTCGCGCCGCGCCAGCTTGATCCGGTCGGCGTCTTCGACGTGATGCGTGGGATGCGGCGTGGCGAACCAGCGCCCGCCCCAGCCGTTGCGCATCGCCCAGTAGCCGAGCTTGGCCCGGATGGGCATCTTGTAGCGCTGACCGCCCCATGGCGTGGGGCCGCCCGGTCCGGTGTCGCGCCCGCCGTACACCGGGTCGGCAACGAGTTCGTTGTTCTCGCCGTCGGACGACACCTGCTCGAGGGCTTCCTCGTCTTCGTCAGCGGTGTCCCACCACAGCCGGAAATGCCTGTGAGTCACGAGGTCGGCGCCGTACTCGCGATGGAATCGCCCGGCGGCCCCGAAGTGATCGGGGTGGCTGTGGGTGACGATGATGGAGTGGACCCGCTCGGGCGGCACCTCTGCCTGCGCCAGGCCCGCCATCAGCGCCTTCCAGTTGGCGGGGCCGGGCAGTCCCGGGTCGACGAGTGCAGCGCCGCGATCGTCGTCGAGGATGTAGCAGTTGACGTGCCCGAGACCCGGCATCGACATCGGCAGCTGCAGTCGCCGCACGTCGGGAGCGAGCTCGGTGACCTTGCCGTCGGGCGGCATCTGCTCTTCGCGGGTCGGGCGCGACACGCGAGGCAGGCTAGCGAACCCCGACAACCTTCTAATGAGCGTTCGATTCTGTGACTGAACCGGTCTCCGACGCTGTGATCGGCTGAGTCGACGCGCGCTCCAGCCATTCGGCGCGGTAGTAGCGGAGCTCGTCGATGCTCTCGAGCACGTCGTCGAGCGCTCGATGCTTGGTGGTGCCCGCACGCGATCTGCTGAGATCAGCCCACGCCTGGGCGATCTCTGGCCGCCAGCGTTTGGCCAGCTCCTTGATCGTGGACACGTCGATCACCCGGTAGTGCAGGTGCCCCTCGAGCGCCGGCATGTACTGGTCCAAGAAGCGACGATCGGTGCCGATGGAGTTGCCGCACAGCGGCACGGTGCCCGGCTCGGGAACGTGTTCGGTGATGAACGAGAGCGTGCGCTCTTGCGCGTCGGCGACGGTGATGTTCGATGCTGCGATCTCGTCGAGCAAACCCGTGGCTGCATGCATCTTGCGAACCTCGGCGTCCATCGCATCGAGATCAGCTCGTGAGGCGCCGATCACCAGCGACGGACCGGTGGCGACGATCTCGAGCGCGTCGTCGGTGATCACGGTTGCGATCTCCACGATGCGATGGCGGCGATGATCCAGCCCGGTCATCTCGAGGTCCAGCCAGACCAGCACGGCGGCCATGGTAGGCACGACCCGAGCGGCTGGCCGCAATAGCGTTCGAGCGATGAAGGGCGTGTTGCAACGACGGCGGTCGCGCCGTGCTCAGCGCTCCCGCCGCGAATCGCGGCGACGCCTTGTCTCCGGTGGGCTCGAGCCCGTCGAGCGGCTCATCGCCGGCCTCACGGTGCTCACGGCCATCTTGGCTGCCGGCACGGCGGGCTACGTGCTGCTCGGCTTCGATCTGCTCGACGCGCTGTACCAGACCGTCATCACGGTCTCGACGGTCGGCTACGGCGACCCGGAGGACATCGGGGGCCGCTATCAGCTCTTCACGATCGTTCTCATCCTGCTCGGCACCGGCACGTCGCTCTACACGATCGGCGCTGTCATTGAAATGCTGTTCGAGGGACGGCTCGACGACCACATCAGGAGGCGGCGCATGCAGCGTTCCATCGACAGTCTTTCCGGCCACGCGGTGGTCTGCGGTTACGGCCAGGTCGGCCGAGCCATCGCCGCGGCCATGATCGACGCAGGCACTGATGTGGTGCTGATCGACAGCGACGCCGACGTCGATCCTGGCGAGCTGCACCTGGTGCCGGGCGATGCCACCCACGACAGCACCCTGCGCAACGCCGGGCTTGAGCGCGCCAGTTCGCTGGTGGTGGCCTTGGATTCCGACGCCGACAATCTCTATGTCGCCTTGAGCGCCCGCGCCCTGTGCCCGGAGCTGTTCATCGTGGCGAGAGCAAATTCGGGCGACGCGTTGCCGAAGCTGCAGCAAGCCGGTGCCGATCGCGTGATCAACCCGCACCAGATCGGCGGCGCGCACATGGCCGAGGCCGCATTGAGTCAGAGCACGGCGGAGGACGGCGAGGGTTCGTCGGCGCCGTGACCTGTGCCGCCGAAACTCAGTCGGCCACGAGGTGCAGGGCCCGGCGGGTCTGCTCGATGCGCTCGTAGCCCGCGGTGTCGGCGAGGTAGCGGCGCTTCGCCAGCCGTGCCCGTGCGCGACGCCGGCGTGCCTGCGTCGCTTGGGTGCTCGCAACGAGCCGGCGGGCGATGCCTGTGCGAGCCAAGCCGCTGGAGCGGAGTTGGTCAGGCGAGGGCCCTGACGGCGTCTTGACAGCGCGATCGGTCTCAGGTGCGAACTGCGAGAGGTCGAACAGGGTGAGCGGTGGCTGTGTCGGCGGGTTTGTGGCCATGCCGTCATGGCTACCGGTGGGGTGTGACAACTCGGGCGGGCGACGCCCGCCCTCAGCGACCCGAGTGCCCGAAGCCTCCGAGACCCCGCTCGGTCTCGTCGAGGGACTCGACTTCTTCCCACTCCGCCTGTTCGACGCGCTGGATCACCAATTGGGCGATCCGGTCGCCGCGCTGGACCTCGTAGGGCTCGCTGGGGTCGGTGTTCAGCAGCAGCACCCGCAGCTCGTCGCGGTAACCGCTGTCGATCAAGCCTGGCGAGTTCACGCACGTGAGCCCGTGCCGCCAGGCCAGGCCGCTGCGCGGCTGGACAAATCCGGCATAGCCGGGCGGGATGGCCACCGCGATGCCGGTGCGGATCATGGCCCGCCCGCCGCCCGCAGCGAGCGTGGCCGACTCGGCCGCGAGTAGGTCGCAGCCCGCATCGCCTGGCTTGGCGTAGGCCGGCATCGGCAAGTCGTCCTCGATGCGTCGAATGGGCACAACCACCACGTCGAGCACTGTAGGGGAGGGTGTGTGTGAGCTAGCGGCCTGGATGGGGCGCGGGCGTGTTGGTGGGGTAGGCCGCCCGGGGCTCGAACCCGGCGCCTTGGGGTTGATGCGTGCCTGCTCTGCTGGGTGAGCTAGCGGCCTGGATGGGGCGCGGGCGTGTTGGTGGGGTAGGCCGCCCGGGGCTCGAACCCGGCACCTTGGGATTAAAAGTCCCCTGCTCTACCCGATGAGCTAGCGGCCCCACGTCCGCAGGCGCCGATCCGGCGCTCCGGCACTCGTCCCGAGGCTAGAGCCGCAAGCACTGATCGGTACCGGCGTGCGGCCCTAGCCTTGCAGCGGTGCCCGACGAGCCGTCCCCAGCCGAACCGCAGAACCCTGCGGAGTTCCTGACTGACGACACGCTCGATGCCATCGAGGACGACCTTGCTCGAGCTGAGCGCACCTTGGGACTGCTTGCAGACGACGACGTGGATCCGGCGGCCGCATCTGCCTGGATCGACGCTCCCGCCGAGCCGGATGCCCAGGGCGCGCCGGGCGCGGCTACTCGATCATGAGGTCAATGTCAGACGACACGAGCTCGACCCGGTTTCGGGGCTCGAGCTGATCCCAATCCCAGTTCGCGTCCGCGGCGGCGCCGTCCAGCCAGAACCAGCGACCCGCGAGATTGGGCACGCGCTCGTCGCCGAGGCCGACGCGTGCGTCAATCGTCTTGAGCACACCCGCATGGCCCACGAGCAGCACGCGGCCGCAGACGGACAGGTGCCGGCGCAGCGCCGGCAGCAGCCGGCGGGCGATGCTCTCGGAGGACTCAAAGCCGGGCGGCCACCGCCGAGCCGCCACGTCGCCCGGCCAGCCTTCATCGATCTCGGCCCGGGTGAGACCCTCCCACGGCCCCGCACTGCGCTCACGCAACGCCTCATCGGCCACTACCTCGCTGAGGCCGAGCTGCTTGGCGATGATCTCAGCCGTCCGGCGCGCCCGTTGCAGGTCACTCGACACAACCAGGTCGAACGACGGCAGATCGAAGGCGTGCCGGACGGTGTGCAGGTCGTGGCCGCGCATGGCAGGTGTGCGCCAGCTGTTGTCCGACTGGGCGAGCCGTCTCGCCAAGGCATCAGCTGCGATCTCAGCCTGGCGCTCACCCAGTCCCGTCAACGGCGGATCCGCTTGTCCTTGCCACCGCCCGCGCAGATTCCACTCGGACTGCCCGTGACGAACCGCCAGCAACTCTGAATGCTGTGTCACGTCGCCCGACCGTAGCTGGCCTGATCAGTGCGGATCGGTAGCATCGCAGCAATGCCCACCGTGACGATCCGCCTGTTCGCGGGGGCGCGCGAGGCGGCCGGCACCGGCACCGCCCAAACCGAGGCGTCATCGGTCGCGGATGCGCTGGAGTGGGCCAAGGTGCACTTCGGCGAGAGCTTCAGCGCCGTGCTGGCAGCCAGCCGCATCTGGCTGAACGGCGAGCCCGCAGATCCTGTGATGCAGTTGAGCGCCGGGGACGAGATTGCCGTCTTGCCGCCCGTGTCGGGCGGCTGAGCAGCGACAGCGGTGGCGTGAGGCCAGGGTCGCCACCGCCAGGCCCGCCGCGGATTCACTCAGCGGCGCTCTGGCTCGGCCCGCCGGTGGCGCGGCGCGACGCCAGCATCACGGCAGGAGTGTTGTGGTTCGCCGTGCTCATCGCCGCGCTGTGGGCAGGAGCTGCAGTGTTCGGGCTGGCGGTGTCGGCCGTCGCCGCGCTCGGCGCCTGGCAAGCAGCCGACGTGCGCGGTGGCACCGATGCCGTGTCCGCGAAGCGAGGGGCCCAGAGCCGCGCAGTGGATGGGGGTGGCGACCCGCGCCATCGACTGCCGGCTGCCGTGCTTGCGGGTGCGGTCGGGTTTGCCGGCATCTTCGACACCCGCCTGGCAGGCGCGGTGTTCGGTGCAGCCGTGATCGCCAGCTTCATCGTGGTCTCCTCGTTGCGAGACGGCCACCTCACGGGCGGGGCTGCGCGATCCCCCCGGGTCGTGCCGCCGTCGGTGCTGGCTCGGGCGGGCCTGCTGGTGCGCTGCTGGATGCAGGTCGGCGTGGCGGCGGCATGCGCGGCGGCAGTGGCCCGGTACTCGGCGGGAGCGGCCCTCGTGCTGGTCGTTGCTGCGGCTTGCTACGACGCCGGCGCGTATGTCACTGCCGCGGAACGGCGACCCGGATTGCGGGGTCCCGTCGTGGGAGCTGTCACAGCGGTTGCGGCGGTCTTCGCACTGACCGGCGTGAGCGTGCCGCCCTTCGCGCCGTCTGACGTCATCCGGTACGGCGTGCTCGCGGCACTGACGCTGCCGCTGGGACCCGCGCTGGCCCGCTCGAACACCACCCTCGAGACTCGAGCCGACGTGCAACCGCCCGACCCGCCGGCATCGGTGAAGCGAGCTTCCGGCGATCCGGCTGGTCGCGGGCGCCGTCCGGTGTTCGAGCGAGCACGGTCGCGCCTCGACGAGCCCTGGGCCGTGCGCAGACTCGATTCGCTCACCGTCGCCGCGCCCGCCTGGATGTGGGGGTTGGGGCTGCTGGTCTTCTGAGTGACCGCTGCGCCGGTCGTGATCGGGCAACTGATCGTCGTCGTGCGGCGATCTGCGTAGCGTTGTCGGCTGTGGCCCCCACCGCACCGGACGAACCCCGAGGTGATCGTGCCCGCCAGCGCGCGGCGCAGGACCGGATCGGCGTCTCGACGGTTGCGGTGCTGTGCTTGCACACCTCTCCGCTGCACCAGCCGGGCAGCGGCGACGGCGGCGGCTTGAACGTCTACGTGCGCGAGCTGACCGCTGCGCTCGCGCATCACGGCGTGAGCTGCGAGGTCTTCACCAGGCGCACCGAGCGTTCACAGCCCGAGACCGTCGACGTTGAGCCCGGAGTGCGTGTCACTCACATCGACGCCGGCGGGCCGTCGCTCGCCAAGGACGACCTGCCCGCCGTGGTTGGCGTCTTCGCCGACCGCGTCGGCGAGCATCTGATGCGGCGGCCCGTCGACGCCATCCACGCTCATTACTGGCTGAGCGGCATGGCCGGCCACGAGTTGAAGCACCGTCTGGACATTCCCCTGGCAGTCACCTTCCACACGCTGGGCCGCGTCAAGACCAGCACCGGAGACCGGGAGCCGAACCACCGCGGCGAAGCGGAGCAGCAGGTCATCGATTGCGCGGATGCCGTGTTCACATCGGGTGACGCTGAAGCTGCCCTGCTGGGGTCGCTCTACGAGATTCCGCCGGAGCGAGTTCACGTGCTGACGCCGGGTGTGGACCGGGCGATGTTCGCACCGGGCCAGCGTCATGCGGCGCGAGCAGCGATCGGTCTCCCGCCCGGGCCGGTCCTGCTGTTCGTCGGCCGCCTCCAGCCGCTCAAAGGCGCCGAGCTGGCAGTCGCGACGCTCGCGGCCACAAGGGCAAGCACGCCGGCGGGCTCCGATGCCCAGCTCGTCATCGTGGGCGGTCCGAGCGGACCCGAGGGCCACGCCACGCTGACACGGCTGCGATCGATGGCCGACGAGTTGGGCCTTGCCGGTTGCGTGCGGTTCGTGGACCCGCTTCCGCACCACCTGCTGTCCACCTATTACCGGGCGGCCGATGTCTGCTTGGTGCCGAGTCGCTCGGAGTCGTTCGGCCTCGTCGCCCTGGAGGCCGCAGCCTGTGGGACCCCGGTCGTCGCCTCAGATGTCGGCGGCCTGCGTGACAATGTTGCCGAAGGCCGGACCGGCTTTCTCGTCGCGGGCCGCGACAGTGACGCGTTTGCCCGGCGGGTCTCGGACATCCTGTCCGATCCGCTGCTGGGGCTCCGGCTGGGCGATGCCGGCTCGCGCCGCGCAGAACGCTTCAGCTGGCTGGCGAGCGCGGCGGCGGCACGGGACGCACTGGACGCTGCCGCACGTCACGAGCTTGTTGCCTGCGCATGACCCGCACGGCGAAGTTCCGATGACCCGCCGCCCAGCCACCGACGCCGAACTCGACCGGCTGGAGGCGCGCATGGACGCCTGGTTGGCGGCGTGGGCCAGCTCGCAGGAGACCGGCGCGCCCGACGACCGTCCGCTGCTGGTTGACGTGACACGCGACGAGGAGGTGCCCCGCCGCTGGTACGTGCGCTTGGCGGGCGAATCCCGTGACGTCATCGCGGTGTGGCTGACGCTGCGCCAGCGCACCCTGGCCTATGAGACCTATGTGCTGCCGACGCCGCCGCGGCAGGCGTCGGAGGTGGCTGATTTCGTCCTGCGTCGCAACTACTCGCTGGTCGGCGCCCAGTACGGCATCGGACCCGAGGACGCCCTGTTCCTCACCGGCGAGATCGGGACTCACAGCGTCGACGAGGACGAACTGGACCGCATCGTGGGCTCGCTGTGGTCCTATGTCGAACGGGACTTCTCGACACTGCTGCGGCTGGGCTTCTCCAAGCAGCATTGAAATTCACTTGACTACTTTCAGCCATTTCTGATTGATTCAGCGCTCGCCGGGGCATTCGGCGGCAGGCATGCAGGGACGTGCCCCATTCTCAACGAATGCCCCGGCACCACCAGACTGGCGAGATCCTGCGCCGCGTGCGCCCGAGATTCGCGGCCGACGGGTGATTCCACGGCAGCGGTCCGGAGGCAGTCCGGTACCGTGACCGCATGGCATCTGGGGTCGAACTGCTGATCGTGGGCGGCGGGAAGATGGGCGAGGCGCTGCTGGGCGGATTGCTGGCGGGCGGGCGCCCCGCGCAGGGCATCGCCGTGACGGAGCCGATCGCGGCTCGTCGTGATGAGCTGGCGGGCAGATACGGCGTGACGACCTCGGACCGCGTGGTGGCATCGACCGGCGCCATCTTGGCCACCAAGCCCGACGTCATCGGTTCGGTCGCAGCGGAGGTCGCGGCAGCCGGCACCGACCGGATGCTGTCGATAGCCGCTGGGGTGACGCTGGCAACGCTCGACGGCGCCACGGGCGCCAGCACGCCGATCGTGCGCGCAATGCCCAATACGCCGGCGCTCGTGTCCCAAGGCGCCGCGGCAATCTGCGGCAACGACCGGGCCACCGACGCCGACCTCGCGTGGGCGGAGGAGATCCTGGGTTCGGTGGGTCGTGTCGTGCGAGTCCCCGAGCACCTCATGGATGCCGTGACGGGATTGTCCGGCTCGGGGCCTGCCTACGTCTTCCTCGTGGCTGAGGCGCTAATTGAGGCAGGCGTGCTCATGGGCCTCGCTCGCCCGGTGGCATCCGAGCTGGCCAACCAGACGCTGCTGGGCGCTGCGACGCTGCTGGCCGATGGCCGCTCGCCGGCCGATCTCCGCGCCGACGTGACCTCGCCGGGCGGCACCACCGCAGCGGGTCTTCGCGAGCTGGAGCGTCACGGCGTGCGAGCGGCATTCGCTGCTGCAGTCGAGTCCGCAACGCGCAGGTCCACCGAGCTCGGTGCTTCGTGACCGCAGGCGAGCCGATCAACGGCGGAGCGGGATGAGTGGGTTCGACACCGTCACCTGCCTGAGCGACCTGGGCACTGCCGACGAGTCCGTAGGACTCATCCACTCGATCATCCGCCAGGCTGCGCCCCGGGTCGCCGTGATCGACCTGTGCCACCACATCGACCCGAACGACACCCGCACCGCAGCGCTGATGCTCGCCCGCAGCGTGCCGCATCTTGCGCCGGGGGTGGTGCTGGCGTCGCTGGGCCAGCGACTGGATCGAGCGGCGATCGCCGTGTCTGTCGGCGACGGGCAGTCGATGCTGGTCGGTCCCGACAACGGTGTGCTGGCCGCGGCCACCGCCGCAGTGGGCGGTGCGGACGCGGCAGTCCGCATCGGCGCAGACGGCGGCGCATCCGGCGGGCAGGCAGTGCACCCGGCGCGAGACGTCCTGGCGCCTGCGGCGGGCCGGTTGGCAGCGGGCGAACCGCTTGAGGCGCTGGGAGGCCAGATCGAGCCCGCTCTGCTGATGCCATCCCTCGTCGCTGTCCCCCGCACCGAGACCGACGGATCGGTGACGGCGGAGGTCCTGTCGATCACCCGGTGGGGCACCGTGCAGCTCAACGTGGACCGCGACGTGCTGGCGCCGCTCGGCAGGGTGCTGGTCGCGGAATGGACCTCGACCGCCGGTGCTGGTGTCCCAGCAGAGGCAAGTTCCCAGACGGTCCAGCTCGCGCCGCCGGGTTCGGTCCCTGACGCCAGCCTCGCGCTGTCTGATGACCCTTACGGCCTGCTGGAGCTCACCGTCGCCGGCGGGAGCGCGGAGCACCTCGGCTTTGCAGCCGGCACAGAGGTGCGACTGCGCCGGGCGACATGAGCCTGCGCACGGCGATCGTGCTCGGCGCGCTCGCGGCGCTCATCCTGATCGCGGCGACGATCAGGCTGGTCTTCTTCTTCGCCTGAGCGACTGAGTCAAAGTTCTCGTGCGACGTCGGGCAGAACGCGTGGAAACAGGGTGCTGCATCGGCGAGACTGTGCGGGCCGCATTCCCGAACCCTGGGTAATCCACGTGTCCATCGTTGTCATGGGCGTGAGCCATCGCAGCGCGCCGCTCGAGTTGCTGGAGCGCTGCACGGTCGCCGCCGCCGACGTGCCGAAACGACTGAGCGATCTCGCCTCGTGCGAGCACGTCAGCGAGGCGGTCGTCGTCTCCACCTGCAACCGGACCGAGGTGTACGTCTTCGCGGAGAAATTCCATGCCGCTTTCGGTGAGCTGCGCGACTTCTTCTGCACCCTGTCGGGCGCCGCGCCCGCCGAGCTGACCGACCACCTCTACGTGCACTACGACGATGCTGCAGCCCATCATCTGTTCCGGGTCGCCAGCGGCCTCGACTCGGCGGTGCTGGGCGAGCACGAGATCTTGGGCCAGGTGCGCACAGCCTGGGACATGGCACGTGTCGAGGGCACCGCCGGCACGGTGCTGAATCAGCTGTTCCGATCTGGCATCACGGCTGCAAAGCGCGCCCGCACCGAGACCGGCATCGCACGGGGCACTGCGTCGATCAGCCACGCAGCCGTCCACATGGCGGTCACCCACCTCGGTTCGCTGTCAGATCGCCATGTGCTCGTGGTGGGTGCCGGTGAGATGGCCGACGGCATGGTGGTAGCGCTCGCGGCAGCCGGCCCCGCGTCGGTGCAAGTCGCGAACCGCACGCCGTCGCACGCCGAAGCCTTGGCCGCTCGCGTCGGCGGCCGTCACCTGCCGCTGGGCAGCCTCGAGGATGCACTCGTCGAGGTCGATCTGCTGCTGACATCCACCGGAGCCACTTCGGTCATCGTCGACCATGCGAGCGTGGGAGAAGTCATCGCGCGCCGTGCCGGGCGTCCGTTGCTGATCGTGGACATCGCGGTGCCGCGCGATGTCGATCCTGCCGTTGCACGCATTGCGGGTGTCACCTTGCTCGACATGGACGACCTGGCGCGCTTCGCCCATGCGGGCCAGGCCAGCCGGCGGGCTGAAGTGGCGGCAGTCGAGTCGATCTTGGCCGCCGAGATCGAGCGCTTCGCCGCCGACCGCTCCGCCCGCGAGATGGCGCCGCTGATCGAGTCCCTGCGGGCCACCGCAGAGGCGGTGCGCCAGAACGAACTCGAGCGGGCGCTCGCAGCCAATCCCCAGCTTGACGACGGCGCGCGCGAGGCGCTCGAACGGGCCACGAAGGCCTTCGTGAACAAGCTGCTGCACCAGCCCACGGTGGCGCTGCGCTCCGCCGCCGGCAAGGCCAAGGGCGACCGGCTGGCTGACTCGGTGCGCGACCTGTTCGACCTGTAGATCCGGGCTGCGTGAGGATCGCGACACGATCGAGCCCGCTGGCAATCTGGCAGGCGCGCGCCGTGCAGGAGGCACTGGCAGCAGTCGGATGGTCCGGGTCTCCCATCGAGCTGGTGCCGGTGTCCACCTCGGGCGACAAGGACCTGTCTACGCCGATCTCGCAGATGTCCGGTCGGGGCGTGTTTGTGACCGAAGTGCAGGCGGCGGTCCTCGATGGGCGAGCAGACCTCGCGGTGCACAGCGCCAAGGACATGCGCTCCGAGCCGACTTCAGGTTTGACGTTGGCGGGCTGCTTGGCGAGAGGCGATGCGCGCGATGCGCTCGTCGGGCTCGCGCTCGACGAGATCCCGCGCGGCGGCGTCGTGGCGACTGGCTCACAGCGCCGTCAGTGCCAGATCGCGTCCAAACGTCCGGATCTGCGCTTTGTCGGCCTACGCGGCAACATGGCCCGCCGCATCGGCGCGGCCGACGATCCTGATATCGACGCCGTTGTCGTGGCTGCGGTGGCGCTGGAGCGTCTCGGCGAGTCCCACCGCACAGCGCAGCACTTCAGCGTCGACGAACTTGTGCCACAGGTCGGGCAGGGCGCCGTCGCGGTCGAGCACCGCGCTGACGGCGCTGACATAGCTGCTGCCGTCGGCGCGATCATCGACGCGGTGACGACACGGTGCGTCCGTGCGGAGCGCGCGTTCCTGCGGACGCTCGGCGGCGGCTGCGATCTGCCCACCGGGGCTCACGCCACGGTCGACGCCGACGGCTGCATCGCGATGTCTGCCGTTCTGGCTGCCGGCGATCGTGGCAGCGTGGCGCGTGCATCGGGCCGCGACCTCGATGGCGAGGGCCTCGGTGTCGCGCTCGCCGTTGAGCTTCTCGCCCGCGTCGGCTCAGCGGATCCCGTGTCGTGATGTCCTTCCGGCAAGCTCCACCAGCCGCATGCGCAGCGTCGGCATGTGCCGCCCCGAACCCTCTGACGTTGAAGCGCGCAGCCTCGCTGCACACCGCCTGTTCGGTGCGCCGTGAACATGAGTGAACCGATGGCCGCCGATCTCGCGGGTCGGACTGTCGTCATCACGCGCGCATCACACCAGGCGAGCGGCCTGGCAGCGGCGCTGCTGCAGCGGGGGGCGAACCCCGTGCTGGCGCCGGCCATCGCGGTGGTGCCGCCCTTGGACGGTGGCCAGCCGCTCGATGACGCGCTGCTGCGACTCGAGCAGTTCAGCTGGGTCGCGTTCACATCGTCGAACGCGGTGGCGGCCACCTTCGCCCGTGCCGACCGGCGGGGTGTGCGGCGCAGGTTCGCGCGCATCCGCATCGCGGCAGTCGGTCCCTCCACCGCCGAGCGCGTGGAGGCTGAGATCAACCGCCCGGTCAATCTCGTGCCCGAACGCAACGACGCTGCAGGGCTTGCTGCGGCATTCCCCGCTCCCGGTCCGGGTGATTCGTGCTTCGTGCCGCAGTCATCGCAGGCTCGTCCCGAGCTTGTCGACGGCCTGCGAGCCCGCGGCTGGACGGTGGACGCGGTCCGGGCCTACCGGACGATCACGCCCACGCTGTCAGACCACCACATCGCCGATGTGGCCACCGCGGATGCGGTGATATTCGCCTCGCCCTCCGCGGTGCACGGCCACCTCAGCCAGCTCGGCGGCGGATCGGTCCACGCAAGGGTGGTGTGCATCGGTCGCACCACCGCGGCCGCATGCGCCGATGCGGGCGTGCCGGTCGCCGCCGTTGCCGCACAGCCGTCCGATGAAGGCCTCGCGGAGGCGGTCGCAGCAGCCCTCGACGACTCGGGGAAGCTCGCAGAGCCCTGAGCGCGTGCGCGGATCGGCACCCCTACGCTGCGGCCCGTGACCGCGCCGAGAACCACGAATGCCGAACTGTTCGAAGCTGCGCGCGGGGTGATTCCCGGCGGCGTCAACTCGCCCGTGCGTGCGTTCGGCTCGGTCGGCGGCACGCCGTACTTCGTGGCATCTGCCAGCGGGCCGTACGTCACCGACGCGGAAGGCTGCCGCTACATCGATTTCGTGCAGTCCTACGGGGCGATCATCGCGGGCCATGCCCATCCTGGGATCACCGAGGCCATAGCGAAGGCTGCAGCCGACGGCACGTCATACGGCGCGCCGACCGAACGCGAGGTGGCACTGGCCGAGCGCATCGCGAACGCCGCGCCAGGGGTCGAGCAGGTACGCCTGGTCAGCAGCGGCACCGAAGCAACGATGACTGCGGTCCGGCTCGCGCGCGGCTTCACCGGACGGCCGCAGATCGTCAAGTTCGCCGGCTGCTACCACGGCCATGCAGATGCGCTGCTGGCTGCGGGCGGCAGCGGTGTCGCCACGCTCGGCCTGTCCGGCTCAGCCGGGGTTCCGCCGAGCGCCGTGGCCGACACGATCGTCGCGCCCTACAACGTCGTGCCAGAACTCAACGATCAGGTGGCCGCGGTCGTGGTCGAACCCGTGGCGGCGAACATGGGGCTCGTCCCGCCGGCGCCAGGCTTCCTGGCGGGCTTGCGGCAGGCCTGCACCGACTCGGGGGCACTGCTGATCTTCGACGAGGTCATCACTGGCTTCCGCTTGAGCGCCGGCGGCGCGGCTGAGCGGTTCGGCGTGACGCCTGACATCTCGTGCTACGGCAAGGTCATCGGCGGCGGCCTGCCCATCGGCGCGCTGGGCGCCCGCTCAGAGATCATGGAGACGCTGGCGCCGACAGGTCCGGTGTACCAAGCCGGCACACTGTCGGGCAATCCGCTGGCGACCGCAGCAGGCCTCGCCGCGTTGGACCTGCTGACGCCCGCCGCATACGGCGAGCTCGAGGCTCGCGCCGGCCAGTTCGCCGACGGCCTGCGTGATGTGCTGGCCACTGCCGGCTTCGACGCCGTCGTCACCCAGGTCGGCACCCTCGTCGGCTTGTACTGCGGTCCGGCACCCGCAGTCGGCTGGGCTCCGGTCGACTACGACGACGCACGCTCCACCGACGAGCAGGCCTACGCACGCCTCCACGCCGAACTGCTCCGCCGAGGCGTGGCCCTCGCCCCCGGCGCCTACGAGGCGATCTTCGTCGGTCTCGCCCACACCCCCGGCGTCATCGACGAAGCCCTCACCGCCATAGCCACTGCCGCAGCGGTCTCCTGAACGGCGGCGGCCAGCGTTCAGCCAAGCGGTTCGACTGGACGCAGGGGCGGCTCAGGTGCGGTCTCGCCAGAGCCTTGCCATGCCGGCGGCCGCCCGGTAGACGCCGCGCGGACCGCGTGGACCGGTGTCGGTTTGCAGCAGATCGGTCGAGACGCGCATCGCGAGGTCGCCCATACGCGGCGAGCGGATCGCGAGCTGGGTCAGCTTGCGCATCAGCCCGGGGCGACCCAGGGCGCGCGTCGTCATGCGGCCCAGATGGTGATAGCGCTCCCAGCGATCCGCGAGCGCAGCCTCGTAGCCGCGCAGCATGAGGCCGTCATCCGCGTCGAGCGCGTGACCGATGACCTCAGCCGCCAGCCGGCCGGTTGCCAGCGCCGGCCCGATGCCGTCGCCGTTCCAGGGGTTGACGCTGCCCGCAGCATCGCCCGCGACGACCCAGTTCGGCCCTGAGCGAGGTCGCACCGAGCCCCCCATGGGCAGCCGTCCGCCGACCGGGGGAGTGCGCGGCCCGGCGGCGTCGATCTCCCAGCGGTCGGGGATCTGCTCGGTCCACTGCTCGAAGAGGCGTTCCAGAGAAATCGCCTCGTTGCCGTAGTGGTGGCTGAGCAAGCCGACGCCGACGTTGGCGGTGCCGTCGCCGACCGGGAACACCCAGCCGTACCCCGGCAGCTGATCGCCCCCCGAATCGGTGAGGGCGAAGACCGATTCGATCCAGGGCTCGGCGTGGCGCGGCGTCGGGTAGTACGCACGCATCGCCAAGCCCTGCGCGTAGGTGCGGGTCCGAACGGTGCCGAGCGCGCGGCCGAAGTTCGAACGCGGTCCGTCGGCAATGACGACGTACCGGGCGAGCGCTGTCAGCTCCCCGGCGCGACCGTCACTGTCCTGTCGTGCAACGGCATGGCAGCCGCGCAGGTGTCCATCGGTGATCAGCGGTGCAGTGACTTCGGTGCCGCTGAGCGTGCGCGCACCCGCTGCCTGGGCGCGGGCGAACATGAGCGCGTCCAGTCGCGGTCTTCGGACTACCGCGCCGTAGTCCGGCCACTGAGCACCCTGCGGCCACAAGACTTCGAGGCTCTGGCCGTGAGCGGTGATGCGCAGCCCCCGGTGCAGATGCCAGCGCGCAGCGCGGGGATCGCAGCCCATGGCGATGAGCTCGCCGACGGCGACCGGTGTGAGCGCATCGCCGCACGCCCGATCGCGCGGGTGCGACGAGCGCTCGATGAGCAGCACGTCATGCCCTTGCTGCGCTGACCAGTACGCAGCTGCGCAGCCGGCAGGACCGCCGCCCACGACGAGCACATCGCACGAGAGCGTCTGCGTCACGATGTCGGTTCGGGATCCCGGGCGGCGTGACAGCAGGACCGTCGCGCCCACCCTCGGGCGCTAGTGGCCTCCGCCACCGCCCCCGCCAGTGACCGCGCCGCCCCCGAGGTGCTCCCACTCTGCGTCACGTTCAGCAGCGACTTCGTCGCTGATGTCCTCGCCGCCGATCACCTCGCGCACGTATCGCGCGACCGAATAGAGCTGGTGGTCGTTGAGCACCTCGCCGAATGCAGGCATGTTGGAGCCTGTGTCGCCGGAAATGTGAGCTCCGCCGGGCCGGTTCGGGTCGCCGTACGGCTGGCCCAATCCGATGCCCTCTGAGCCCACAGCAAGCCACTCGATGAACGAATCGTCGAGGCTCGGGAACGTCAGCAGCACCTCGCCGTCCCACAGCGGCCGGCCCACGCCGCTGCCGTCGCTGCCGGAGCCGTCGCCGACATGGCAGCTCGCGCAGCGCACCGCGTAGGTGGCCGCTCCCTCGTTGATGGCCGTGATCGGCTCGGGCGGCGGTTCGGTCAGTTTCACGTACACGAACGCCCACAGCGGCAGGCAGAACAGCACGGGCAGCACCCAGACCGGGATCCGGTGCCGGACCTGCGCCGCGAGCACCCACTCCGCATCGGCAGGGGGCTCGGGCTCGACTTCGAGCAGCGCGGCTTCCTTGGCGGCAGCGATCATCTGCGCCTGCGAGGGCCCCGCTGCTGCGGTCTCGGCCGCCCCTGCGGCTGCAGGAGCCGCTGCACCGCCCGCGCCGCTGCCGTCGTCTTCGAGTACACCCAAGGCGATTCGACGCTGTCGCGAGCGCTCAAGCAGGTACTCGGGAACTTCGGTCACGGGTTCCTCCGCGGGGTTGCCCCCTGGGGGTCTGGCATCGGCGGCGGCGCCTGGTTCGCAGGGCACGATACGCGCTCCGCTGCACCGAGGCGCAAGTCTGCCATGCAGTAGCGCCGATGGCGCAGACTGTGTTGCCGCCGTCGCGTCGACGGCGCGGGCGGAGTCATCGGAATCGCGCTTGCGGAATTGTGGCGACTGCACGCTGCCGTGCTAGAACATCACGCGCCATGGCCGGGGCGCCGGTAATCTTTGCCCCGGTCTTGCTGCCGCCGCCGCACCCGATGCACGATCGGATGCACTGGCATCACGCAGCGGACAGTCGCCGACGGGAGAACGTGGGAGGAGCGAAGGAGTGGTCGCACTCGTCACATCGATCCTCGTCACAGGGCTGATGATCTACGGAGTCGTGTGGTACGGCAAGCGCCGTCCGTCCGACCGTCCCACGACGTGGGGCGAGGCCATGCTCGGAGCGGCGTACGTCTTCATGATCCTGCTCATGGTCTTCGGCATCGTGCCTGATCGCTGGGTCCGTCTCACCGACAACGAGTGGGGCTGGTCCGTCGAGCGCTTCCTCGTCACCGAGGGCCAGTTCCTCACCTCTCCCATCACCTTCCCGCCGATGCGCATCGACCTCAAGAAGGTCAGCGACATGGTGGTCGTGATCGAGCACATCGCCGCGTTGGTCGGACTGCCGGTGCTGTGGCTGTGGTGGCAGCGGCGCGACAGGGTCCAGCCCACCGCTGAGCCGACCTCGGACTACGGCCGTCCCCTCATCAAGGGAAACTGAGCGCGCGATCTCATGGCTTCGACCGACGCAAACCCGCCAATGCCGAAGTTCCGGGACGACTACGTCCTGCACCAGGTCGACGCCGGCTACCTCGACGCCGCGGTCAAGCCCAAGCAGTTCATCAACATCGATCAGTCCGAGTGCATCCAATGCGAGGGCTGCGTCGACATCTGCCCGTGGAAGTGCATCTGGTACGTCTCCACTGAAGCGGTCGACGAGGCCGTCGGGGTCGACCTGCCGGGGCTCGATCCCACCGACAACGCGATCTTCATCATCGACGACGACGTGTGCACCCGTTGCGCTCTGTGCGTCGACCGCTGCCCGACCGGCGTGATCACGCTCGGGCGGGTCAGCAATAATCCGCCGCCGTCGGGCGATGTCCACGGCAGGACCCACACCCACGGCTACGCCTACGGAATGCGGCTGTAGTCCAGGCCCGATGCTGGTAGTGCTGCGAGAGCGAAGGATCCGATCCATCTAGATCGAACAGATATGGCGAACACCCTCGAGTCTCCCAAGAGCAAGCCGAACCTGCCGCAGCGCATGCAGAACGCGCAGCAGCAGGCGGCCGATTGGATGCAGGACAGCCAGTTCTGGACATCGATCTTCCGGCCTGGGTCGATCTTCCGCAAGGGCTACACCGACAGCCCGCGGAACCGCTCCTACGTCATCATGAACAGCGTCCTGTACCACCTTCACCCGGTGAAGGTGAAGCGGCACGCGGTCAAGGTCAGCTACACCCTGTGCCTCGGCGGGCTCAGCTTCTTCCTGTTCATCCTGCTGACCATCACGGGCATCTTCCTGATGTTCTTCTACCGGCCCACCGACACGGCCGCGTGGCTGGACATCGAGAGCCTCCACACGCAGGTCGCGTTCGGCCTGCTGGTGCGCAACATGCATCGATGGGCGGCGCACCTCATGGTGCTCACCGTGTTCCTGCACATGGCCCGGGTCTTCTACCACGGCGCCTACAAGGCGCCGAGAGAGTTCAACTGGGTCATCGGCGTGATCCTGCTGAAGCTGACGCTGTTGCTCAGCTTCACCGGCTACCTCTTGCCGTGGGACCAGCTGGCACTGTGGGCGGTGACAGTGGGCACGAACATGATGGGCTTCACGCCCGTCTTCGGATCTCAAGTCCGATTCGTGCTGCTCGGCAGTCAGGACATCGGCTCTGAGACGCTCTTGCGCTGGTACGTGCTGCACGTCTTGATGCTGCCGTTCGTGATCGTCATCTTCATGGCGATCCACTTCTGGAGAGTCAGAAAGGACGGCGGCATATCGGGACCCCTGTAAGTCCTTGGTGAACACAGGCCGATGAGTACACGCAGATGACTGAGATCCCCGAACACCTCCTGCGGCGCAGCGCCGAAGCCAGGGCTCGTGCCACGGGCGCGCCCGCGTCCGGCGAGGCCGACGCCCCTGCCGGCGGGCAGCCCGTTGACGACGACGGTGTCACGATCCCGCGCTCGCTGCTCGAAGCCAGCCAGCAACCGGGCGGGGCGCCCGCAGTGGCAGGCATGGCTCCCGCCGGCGGACCCGCTGCGGCCGGCGGCGGCGTGGCCACGACGCTCCCGCCGCTGATGGCAGGACCGGCGGGCAACACCCACCGTCTGCTGACGGTCGTCAAGTCAGGCTCGATTCAAGACGTCAAGGCCTCCCCGGGCGACAAGGTGCACGTCTGGCCGCACCTGCTGGCAGCAGAGTTCACCGCCGCGCTGTTCATCACCGCCTTCACGCTGGTGTTCTCGCTGTTCATCAATGCGCCGCTGCTCGAGCTGGCCAACCACAACGAGACGCCCAACCCCTCCAAGGCGCCGTGGTACTTCCTGGGCCTGCAGGAACTGCTCACGATGTTCGACCCGATGATCGCCGGCGTGACGATTCCGGGTGTCGTGCTGGTGCTGCTGGGGTTCGCGCCCTACATCGACAAGAACCCGTCACAGCGACCCGAAGACCGCAAGTTCGCCATCTCCGTCCAGACGATCCACCTCATGTTCTGGGCGGTGCTGGTCATCATCGGCTCGTTCTTCCGCGGGCAGGGCTTCAACTTCACCTACCCGTGGGACACCGGTCTGCACGGCATCTTCCACCTGTAGGAGCACGTCGGCATGTCCACCGGAACCATTCTCGCGATTGCCATACCGGTCATCGTCGTGCTCGGTGCGGTCGTCGCGTTCGTGTCATTGCGTCGCCGCGACGTCTCCGGGCTCGGCTACCTGTCACGTGAGACGCGCCGGCGCGACGAGATGGCAGCCGCCGGTGCAGGCGAGACACCGGCCGACGACGACGGCGCATTCGGTGTCAGCTATGAGGCCCGCGAACTCGAACGCACCGTGGCGCTGGAACGCCGCCCGCCGCCCGTTGCGGTCGACGAGCCCGAACTGCCCCAGGACTGGGCGCCGCCTCCCGCGGAAGAGGTGGGGGTCACGCGCCGACAATTCCTCAACCGTTCGTCGGTCCTGCTGATGGCGACCGGTCTGGGCACGTTCAACGCCGCCATGATCGCCTTCCTGTGGCCCCGCCCGATAGGCGGTTTCGGCTCGAAGATCAAGATCGGCACGGTCGACGCGGTGGATGAGGCGATCGCGTCGGGAACTCCCGCAGAGAACTTCTCGTATTTCTCTGAGGCCCGGAGCTATATCCAGCCCTACCCGACCGACGCGGCGACGCTGTCCAATGCCGAGGCGACCTATGGCGGTGCCGTGCTCGAGGGCATGCAGCTGGGATACGTGGCGCTTTGGCAGGTATGCCCGCACTTGGGCTGCAAGGTGCCGGTGTGCGGCAGCTCGCAGTGGTTCGAGTGCCCCTGCCACGGTTCGAAGTACAACCGTGTGGGCGAGAAGAAGTCGGGTCCGGCGCCACGAGGCATGGACCGCTTCCCGTTGACGATCGAAGACGGGAACGTATTCGTCGATACCGGGCGGGTGTCCCAGGGTCCCGCCATCGGCGTCGACACCACGGGGCAGGGCCTCGAGGGGCCGCACTGTGCATGACATGAGTGGACACCTCTCAGGCGGGCACGGGGCCCAGCACTTGCTGGGCGTCAGCACAGAGCGCTCGATCGCGATCGTGCTGCTGGCCATCGTGGTGGTCGGCTGGGCGATCTACGTCTTCATCAACATCCGTCAGGCCAAGGCTGAGGTCGGCAGCGAGATAGAGCTGGCACCCAACCGTGGCAACCTGCCCGATGACGAGGAACTGGAGGGCCGCCGGCTCGAGAAGGTGCAGGCGTTCGGCGTCCTGATGCTCTTGATCATGGCGCTGGTCTTGCCGGTGTACTGGATGCTCGAAGGCGGGCGCCGCTCCGGCGCCGAGACCTCGTTCTCTGAGGCGTCCATTGCTCGTGGCGCGGCGCTGGCTGCCGAGCAGGAGTGCACCGACTGTCATGGCGCCGACCTGGGAGGTGCGCGATTCGCGCCGGTGGTGCTCGACATCGGCAATCAGGTCGCCGATCGGGATTCCTTCATCATCAACACGACATGGGAGGGTCCCTCGCTCGACGACGTGTTCACCCGGTTCGACAGCGATGCCGAGACCCTGGACGAGGTCAGCGAGGTGCGCCAGATCCTCGTGTACGGACGGGGCGTCATGCCGTCGTGGGGGCTGGAAGGCGGCGGCCCGCTGAATGACCAGGAGATCGACGACTTGGTGGCCTGGCTGTGGAGCGAGCGCATCTCCGACGAGGAGGCACAGGCGCGCGCTCAGGCCCGCTTCGAAGCCGCCCAGGCCTCCGAGGAGTACGCCGGCGCCTCTGACGGCAAGATCCTGTTCGACCTGCACTGTGCCCGCTGCCACACACCTCGCTGGCCCGGCCGCGGTCCCGCCCAGCTGCCGAACAACGGCGGCACGATCGAGGTCGAGCCAGGGCCTGACGGCGCCGGCCGCTACGGACCGCCGCTCAACAAGGTGAGCCTGGAGCGGCTGTTCCCCGACATCGCCGATCATCTCTCGTTCATCGAGAGCGGCGCGGCCGACAACGTTCCCTTCGGTGAGTTCGCACGGCTCGGCAACTACGGCATGCCGGGCTTCGGACGGGTCCTGAGCGACGACCAGATCCGCCAGATCGCCGACTACGAGCGCAGCCTCAATCCAGAGGATCAAGTGCTGCCCAGCTTCGAGCAGCTGCACCAGCCGGAGGACGCCGAATGAGCACCGCGCACGTTCTCGGGATCGTCAGCTGGGACCCTGTTCTCACCGGCTACTTGGCCGTCATCATCGGTGTCCTGGTCCTGTGCGGGTCGGTGTACCTGCTGCTGGCGACCAACCTCGGCGTCCGGCTTGGCTTCCTCGTCGCGTGGACGGGGCTGTGGGGCTGGATGCTGCTGATGGCGATCGTGTGGTGGGTGTTCGGCATCGGCTGGATCGGCAGCCAGCCGGGATGGAACGTGACTCAGGTCGCCACCGACCCCGCCGTCGTGCCAGTCGAAGAGGTCCAGCAGCTGTCGGGCCGCGGAGTGGACGGGCTGCCGTCCGACTGGACAGAGGTCGACGAGGCTGATGCCCGCTCAGCGGCGGACAGCCATGTGGTGTGTGCCGACGCCGACCCGCGGCGGCTGCTGGCCGTGAACTCGTGCCTGTTCACCGCTGCCACCGATTACTTCACGCACCGGGTGGTGGTCACCGGCGGCGAGCGATATCGCCCGCTCGGCATTCCCGACAATGTCATCACCCAGTACTTCTTCCCGAGTCGTGGTCGGCCCAACTACGCGGTCGTGCAGATCCAGCCGTACGCGCCGGTTGCCGAGATCGATCCGAACCTGCTCGACGATGAGGGCGCGCTGGTCCTGCCAGTGGCCGAGATCGACGACGACGCTCCCGTGTACTCCGTGGTGATGGTGCGGGACCACGGCAGTGTCCGGCTTCGACCGGCCCTGCTGACGATCTTCTCGGCGTTGCTGTTCGGTTTGGGCTGCTATCACCTGCACCGCAGGGACCAGGCCATCTGGGCAGTGCGCGAAGCTGCGGGGCAGTGACCGTCTGGCCTCGCTTGGGCCAGACTGGGACTGGCATCTGATCGACGACGCAGGGGAGGCCAGCTCATGAACAGCGGCTTGGCGGAATACCTGCCGGTGCTGGTGCTCGGCGTGCTTGCCGTGGTGTTCGTGCTGCTGAGCATTGTCGCCTCGCGACTGCTGGCTCCCCAGCGCAGCACTAACGCCAAGCTGGCGTCCTATGAGTGCGGCATCGTCGACCAGGCGGCCATCCCCGAGCGATTCCCGGTCCGCTTCTATCTCGTGGCGATGCTGTTCATCATGTTCGACATCGAGATCGTCTTCCTGTACCCGTGGGCGGTCGCGAACGCCGAATTGGGGCTGTTCGGCTTCATGGCGATGCTGATCTTTGTGGTGATCTTCTTCCTGTCGTTTGTCTATGAGCTGGCCATGGGCGGGCTCGAATGGGGCCCGCGCAAGCGCCGCGTCGTGCCCCTGCCGCCGGCCACCCGCAGCGGCGTGACCGGGGTGCGAACGGTGGGGCTGGCAGGACGCGAGTTCGTGCCCGCCAGCTCAAGTCAATCCAGCGCGGCGATGGCGGAGGCGGGCTGATGGCGGGGATCGACGACCTCAAGTCGCGCCTCGGCATCGACGACGGCCTCGCCGGGCTCGGGCACAACGTCTTCACTGCGCCGGTGGAAGAGCTGGTGAAGTGGGCTCGGCGCCGCAGCCTGATGCCGGCCACGTTCGGGCTTGCCTGCTGCGCGATCGAGATGATGGCGACCGGCACGGCGCACTATGACTTGGCGCGCTTCGGCATGGAGACATTTCGAGCTTCGCCGCGGCAGGCGGACTTGATGATCGTGGCAGGTCGTGTCAGCCAGAAGATGGCGCCGGTGCTGCGGCAGATCTACGACCAGATGATGGAGCCCAAGTGGGTGCTGTCGATGGGTGTCTGCGCCTCCAGCGGGGGGATGTTCAACAACTACGCCATCGTGCAGGGCGTCGATCAGGTGGTGCCGGTCGACATGTACGCACCTGGCTGCCCGCCGGGGCCCGAGACCCTGCTGCACGCCATCCTGGCCTTGCACGAGAAGATCCGGACCGGCGAACTCATGCAACGGCGCGCTGAGCACGGCGGCGGCGCGGCAGTGGTGCTGCAGAGCGGCGCAGTCGAGTCCGGCGAGCACACGCCGCGCGCTTCGGTGACGAACTGATGGCTGACGGCGCAGCAGACATCGACGATGTCGCGCCCGAAGGGGCGTCGACCGATCAGCCGATGATGTACGGCGTGCCGTGCACGGACGAGCGCGGCCAGCCGGTGATCTATCCGAGCCGCGAGGAGTACCTCGATGTGCTCGCCATGGCGGCCGCAGACGGCTTCGAGTTCTGCGTCGACCTGTGCGGCGTAGATGCGCTCACGAATCGCAGCCGGGTCGTACCCGACGGCGTCGAGCCGGAGCGGTTCGAGGTGGTGGTGAATCTGCTGGACCTGCGAGGCCGGCGGCGGTTGCGCGTCCGCACGCAGGTGCCCGCCGACGACCCGCAGGTGCCCTCGGCAGTGGGTCTGTTCCCCGGCACCGAGGCGCCCGAGCGAGAAGCGGCCGACCTGTTCGGCATCAGCTTCAGCGATCACCCTGACCCGAGCCGGATTCTCATGCCGCCCGACTGGGTCGGCCACCCGCTGCGGAAGGACTACGCGATCGGCGCGATCCCGGTGCAGTTCAAGGCGGTCGAAGGCCGATGAGCACCGCCACGACTCCCGTACGCCGGCCCGCGGATGCCGTGCTGCGCATCTCCGAGGAAGAGGCGCTCTCCGCCGCCATCGTCGGCGACGAAGCCGACATGGCCGCGCTGGAGTCAGACACTGCCGATGTCTCATCGGCGGCATCAGACACTGCCGATGTCTCATCGGCGCGATCAAACACAGCCGATGTCTCATCGGCGCGATCAGACACAGCCGACGAGCCGATGCTCATCAACATGGGTCCCCAGCATCCCTCCACCCACGGCGTGCTGCGCATCGCGATGGAGCTCCAGGGCGAGACGGTGCTGCGATCCAAGCCGATCATCGGGTACCTCCACACGGGCATGGAGAAGACCGCCGAGGATCTCACCTACCTGCAAGGGCCGACCAACGTCACTCGGATGGACTACGCCTCGCCGCTGTTCAACGAGCTGGTGTTCAGCTTGGCGGTCGAGGATTTGCTCGGCACGGAGATCCCGCCTCGCGCGACGTGGATCCGAATGCTCATGTGCGAGCTGAACCGCATGAGCTCACACCTGCTGTTCCTGGCGACCAACGGAATGGACCTTGGCGCGGTCGGCATGATGCTGTACGGCTGGCGCGAACGCGAGGAGATCCTGCGGTTCTTCGAGAGCGTCACCGGCTTGCGGATGAACCACAACTACATCCGGCCCGGAGGCGTCGCTGCCGACCTGCCGGACGGGTGGCAGTCCGATGTGGAGCACATCCTGGCCGTGCTGCCGGACCGACTGGAACAGTTCGACACGCTGATGACCGGTCAGCCAATCTGGCGGGATCGCACCCAGGGCGTCGGCGTCATCACTGCAGATGAGGCGATCGCCATGTCAGCGACCGGCCCGCTGCTGCGCAGCACTGGGGAGGCCTGGGATCTGCGCCGCACCATGCCGTACCTGGCCTACGACGAGGTGGAGTTCGATGTCGTCGTCGGCGCGTACGGCGACACCTTCGATCGCTACGCCATCCGGCTGAACGAGATACGCGAGTCGATGCGCATCGTCTCGCAGTGTCTCGACATGATGCCGAAGGGCCCGTACCGCACTGAGGATCGCAAGGTCACACCGCCGCCCCGTGCCCGCATCGACGAGTCGATGGAGGCCTTGATCCATCACTTCAAGATCTTCACGGAGGGATTCCGTGTGCCGCCCGGCGAGACCTACGTGGCGGTCGAGTCGCCGCGCGGCGAGCTGGGCTGCTACCTCGTGTCCGACGGCGGTCCCAAGCCGCAGCGCGTGCACATCCGGGCACCCTCGTTCGTCAACCTCCAGTGCCTGCCTCACCTGATGTACGGCGGCCTGATCGCCGACGCGATCGCCGTCATCTCCTCTGTCGACCCGATCATGGGGGAGGTCGACCGGTGAACGTTTGCAGCCGCCGCGTTGGTGCCCACTGCGCGCCGGACGGCACAGGAGCAGACCGGTGAAGGGAGAGGCCGCCAAGTGAGCTTCTTCACTGAGGAGAACCGCACGCTCGCCGACGAGATCATCGGCCGCTACCCGAAGCGGCGCTCAGCGATGATCCCGCTGCTGCATGTCGCGCAAGGCCAAGCCGGCTGGGTCTCGCCCGAGGCGATGGTCGAGATCGCCGATCTCGTCGACACCACCCCCGCAGAGGTGCTCGGCACCTGCTCGTTCTACGAGATGTTCAAGCGTGAGCCTGTCGGCAAGTACCTCGTCAACGTCTGCGTCACCATGTCGTGCGCGCTTGCCGGAGCCACCGAGCTGATGGAACATGCCGAAGAGCGCCTCGGGGTCCGCGCCGGCGGCACCACGCCGGACGGCATGTTCACCCTGGCTTCCGCAGAGTGCCAAGCCGCCTGCACCGAGGCGCCATGCCTGCAGGTGAACTACCGGTATCGCTACCGGGTCGACGCCGACGGCTTCGATCAGCTCATCGACGAGCTGGCATCGGGCAGCCTCGACGACGAGATCCCGCCGCACGGCATCACGGCCCGGGTGCGGCAGCACATCCCGGTCGACCGAGCGGTGGGCGCACTGCCTCCCGAATCGGTCGATGAGCAGCCGGTCTGGCTGGCGGCGCCCGCCGGCAACGGGGCAGGTGCGGCATGAGGTTTGGCAGCCGCCGCATTGGCGTGCGGTCCGCGTCCGACCGCGGCAGGCTCAGCTGATGGCGTCGTACACGATTCCCCACGCTGCCGGTTTTGTGGCGAACGATGCGCCGCGCATCGTCACCGAGCGCTTCGACCATCCCGACAGCTACACGCTCGAGCGCTACCTGGCCACCGGCGGCTACGACGGCCTGCGAGCCGCGCTCGAGCGGCCGCCCGCTGATGTGCACGGCGAGGTGCGGGACGCGACCTTGCTGGGCCGCGGTGGTGCAGGCTTTCCCGCCGGCGTGAAGTGGGGGTTCTGCCCGCCGGGAGTGTGGCCCCGCTATCTCGTCGTCAACGGCGACGAGTCCGAGCCCGGCACCTACAAGGACCGCCTCCTCATGGAGCTCGACCCCCACCAGCTCATCGAGGGGTGCCTCATCGCCTGCTACGCGGTGGGGCTGTCGCAGTGCTTCCTGTACATCCGTGGAGAGATGGCGCTGGCGCAGGAGCGTGTGGCCCAGGCGCTCAACGACGCCTACGAGGCCGGTTGGGTGGGACGCAACATCTGCGGTACCGACTTCTCGGTGGACATCGTGCTGCACTCGGGCGCTGGCGCGTATGTCGTCGGCGAGGAGACGGCACTCATCGAGAGCCTCGAAGGCAACCGCGGCATGCCGCGCCTGAAGCCGCCGTACTTCCCTGCGGCGATCGGTCTGTACGGCCAGCCCACCATCGTCAACAACGTCGAGACGCTCGCGAACCTGCCGTGGATCATGCGCAACGGCGCTGCCGCGTTCACGGCCATCGGCACCCCCACCTCGCCGGGCACGCGCATGATCGCAGTGAGCGGCCACGTCCAGCGTCCCGGCGTCTACGAGATCACCAACGGCACCACCACGTTCCGCGACCTCATCTATGGCGCCGACTATTGCCGCGGCACCCGTCCTGGCAGGGAGCTGAAGGCGTTCGTGCCCGGCGGCGGGTCAGCGCCATGGTTCACGCCCGCACAGCTCGACCTGCCCTTCGAGGCCTCCGAGATTGGCCCCCAGGGCTCGATGCTGGGCTCGGGCGCAGTGATGGTGATGGACGACACCACCGACATCCCCGCCGCGGCGCTGACGTTGACGAAGTTCTACGCGCACGAATCGTGCGGCAAGTGCGTCCCCTGCCGCGAGGGCGCCACCTGGCTGGAACGGGTGCTGCGACGCGTGTGCGAGGGCACCGGCACACCGCGCGACCTCGACGTGCTGCTCGAGGTGGGCGCTTCGATCAGCCCGGGCGATTTCCCGCACGCGGCAGTGCCCGAGCGTGGTCTGGAGGCGAAGCCGTTCCCGTACCAGATGACGACGATCTGCTTCGTGGGCCCCTCGGCATTCGCGCCGCTGCACTCGGCCTTGACGCTGTTTCCCGAGGAGTTCGAGGCTCGGGTGGCCGCGAACGCCCATCTGGACACCGAGCTGTCGGGAACTGCCCCCTCGGAGGTGCCGGTCAGTGTCTGACACAACTGCTGCCGAAACGGCACCCAGCACCGTCGCGGTGACGATCGACGGCGTCGCCGTCGAGGCGCAGCCGGGCGAACTGGTCATCGCGGCAGCGGAGCGCGCCGGCGTGCATATCCCGCGCTTCTGTTACCACGAGCGGATGAGCTCGGTCGGCATGTGCCGTATGTGCCTGGTCGAGATCGATTCCGGCCGCGGCCCGCAGCTGCAGGCGTCGTGCATGGTCCCGGTCTCGCCGCAGATGGTGGTGAACACCACCAGCGACCGCACCCAGCGTGCCCAGGAGGGCGTGCTGGAGATGCTGCTCATCAACCACCCGCTCGACTGTCCTGTGTGCGACAAGGGCGGTGAGTGCCCCCTGCAGGACCAGACCATGGCGTACGGCCCGGGCGAGTCCCGCTTCGTCGAGGAGAAGCGGCATTTCCAAAAGCCGATCCCCATCTCCGAGCTGGTGCACCTCGACCGAGAGCGCTGCATCCTCTGCGACCGCTGCACCCGCTTCGCGGACGAGATCGCCGGCGACCCGCTCATCGATTTCACCGAGCGCGGCAACCAGACCCAGGTACTGACCTTCCCCGGCGAGCCGTTCTCGTCGTACTTCTCGGGAAACACGGTGCAGATCTGTCCGGTGGGCGCGCTCACCGCAGCGCCGTATCGCTTCAAGGCGCGGCCGTGGGATCTCGCCCAGACCGAGTCCACGTGCACGACGTGCGCAGTCGGCTGCCGGGTCGCGGTCCAGTCATCACGCAACGAACTGGTGCGCGTCCTGGGAGTGGACATCGATCCGGTGAACCACGGCTGGCTCTGCGACAAGGGCCGGTTCTCCTACGGCGCCCTCAGCAGCCCCGGGCGTGTCACGAGGCCCTTGCAGGCGCGTTCGGGAGCTCGGGCCGCCGACCTTGCCGAAGTCGAGCCGATGCGCAACTTCGAACCGTCGGACTGGGCCAGGGCGCTCGATGCGGTTGCCAACGCCGTCAAGACCGCGCGGCCCGGAGCGATTGCCGTGCTCGGGGGTGCCCGGGGCACGAACGAGGACGCATACGCCTGGTCCAAGCTGGCTCGCACCGTGCTGGGTACCAATCACGTCGACGCGCAGCTGGGCGACGGGTTGCCCGCCGAACTCGTCGTCGGCCTCGGAACCGCGACGATCGATGACGCATGCACTGCCGACACCACACTGCTCCTCTGCGGCGATCTGCGCGAAGAGCTGCCCGTGCTGCACCTGCGCCTGCGAGGAGCGGCGCAGGCGGGCACGACCCGCCTGGTCGAGATCTCCCCGACGGAGACCGGCCTCACCCGCGATGCCGCGCAGAGCGAACGGTGCCGGGGAGGCGAAGCCGCCTCGGTGCTGCGTGACCTGCTGGACGGCGACGGCCCGCTGAGCGACGAGCTGGCGGCCGGGTCGGTGGTGGTGGTTCTGGGACGCTCCTCGGTAGCGGAGTCCGCTGACGCAGTCGCCGAGGTGACATCGATCGTGGCCGATCGAGTGCCGCATGCCAGGTTCCTGGTTGCTTCGCGGCGGGGAAACGTCCGGGGCGCACTCGACATGGGCCTCGCGCCGGGCTTGCTGCCCGGGCGGAGCTTGATCACCCAACCGGCGCCCGAGCTCGCCGCAGCGTGGGGCGAGCTGCCGGCCGAACCGGGACACGACGCAGCGGGGATCCTCGCGGCGGCCGCCGCGGGGGACATCGATGTGCTCTTCCTGCTCGGCGCCGATCCCCTGACCGACTTCCCCGACAGCGTGATGGCGCGGCTCGGCGTGGCGGGAGCGCGCACGGTCGTCGCGGTGGACACCTTCTTGAACCAATCGACCGTTGAGGCCGACATCATCCTGCCCGCAGCTGCATTCGGCGAGAAGTCCGGCACCACCACCAACGTGGAGGGCCGGGTCTCTGCGCTGAGCGAATTGGTGACCCCGCCCGGATCGTCCCGTCCCGACTGGATGATCGCCGCCGAGCTGGCGATGCTCTGCGGTGCCGACCTGGGATTCGTGTCGGTCTCGGAGGTCACGGCCGAGATTGCGGCGGTCTGCGAGACGCATGCGGGGGCGATGGGATCACCCGCCGATGCCGACGGCGTGCTGGTGAGCGGCGCCGCGTTCGAGCCGGCATTGCCGCCGGCGCACGTGGCGCCCGCCAGGGATGCCTACAGCCTGCGCCTGGTGTGCAGCCGCAAGCTGTACGACGGAGGCGTCACGGTCGCTCAGACCCCGGCGCTGGCGTCCCTGCGGGCCGAGACCGCGATGCGGGTGCACCCCGTGGATCTCGAGCGGATCGGCGTCGAATCGGGCTCCGAGGTGGAGGTCCACTCCGAGCGGGGCGCCCTGCGCTTGCCGATCGTGGCCGATGCGGGTGTCGGCCGCCACAACGCCGTGCTGGCATTCCCGTCGCCGGAGCTTGACGTGGGGGCGCTCATCGACGCGACGGCGACGGTGACTGATGTGCGCATCGAGACCCGCGTCACCCCGGAGCCGGCGTCGTGACGGGCGACCCGCTCTTTGCCGATGGCCCCGAAGGGCAGGACGACACCGCGGCGTCTGTTGGGGCGTTGTCGTGACGGGCGACCCGCTCTTCGCCGATGGCGTGGATTGGGGCGACATCGCGGTCATGGGCGTCAAGGTGGGGGTGGCCTTTGCCGCCCTGCTTGTCGCCACCATGTTCATGATCTGGTTCGAGCGCAAGCTGATCTCGGACATGCAGCACCGCATCGGCCCGAATGTGGCCGGTCCGTGGGGGCTGCTGCAGGCGTTCGCTGACGGGGTCAAGTTCTTCTTCAAGGAAGACCTGCGGCCCGCGAATGCAGACCCGCTGGTATTCCGGCTGGCCCCGTACATCTCGGCGGTCACTGCGTTTGTGGCGTTCGCCATCGTTCCCGTCGGCGGCGTGTTCGCCGACACTGCGTCATCGGGAGCCGGCGGCCGTCAGGGCACGGTCACGCTGTTCGGCAAGGAGACCATCTTGCAGGTGGCCGACCCGCCGATCGGCATCCTGCTGCTGCTCGCGATGTCCTCGGTCGCTGTGTACGGCGTGATGCTGGCGGGCTGGTCGTCGGGCTCGAAGTACCCGCTCATCGGCTCGGTGCGCGCCTCGGCGCAGGCGATCTCCTACGAGGCAGCGCTGGGCATGTCGGTGGTGGCGGTAGTGATCGTGTCGGGTTCGCTCTCCACCCAGAGCATCGTGGCGTCCCAGGCCGGCGGCGTGAACAACTGGCTGCTGCTGACCACCGGCATCGTGCCCTTCTTGGTCTTCCTCATCTCCGCCACCGCGGAGCTGAACCGGCCGCCGTTCGACCTGGTGGAGGCCGAGCAGGAGCTGGTGGGCGGCTTCCACACCGAGTACTCCTCGATCCGGTTCGCGCTGTTCTTCCTGGCTGAGTTCATGAACGTCATCACGATGTCGGCGATCATGGTGACGCTGTTCTTCGGCGGACCGGCTGGGCCGGTGTTCTTCGGCTGGACATGGCTGTGGCCGACGGTGTGGTTCCTGGCCAAGGTGCTCGCGTTCCTGTTCCTGTTCGTCTGGTTCAGGGCGACGCTGCCGAGGCTGCGCTACGACCAGCTCATGTCGCTGGGATGGAAGGTGCTCATCCCAGTGATGCTGTTCTGGCTGATGTTCCTCGGTCTCGTGCAGCTCTCAGGCGTGCAGGGCTGGAACAGGATCTGGACCTTCATCGCAGCCGCGGTCGGTTTCGCGCTCGGATGGGCGCTGCTGGCGGCGGCGCTGCGCGCAGCAAAGCGCAACTCGCCCGATGTCGACGCCGAGGCGCGCCCAGCTCAAACGGCAGGGAGAAGCTGATGGGCTATCTCGACGGTTTCGTGGTCACGTTCGGCAAGCTCTTCGACGAGCGCGTCACCACCGAGTACCCCCAGGACAAGCGCCCGAAGCCGTCCCGCTTCCACGGCCGCCATGTGCTCAACCGCTACCCCGACGGCATGGAGAAGTGCATCGGGTGCGAGCTGTGCGCCGGAGTGTGCCCCGCCCGTTGCATCTACGTGCGCGGGGCGGACAACCCTCCCGACAACCCAGTGGCTCCCGGGGAGCGATACGGCTACGTCTACGAGATCAACTACCTGCGCTGCATCCATTGCGATCTGTGCGTGGAGGCCTGCCCCACCGAGGCCATCACCGAGACGAAGGTCTTCGAATTCAGCTTCCCCACCCGGCGCGACGCCATCTACACCAAGGACGAGCTCCTCACCGACGACGACGGCCGCCCCCGGCGCCAGCCGTGGGAGCTGTGGCATCCCGGTGACGACGAGCACACGTCGGGCTGGATGAGGGCGACGTCTCCATCGGGCCAGCCGTCCTATGAGGGACGCGTGGCGTGGAGCGGCGAGCTGGGCTATGGGGTGAGGGCGCCCGAGCAGGGCCAGCACGCCGAGCTCGACGATGACGGCGAGCCCGAGGAATCGTCCGCCGACGACGATCACGGCGACGCAGGCCACGAGCACGGCCACGGGAGCGGCCACTGATGGTCGAAGTAGTCGTCTTCGCGGTTGCCGCTGCCGCGTGCCTCGTCGGCGCGATCGGTGTGGTGCTCTCGCGCAACCCGGTGCACGCAGCGCTCATGCTGGTGATGACGCTGTTCGGCATCGCGGTGCTGTTCGTGGCCCAGGAGGCGCATTTCATCGCGGCCGTGCAGGTGATCGTCTACGCGGGCGCGATCGTGGTGCTGTTCCTGTTCGTCATCATGCTGCTCGGGGTCGACCGGGCCGCCGAGCTGTCGTTGGATGCGCTGCCGGCCCAGCGCTGGACCGCCGCTGCATTCGGCCTCGGCGGCGCAGCAGTGCTGGTCTGGCTGGTGGCTGCCGTCGATCGGCTGTTCAAGGGTGCGAAGTCGCTGGCACTCGAGACCGCAGGCGCCGCGAGCGCAGGTGCGGGCAGCGAACCCACGGACTACGTCGCGGATGTCAGTGTCCTTGCCCGGTCGCTGTTCTCCGACTACGTGTACGCGTTCGAGCTGACCTCGCTGCTGCTCATCGTGGCCGTCATCGGCACGGTGATCCTGGCTCGCCGCAGCTACGGCGCCGATCAGCACGGCGCCGATGGACGGCGCGCCGACCAGCACGGCGCAGATCAGCACATCGATGCGTCGGAGTCCGCCAGCACCGGCACTACGAGCGAGGCCGGCCGATGAACGGTCTCGAGGTGGTCACGAGCTGGTACTTGATTCTGGGCGCGTTGCTGTTCATCATCGGCGGCATCGGGCTGCTGGTACGGCGCAACCCGCTGATCATGCTGATGTGCGTCGAGCTGATGCTGAACGGCGTCAACCTCAGCTTCATCGCGTTTTCGGATCGCTTCGGCGACGTGCATGGGCAGACGGTGGTGCTGTTCGTTCTGGTGGTTGCCGCCGCTGAGGTCGTGGTGGGCCTTGGCTTGGTGGTTGCGGTGCTGCGTGCCTCGCCACGCGCCACGGCGGACGATCTGTCTGCCTTGAAGGGCTGAGTCGATGGTCGAACCTCGAAGAGCGCGACGTCCGGCACTGCCAAGGCGTAGCCCGGCGACCGGCGCTGGGAGCTGACAGCGATGGTGGAACTCGTATGGCTCATCCCCGCGCTGCCCCTGGCCGGGTTCGCAATCCTCCTGCTGGCCGGGCCGCGGCTCGGCGAGCCCCGCGCTGGCTGGCTGGCGACGGCGGCCAGCGCTGGGTCGTTCCTGCTGACGCTCATCACGTTCGGCGGGCTGCTGGGGCTGGATTCGGCCGCTGAAGGCGGTGCGGGCGGCCACGGCGGGCGCTGGTTCGTCTCGACGCTGTTCGAGTGGATGCCGATCGGCGGCCTCGAGGTCGACGCCGCGCTGCTGGTGGATCCGCTGTCGATGACGATGGCGCTGTTCGTGACCGGTGTCGGCACGCTCATCCACCTGTACTCGGTCGGCTACATGGGTGGCGATCCGAAATACTCGAAGTTCTTCCTGTACCTCAACCTGTTCCTGTTCTCGATGCTCATGCTGGTGCTGGGCGAGAACTTGGTGGTGACGTTCCTGGGCTGGGAAGGGGTCGGCACCTGCTCGTACCTGCTCATCTCGTTCTGGCACGAGCGGCCCACCGCTGCCACCGCCGGCAAGAAGGCCTTCGTCACCAACCGCATCGGCGACTTCGGCTTCATGGTGGCCACGTTCCTGCTGTGGACGTCGCTCGGCACGGTCTCCTACATCGGCATCGCAGCGGTGTCCGGCGCTTTGGCAACCGGAACCGCCACAGCGGTGTCGCTGCTGCTGCTCTTGGCGGCCGCCGGCAAGTCAGCCCAGCTCCCGCTGTACGTGTGGCTGCCCGACGCCATGGAGGGCCCCACCCCGGTCTCGGCCATGGTGCATGCCGCCACGATGGTGACCGCCGGTGTGTACCTGCTGGTGCGGCTCAACCCGGTGCTGACCGACGACGCACTGCTCATCATCGCGATCGTGGGCGCCGCAACAGCGCTCTTCGCAGCGCTGGCCGCGGTGGCACAGCACGACATCAAGAAGGTGCTCGCGTACTCCACGGTCAGCCAGCTCGGCTACATGTTCCTGGCCATCGGCTCGGGCGCGTACGTGGCGGCGATCTTCCACGTCGTCACCCACGCGTTCTTCAAGGGCCTGCTGTTCCTGGGCTCCGGATCGGTCATCCACGGGCTCGGCGACGAGCAGGACATGCGACGCATGGGCGCGCTGCGCGCCGTCATGCCGATCACGGCGGTCACGTTCATCGTGGGCTGGCTGGCGATCGCGGGGGTGCCGCCGCTGTCGGGTTTCTGGTCCAAGGACGAGATCCTGCTCGCAGCGTGGGAGCAGCCCGACCTCGGCCCGCTGCTGTGGGCGGTGGGCCTCGTCACTGCGCTGCTGACCGCGTACTACATGAGCCGCCAGACGTTCCTGGTGTTCTTCGGCGGCCAGCGCTGGGATGACGGCACCCACCCGCACGAGTCGCCGGCCACCATGACGCTGCCGCTCGTGCTGCTTGCAGGGGCGGCGGCCATCGGCGGCATCATGAACCTGCCGCTGGTGAAGGACTGGCTGGTGCTCGAGCACTTCTTGGAGCCGGTGCTGGCGCACCCGCATCACTTCTCCTCGGGCACCGGCACCAAGCTGCTGCTTGCTCTTGTCGCCATCGTCGCGGCGCTGGTGGGCATCGCCGTCGCGGTCCGGGCATGGCTGCAGGCGCGCATTTCGACCGACCGGCTCGAACCGGCGCTGCTCGAGAACGTGTTCTACGTCGACTCGACCATCTCGAACTTCGTGGGCGGACCGGGCACCAAGGCGTTCGAGGCGGCCGCCACCGCTGACCGGCGGTTCGTGGACGGCGCCGTCAATGGCGTCGCGAAGCTCGTCGGAGTGCTGGGCCAGGCCGTGGCGCCGCTGCAGTCGGGCTACCTGCGTCACTACGCGTCGGGTGTCGCCGTGGGCGCCATCGTCCTCGTGGTCTGGTTGGCTTTGCGGGGCGTCTCGTGAGCGCAGGAGCACTGCTTGCCGCATCGGGCTCGGGAGCTGACTTCCCGATACTGAATGCGTTGATCTTCGTGCCCGCAGTGGGAGCGCTGGTAGTCGCCCTGCTGCCCCGCAACCGGCCCGACCTCGCCCGCCCGGTGGGCGCTCTGTTCGCCGCCATCGCCGGCGCGCTGGCCCTGGCGATGGCGTGGCAATTCGACACCAGCGCCGCGGCCGCCCAGCTCGCCAACGGCGACGCCGCATTCCAGTTCGGCAGCGAGGTGTCGTGGATCCCGGCGCTCGGCATCTCGTGGAAGGTCGGCATCGACGGCATCTCGCTGTGGTTGGTGGTGCTGACCAGCGTGATCGTGCCGATCGTGCTGGCCGGCGTCGATCCGCACCACGACCCAAAGCCCTACACGGCCTGGATGCTGCTGCTGCAGGCGGGCTCGGTCGGCGCTTTCGTTGCCCTCGACCTGTTCCTGTTCTTCGTGATGTTCGAAGTGGTGCTGGTGCCCATGTACCTGCTGATCGCAGGCTGGGGCTACGAGGGGCGCCGCTACGCCGCCACGAAGTTCTTCATCTACACGATGGCCGGTTCGGCGCTGTTGCTCGTGGCGATCGTGGCCACCGCCGTGCTCGGCTCGCCTGAGAGCGGCATCACGTTTGACCTCGTGACGCTGGCCGAAGGCCAGCGGCTGGCCACCAACGCCGCTCGCCTGTGCTTCGTGGCGTTCGCGATCGCCTTCCTGGTGAAGGTGCCAGTAGTGCCGCTGCACACCTGGCTGCCCGATGCGCACACCGAGGCACCCACGGCGGGCTCGGTCGTGCTGGCCGCGGTGCTGCTGAAGCTGGGCACCTACGGCCTGCTGCGGTTCGGCCTGTACCTGTTTCCCGAGGCGTCCGACTGGGCCGCGCCGGTGCTGGTCACCGTCGGCGTGGTGGGCGTCATCTGGGGCGCGATCACCGCGGCCATGCAGCGTGACCTCAAGCGGCTGGTGGCCTATTCCTCGGTGGCCCACATGGGCTTCATCGTGCTGGGCATCTTCGCGTTCACCGCTGAGGCCATCGGCGGCGGCGTGATCCAGATGGTCAACCACGGCATCAGCACCGGTGCCTTGTTCCTGCTCGTCGGGATGCTCTACGAACGGCGCCGGACCCGGCAGATCGACGAGCTCGCCGGCATCCAGTCGGCTGCTCCGGTGTACGCCGGGGTCTTCACGCTGATCATGCTCTCGTCGGTCGGCGTGCCCGGCCTCAACGGCTTCGTCGGCGAGTTCCTGATCCTGATCGGCTCGTTCGAGACGAGGCGCTGGTGGACGGTCATCGCCGCAACCGGCGTGATCCTGGCGGCGCTGTACCTGCTGTGGGCATACCAGCGGGTGTTCCACGGCCCGCCGGCAGCCGCCGATCGCCAGACGGCCGACTTGCGCAAGGGAGAGCTGGCGACGCTGGCACCGTTCGTCATCGCCGCGGTTGCGCTGGGCGTGTACCCGAAACCGCTGCTCAACGCCACCGAGCCCGCCGCCGACACGCTGCTCGAGCACCTCGTCGAGCACAGCGACTTCGAGCTGCCCGATCCGGCTGATCCGGTGATCGTCGATGCGGGCGACGGCGCTGATTCTCACGACGGGGACGACCACTGATGCCGTCGCTCGAGGAGTTGTTCAACGAGACGTTCGCGTCGCCGAGCGTCGACTGGTGGGTGCTTGTCCCGCAGATCATCCTCGTCGGCGCTGCGCTCGGGCTGCTGCTGGTGGCCTCGCTGGCGCCGCGCGCGCTGCCCGCCTGGGCGTCCACGGTCGTCACGATCGCAACCGGTGCCGCCACCGCCATCACCGCCGCCATCCAGTGGACCGACTGGGGGTCAGCGCCCCGCTCCACCTTGGCGGGCGCATTCGTCAGCGACGGTTTCAGCCTCCTCATCACCGTGCTCGTCGGCGCGGGTGTGGTCATGACGGCCCTCGTGGCGCACTCCGCCCTCGACCGCTACGGCATGGCACCGCCCGAGTTCGCCGCGCTGCTGCTGGCGTCCGCTGCGGGTGCCGTGGTGATGGCGGGCGCGAACGACCTCATCGTGCTGTTCCTGGGGCTCGAATCGCTCTCGATCGCCCTGTACGTGCTGATTGCCTTGGCAGGCCGGCGCGCGAGCTCCCGCGAATCGGCCATGAAGTACTTCGTGCTGGGCGCGTTCAGCTCGGCATTCTTCCTCTACGGCATCGCGCTGGTCTACGGGGCCACGGGCGGCACCAATCTCAGCCGGATCTCGGAGTTCCTCTTCGGAACGGTCCGAGAAGACGACTACTTGCTGCTGGCCGGCGTCGCGTTGCTGCTGGTGGGCCTCGGATTCAAGATCGCCGCCGTCCCGTTCCACTTCTGGGCGCCCGACGTGTACGAGGGCGCTCCGAGCCCGGTCACCGGCTACCTGGCGTCAATCGCCAAGGCAGCCGGTTTTGCAGCGATGCTGCGCGTGCTGTACGTGGCAGTGCTCCAACAGGGCACCGCCTGGTCGCCGATCATCGTCGCGCTGGCATTCGCATCGCTGTCTGTAGGCGCGGTGATGGCCATCTGCCAGTCCGACGTGAAGCGGATGCTGGCGTTCAGCTCGATCAGCCATGCCGGCTTCGTCCTCGTCGGATTGGCGGCCGTCGATCCCGACATCGTCGATCGGCTCTGGGCGGACTTCGGCGGCTCGGTCGGCGTTGCCGCCGATCTTGGCGACGGCGTGTCGTCGGCCGTCTTCTACCTCGTGGCCTATTCGTTCATGGCGCTGGGCAGCTTCGCCGTGCTGTCGGCAGTCGTCGGGTCGTCGGGAGATCCCGATGACGGCACCAGCCGTCATGATCTCAGCCGCTACGGCGGGCTGGCCCGGCGGCGACCGGTGCTGGCGCTGGCCTTTGCCGTCCTCCTGCTCGCGCAAGCAGGCGTGCCGCTCACGGCGGGGTTCGTCGCGAAATTCGAGGTCATCCGCGCAGCCGTCGGCGAGGGCATCTATGTCCTGGCGGCCGTTGCCATGGTCACTGCGGTGGTGAGCGCCTTCGCCTACCTGCGCGTCGTGCTGACGATGTACGCACCGGAGGCCGCAGCAACCTCTGGGGACGATGCTCCGACCGCCCGAATCAGCCGCCCGCGCTGGGGCGACCTGCCCCTGACGACGGTGCTGGCCATCGCTCTCGCGGTAGCGGTAACCCTCATCGTCGGCGTCCTGCCGCAGACGCTGCTCGAATGGAGCGCCGACGCCGCCCTGTCGATCTTCCCCTAGCCCAGCACCGCTGCTTTGCAGAATTTTGAACAAGAAGTCAAACCCACAGCAAATTTCAAAACTCTGAATCTGCAACATCACGTGGCGACATCGAGCGAGGCCGTCGTGCATTTCCGGCGGCATCGGCGTTCCCTCGAGGCCAACCCGAGGTACACCGAGCCAGAGGTGGTGTACACTCCTGACATGCGGCGTATACAGCTCTACATGGAGCCTGACATCGACGACGCGTTGACCGCGGCGGCAGCGAAACGGGGAATGTCGCGATCTGCGCTGATGCGTGACGCCGTGCGCACACTGCTCGACGCCGAGTCCCCGCAGCCGCCGGATCCATTGGACTCCTTGATCGGCCGCTTCGATGTCGAGCCCACAGATGACATTGATGCCGTCATCTACGGTTACGACACGTCAGCTTGAGATTCGTCGACACGTCGTTCTGGATCGGATTCACGGTCCCGAGAGATCGGCGTCACGCAGACGCCGTTGCCCTCTGGCGAGATAGGGGGCCGCTGCGAACTTCCAACTTGGTGCTCGGCGAGACTTGGACGTGGCTTCGCAGTCGCGTCGGATATGCGGCGGCGCTGAGCTTTCGTGAGCTGGCGAGTCAGTCACCGATCCTCTCGATAGCGGTGGTGGACGCAGCTATCGATGCGCGGGCGTGGGAGTGGCTCCATCGCCATGACGAACGCGCCTATTCCTACGTCGATGCCACCAGCTTCGAGATCATGCGCCGAGAGCGCATCAGCGAGGCCTTTGCATTCGACGGCGACTTCAGTGCAGCGGGCTTCGTGGAAGTGCGCCCGTAGTCCACGACGCGGTGCCTATCGTGACGTCGCCATGACACCGCTTGGACGCGAGATGCGCAGCCTTGCGCGACAGATAGCGGATCAGTTGTCGCAGATGGGCGACATTGAGCAGCAACAAGCGCTCCGGCGCGAGCTAGAACGCAAGCTCGCGGACATACCCCGCAGGAAGGTCTGACCGCACGCCTCGGGCCAGCGCGATACCGATTGGGCACGTTCGCCGCGGTGCATTGCAGATTCGGCGCAGGGGGTCGCCGAGTCGCTAGCGTTGCGATCCGTGTCCGACCTCTTGCGGAGCTATCTGACTGTCGCGATCTTCGGCGCAGCGGCAGTCTTGATGGCCTTCACAATGTTCGGTGTCGCACGGATCCTGCGGCCGCAACGACCGACGCCCCAGAAGCTCATTGCATACGAGAGCGGCGTCGATCCGGTCGGCAGCGACTGGACTCAGAGCCAGATCCGCTACTACGTCTTTGCGGTGCTCTTCGTGCTGTTCGACGTGGAGGCCGTGTTCATCTTTCCTTGGGCGACGCGGCTCGAGGTGTACGCCCTGTTCGGCCTGGTCGAGATGGCGATCTTCATCTTCATCCTGGTGCTGGGCCTGTTCTACGCATGGCGCAAAGGCGTCCTGCGCTGGGTGTGAGGGGCTGAGGGAATTCTGCGATGGCACTGGTCGACAAGGTCAAACTGCCCAAGCCGCTGAGCTGGCTGCTGAACTTCGGCCGGGCACGCTCGCTGTGGGTGTACCAGTGGGGCCTGGCGTGCTGCGCGATCGAGATGGGCGCCGCATTCGGCTCGCCCCGCTATGACGTGATGCGCCTGGGTGTGATCCCGTTTCCGGCCAGCCCGCGCCAAGCCGACCTCGTGGTGATCTCCGGCACAGTCACCGACAAGATGGCGCCGGTCATCCGCCGCCTGTACGAGCAGATGCCCGAGCCCAAGTACGTGATCTCGATGGGGTCGTGCGCCAACTGCGGCGGCCCGTACTGGGACAGCTACTCGGTGACCAAGGGCGTCGACCAGGTCATCCCCGTGGACGTGTATGTGCCCGGCTGCCCGCCGCGGCCCGAAGCACTGCTCGAGGGCATCGTGCTGTTGCAGGAGCGCATCCAGCGCGAGGACATGCAGGAACGTTGGCGCGGCGAGCCGATTGTGGTCCCGGCAGCGCCGGGACGATCAAATGCAGGGCCGGCAGCGCCGGGACGATCAGATGCAGGGCCGGCAGCGCCGGGACGATCGAGTATGGCGCCGGCTGTGTCGGCGGGATCGGCGTAGGCAGAGCGATGGCGGACGAGACCGAAGACGCCGCAGCGCCGGGCGACGAGGCGCGTGAGGCACTCGCGGCCGAACTGGCTGAGCTGCTCGGCGACGCCGTTGTCGAGACGCATGTCGAACCCGGCCAGAACCTCTGGCTGCGCATCGAGATCGGGCACTGGCGCGACGCACTGGCCGCACTGCGCGAGTCGGGTTTTGTGTACTTCGGCTTCCTGTCGGCCATCGACTGGTCGGACGCGCCCGAGGGCCGCTACGAGGACACCGAATTCGACGCCGCCGGTGCCGGCGAGGACGACGACGCGACCAGCGCCACGGCTGCCGAAACCGTACGGCGCGGCGGCGGCGAGACCCGCTTCCAGATGCTCGCCCAGCTCCATGCGCCCGCACGGCACGCCGCCGTGCTCATCAAGGCCGACTTGCCCGACAGCGAGGGCACTCCCGCGACGGTCCCGTCGATCGTCGACGTCTTCGCCGGCGCCGATTGGCACGAGCGCGAAGCCCACGAGATGTTCGGCATCGTCTTCGACGGCCACCCCAACCTGGAGCACATCTACCTGCCCACCGAGTTCGAGGGCCACCCGCTGCGCAAGGACTTCCCGCTGCTGGCCCGTGCCGTCAAGCCGTGGCCGGGCGTGGTCGACATCGAGGAGATCCCGCCCGAGCTCGAAGCTCAGCTCGAGGCCGAGGTGATGGCCGAGTTCGAGGCGTCTGGAGCAGGCGCGTGAGTCCCGTCTCGGTGGTACCGGCTGTGTCTGATGGCGCTCGCAAGCTCGCGTCAGGAGCAGGCGCGTGAGCCCCCCGCCGACGGCGTCTTCGCTGCGCTCCCAGCAGGCCTACGTGGCGGCGCAGGCTGCCGATGCTCGTGTGAACGTCGAGCTCGACACCGGCGACATGACGCTCAACATCGGACCGCAGCACCCCGCCACGCACGGCACGCTGCGCATCGCCTGCCAGCTCGACGGCGAGCAGGTCATCTCCGCCGAGCCGCTGATGGGCTACATGCACCGCGGCTACGAGAAGCTCTGCGAGGTCCGCACCTTCCCGCAGTGCACCACGCTGATCAACCGCATCGACTGGCTCGGCAGCTTCGCCAACGAGGTGCCGTTCATCCTCGCCGCCGAGCAGCTGATGGGCGTCGAGGCCCCGCCCCGCGCCCAGTGGATCCGCACCATCCTCTTCGAGCTCAGCCGCATTGCCAACGTGTCGCTGTTTTTGGGCGACATGGGTGTGCAGGTCGGCGCCCTCACCCCGGTGTTCTTCGCCTTCCGCGACCGCGAGCGGGTGCTCAACCAGATCGAGGCCGTGACCGGCGGCCGGTTCCATCCCAACTTCGACCGCATCGGCGGTCTCAAGGACGACCTGCCTCGCGGCTGGATCGACGAGACCCACGCCGTGATGGCCAAGATGCGGGGCTTCTGCGACGAGATGGAAGACCTGCTGATGGGCAACGAGATCTTCCAGGCGCGTTGCCGCAGCGTGGGTGTCATCCCCGGTGAGGTCGCGCTCGACTTCGGCCTGTCCGGCGCCAACCTGCGGGCCAGCGGGGTCGACTGGGACCTGCGCCGTGACGCAAACCCGGGCCTGGCCTGGGACCAAGTCGACTGGCGGGTGTGGACCCACCCCGACGGCGACTCGTTCGCCCGCTACTGGGTGCGGCTGCAGGAGACCCGAGAGGCCACCAAGATCGTCGATCAGCTGCTGGACGGCATTCCCGCCGGGCCGATCATGGCCAAGGTCCCGCGCATCATCAAGGTGCCTGCGGGCGAGGCGTATGTCTCCACTGAGAATCCGCTTGGCGAGATGGGCTACTACGTGGTGTCCAAGGGCGGGCTGGAGCCGTTCCGGGTCAAGATCCGCACACCCAGCTTCAGCAACATCTCGGTGGTGCCGTGGGTGATGCGGGGCACCTATGTGCCCGACATCATCACGATCCTGGGATCGCTCTACTTCATCCTCGGGGACATCGACCGATGACGGGGCTGCTGGGGCTGGCCTACTGGGCCGAGACCGCCATCAAGCTCGGCGTTGCGCTTGTCGTCATCCCCACGGCCGCGCTCATGCTCGGCTACCTGTTCCTGCTCAAGATGATGGCGTTCATGCAGAGCCGTCTCGGCCCCACCGATGTCGGCCCGTACGGCTCGCTGCAGCTCATCGCTGACGCGGTGAAATTCCTGCAGAAGGAAGACATCCACCCCGCCGCCGCCGACCGTCGCGTGTTCCGCGCAGCCCCGGTGGTGGTGCTGGCCTCGTCGTTCCTGCTCTTCGTGGTGCTGCCCACCGGCCCCGACGCCGTGGTGGAGAACCTCGACACGGGGATCTTCTACGCGATGGCGGTGTCGTCGCTGTCGGTGCTCGGCGTGCTGATGGCGGGCTGGGCGTCGGCCAACAAGTACGCCTTGCTCGGCGGCCTGCGAGCGGCGGGCCAGCTCATCGCATACGAGCTGCCGCTGATCCTCGCTGTCATGGGCGTGGTCATCCAGGCAGACTCGCTCAACCTGCAGGAGATCGTGCGAGCCCAGGCCGAAGGCGAGATCTTCGGTTTCGGCCTCATCGGCAACCCGTTCATCCTCACCCAGTTCATCGGCTTCCTGATCTTCATGATCTCCGCCCAGGCCGAGCTCACCCAGACTCCGTTCGACATGCCGGTGGCCGAGACCGAGCTGGTCGGCGGCTTCCACGTCGAGTACACGGGCTTCCGCTTCCTGCTGTTCTTCATGGCCGAAGTCGCCACGGCGTTCGCCTTCTCGGCGCTGGCCACCGTGATGTTCCTGGGCGGCTGGTGGATCCCCGGCTTCGACTTCGACGCCCCCATACTCAACGTGCTCGGCCCCGTGGTGATGCTGGCGAAGATCCTGGTGGTGGCCTTCATCATCTTCTGGATCCGTTTCACCTACCCACGCCTGCGTGAGGACCAGCTCCAGAAGTTCGCCTGGAAGGTCCTCATCCCGCTGTCGCTCGCGAACATCGTCGTGACCGGAATTTTCAAGGTGGTGCTCTAGATGCCACAGTTCCCCGGACTCCTCAAAGGCCTCGGCGTGACGGCACGCACAGCCGCACGCACGCTGTTCCCCAAGCGCGGCATGCGCACGCTCATTCCCGCGCCGCAGCAGGGCTCGGTGACCGTGCAGTACCCGCACGAGAAGGAAGCTCCGCCCGACCGCGCCCGGGGCGTGATCGCCCTGCACGAGGAGAACTGCACCGCCTGCATGCTGTGCTCTCGCTCGTGCCCCGACTGGTGCATCTACATCGAGGGCCACAAGGTCAAGGCCCCGCCACGGCGGGCCGGCGGTGCGGTCCGCTCGGTCAACGTGGTCGACCGGTTCGACATCGACTACGCGCTGTGCATGTACTGCGGCATCTGCGTGGAGGTGTGCCCGTTCGACGCGCTGTTCTGGTCGCCCGAGTACGAATACTCCGAGCCGCATATCGCCGACCTGCTGCACGATCGGATCCGCCTCAGCGAGTGGATGGAGACCGTGCCGGCGTTCGAGGACTACGAGCCCGGCTCGGAGCAGAAGGTGCGCCAGGTGCCCGACTTCGGCCCGGACGACTTCGCGCCCGCGCGCAAGCTCGAAGCCGATGGCGCTCGCGAGCTCGCGTCTGAGTCTGATGGCGCTCGCGAGCTCGCGTCTGGAGCGGGGAGCTAGGACGCCCGATGGTTGCGCAGAACATCGCCTTCGGCATCATCGCGGCCATCACCGTGGCGGCCGCGCTCGGGATGGTGACGACGCGCAACATCGTGCACGCAGCCCTGCTCCTGGTGGCCGTGCTGGGCGGCCTCGCTGCGAACTACGTGCTGCTCACCGCCGAGTTCATCGCCACCACGCAGGTGCTCGTCTACATCGGCGCCGTGATGGTGCTGTTCCTGTTCGGCATCATGCTCACCCGGGCGCCGATCGGGCGAATACCCCAGATGACCGGGGCCACCTGGCCGGTTGCCGCGCTGTCGGCGCTGGCCTTGGGCGGCATCACCGTCTACGCCCTCATCGACCGCTTCGGCGCCGACTCGCTGGCCACCGACAACACGGTGTTCCGCACGGCCGACGTGTCCGACTCGGTCTTCTCCCAGTACATCATCCCGTTCGAAGCCGTCTCGGTGCTGCTGCTGGCCGCACTGATCGGCGCCGTCGTGCTGGCGCGCAGGGACTGAGGCGGGGGCTGTGACGATGGATGCAACAGTGACGAGGGCCACGGCAGTGAGCACGACGGCGGCGGATTTCAGTGCGGCAGTCGCCGGGGAGACGGCTTCATGTTGCTGAACCAGTTCCTGCTGCTCGGTGCGCTGCTGTTCGCCGTCGGCGTCTATGGCGTGCTGGCGCGCCGCAACGGCGTGATGGTGCTGATGTCGATCGAGCTGATGCTGAACGCCGTCAACCTCAACCTGGTGGCGTTCGGGCTGCAGCACGACGTGGTGTCGGGGCAGGTCTTCGCCCTGTTCATCATTGCGGTCGCGGCGGCCGAGGTCGGCGTGGGCCTGGCCATCGTGCTGCTGCTGTACCGCAACCGCAAGTCGATCGCGGTCGACGAGTTCGACCTGATGAAGGGCTGAGCGCGCGCGTATGGACTGGATTCTCGAGAACGCGTTTCTCATCCCGCTGATCCCGGCGGTCTCGTTCCTGGTCATCCTGCTGTTCGGACGCAGCGTCATCGGTGCCGAGCGGGTCCACAGGGTGGGCATCACCGCGGTCGGCATTGTGTGGGTGCTCTCGATGCTCGCGGCAGTGTCGTGGATCACCCGGGTGGAAGACAGCACCTCGTACAAGTCCGACGACGCCGAGCACGCCCAGATTGCGGTCAACGAGGGGCTGAGCGCTTCTAGCGCCGGCGGGCTTGACGGCGAGTTGCATCTCGCCGCCGAAGACGACGGCTACGGCGATGACGGGGGCGGCTACGCCACCACTGAGCCGGTCATCTCCGAGGTCGACGGCTGGTGGTCGAGCAGTGGCGTCGACTTCGCCGTGGGAACGCTGGTGGACGGTCAGACGGTGCTGCTGCTGATCGTGGTGACGTCGATCTCGTTGCTGGTGCACATCTATTCCAGCGAGTACGTGAAGGGCGATCGGCGCTTCGTCCACTACTACGCCTTCCTGAGCCTGTTCACCGCCTCGATGCTCTTCTTCGTCATGGCCCAGAATCTGGTGCAGATGATCGTGGGCTGGGAGCTGGTGGGCGTGTGCAGCTTCGCGCTGATCGGGCATTGGTGGGAGGAACGCCCCAACACCGACGCGGCGCTCAAGGCGTTCTTGACGAACCGTGTCGGCGACATCGGCCTGCTGATCGGCGTCATCATCCTGTTCGGCACGTTCGGCACGTTCGACATCGACGCGATCAATCGAGCCGTCGGCGAGATGGGCAGCGAAGTCCACTTCGCCATGCTCATGGCGTCGATAGCGCTCATGGCGGCGGTGTGCTCCAAGTCGGGCCAGTTCCCGTTGCACACTTGGCTGCCCGACGCCATGGCCGGACCCACGCCGGTCTCCGCGTTGATCCATGCCGCGACGATGGTCGTGGCGGGCGTGTTCATGATCGGCCGGCTGTACCCGGTTTTCTTCGAGGGCTTCTCCATCGGCACCTCGTCGATCAACCTGATGGCATTCATCGGCGGCTTCACTGCGCTGATCGGCGCCGGGCTGGCGTTCGCCCAGTGGGACATCAAGAAGGTGCTGGCCTACAGCACGGTCAGCCAGCTCGGCTACATGGTGATGGCGCTGGGCGTGGGCGCCTGGACTGCCGCCATGTTCCACCTGTTCACGCACGCCTTCTTCAAGGCCTGCCTGTTCCTGGGGGCCGGCTCGGTCAGCCACGCGGCCCACCACACCTTCGACATGCGCGAGATGGGCGGCCTGCGGAAGTACATGCCGCACACCTACAAGACGTTCGTCATATCGACCCTGGCGCTGGCGGGAGTGTTCCCGTTCGCGGGCTTCTGGTCGAAAGACGAGATCCTGCTCGGGGCCTTCGCAGGGCAGGAAAGCGCCTACCCGCTGATGCTGATCTTCGGCTGCGTCGTGGCGCTGCTCACCGCCGCCTACATGACCCGGGTCATCTGGTACACGTTCTGGGGCGAGTACCGGGGACACGGCCATCCGCATGAGTCGCCCAAGGTGATGACCGTGCCGTTGTGGATCCTGGCGGTCATGGCGGTAGTAGCCGGTGCGTTCAACCTGCCGACGCCGGTGATGAGGATCTTCGGTCTCGAAGGCCTCGCGCATCTGGTGCAGACCTACGCCGAGCCCACGCACTACCTGAATGCGATCGGCCTGTCGCATCCCCCCCCGTCGTTCTGGCTGGCAGTCGTGGGCCTCGTGATGGCGCTGGCCGGCATTGCCATCACGTTCATGTACTTCTGGCGCAACACCGGGCCGCACGGGCTCACCGAGCGGAACCGCTACGCCAAGGCGGGGTACACGTTCCTCGAGCAGAAGTACTACCTCGACCACCTCTACACCGACATCGTGGTGGGCTCGATCAAGGCGCCGATTGCCCGTGCTGCCAATTGGGTCAACGACAACGTGATCGACAAGGTCGTCAACACCGCCGGCGAGGGGGCACGCGACAGCGGCCGCTGGGTGTACCGCTGGATCGACCAGGGAACCATCGACAACACCGTCAACGCGCTCGGCTCTGGCGCCGATTCGGGCGGTCAGGGTCTGCGGGTGATGCAGACCGGCAAGGTCCAGAACTACGGCTCGCTGCTGTTCGGCACCGCAGCCGTGGTCGCCATCGTGTTCGTGATCGTCCTGTGAGCAGTGAGATGACGCAGGCAGAGAGCCCATCCTCCGTGAAATCGGGCCGCAATCGAGAGGGAGCTTCCTAGTGGACGCAACTGGATTCGACGCTTGGGCGCTGACGCTGGTGGTGTTCCTGCCGGCCGTCGGCGCGCTGGTGATGATGGCGGTGCCGCGCGCTCGCGAACTCGAGCTGAAGATGATCGCGCTCGGCGCTTCGCTGGCGACCCTGGCAGTCGGCGTGTACCTGCTGTTCGCCTTCGACTACGGCAACGCGGGAACGCTGCAGTTCGGCGTGCACAAGGGCTGGATCGACGCGATCAATGCCGACTACATCCTGGGTCTCGACGGGCTGTCGCTGCCGCTGCTGATCCTGTCGATGGTGATCATCCCGCTGTGCGTGATCTACTCGTGGGAGCACATCCCCGAGCCGGGCAACGCCAAAGCCCTCCTGATCCTGATGCTGATCTTGGCATCGGGCATGAACGGCACCTTCGTGGCGCAGGACCTGATTCTGTTCTTCGTCTTCTTCGAGGTCGTGCTGCTGCCGATGTACTTCATGATCGGCGTGTGGGGCGGCGAGAACCGTCGCTACGCCTCGCTGAAGTTCTTCCTGTTCACCCTGTTCGGCTCGGCGCTGATGATCGTGAGCTTCGTTGCGCTGTACTTCGTGGCCACGAACGACGCAGGCGCGGCGTTGAACACGTTCAACATGAGCGAACTCGCCGCTGCGGCGGGCGGCGATCTGGCCCGTGGCACCCAGGCGATCATCTTCGCCGGCCTGTTCATGGGTTTCGGCATCAAGGTGCCGATGTTCCCGTTCCACACGTGGCTGCCCGACGCGCACACCGAGGCACCCACCGTGGGCTCGGTGATCCTGGCGGCCATCTTGCTGAAGCTCGGCACTTACGGCTTCGTGCGGATCGCGCTGCCGTTCCTGCCCGAAGGCGCTGCGGCGTGGGCGCCGTGGATCGGCCTGCTGGCGGTGATCGGCATCATCTACGGCGCCTTGGGCTGCCTGGCGCAGACCGACATGAAGCGCCTCATCGCCTTCAGCTCGGTGGCGCACATGGGCTTCGTGATGCTCGGCATCGCCACGCTCACCCCGATTGGCATCAATGCCGCCGTGTTCGGCATGGTGGCCCACGGGATCATCACCGGGATGTTGTTCTTCCTGGCCGGTTCGGTGAAGGAGCGCTACCACACGCTCGAGATCAGCCGGCTGGGCGGCCTGCTGAAGTCGGCACCGCGCATGGGCTGGATCCTGGCCATCTCCGCGATGGCGTCGCTGGGCCTGCCGGGCTTGGCGGGCTTCTGGGGCGAGTTCCCGGCGATCCTGTCGGCCTACAGCCCCGGCGCGGGTCTGTCCGAGGGGACCTTCCGCACCTACATGGTGATTGCCGCTGTGGGAACGGTGTTCGCGGCCGGCTACCTGCTGTGGCTGTTCCAGCGCAGTGCGTTCGGCGAGCCCAAGCCCGAATGGGAAGGGCACGTGATCGCCGATGTGAACCGCTACGAGTGGGCAGCGTGGACGCCGCTCATCATCGCGATGGTGCTTTTCGGCTGGGTTCCCGGGCTGATCTTCGGCGTGGTCGATGACGTGTCGACCGGCATCGCCTGCAGCATTGGAACGGCAGTGGTCGGGGATTGCCCATGGACCGGATGAGGCGTGGCTGGGTTCGCCAGTCTGGGACGGCGGTCGAGGCAGTCGTGAGGCGGTGTCGACGATGAACCTTGGTTCGATGCTCGCGTTTGTGCGGCCGGACCTCGACTGGCACGCGCTCGCGCCCGAATTGACCCTGCTCGCGGTCGGCACGCTGGTGACCGTCGCCGACATCGCACTCGACGACAAGGCCAAGCGGATGATGCCCACGCTGGCCGGCATCGGTTTGCTGGTCACGCTCGTGCCGATCCTGACGCTGGCGGTGGACGGCGCTGAGCGACCCATGTTCGGCGGGGCCTACGTGGTCGACGACTTCTCGCTGGTGCTCAAGGCGCTGTTCATCTTGGTCGGCTACGTGGTCGTGCTCATGTCGGTCGACTACGTGCGCGAGGGCGACTACTACGAGAACGAGTACTACACGCTGCTGCTGACATCGCTGCTGGGCATGGTGATGATGGCCAGCTCGCGCGACCTGGTGAGCGTGTTCGTGGCGCTGGAGCTGCTGTCGATCCCGGCGTACATGCTGGCCGCCTGGCGCAAGGGCGGTCCCCGTTCCAACGAGGCCGGCTTGAAGTACTACCTGATGGGAGTCTTCGCCTCGGCGGTGATGCTGTACGGCATGTCGCTGGTGTTCGGCGTGGCCGGCGACACCGACTTCGGCACGATTGCTGCTGCGCTGACGGGCGAGGGGGCGAGCCCGATCATCATCGTGGCGATCCTGTTCGTGCTCATCGGCTTCGCCTTCAAGGTGTCGGCGGTGCCGTTCCACACGTGGGCGCCCGACACCTACGAGGGTGCGCCGACGCCGGTGACGGCGTTCCTGTCGGTTGCGTCGAAGGCAGCGGGTTTTGTGGCGCTGCTGGGGCTGGTGTTCGTGGCCTTCGAGGGCGCTGCCGATGTGGTGCAGCCGTTCTTCTGGGTGCTGGCTGCGGTGACGATGACCGTGGGCAACCTGATCGCGCTGCGCCAGACGAACATCGTGCGGATGCTGGCGTACTCGGGCGTGGCGCAGGGCGGCTTCATGCTGGCGCCCTTCGCCGTGGCGTTCGAAGACGACGCTTGGCAGTTGCCGGGCACCGACATCACCACAACGCCCTACTTCGCGATTGTCGTGTATGCCGTCATCTATGCCTTCATGAATCTCGGGGCGTTCAGCGTTGTGCTGGCAGTGTCGCGGCGCACCCGCTCAGGCGACATCTCGAGCTATGGCGGGCTGTTCAGCTACGCGCCTGGCATGGCAGTGCTGATGACGCTGTTCCTGGCGGCGCTGGCAGGCATACCGCCGGCGAGCGGCTTCTTCGCCAAGTTCGTTGTCTTCTGGGCCCTCGCCGGTGCGGGTACGCCCGCCGGTTGGGTGCTCGCCGTCATCGTGGCGGTGAACGCGGTGATCGCGTTCGGTTATTACGCCCGGGTACTGCAGCAGATGTGGTTCGAGCCGGTGCCCGAAATGGTGGCGCTGGGGGTCGATTCCGGAGGCGACGACGACGAGATCGATGTCGCCGAAGCAGCCAATTCGACGGCCGAGCAGGACGAGTACGGCGATGCATGGTTGGCCACCGAGACCCGTCAGGCCACGATGGTGCGCTTCACTCCAGGCAAGATCCCCATGACCGGAGCATTGGCAGCGGCGCTGGCGATCACGGCAATTGCCACGCTGGCGTTCGGCGTCCTCCCCGGCCTCGTCAGCCACTTCGGTGAAGTCGCAACATTCCACTTCGGCGGCTGATCCCGCCCGAGGCGCACCGTTTGCCGACGGCGCACTTAGCAGGACGCCGTTATGGGTTTGCAACATCGTGTATTTTCAATATAAATAAGTTGATGTCACTTGAAGAAGGGCGCTAGAACCACCGCTGCCTCGTGAGCGCGCCAGAGTGGTGCGCCAATGCGGCAGACTGGAGGCAGTGACCATGAGTGAGACAGCGATCCTCAGCGCGATCATCATCGCCCAGTTCACCGTGCTGGCCGGCATGATCATGTACATCGCGCAGCGGCTCGAACGGCGTATGGATCGCCTCGAAGAGCGCATGGACCGTATGGAAGCTCGTATCGATGATCGACTGGACCGCCTCGAAGAGCGGTTACGGGTGGTCGAGCTTCAGGTTGCAAGGCTCATCGGGCGAGTGTTCGGCGACGATTCCCAAGCATTCGAGAGCTTGGGAGCCGCTTCGGACATTGAGTCGGCTGAGGCACCGGCTGCAACGGCGTAGTGGTCGCCGCTGGGAGCAGGTCACAAGCCGCGTTTACCTCCGCGCCTTTTGGCAACCGGCCGTCCATGCGCTTCGACGAGTTCATGGATGAGGCGCTGTACGGCGCCTCGGGTTTCTACGTGCGCGGGGGGCGACCGGCGGCACGGGGCGGTGACTTTGCGACGTCGCCCGAGCTGGGCACGTTGTTCGCTCGGTGCATCGCGGGTTACCTGGACCGCACATGGGATGAGCTGGGTCGGCCCGATCCGTTCGTAGCGGTTGAGGGCGGCGCCGGCAGCGGGACGCTGTGCCGCGATGTGCTCGCGCATGTTGCGGCGTGCCGCGATGCCGTGCGGTACGTGATGGTCGAGCGGGTGGACTGGCAGCGCGACGACGCGCTCGCCCGGATCGCCGGCATCGGCGAGTCGGAACGCGTCGCCGCGGTGCCTGATCTCCCCGCTGGCCCACTCGTGGGTGTCGTGCTCGCCAACGAGTTGCTCGACAACCTGCCGTTCCGCCTGCTCGAGCGCTCGGAGATCGGTTGGCAGGAGGTGCATGTCGAACGCGCCGACCCCGCGATGGAGGTACTGCGGGATGCGCCGGCCGATGCGGCGGCCATGGCTGAGGCGATGGCCCCTGACGCCGCATCGGGTGCGCGTGTGCCGCTGCTGCTGAAAGCTGCCGTCTGGGTCCGGCGGGCGCTGCGCTTGCTCGAGCGCGGTCGGTTGTTGACGTTCGACTACGGCGTGCGCCGCACGGCCGATTTGGTCGCCCGGCCGACGTCGGAGTGGCTGCGCACCTACCGGTCCCAACGCCGCGGGCACGACCCGCTCGGCGCCCCAGGCACCGCGGACATCACCTGCGATGTCGCGTTCGACCAGCTGCCGCCAGGTGCCACGTTGAGCACCCAGGCCGAGTGGCTGGCTGCGGCCGGCATCGATTCGATGACGGCGGACGCCCGGGCCCTGTGGCAGCGAAGCCGATCGAAGCCGACGGCCGAAGCGCTTGCAGCTCGCACGCTGGTCGACGAAGCAGCCGCGCTCACCGATCGCGACGGCATGGGTGCCTTCTGGGTCGGGGAGTGGCGCGTCGGCTGAGCGCCGGCAGCCAACCCGCCGGCTGGCCGGCACGCCCGTGAGGCGTCGGACGGGCGGCAACTACTCTGCAAATCTGGCTGGGCAGGATCGGGCCTCGCACGCGACGCCGGCTCGATCCGCACTCGCACACCGGCGGCACGACGAGACAGGGGCACCGATGACCATGACGCCAGCGACTGACACGAGTACCGAGGCGACGATCGAGGACTACTACGTCGAAGACCGTGTCTTCGAACCCGCGGGGGATTTCCGCTCGGCGGCGCTGACGGCTGATCGGTCGCTGTACGACGAGGCCGCTGCCGACCGGCTGGCGTTCTGGGCCCGCCAGGCCCGCGAGCACGTCACCTGGTTCACCGACTTCCACACCGTGCTCGAGTGGGACTTGCCGTTCGCCAAGTGGTTCCTGGGCGGCACGCTCAACGTGTCGTACAACTGCCTCGACCGCCACGTCGAGGCTGGCCGTGGCGACAAGGTGGCCTACTGGTGGGAAGGCGAGCCCGGCGACACCCGCACCATCACCTATGCCGGCCTGCTCGACGAGGTGTGCCAGTTCGCCAACGTGCTCAAGGGCCTCGGCGTGCAGCGCGGCGACCGCGTGTGCATCTACATGCCGATGATCCCCGAGCTGCCGGTGGCGATGCTGGCGTGTGCCCGCATCGGCGCGGCCCACTCGGTGGTGTTCGGCGGGTTCTCGGCCGACTCGCTGTCGGACCGCATCGACGACGCGTCGGCCAAG
>JAJEBN010000084.1 GCA_022822525.1 Acidimicrobiia bacterium | reverse complement strand
TTGCTGCCCGCGAACGAGAACCGGATGTAGCGATGACCCTCAGCAGGGTCGAAGTCGATGCCGGGCGTGGTGGCGATGCCGAGCTCGGCGAGCCAGGTCGCGGCCAGATCGGCGCTGTCGTCGGTGAGGTGATCGACATTGGCGTAGATGTAGAACGCCCCATCGGGCGGGGCGATGCGGTCGATCCCTGCAGCGGGCAGGCCGTCGAGCAGGATCTGGCGGTTGGCGGCGTAGCGGGCGACGTTGGCCTCAAGCTCGTCGATGCTGTCGAAGGCACCGAGTGCGGCGTGCTGGCTCACCGTGGCCGCGGCGATGGTTGCGTTCTGGGCGAGGCGTTCCACCGGCGCAACCAGATCGGGCGGCAGCAGCAGCCAGCCCAGCCGCCAGCCGGTCATCGAGAAGTACTTGGAGAAGCTGTTCACCACGACAGCGCTCGGGCTGTGTGCCGCAGCAGTGGCTGCCTCGGTTCCGTAGGCGATGCCGTGATAGATCTCGTCGGAGATCAGCCGCACGCCGGCGTCATGGCACCAGCGAGCTAGCCGGCACAGTTCGTCTGCCATGAGCATCGTGCCGGTTGGGTTGGCGGGGCTGGCGACAACCAGCCCATCGAGCGGGCCGGCGCTCGTGACCATGTCTGCGGTCAGCCGGAAGCCCGACTCGGGCGTGACCGCGATCTCCACGACCTCGATGTCCAGCGCTTCGAGCGTGTTGCGGTAACACGGGTAGCCGGGCGCAGTCACCGCCACCCGGTCGCCGGCCTCGAAGCACGCCAGGAACGCGAGCGTGAACGCCCCGCTGGCACCTTGGGTTATCACGATGCGGTCAGCATCGGTGCGGTGGCCGTACCAGTGGGCGTAGTGCTGGACCAGCCTCGAACGCAGCGGTTCGATGCCCACCGCCGACGTGTAACCCAGCACGTCGCTGTCGATGGCCGCCTTGGCCGCAGCCCGTGCCCCAGCCGGCGCGGACGTGGACGGCTGGCCCACCTCCATGTGTACGACGTCGCCGCCGGCCGCTTCCCTGTCGGCGGCAGCCCGCATCATCTCCATCACAAAGAACGGCGCAATGTCCGCCCGCTCGGAGACCTTCAAGCCGCTCACGCAGCGCCGCCGTGCCGTTGCATGACGTCAGAGGCTAAGAGGCTGAGCCCCGGGCCCAAGCGGTCCGTGGGCGCAGCGAACACGAGCGGCAAGCAGGAGGCGCAGCGGCGTTTCGGCGCCCCTCAGGCCGAGCGGAGCGCCTCCGTGGGAGATACTCGCGATGCCCTGACCGCCGGATACAAGCCGGCGATCACGCCGATGGCGACCGCCGCAGCGATCCCGCCGATCACGGCGATCGGCGGGATGATCACGCGCCAACCTTGGGCGAGCGAGTACCCGTAGGTCACCGCAACTCCCAAGAGCACACCGGCTGTGCCGCCCATGGTCGCAAGCGTGAGGGCTTCGGTGAAGAACTGCCGACGGATATGTGCCCTGGTTGCCCCGATGGCGCGCCGCAGGCCGATCTCTCCGCGGCGTTCGATGACCCCGATCACCATGACGTTTGCCACGCCGATGCCGCCCACCAGCAGCGCCACGGCGCCCAAGCCCAAGAACAGCGATGTGAAGGAACTCTCCGCGGCTGATCTGGCCTCGAGCAGGTCCGACGGCCTGCTGATCTCGGCCTCCTCGGGATTCTCCGGGTCGACCGTCGCGGCCAGGACGTCACGGGTCGCGTCGATGTGGTCTTCGTCAACGCGCACATACACCGTGGCCGGAGCCAGCTCAGTGTCGTAGTAGCGCTCGGCTGCCCGGTCGCCCATGAGCACGGCGCGATCGAGGTTGGCGGCGAGCGCAAAGGGCTCCAGCACTCCTGCCACCTCGACCCAGCGGTCGCCGATGTACAGCCGCACCGGTCGGTCGAGGTTGCGGATTCCCAAACGTTCGGCGGCGACCGCTCCGACCACCGCCACCGGATGGTCGCGGGTGGCCTCCGTCAGGAATGAGCCGAGGGCGATCTCGCCGTTGAGAGCGGCCAGCAGACCCGGATCGGTGCCGTACACGCTGATGCCCCCGGTGAGATCGGCAGGCACGAGATCGTTGCGATACACGCCGGCGTCCACCGTGTACACCGCAGAGGTCGCCTCCACGGTGGGCACGCGGCTGACCGTTGCAACTGAGGTCTCGGGCAGCGCCGCATCGCCCGCACCGAAGCCCGAGCCTGCCTCGATGGTGAGCAGGTTGGTGCCGAGCGCGCCGATCTGGTCGAGCAGCGCCGACTTCGACGAGTCCGACAGACCCAGCACAGCCACCAGCGACGCGATGCCGATGGCGATGCCGAGTGCCGATAGCGCCGAGCGGAGCCTGCGCGCCGCCAGCGATCCGAGACTGACGCGCGCAGTCTCGGACAGGCGCAGGCGGCTCGGCGCCAGATTCACCGTGAGACCGTTCCGGTGTCGTGCACGAGCCGCCCGTCGAGAATCTGCAGCTGCCGGGGCATCGCAGCCGCGATTGCTTCGTTGTGGGTGATGACGACAATCGTGCGGCCCTCGTCGTGCAGCGAGAACAACAGCTCGATGATCGAATTCGATGAAGCAGAGTCGAGATTGCCGGTGGGTTCGTCGGCCAGGACGAATGCCGGTTCGCCCACGAGCGCCCGGGCAATAGCGACACGTTGCATCTCACCGCCGGACAGCTCGTCGGGCTTGTGCCACCTGCGCGCGCCGAGCCCGACACGTTCAAGCACGGCTTCGGCCGCTTCGCGCCGGCGCGGCCGGGCCGCACCCGTATACAGCAGACCGTTCGCCACGTTGTCGATCACCGCTATCCCCGACAGCAGGAAAAAGCGCTGGAACACGAAGCCGATGCGCCGACCGCGGATCGCCGATAACTGGTTGTCGGTCAGCAGCGAAGTGTCGGTGCCCTCGATCAGCACCGAGCCGCTGGTGGGCTGATCGAGCGTGCCCATCACGTTGAGCATCGTCGACTTGCCGCTGCCCGACTGGCCGACGACCGCGACCATCTGACCCCGGGCGATCTGCACCGAGACATCGTCCAGCGCCTTGATGGGCGGCGATCCCGGATAGATCTTGGAAACGCCGCGCAGCTCAATGGCCGGTGGCTGAGAATCGGGCACGGCCCGCCGATCGCTCAACGGGGTACCACCACTCGCATTCCGGCCCTGAGATCCGGACTGAGCACTTCGACGTCACCGTCGACGAACAGCCCCGTCTCGACGCCGATCAAGCGTGTGCTCCCATCGTCGGCGAGAACCTCCACGGCGCTACCGCCCTCGACGAGGGCAACCAGCGCTGTGGCGGGCACGACCAAGGCATCTGCGATGAGGGTCTCGGTGATTTCCACCACCACCGACGCGCCGATCCACACCGCCGAAGCCGGGCTGTGGAGCTGAATGGTCAACTCGACGACGTTCTCGCCCGTCGCGGAGTCAGCGACCGGGGACGGGTTGATGGCGATGACGGTGCCCTCGACATCGGTGCCATCGGGCAACTCCACGTTGACGATGATCCCCTCGCTGACGAGGTCCCTGTCGCCGAGGGGAAGGTTGGCGGCGACGCGCTGGGTGGTGGCCATGACACCGCCGGTCGGCGTCTCGATCACCGTGAGCGACGCAAGCGTCGTACCGGCTGGCAGATCCTGGCCCACCTCGATGCCCGCCGACCAAGGCCCGATCTGCACCGGACCGTCGACGAACAACACATCAGCGGTGCCCACTGTCGCGTCGACGCGGTGTCCGACTTCCTGCTGCCAACGCTGCACTGCGGTGGCCGTGGCCTCGTCGAAGACGCCGTCGGCGACCCGCTGCTCCCGGTCGAGGTAGCCGAGCTCGACGAGGTTCTCCTGGAGTTGACGGACATCGTCGCCGGAGGTGCCCGGCTCCATGGTGCGATATGCGGGCATGCTGCCGTACAGCACGATGAGCGAATGCTGGCTGTGACCGAGATCAGCCCACTGCTCCTCGGCAGCGTCGAGCGCTGCCTCCGCGCTCTGCACGGCCGCCGTGAGCGTCGCGAGCTCGGTCTGCGACGAGGGAGCCAACAGGTCGGCCAGGGCCTCTTCCGCAACCAAGATTGCTGCGTTCGCGGCGTCGATCTGCGCATCTGAGGGGCCGGCACGCAGGTCCGCAAGCGATTGGGAAGCGGTGGCGACATCGGCCCGTGCCTGCGCCCGCGCCGCCTCAGTGGGATTGTCGAGCAGGCCGAGCGCTTCCTTCGCGGCGAGCACATCTGCTTCGGCATCTTCGATCTCGGCGCCGGACGCGCCGGCTGTGAGATCGTCGAGCGCTTCCTTCGCTGCGAGCACATCGGCCTCTGCCTCATCGACTTCGGCTTCGGTCGGTCCGGCGAGGAGTTCGTCGAGCGCCTCTTCGGCGGTCAGCAACACGGCGCGCAGTTGGTCAATCTCGGCGTCGGTGCCGCAGCACTGCAGTTCTTCGCGGAGCCGCTCCCAGGCGATCGCCACTGCCGCCTCGGCCGATTCGATCTCGGCTTCCGACGGCTCGGCGAGCAATTCAGCGAGCGCCTCTTGCGCCGTCACCAAGTTGGCCTTCGCCGAGTCGATCTCGGATTGCGTTGCCCCGGCAATCAACTGGGCGAGATGCTCCTGGGCAGCGGCGAGGTCAGAGCGGGACTGCGCGCGTGCGGCCTCCGTGGGGTTGTCGAGCTGCTCGAGCGCTTCCGCTGCAACGGCCACCGCGGCCTCGGCGGTGCGGATCTCAGACACGGTGGGCGCTGCGATCAGCTCGTCCCGCGCCTCGATGGCCGTGGCGACCGCGGCTCTCTCAGCAGCGATGTCGGCGTCCGAAGGCCCAGCTCGGGCGCTGCTCAGGTCGTCTTCAGCAACCATGAGCGAGTCCTGCGCCGATGCGACTTCGGCCAGCGCAGCGGCAGTTTCCGCCTCGGTCGGGGGATCCAGGATCAGGTAGATCGATTCGCCCCGGCCCACGACGGTGCCCTCGGCTGCGAGGTGAATCAGCGATCCGTCGCTGCGGGCGGCGAGTGTGACTGTGCCCTCGTAGTCAAGCGTTCCGTCGATCTCGAGGTACTCGGTGAGGTCGCGCTGCTCGATCAGCGTCGTGGTGAGGTTCGACTCGGCCGCGTCGCTCGAGGTGTCGTCTGAGCCATCGCGGAGGAGTACGAGCGCGACGATGAGCGTGATCCCAGCGATGACGATGAGCAGACCGGCTGTTGCGGCAGCTCTCGTCCAGCGGCCTCTACGCGACGTGCTCACTGTCCTGCCTGCGCTTGGCCACCGTGTCGCCTCGGCGTGAACGACACCTGCTCGGCGCAGAGGTCCTGCGCGGCGCTCACATCGGGATCGTCGAAGTCCAGCTCCCCGAACGGGCGGGCGGGCCTGCCGCTTCCTCCGGGGCCGAATCCGCTCGTGTCCGGATCGCCGACGTCGATGCCGTTGTCGCGCAGGCACTGGGCGAATTCGAGCAGTTGGTCTGCTCGCTCGGCTTGGGCTTCGGCAGAGTCCTGGCTGCCTCGGCCGAAGGCAAGGCCCTCGAGCAGGCCCCCGCATGCTTCGCGCGCTGCCGGCAGGTCCCGATCGCGGCCGATGCGCTGCAGATTCTCTGCCGACTGGGAGGCACCACCCGCGCCCGGCCGTAGTCCGAAGCTGATCGTGCCGTCAGCCTCGACGATCGGGTCGGGGAACTCCACGCCGTTGTCGCGCATGCACGCTGCGAACTCCAGCAGGCGGTCCTCGTCGCTGACGGCTTCGTCGGCGCCGTCCGCTTCTGCACCGGTCGACGCCGTGTCTGTCGATGCAGGAGCTGTGGTTGCGCTTGGCGACGCGGGCACCTCGGACGGGCTGTCCGAGCCTGCCGCGGTGAGCGATTCGGCTGCACTGGTCGTCGTGCTCTCCAGCAGCGTTGGCAGGCCGTTCTGGTTGCCCCCTGAGCAAGCCATTGCCACCAGTGACATGACTGCCGCGGTTGCGAGCAGCGATGGACGGAAGAATCTCAGCACGCGGGTTCGCCTCCGAGTAGCCGTAACGGGATGCACGCACGGTACGAAGACGAGATGAGAAGAATCTGAGAACGCAGCACACGGGCACGCGCTCACAGCGGCTCAGTAGTCGATGCCCTTCTTGGCCGCGATCCCCGAGTCGTAGGCGTGCTTGGCCTTGCGCATCTCGGTCACCGTGTCGGCCAGGTCCGTCATCCACTCCGGTGCATCACGCCCGGTCAGTACCAACGAGACATGCTCTGGCCGTTCCCTGAACGTGGCCTCCACGTCTGAGGCGTCGATCCAGCCCCAGTTGAGCGGGTAGGTGATCTCGTCGAACACCACCAGCCGGTGCTCGCCCGCCGACACCAGTTCCTTGCCGTGCCGCCAGGCTTCGCGGGCCTCGGCTTCGTCACGCGTCAAGTCCTCACTGTCCCAGGTGAAGCCTTCTCCCAGCGACCAGAAGTCAATGCCGAGAGGCTCTGCCATCAACTGCTCGCCGGTCACCCAGTCGTCGGACTTCAGGAACTGCACGACTGCGACGGGCCAGCCGCGAGCGCGTGCCCTCATCGCCGTGCCGAAGGCCGCTGACGACTTGCCTTTGCCGTCGCCGGTGTTCACCACGACGAGGCTGCGGGCAGTCCGCAGGCCGCCTGGCCGGGGATCCTCGGTCGGAGGGGCATCGGCATCTGCGGGCAAATCGTTCATGACAGTTCCTCGCTGGTGGAGAGCATGGCTGGTTCGGATGCTGGGATTTCGGGCGTGGGGGCGGTTGTGGGGACGATGACGGGTCCCTCCGGATCGTCGATCACGCGGACCTGTGCCCCGAAATGCTCGGCGATGGTCTCCACCGTAAGCACCTCCGCGGGCCGACCGCACTGTGCGATCCGACCGCCGGACAGCACGGCCACACGATCGCCGTAGCGGGCCGCGAGCGTCAGGTCGTGCAGTGTGGCGATGACCGTCAGCCCGCGCTCCCGCCGCAGCGTCTCGACGAGCTCGAGCACGTCCTGCTGGTGACCGAGGTCCAGCGCCGTGGTCGGCTCGTCCAGCAGCACGACCTCGGTCTGCTGTGCGAGTGCTCTCGCCAGCACCGTCCGCTGGCGCTCGCCGCCCGAGAGGGATTGCACAGTTCGCTCGCTGAAGCCGCCGAGATCGAGCCGCTCGAGGACCTCGGCGGCAATCCTGCGATCGCCGGCGGTCTCGGCGGCGAAGACGCTGCGATGAGGGGTGCGACCGAGCAGCACGTAATCCGCCACGAGCATCCCAGGCGGGATCACCGGGGTCTGCGGCACGTACGCCACGTGACGGGCTCGCGCTGAACGCCGACGCTCGCGCAGCCCGTTGATGGCGATGCTCCCTCCGAAGTGCACCAGCCCGAGCACGGCACGCAGCAGCGTGGTCTTGCCGGCGCCATTGGGACCGATGACGTTCACCCACTCGCCCGCAGCGACCTCCAAGTCGACGCCGCGCAGCACCGGGGTGCTGTCGAGCTGGACCGTGACGGACTGGACTCGCACCGCCATCACCACACCTCCCGGCGCGAGGTCCGCAGAACCAGCACGAAGAACGGTGCGCCCAAGAAGGCGGTGACGACGCCGATCGGCAGCTCTGCCGGCGAGAGCACCGTGCGGGCCACCAGGTCGGCAAGCACCATGAACGCTCCCCCGAACAACACCGACAACGGCAGCACAACCCGGTTGCTGGCCCCGAATGCAAGCCGCACCGTGTGGGGCACGATGATGCCGACGAAGCCGATGAGCCCGCTCACCGAAACTGCCGCGGCAGCAGCCAACGATGCCGCCAGCACCACGACAAGGCGAACTCGCCGCGGATTGACGCCGAGGGCTGCTGCCTCCTCGTCGCCCACCGCCAGCACGTCCAGCGCCCGGCGGTAGCGCATCACGACGGCAGCGGTGATCACGAAGTAGGGGAGCATCAGCGCAGGCTCCGACCATCCCGACGTTGCGATCCGGCCGAGGATCCAGGCGATGATCCTGCGAAACGCGTCGCTGTTGGCCTGCAGCACATAGGTCTGGCATGCCGTCAGGAAGCTGGCGACGGCGATGCCGGCGAGGATCAGCGACGCCGTCGAGCGCCCCCCGAGATGGCCTGCGGCGTACGACACCGTCACCGCCACGAGTCCTCCGGCGAAAGCAGCCAGTGGCACTGGGTCGAATGCGCCTGCGCCGTCTCCCAGGTTGGCGGAGATGGCCAGAGTGGCGCCGAGGCCTGCCCCCGCAGCGATGCCCAGCAGGTACGGGTCGGCCAGCGGGTTTCGGAAGGCGGCCTGGTAGGTGGCGCCGCTCATGGACAGCGTCGCTCCCACGAGCAGCCCGAGCACGACGCGGGGCAAGCGGATTTCCCGCACGATCGCGGCATGGGCGTCGCTGAGCCCCGAGTCGAATGCCAAGCCGGGCAACGCATCCGCGAGCTCGAGCACCACACGGTGTGCGCCGATGCCGACCGGCCCGATGGTCAGCCCCGCGACCACGGCGACGGCGACGGCCGCCGCGCCGATGCCGAGCTGTCGCAGTCTCAGGTCGGCGGCCTGCAGCGCCGTGTCCGCGCCGCCCCGTGTCGTGGGGCCGGCCGCCCGAGCGTCGGTCACCACCGCACCCGATCAGCTCGCAGCGCCGATGTCGACCAGCGCGCCGGAAATGGCGGCGATGAAGTCGACCAAGCGGGGTCCCCACCGGGACACGATGTCGTCGCTGAGTTCGACGACATTCCCGGCCTGAACCGCCGTGAGCTGAGTCCAGCCTGGGCGCGCTGCCACAGTCTCGGCATTCTGGCCGCAGCACAACGTGTCGGCCAGGAAGATCAGGTCGGGGTCTGCGTCAACCAGGTATTCGTCGTTGAGCTGGGGGTAGCCGAAGTGGCTGCCGTCGGCATCGGCCGGATCGGCTACGTTGTCGAGCCCGAACAGCCCGTACACCTGCCCGATGAAGGTGCCGCTCGTGACGCTGTACAGCGTGTTGTCGAGCTCGTGGTAGTAGGTCAGCCCCGAGGCATCGGGCGCAGCTGCGATCAGGTCCGCAATCTCGGCCTGCATGTCGGCGGTGAGCTGGGCTGCCTCGTCGACTTGGCCCGTGATGTCGCCGAATTGGGCGATCTGGGCGTAGACGTCGTCGAACACGAAGGGCGCGTCGTGGGCGAGCACGGCGATGCCCAGTGCCTCGAGCCCCGCGATGAGGTCGCCGTTGGTCTGCAGCACCACCAGATCGGGTTCGTACAAGGCGATCGCCTCGAGATTCGGATTCCAGCCGTCGAGGTCGGTCACGGGGGCCTCGGGCGGGTAGTAGGAGAATTGGTCGACAGCCACAACACGGTCGCCCGCGCCGATGGCGAACAGGATCTCGGTACCGGTGGGCGAGATCGACACGATCCGCTGGAACTCGTGTGCTTCAGCCGGCTCGGCGTCGCTGCCCGTGCAGGCTGACGCCACAACGGCGAGAGTCAGCACTGCCCACAGCACCCGCAGTGGCAGGGCCGCTCGCTTGGAGGCGGTGCGGTTCATGGTGTTCTCCCTTCTGCTCGAGTTCAGGGCCGAGCAGCGGGAGCACCCACCGCACGAGCCGCTCCTTACCTCGAGGAATCGGTTCGCGTGATGGCGGCCGGGAGGCGACCGGACTCGTCCCCCGAAGGGGCATCACCGTTGCGGGACAGTGCCGGGATCTCACCGGCTTCGCTCACGACAACCGGGGGTGAGTCTATGGCGCGGCCGGGACGCGAAGGGCTAGTTCGGTGCGGACTGGCCGGAGTCGGCCGCAGGGCTGCGAATCAGCCGCCAGTAGCTCACCAAGACCGGAATCACGAGTGCAAGCAGGATGACCGAATTTACGCGGCCGGTGATGCCTTTCGAATAGAAGGGCTCCACGAGGTAGTGCGAGGCGAACCCGGTCTCGTATGGCTCCCGACCGGAGCGAAGCAGAAACCACTTCTCCCAGGTGGTCAGCGGGCAGTCGGAACCGGTGATGTTCACCAATCCGGCTGCGCCGAATGCAGCAAGGTGCCACTTCATCAGCTTCGGTCGGCGCTTCGCAGCAAACCCGCCGACCAGCAGGAACACGATGTAGGCCAGATGCGACACAGCCATGAGCCGAGCCAGCCCGACAGCAACCATCGCCGCGACGCTACCGGTGGGCACCGCTCGGCTTGGGCTCGTACTGGTCGCCGCGAATCGATGGCAGGGCGCGGCTCAGCGCTGAGCGGGCAAGGCGGTGCCCACTGCGGGCAGACTTGTGGTGTGGGCACGGCCATGATGACCGATCTGTACGAGCTGACCATGCTCGACGCGGCCCTGCAGTCGGGTGTCGCGTCGCGGCGCTCGTGCTTCGAGGTGTTCGCCCGGCGGCTGCCGCCGGGACGCGGCTACGGCGTGGTGGCGGGTCCAGGCCGTCTGGCCGGGCTGCTGGCTGACTACCGGTTCGAGGCCGACGATCTGGACTACCTGGCCGGGCTCGGTCGCTTCAGCGACGACCTGCTGGATCACCTGGCGACCTTCCGTTTCGACGGCGATGCCTGGAGCTATCGCGAGGGCGACTTCTACGTGCCCGGCAGCCCGGTGCTGCGCGTCGATGCTTCGGTGGGCACCGCGCTGCTCGTGGAGACGCTGGTGCTCTCCGTGCTCAACCACGACTGCGCGGTCGCATCTGCTGCCGCACGGATGCACGATGTTGCCGAGGGTCGTCACCTCATCGAGATGGGCGGCCGCCGCACCCATGAGCTCGCTGCCGTCGCCGCTGCGCGTGCGGCGTGGCTGGTGGGTTTCGATGCGACGTCCAACCTGCTGGCCGGCGAGCAGTACGGCATCCCTACTGCCGGCACGGCGGCGCACGCCTTCACGCTGGCGCACCACGACGAGGAAGCGGCTTTCGAGGCGCAGATGCGCGCGCACGGCCTCGAGACCACGTTGCTCATCGACACCTTCGACCTCAGAACAGGACTCGAACGGGGTCTCGCCGCGGCGAAGCGTCTCGGCGGGGTGCCGGGCGCCGTCCGAATCGACTCGGGAGATCTCACGGTGGAGGTGCCCCGGGTCCGGCAGTGGCTGGATGACGCGGGCGCTGAGGCGACCCGCATCGTGGTGTCGGGCGATCTCGACGAGTACCGCATCGCCGATCTGGCGCATCTGCCAGTTGATGGCTACGGCGTCGGCACCCAGCTCGTGGTGGGCTCGGGCCATGCGACCGCCGGCATGGTGTACAAGGCGGTTGCCATTGCGCGGCACTCCGGCACGTTCGAGCCGGTTGTTCCCGTCTACAAGGAATCAGAGGGCAAAGCCACCCGCGGCGGTGTGGTACGGCCCTACCGGGTAGTGCGCGATGGCGAGGCCAACTCCGAAACGCTCGTCGAGCAGGACCGGCCCGGTCCCACCAACAGCCGGCCGCTGCATGTTCCGCTGCTGCGTTCCGGCCAGCAGGCCTATCCCTACTCGCTGGCCCAAGATCGCGTCTTCCACCAGCGTGTCCGTGCCGAGCTGCCCGCATCGATGCGCAGCCTCGAGGGCGCCCCGGCGTTCGAGGCCGAAGTGGTCGCCGAATCCAGCCTGAGCTAAGCGCCTGGCTGCGGTCTGTGCTGTTGAGGGTGCCGCAGCCCTGCGCCGGGCGTGGTTACTTGCCTGGCTGCGGCCTGTGCTGTTGAGGGTGCCGCAGCCCTGCGCCCGGCGTGATTACTTGCCTGGCTGCGGCCTGTGCTGTTGAGGGTGCCGCAGCCCTGCGCCCGGCGTGGTTACTTGCCTGGCTGCGGCACCAAGCGCAGGTAGGGGAGCGGTGATTCCCAGCCGTCGGGGTACTTCTCGGCGGCGGCCTCGTTGGATACCGCGGGCACGATGATGACGTTCTCGCCCTGCTGCCAGTTGGCCGGCGTGGCGACCTGCTCCGCCGCGGTGAGCTGGCACGAGTCGAGCAGGCGCAGGATCTCCGCGAAGTTGCGGCCGGTCGTCATCGGGTAGGTCAGTGACGCCTTGATCTTCTTGTCCGGGCCGATGATGAACACCGTGCGAGCGGTCGCATTGTCGGCCGCGGTGCGTCCCTGCGACGTGTCACCGGCGTCGGCTGGAAGCATGTCGTAGAGCTTGACGACGTTCAGCTCGGGATCGCCGATGAGCGGGTAGTTGGCCTCGTGACCCGTCGCGGAGGCGATGTCGGCCTTCCAGGCCACGTGGTCGCTCACGCCGTCGACGCTGATGCCGATGATCTTGCAGTTGCGTGCAGCAAACTCGTCTGCCAGCGCGGCGACGGCGCCCAGCTCGGTGGTGCACACCGGTGTGAAGTCCTTCGGGTGCGAGAAGAGCAGCGCCCAGCCGTCACCGATCCAGTCGTGGAAGCTGATCTCGCCTTCGGTGGTGTCGGCAGTGAAATCGGGGGCGGTGTCATTGAGGCGCAGTGCCATGTTCGTTCTCCTTGCAATGCGGCAGGCGCGGCGGTGCGGGAGCCGGCACAGCCGGTCCAGTGGAGGATAGCCGCATTTGACGACAAACCCGACCGGATTAGTCAGGAATCAACCAGCAGGTGCTGTGCGATCCGCCCACGCCGCTCGACGGCTCAGCAGCAATCGCGGATCGGGGTGCCGTCGGCGTGGTGGTAGTGGACACGGGAGCCCTCGTTGAGCGCACGATCGCCGGTCGGCGCCCGAGAGGTCTCGAACACCCCGGCAGCGGCACCCAATTCCAGTGCCCGTTCCACGTTGACCACCCGAGGCCCGCTGCGCTGCACATCGGCAATCGCTGACGCACCGGGGCTGATCGTGCGCTCACGGTCACCGTCGAGCGACAGCACTGTCGGACCCCGGAGCGCCACGGCTTCCCCCAGATCGACGCTGCGGTGATCGATGACCGGCACCGTCCGGTACAGCCCAGGTGCCAGCGCCACTCGCATCGGCCGCCCGCCAGGTCCGCACTCCACGAGCACGCCTGCGTCGTCGTCGAATGAGCAGGGCTGCAGCAGCCCCGCCAGCGAGCTCAGCCCAATGCTGGCCGGATGGGCGCGCGACACGAGCACCTGTCGCAGCCGCTCGCCGTCGGCGGGCATGCGATTCCCGACGAAGTCGTCGGCAATCGTGACTGCGTCGACCAGCGCGATCTCGGTCCAGCCCCGTGTCGATCCCGCCTGGTTCGATGTGCCGTTCCCCGATGTGCCGCCTCCCGATGTCACCGTGATCAGCTTCGACCGCGGGGCACACGCTTCAGGATCCACCACGCCGGCCGCCAGCAGCCCCGCCGCGGCGCCGGCCACGGTGGGCTCGGTCAGGCTGGGAAACACATTGTTGGTGCCGGTGGACATCGGCACGAGCGTCGCATCGGGCCAGACCCCGGCGATCGTGCGATTGGTGCCGTCGCCGCCCAGCGTCACAACCACGCTGACCTCACGGGCTCGCATGGCCTCGACCGCCCGGATCGTGTCGGTGGGCGAGACAGTCGCCCCCACGTCGACGATCTCGATCTCGGCGTCGATGCGGAGGTCAGTGAGCGCCCCGGTGGCGATGCCGAACGGTTCTGCCATCGCCACGATCCGCGTGGCCCCGGCGGTCACGGCGCCGATGACGGCCCGGGCGATCCGGTTGCGCTTGTCCTCGGTCGTGGACACCGCGCCCCTCGCCGCCACCCTGCGAACGTCGCGCCCCGAGACCGGATTGGCGATGATGCCGACGGTGCCGTCGGGGGAGGCGGGGCCAGTGCAGGAGCCGCTCGTTCTCGAGGCAGATCCGGACATCGCCCGACGACGCTAACCACTAGCGAGAGTGACTGCCGCGCGGAGCGCCCAACTGTTGTACTGGTGGCATGGCCGGCCCGATGACGAGAGGGGACCTTCCTCCACCCCCGCTGCACGCTTGGTGGCCTGCGGCTCTGACCATCGCGGGCGCGGATTCTTCGGGCGGGGCCGGTCTCGCCGCTGACCTGCGGGCGTTCGCGGCATGCGGCGTGCACGGGACATTCGCGCTGACGCTCGTTTCGGCACAGAACACGGCCGAGTTCCGCGCTGTGCAGCCCGTCGACGCAGAGCTGGTGGCCGCACAGATCCATGCAGTGCTCGACGACATGCCCATTGCCGCTTCCAAGACGGGTCTGCTGCTCACGGCAGAGACGGTCGCCGCGGTGGCATCGGTGGCTGCCCGCCGGCTCCCCCAGCTGGTGGTGGACCCGGTGCTCGTCGACGGGGCCGGCGAGCCGCTGCTCAGCGCCGAGGCAGAGCGGTCCGTCGCGACGCGCCTGCTGCCGAGCGCCCGAGTCGTGACACCCAACCACCTCGAGGCCGGTCGACTCGTGGGCAGAGACCTGGGCGACGAGATCGAGGCCTGGATCGAAGCGGCCCACGAGCTGGCGGCCACGGGGCCCGAGGCCGTGGTCGTCACCGGTGGCAGGCTCCGGGGCGGTGACACGATCACCGACGCCGTCGTCCGCGACGGCAGCGTCCGGCTGCTGTCGGCGCCCCGCATCCAGACCCGCAACGTCCGGGGGTCGGGCGACGTCTTCTCGGCGGCCATCTGTGCCGAACTGGCGAAGGGCGCGGACGTGGACTCAGCGATCGACCGTGCCCACGACCTGACGGCACGCGCTATCTCGGCGGGAGCAGATCGTCATGTAGGCAGCGGCCGCGGCCCCGTCGATCCGCTCAGCCTCTGAGGCTGGTCCGGCCTGCGGGCTGCTGCATACACTTCAAGCGCCGCAGGTGATGTCGACGCTGAGCGCACCTCGGCAGTGACGAGGCTGCAGATCTCAGGAGGCCACGGGTGACACGCGAGCGCTGGCAAGCAGAGTTCGAGAGCACTCGGGTGCGAGATGCAGACTTCTCCACGATGAGCGGTCTCGAACTCGACCCGCTCTACGCGCCTGCGGAGGGCGAACCCGATCCTGAGGTGGGCTGGCCGGGGCAATTCCCCTACACCCGCGGCGTGCATCCCAGCGGCTACCGCGGCCGGCTGTGGACGATGCGCATGTTCGCCGGCTTCGGAACTCCCGAAGACACCAACCGGCGATTCCACGAGATCCTCGAAGCCGGCGGGGGCGGGCTGTCGACGGCATTCGACATGCCCACGCTCATGGGCCTCGACTCCGACGACCTCATGTCGCTCGGCGAAGTCGGTCGTTGCGGTGTGGCGGTGGATTCCATCGAGGACATGTCGACGCTGTACGACGGCATCGACCTCGAGGCGACCACGACGTCGATGACCATCAACGCGCCTGCCGCCACGATCTGGGCGATGTTCGTGGCCAATGCGGAGGAGCAGGGTGCGGACCGCCGCAACCTCGGCGGCACGCTGCAGAACGACATCCTCAAGGAGTACCAAGCCCAGAAGGAATGGGTGTACCCGCCGCGGCCGTCGATGCGCCTCGTGGCCGACACGATCGAGTTCGCCACCAACGAGATGCCCCGCTGGAATTCGGTGTCGATCAGCGGCTACCACATTCGCGAGGCGGGCTCCACCGCCGCCCAGGAGCTGGCGTTCACACTGGCCAACGGGTTCGCGTACGTGGAGGCTGCCGCACAGCGGGGGCTGTCCACCGACGAATTCGCCCCGCGGCTGAGCTTTTTCTTCAATGCTCACATCGACTTCTTCGAGGAGATCGCGAAGTACCGGGCGGCTCGACGCATCTGGGCCCGCTGGATGCGCGACCGCTATGGCGCCGCCAGCGAGCGGTCCACGATGCTGCGATTCCACACCCAGACTGCGGGCGTCTCGCTCACGGCCCAGCAACCCGAGATCAACATCGCTCGCACCGCGATCGAGGCGCTCGCTGGGGTGCTCGGAGGCACCCAGAGCCTGCACACCAACTCGATGGACGAGGCCTTGGCGCTGCCGACCGACAAAGCGGCGCGCATCGCCCTGCGGACACAGCAGATCATCGCCCACGAGACCGGAGCGGCGAACGTCATCGATCCTCTCGGCGGGAGCTGGTTCATCGAGGAGCTCACCGACAAGCTCGAGGCCGAAGCCGAGCAGATGTTTGCCCACATCGAAGCGGCAGGCGACGGCTCGATGCTGGAGGGAGCGTTCCGGCTGATCGACGAGGGCTGGTACCAGTCCGGCATCGCCGACGCCGCCTACGACTTCGAGAAGAAGGTGAACGCCGGGCGCCGGGTGGTGGTGGGTGCCAGCGCCTTCACCGAGGGCAGCGAGGACGACGAGATCGATCTGCTCAAGATCACCAACGACGACGAGCAGCGGCAGATCAAGCGGCTGGGCAAGGTGCGGGCCGACCGAAGCCAGGCCGCGGTCGACGAGGCCCTGACAGCGTTGCGCCGTGCGGCGGAGACCGATGCAAATCTGATGCCGCACCTCATCGACACCGTGCGTACCCGGGCCACGGTGGGCGAGGTGACCAACGCGCTCGCCGATGTCTTCGGCCGCTACCAGGAACGTCCGTTTATCTGATCGGGGGTTCGCGTTGTCCTGCCTGATCAAGGGCTAGTGTCCCGACTGCCCCAACCGGAGGTCGTCACATTGACCAGACCGACCACGCAGGGACCACCCCGCGGGCCGGGACGACCGGCAGGTTCCTGCTGCCCGAAGAAGTTCGGGCGATGGGTGACGGTGCTGGCAATGACGGCGATCGTGGCAGTCGCGTGCGGCAGCGAACCTGATCAGACACAGCTTGAACGCGAGGTCCAGGATTACCTGCAGAGTGTCGTGGCACCTGCGGAGCTCACGGCAGTCAGCTGCCCGCCGAATGCTCCGATCCGACCAGGTTCGACGTTCTTGTGCAACGGGCTCGTCGAGGGGGCCTTCTACGAGGCGCACGTCACGATCATCGACGAGCAGGGCCGCCGTGAGGTCCGGCCGCGCCAAGCAGTGATGCAGGTGAACGCCACCGAGACGGCGCTCGGCGCTGAGGCGGCGAGCGCCCTGGGCTTCGATGTCCAGGCGGATTGCGGCGACGACCAGTACCTCGTGGTGTCGGTCAACCAGACCTTCTTGTGCAAGCTCTCGCAGTCGGGCTCCGGGGCAACGCAGGACATCGAGGTGAAAGTCCTGAACGAGAACGGCGCTATCGAGTGGACGCTGAAGGGCTAGGACCCGCTCATGGCACGTCACCGATATGACGCAGCGGGCAACCTGCGCCCGCTGCGCCAGCGTCAGCCCGGATTGTGGTGGACCGCCGTGCTCGTCGTGGCTGCAATGCTCCTGACGGGTTTCGCCGCGATCACCTCGGTGCTGTAGTCACGCAGGCAGATCAGCCGCGCACGTTCACAGACGCGGCGTCAGCCGCGCACGTTCACCACGGTGCGACCCTGCACCTCCCCGGCCAGGATCTTCGGCCCCAGCGCCGCAAGATCGCCGAGGCCCACAGTCGTGGTCATCGAGGCCAGCAGATCGCGGTCCACCAGCTCGTTCAAGCGCTCCCAGGCAGCCTGCCGCGGTGCGAACGGGCACATGACCGAGTCGATGCCGAGCAGGTTCACTCCCCTCAGCAAGAACGGGATCACCGTCGTGTCCAGCCCGTTGCCGCCAGCCAGGCCGCATGCCGCCACGCTGGAGCCGTAGGACATCTGCGTCAGCACGTTGGCCAGGGTGGTGCCGCCCACCGCGTCCACGCAGCCGCCGAACCGTTCGCTGCCGAGCGGTCGCTGCACAGGCTCGGACAGCTCGGCCCGGTCGATGATCTCGCCGGCACCGAGCGAGCGCAGATAATCGGCGGTCTGCGGCCGACCGGTCGAGGCGGCGACGGCGTAGCCGGCGGCAGACAGCAGGTGCACTGCAACGCTGCCGACGCCGCCCGCGGCACCGGTCGCCAGGACCGGACCTGTGCCGATGCCGTGGTCTTCGAGTGCCTTCACGGCCAGCATCGATGTGAATCCCGCAGTGCCCAAGGCCATCGCGTCAAACGTCGACAACCCGTCGGGCAGCCGGACGAGCCAATCCGCGTCGACCCGTGCGCGCTCCGCGTAGCCGCCCCAGTGCGCTTCGCCGACCCGCCAGCCGGTCAGCACGACACGATCGCCGGCGGCGAACCGACTGTCGTCGGAGGACTCCACCACGCCGGCGAAGTCGATGCCCGGCACATGCGGGTAGGTGCGCACCAGCCGGCCGATCCCGCCCAGGATCATCCCGTCCTTGTAGTTCAGGGTGCTGTACTCGACGGCCACCGTGACGTTGCCCTGCGGCAGCTCGCTGCCGTCGACAGTCTGGACCTCGGCGGTGACGGTCCGATCTTGTTCGTTCAGCATCAGCGCTCGGAATGTCATGGGCGTCCCCTCGGTGTCTTGTGTCACTGCCCTCGCAGGGCCCGAACCAGCGGGACACTACTGCGGTTCGGCAAATCGTCGTCAGGAGCGCCCACGGTGCTGCGGGGTGCCCTCAGTAGGCTGCGCCCATGGCCCTGAGCGATCCGATAGCTCCAGCCGATGCAGTGCGCGAATCGATGATGGAGACGCGGCGCGAGACCTTCGACGTCACGCCGGCCGCGCTCACCAAGGTGGTCGAACTGCGCAACAGCGAAGTCGACGGCGATCAGCTGGCGCTGCGCATCGAGGTGACAGGCGCTCAAGGCGTCGACTACACCTACGACCTCGCCTTCGAGCTGCTGGCCGAAGCCGACAGTGCCGACGTGCCGTTCGCAGTCGGGGGCGGCCTGACGGTGCTGATCCCCGATCGTGACGTACCCAAGCTCGACGGTGCCTCGCTGGACCTGCCGTCCAACCCGAACCAGCCGGGCCTGGTGCTGCGCAACCCGAACCGCCCCGACCTCGGCCCCAACGCCCAGCTCGAGCTCGACGGGACAGTGGAAGACAACGTCCGCGAGGTGCTCACCAAGCGGATCAATCCCTCGATTGCTGCTCACGGCGGCTTCGCCGAACTGGTGTCGGTGGAGGGCGACACGGTGGTGGTCAAGCTGGGCGGCGGCTGCCAGGGCTGCGGCATGGCGAATGCCACCGTCACGGCCGGCATCGAGCGCACGCTGCGTGAGCTGATCCCCGAGATCGAGCGGGTCGTCGACCTCACCGACCACGCATCGGGCGAGAACCCCTACTTCACCTAGCGGCTGAGCCGGGCAGCGAATCCGCGGCCTGAGCGTCGGAGGTTCTGGCTGTGGGCATGATCCTCACCGATCAGGGCGAGATCGAAGCGCCTGCGCGAGCCCTGATCGTCGTGGCGCATCCCGACGACATCGACTTCGGCATGGCGGGGACGGTCGCAGCGCTGACGTCAGCCGGTTCTCACGTGGCGTACTGCTTGGCGACGAGCGGCGAAGCCGGCGACGACGACATGTCCCACACGTCCGACGAGCTGGCCGCCGTGCGCCAGGCCGAACAGACGGCGGCGGCGGCGAAGGTGGGAGTCCATGAGCTGCATTGGCTCGGCCACCCTGACGGCATGGTCGTGGCCGACCTCGGTTTGCGGCGTGACATCGCGCGGGTGATCCGGATCGTGCGTCCTGATGCTGTGCTGTGCCAGACCACGATCCCCAACTGGGACCACATCTACATCTCCCACCCTGACCATCTGGCCACTGCTACTGCTGCGCTGGCCGCCGTGTACCCCGATTCCCGCAATCCGCGCGCATTTCCGGAACTCCTCGACGAGGGTCACCAGCCCCACAACGTCAGCGAGATCTGGCTGATCGGCACGGAGCCGAACCGCTACATCGACATCACCGACAGTTTCGGCCGCAAGGTCGAAGCGCTTCGTGCACATCGCAGCCAAACAGCGGAGATGGACGATCTCGACGGCCGTCTGCGCGAATGGGCTGCCGATACCGCAGCTGCGGGCAACCTCCCCGACGGTCGACTGGCCGAGGCGTACCGCGTCGTCCCCGCGGGCTAGGCGACACGCCCGCTCCACGCCGTAGGCTCCTGCGCTGGCCGGTGTGCGCCGGGGACAGCCGACCCGACCGCTCGAGGGTCGGGGACGACGGCGACGATTGCAACCGCAGCGACGGGAGAACCGACAATGGGACGAGGGATTATTGCTTACGGAGCGTACGTGCCGTATTGGCGGCTGGACCGCTCCAAGATCACCGCGGCGATGGGCTCGGGCGGCGGCCGCGGGCACCGGGCCGTGGCCAGCTACGACGAGGACACCACCACGATGGGCGTCGAGGCCGCGCGCAACGCGCTGCGCGGCAGCGAGATCGTGCCCGACTCGGTGCTCTTCTCGACAGCCAATCCTGCATACATGGACAAGACGAACGCCTCGGCCATTCATGCCGCGCTGGACCTGCCCCAGTCCTCCTGGGCGGTCGACGCCGGCGGCGCGCCGCGTTCGTCAGAAGCCATCTGGGCGCTCGCTGCGGCCAACCGGGGCACCAACCTGGCGGTCGCTGCTGATCTGCGCACCGGTCGCCCGACCAGCGGCGACGAGGCCGGCGGCGGCGACGGGGCGGCCGCCTTCGTCTTCGGCGATGACTCAGTGTCACCGGTGCTGTGCGAGTGGCTCGGCGGGGCGGTTGCGACCGCTGAGTTCACCGACCGCTACCGACAGCCGGGCGATGCGTACTCACGCATCTGGGAGGAGCGGTTCGGCGAGCAGGTGTACCTGCCGCTCGCGAACGATGCCATTGAGCGAGCGCTGGCCGACGCCGGTGTCGGCCTCGACGCCATCGACAAGATCGCGATCGTGGGTCTGCACGCCCGTGCGGTGCGCGGCCTGTCCCGGGTTGCAGGCGACAAGCTGGTCGGTGACTTGACCGGAGAGATCGGCAACACCGGCACCGCGCATGCGGCAATCGTGCTGGCGGCCGTGCTCGACGAGGCGGCGCCCGGCGAGACGATCCTGCTGGTCCACCTCGCCGACGGTGCCACGGCCGATGTGTTGCGGACGACTGACGCCATCGCCGACCATGCGCCGTACGCGCCGGTGCGTTCCCAGATCAATCGGGGCAACGACGGGCTCGACTACAACAAGTTCCTGACGTGGCGCGGTTTCCTCGACCGCGAGCCGCCCCGCCGTCCGGATCCGGAGCGTCCCGGCGCGCCGCCCGCGTTCCGCTCCGAAGACTGGAAGTACGCATTCGTCGGCTCACGCGACCGCAGTTCGGGCGCCATCCATTTGCCGCCGATGCGCGTGTCGATGGAGGGCGGAGCCGTTGACGACATGGAGCGCGTCCGCATGGCTGACGTGCCCGCCACGATTGCCACCTTCACGGTGGACCGACTGGCGTTCTCGCTGTCGCCGCCCATGGTTGCGGTGGTCATCGACTACGACGGCGGCGGACGCTTCCAGGCCGAGATGACCGACGTCGACCCTGACGAGGTTCGCATCGGCGACCGAGTCGAGATGACGTTCCGCCGCCTGTACAGCGCGGAAGGAATCCACAACTACTTCTGGAAGGCTCGCCCGGCTGCAGGGTGACCCAGCAATGCTCGCGCTGCGCAAGCAGCGGCAGGCAAGCACAGTGGCCAGCGGCCATAATGTCAAGTACCCACAACCCACCACAAGGCAGGCACACATGAGTTCACATGGCATTCGCGACAAGGTCGCGATCGTCGGCATGGGTTGCACCCAGTTCGGCGAGCACTGGGATCGCAGCGTCGATGACATGCTCACCGACGCTGCGCACGATGCGTACGCATCGGCGGGCGTCACCCAGGACGACATCGACGCCTTCTGGCTCGGCACGATGGGTTCGGGCGTTTCCGGCCTGACGCTGTCGAAGCCGCTGCAGCTCGACTACAAGCCGGTCACCCGGCTCGAGAACATGTGTGCCACCGGTTCTGAGGCATTCCGAAACGCTGCATACGCAGTCGCTTCGGGTGCCTACGACATGGTGATGGCGATCGGCGTGGAGAAGCTGAAGGACTCGGGCTACTCGGGTCTGACGGGTGCCCGCCCGCCCAGCGACGGCACCGATTCCACGATCACCGCACCGGCCACGTTCAGCTTGCTGGCACCGGCCTACGCCCACAAGTACGGGCTGGACGAAGAGACCATGAAGGAGGTTCTCACCCGCATCGCGTGGAAGAACCACCGCAACGGCTCGCTCAACCCCCGGGCGCAGTTCCGCAAGGAAGTCGCCAAGGAGACCATCGCCGGCTCGCCCCTGATCGCTGGCCCGCTCGGTATCTTCGACTGCTCGGGCGTCAGCGACGGCTCGGCTGCTGCGGTGCTGGTGCGGGCTGAGGACGCCCACAAGTACTGCGACAACCCGCTGTACATCAAGGCGCTCAGCTTCGCCTCGGGTCCGGCGACCGGTGCCCTCGACAGCACCTACGACTACACGACGTTCCGCGAGGTCGTGGCATCGGCGGCCGAGGCCTACAAGCAGGCTGGCATCACCGACCCCCGTTCGCAGATTGCGATGGCCGAGGTGCACGACTGCTTCACGCCGACCGAGCTGGTGCTCATGGAGGACCTCGGATTCGCCGAGCGCGGCTTGGGCTGGAAGGAAGCCATGGCCGGCACGTTCGACCTCGACGGCGACCTCCCAGTCAACCCTGACGGCGGTCTGAAGAGCTTCGGCCATCCGATCGGAGCATCCGGCCTGCGGATGCTCTTCGAGTGCTGGCTGCAGCTGCGCGGTCAGGCTCCGCCGGAGCGGCAGATCCCCTCGGTCACCGAGCAGGGCAAGACGCTGGGCCTCACGCACAACCTCGGCGGCCAGCCGGGCGCTGCGGTGAGCTTCGTCTCAGTCGTCGGTTCCGAGCTGGGTTAGTCGTACTCAACGCCCGCAGCAGAGCTGCGGCGCGGAGTCTGATGCCCGCAGCAGAGCTGCGGCGCGGAACACACAACGTCTGACGGCCCGGGGCAGCTGCCCCGGGCCGTTGCGCGTCTCCGGTTCCCGCTGGTGCTGGCGTTGCTGCTGCCTGCGTCGGCGAAGGATCAGGAGGTCATCCGGGCGAGCGTCTTGCTCACCGACGCGGCGATGCCCTTGGCGTCAAGGCCGAGCTCGGCTGCGAGCTCGGCGGCACTCCCATGCGGAAGGTACGCATCGGGCGTGCCGAGCTGGCTGATGCGGGGCACGCTCGGCACGTCAAGCTGCTGCAGCGCATCGCTGACCGTGCTGCCGAAGCCGCCGACTCGTACGCCGTCCTCGACGGTGACGACGAGCGGGTGCGAGGCGGCATCGAGGATCATGGCTCGGTCCAACGGTTTGAGCATCCGTGGATCCCACAGCGAGATCTCGATGCCCTCACAGCTGAGCAGCTCGGCTGCCTCCGCGGCAGCTCTGAGGGTCTGCCCGGCCGCGAGCACGCAGGCATCGGAGCCCGTCCGGTGCTGGCGAGCCTGCGGTCGCATGCTGTGGGGAGATGTCGGGAGCGACCCGATGGGACGTGCAAGTGCGCCCTTGCCCCGTGGCCAGCGAATCACGACCGGTCCGTCGGTGATCTCGAGCGCGTGGCCGAACGCGACCGGCAGTTCGTCGGGCGATGACGGAGCGAACACCGTCGCGTCGGGGATGCGCGTCAGCATGGCAATGTCGTAGACGCCGTGGTGAGAAGCGCCGTCGGGGCCCGTGATGCCCGCCCGGTCGATGCAGAGAATGACCGGCAAGCGATGCAGCCCGATGTCGTAGAGGGCCTGGTCGAAGGCGCGAGCCATGAAGGTCGAATACACCGCGACGACCGGTCGCAGACCTGCACGCGCCATGCCTGCAGCTGAGGTCAGCGCGTGCTGTTCGGCGATGCCCACGTCATAGAAGCGCTCGGGGAATTCGCGCTGGAACGGCAAGAGGCCGGTGGAGCCGCCCATGGCAGCGGTGATCGCCACGATGTCGCTGCGATGCCGGGCCGCCGCGATGAGAGTCTCGGTGAATGTGGCCGTGTAGTCGCGCAAGACCGGCTCATCGGGCGCAGCCGGCGTCTTGGCCGTTGCCGGCTCGCTCGGTACGGGCGCAGGCGCTGCTGGGGGCTGCGCGGCGGGGGTGGGCACCGGCGAGGCGCCCGTGGCAGGGTCGAAGAGCCCGATGTCGTGCAGGTGCTTTTCGGTGTCGTGCTCGGCGGGTGCGTAGCCGCGACCCTTCTGGGTCACCACATGGACGACGACCGGGCCCCCGGAGTAGGCGGCCGCGTCGCGAAACGCCGACTCCATGGCTTCGATGTCATGACCGTCGAAGGGTCCGAGGTAGCGCACGCCGAGCGTCTCGAAGAACGCCGGCGGCTCCCACATCTCACGCATGGCCGCCGCAGCGCTGTCGAGCCCCCGCCTGACGCCGTCGCCCAGGGGCACGCGCTCGAGCAGATGGTCCACTGCCCGCCGGCCCTGCACGTAGTGAGGCGATCGGCGCAGCCGTGACACCGCGGCCGAGAGCCGGCTGACGGTCGGGGCGTATGAGCGTCCGTTGTCGTTGAGCACGATGAGCGCACGCTGGGCGTAGTGGCCGAGGTTGTTCAGCGCCTCAAAGGCCATCCCGCCGGTCATCGAGCCGTCCCCGATGACCGCGACGACGCGACGGTGCTCGTTGCCGGTCAGCTCGAAGCCCGCCGCGAGGCCCGACGCCCAGCTCAGTGAGGTAGAGGCGTGGCTGTTCTCGACGAAGTCGTGGGGCGATTCGGCGGTGCTGGGGTACCCCGACAAGCCGTGGCGCTGGCGGAGACGCTCGAAGCCCTCCCGGCGACCCGTGATGAGCTTGTGAACGTAGGCCTGATGGCCGGTGTCCCAGACGATGACATCTCGCGGGGACTCGAATACCCGATGCAGCGCCACCGTGAGTTCGACCGCTCCGAGATTCGATCCCAGATGTCCACCGGTGCGTGAGACGGCCTGCACGATGAAGTGCCGAATCTCTGCGCAGAGCTCGTCGAGCTGCGCGGGGCTGAGCGCTCGCAGGTCAGCCGGACTGGTGAGCTTGGCGAGGTGCATTGGTGGTTCAGGGTACTCAGGGTCCGAGTGGGACCTCGGCGGGCACCTTGTCGCGCCTGCGACGCCCGCCGAGCGCCAGCGTGGGGGCGCCGGCGAGGCTCACCAGCAGCGTCAGCGCGTACAGCAGCAGGCCCAGCAGCACGGCTTCGCCCTCGTTCACACCGTGGGCGTCGAGGAACAGCACCAGCGCGCCCTCGCGCACGCCGAGGCCCCCGATCGTGAAGGGCATGAGCTGGACGATCAACACCATCGGCGCGAACGCCAACCATGCACGCAGACCGGGGTCGGCCCCGATCGCCGCTCCGATCAGCGCTGTCGCCGCCACGAGGAGGACTTGGTAGGCGATTCCGACGCCCAGCAACCGTCGGGCCGCTCGCGGATGCCGCCGGTACACGCTCAAACCGGTGTGAACGGCACCCAATGCGTCTCGAATGCGGCTTCCGCCGGCAAGTCGACCCAGTCCGCGTGGGTGCTCCGCAATCCAGACAATGAATGCCAGCACCGCGAGAGTCCCCAGCGCCAGTCCGCCTGCGATCTGACCCCCCGAGTGCGTGAGCAGACTTGGCTGAGACGCCAGCGCTGCGACCGTCAGCAGCGGGAGCACAACCCAACCGGTGAGGCGTTCGATGATCACCGTTGCGAACGCATTGGCCTCGCTGCCGCACAGACGGCCCAGCCGGTTGACGCGCAGCACGTCTCCGCCGATGGTGGTGGGCAGGAAGTTGCCGACGAATTGGGCAGCCAGGTAGATCGACAGCATCGATCGGCCCGACACCTTGACGTCGAGCGTGTCGGCTACCTGCCACCAACGCGCTGAAGCGGTGACGAAGGCAGCGGCGATTGCCAGCGACCCTGCCACCAGCCAGGCAGCCGCCGCTCTCTTGGAGTCGAGGTTGAGAGCGGAGAGTTCGTCACGGCTGATGATGAGCAGCAGCGCCAAGAGGCCTGCGCTCACGCCGACGCGGAGCACCGTGACGAGGCTGTGCGGTATGCGCATTCAGGCGGCACTCCCACCGAGCCCGCCCAGTGCGGCACCGGATGCAGCGCCGCTGCCCACTTCCATCCCGAAGCGTCTCACGTGGCTTCGCACAATAGTGTGGCCGCACTGCGGGACATGATTCGCTGACGCGCGTCTCGCCGACGCTTCGGAGATCCCCGCAGCGATACCACGACGACAGCGCACCTGATGACTCCTATGACGCCCACAATTGCTCCCGACGGTGCCGAGGCATCGACGCTCGTCGACCTTGAAGTTGTCGACGCGACGTTGAGGGAGGCCCTGCGTGCCGGCGGGGAATGGGCTGAGCTGTTCGCGGAGGATCGAACCTCGACTGGCGTGCTGTTCGACGAGGGACGTGTTGAGGAGATGAACTCGGGTCGGGACCGCGGTGTCGGTATCCGGGTCACCTCCGGCGAGGTGACGGGCTACGCGCACACGTCGGACATGACGCCCGAAGGACTCGCGGATGCTGCACGGACGGCAGCGGCGGTGGCGACCCGCTCGCAGGTCGGCGGGACAGTGGACATGGAGTCGTTCCGCGGCTCGGGCACTGCGGTACCTGGCGTCGAGGTGCTCCCGGAGTCCGTCGGCGCGGATGCCAAGGTGGCGCTGCTGCGGGCGGCCGACGATGCCGCACGCTCCACCCACGAGGCCATCACCCAGGTCACCGCTCGTTACGGCGACAGCCGCCGCCGGATCCTGGTGGCGAACACCAATGGCGTCTGCGCGGCTGACGACCAGGTCCGCACCCTGTTCTCGGTGAGCTGCGTGGCGAGCGGGGACGGCGGCCTGCAGACCGGCCGAGAGACCGTCGGCTACACGGTCGGGTGGGAGCTGTTCGACGACTACGACCCAGCCGAGCTGGCCCAGCGTGCGGCCCATCGCGCCGTCACCAAGCTGGCCGCCCGCCCGGCGCCCAGCGGCGAGGTCCCGGTGGTGATCGCCCGAGGCGGCGGAGGAGTGCTGTTTCACGAGGCCTGCGGCCACGGGCTCGAAGCAGACCTGGTGCGCAAGGGCGCGTCGGTGTTTCGAGACCGGGTGGGCACTCAGGTGGCCGCCGAGGGCGTGACGCTGGTGGATGACGGCACGATGGGGCCCGAGTGGGGCGCGCTGCGCATCGATGACGAGGGCCATCCCACACAGCGGAACGTGCTGATCTCCGACGGCGTGCTGACCGACTACATGTGGGATTGGCTGCGTAGCCGGGATGACGGGCGAGCGCCGTCCGGCAACGGTCGCCGCCAGAGCTACACGCACCTGCCGATGGTCCGCATGACCAATACCTTTGTCACGAACGGTGACCTCGACCCCGACGACATCATCGCCGACACGCCCTGGGGTGTGTACGTGGCACATCTCGGCGGCGGTCAGGTGAACACGGCGACCGGCGACTTCGTATTCGGAATGACCGAGGCCTACCTCATCGAGGACGGCGAGATCACCGAGCCGCTGCGCGAGGGCAACCTGATCGGCAACGGCCCCCAGGTGCTCCTCGACATCGACGCCATCGGAAATGACTTCGCGATGGGGCACCCCGGCACCTGCGGCAAGGACGGCCAGGGCGTTCCCGTCGGCGACGGCCAGCCCACCCTGCGGGTACGGGCGCTCACCGTCGGGGGCACCGCCGCGTGAGCGAGCGCCGCCAGTACGACACCGACGAGCTGGCCCAGATGGCGCAGCAGGTGTGCGAGCGAGCCGCCGGGAGAGAGCAGATCGAGGTGTGCGTCTCGACGGGACGATCCACCACGGTGCGCGCATACAACGGCGAGGTGGAATCGCTGCGCTCGGGTGTGACCGCGGCAATCGGCGTCCGAGTCCTCGAGGACGGTCGCCAGGGATTCGCGTCCGCGGGCTCGCTCGATCCTGACGTGGTGTCCGACACGCTGGAAGCAGCGCGCCGCAACGTCGCTTTCGGCGAGTCGGACCCGCACCAGCGCCTGGCCGAGCCCGACGGTGTTGAGCCGCCCGGGCTGGACTTGGGCGATCCGTCGGTCCTCAGCATCCCCGATGCAGACAAGATCGCCGCCGCCATCGATCTCGAGCGCCGCTGCCTCGATGCTGATCCCCGCATCTCCGGGGTGCGTGTGTCTGCTTGGAGCGACGGTTGGTCGCAATCGGCGCTGGCGTCCAGCACCGGCATCTGCGTGCAGACCTCGACGGGAAGCTGCTCGATCGGCGCCCAGCCGCTCGCCACCGGCGGCGATGAGACACAGATCGGCTATGCCGGCGATGCTGCCCGGCGGCCCGACGAGCTCGATGTCGATCGCGTCGTCACAGAGTCGACAGCGCTGGCCACCGGACAGCTCGGGGCGACCAAGCCGCCCAGCGAACGACTGACGGTGGTGCTCGCCCCGTCGGTCGCAGCCGCCTTCATCAGCGTGGTCGCGAGCGTGCTCGCTGCGGACAGCGTGCTCAAGGGGAGATCGCCGTTCGCGGACCGCGTGGGCTCTCAGATCGCCGACGAGCGATTGAACCTGATCGACGACCCGACCGACCCTGCGACCCTGGGCGCCGCCAACTTCGACGGCGAAGGACTCGCAGCCCGTCGCAACGCACTGATCTCCGCAGGTGTGCTCGGCGGCTTCCTGCACAACGCATACACCGCCCGCCGATCAAACACATCATCCACCGGCTCGGCCGTGCGCGGCACCCGATCGGTTCCCGCCGTGGGAATCCATGCCCCGGTCGTCGGCACCGGGGACACCGACAACGACATGCTGAATGCGTCAATCGGCAATGGCGTGCTGGTGCGTGGTGTCAGCGGACTGCACAGCGGCGTCAATCCGACGAGCGGCGATTTCTCGGTGGGAGCGTGGGGCCATCGCATCGCGGGCGGCGAGTTGGCGGAGCCGTTCCGGGAGGCCACGATCGCCTCCACGCTTCAACGGATGCTGCTCGGGATCTGCGGTATCGGCGCGACCGCCGAGCCGCTTGCCGGGGGAAGGTCGATGCCCCCGCTGGTCGTCGACGATGTCGCGCTGTCGGGCGTGTGAGCTGTGCCACGACCGCCTGCTCCCGAAGCTGTCGAACGGCACCCGCACTTGGCAGACGACTGCCCGGCGGGCTGGGTGCGGGTGGACTTCCACACCCACACCATGTGGTCCGGCGATTCGACGACGACGCCGGAGGAATTCGCGCAGTGCCTTGCGGAGAGCGGCATCGACGTGGTGTGCATCACCGATCACAACGCCGTGCGGGGCGCACAGCAGCTGCAGGGCGAGCTGGACGCCCGGGTCGTGGTCGGCGAGGAGATGAAGACCCACGCGGGCGAGATCATCGGTCTGTTCCTGAGCGAACGGGTGCCGCAGGGACTGGCGCCTGCGGCGGCAGCGCGGGCGGTCAAGTCCCAGGGCGGCCTGGTCTATATCCCTCACCCGTTCGACCCGCTGCGCAACAACCTCCGTCACGACGTGCTCGATGAGCTCGTCGCCGAGGGCCTCGTCGACGGCCTCGAGGTGCTCAACTCCAAGACGAGCCTCAACAGCCTCAACTCGCGAGCGGCGCGATACGCGGGCGAGCACGGCTTGGCGCCGGGGGCCGGCAGCGATGCTCACGTGGCAGAAGCACTCGGGGGCGCGTACCTGGAGATGCCCGATTTCGACGACGACGACCCGGCCGGCTTCCTGGCGTCGATGCGCCAGGGCTGGGCCGTTGGCCACCACTACGACCCGCCCCGTCGCTGGAGACCGCGCATCATCCCATCGGTGGGGAGCGACGACTAGAGGCTGCTGCGTTGGGTGATCTCGCCGTCGCCGCGGACGTTGGGGTCGCGATCCTGCTCGGCCTGCTGCAGGGGCTGACCGAGTTCTTTCCCGTGTCCTCCAGCGCCCATTTGGAGCTGGTGCCCTGGCTGGGCGGCTGGGATCTCTTCGACGGCGACAGCGAGTTGGAGAACTCGTTCGACGTGGCGCTGCATGTCGGCACGCTCGTCGGTGCGGCGCTGTATTTGCGCACGGACATCGCCGGCTATGCGGTGGCGCTGTGGCACGGCATTCGGGGACGCCCCACCCGCAACACCGTGGTCGCGGTGAGCCTCGCCGCCTCGGCAATCCCCGCGGCGCTGGTGGGATTGGCACTGGAAGACGTCCTGCTCGGCGGGGCCGAGGAGCCGCTGCTGATCGCAGCATTGCTGGCTGCATTCGGCTGGCTGCTGTGGTGGTCCGACGCGACTGCTTCCCGGCGGGGACTCCAGCGTGACCAGCACGCCTTCGGCCTGAGGGACGCTGCCGCCATGGGCCTCGCGCAAGCGATGGCGTTGCTGCCCGGTGTGAGCCGCTCGGGTGTGACCATCACGGCGGGGCGATGGCTCGGATTCGACCGTGCAGCGGCGGCGCGTCTGGCGTTTCTGATGAGCTTGCCGGTGATCGCCGGCGCGGGTCTCTACCGCGGCACCACGCTGGCACAGGCCGCGCCCGCCGCGGCGGAGGTGCAGTTGATCGTCATCGGCGCTGCCGCCGCCGCGGTGTCGTCGTGGTGGGGAGTCGGCGCGATGGTGCGGCTGCTGGATCGTGCGGACCGGCGCGAGGTGCGGTCGCCGTTCGCACTGTTCTTCGGTTACCGGTTGGTGCTGGCGGTCGCCGTCGCTGCGGTCGTCCTCAGCGGTGTGCGCTGAGCACGACGGGCACGATCACGCCGGTCGCGCTCGCCCGCGCGACTGATTCGAGGTCGGTGGGCTCGATCTCGACCAGCCATCGCTCTGCCGCTGCAGCGAGGACGTGGGCCCGAACGCGTTCCGCCGCGACGCTGGCGTCGGCGGGCTGGAAGGGATCGATGTCCGCGAACAGCATCAGCTCGACCGCGGTTCCGGGTCGCACTTCGGGTGCGTGCGGGCTGACGCCGATGCCGATGCCGCGGCGCCCGGGGCTGACGCCGGAGGTGGGATCGACGTCCAGCTCGGTCAGCAGACCGCCGCGGGGCACGGTTCGGGTCACTTCGCCCACGTCGAGCGTGCTGGTGAGCGCTCCGGCGGGGACGAGGTGGGCCGGGATTTCGACGAGGTCGACGTTGCCCTCCACCGACGTCCCGATTGCCAGCGGGGAACTCGCCGCCAGCACCCGCACGGGTGTGCCCCATGCTGCCGCCGCGGATCGCGCCCGTCCCTGCGTTCCGGCCACGAGCACGAGAGCGACGAGCGCGACCGCGCCGACGGCGGTCCAGTGGACAAGGTTGGGTCGGCGCTGCCAGAGATCGCCGAGCTGTGACAGAAACGCCATGGAAGCCTCCGTCGCGAAGCCACCGCAGCGGCTGCTCCGCTGCGGGCTTGTTTCAATGCGGCGGGCGTCAGCCTGACGCCGAGGCGGCCCCGACCGAAGAGCTTTCTTTGCCTCCCGACGGAGTCGAATCCTTGGTTCCTGAGTCGTTGCTTGAGCTTGATGAGCTGGACGAGCTGTCTGCGGAGGTCGTTGACTTCCGGCTGCCGTCGGACCTGCTGTCGTTGCGGTAGAAGCCGCTGCCCTTGAAGCTGATGCCGACGCTGGAGAACACCTTGCGAACCTCGCCGCCGCACTCGGGCGCCGATCCGTTCAGCGCAGTGCCCTCAACCGGCAGCGGGCACACCGTGATCGGATCATCACTGAAGCTCTGGTGGCGCTCGAACGTCTGGCCACAGTCGGTGCAGCGATACTCGTAGATCGGCATGAGGCCTCCGTTGCGGCTTCCAGCCAAGTATCCGATGCCGCCACTGTCCCTGAGGGCTGGCGCACGTCGGACCGTCGGGCAGTGTAGCGAGGTGTCCCCCGAGCAGTCTGAGCTCGTGCGCGATGCCGCCGGTACCGGGGTTGCCGACCGGGGTAGCTTGAGTCGCCGTGCACGACGCCGAAGCACTTCAGGAGCGCTACGGCGTCGACGCCCGCACGGCGCGGTTGCTCAGCGCGTTCGGTTTCGATCCCGATCTGTTCGACCGGCTGCGTGCCGAGTTCATCGACAGGTCCGCTCGAGACGGCTCGCCTGCAGTTGCCGCGGCGAACCGGGTGCGGGGTGACATCGAGCCGCCTCGCGACTCTGACCTTGTGCGGTTGCCGCCGATCGGCTCTGCGGAGCGCTCGCGACTCGACCGGGCCGGCCGCGAGGCGATTGCCGCCGGCTACGTGGGCGTTCTGGTGCTCGCAGGAGGCATGGCCACCCGCTTCGGGGGAGGGGTGAAGGCGTTGGCCGAGGTGATCGGGTCGCTGAGCTTTGCCGACGTCAAGATTGCCGATCTGCGGCGTCTCGCGAGCGAACTGGATTGCGCTATTCCGCTGGTGCTCATGAGCAGCTTCCAGACCGACAGCGCCTTGCGCGGGTGGGCTGCATCGGCGGGTGCCGACGCGCGCGTGCCGGTCACCTTGGCTCAGCAGGGCATCTCCATGCGGCTGGGCACCGATGGCGAGCTGTTTCGTGACCGTCATGGCGTCGTGTCGCTGCACGCGCCGGGTCATGGCGATGCGCCGTGGGCACTGCGTCGCAGCGGGGCGCTGGCTCAGTTCGCCCGCGGCGGAGGACGGCATCTGTTCGTCACCAATGTCGACAACGCCGCAGCCACTCTGGATCCGGCGATCATCGGAGCGCACCTGGACTCTCGGCGTCCGCTGACCTGCGAGGTCGTCCCCGGCCATGCGGTCGGCGGGGCGCCGTGGCGTGTGGATGGCCGGCTGCAGATCGTCGAGGCCTTCCGCCTGCCACCGACCGTCGATCCGCTGGCCACCGGTGTGACGAACACCAACTCGCTGGTCGCCGATCTGCAGGTGTGGGAGGCGGACTGGCCGCTCACTTGGTTCGAGGTGCGCAAGGTCGCCGACGGCGCGGAGGTGGTGCAGTTCGAGCGCCTGATCGGTGAGCTGTCCGCCTCTGTGGACACCACGATGCTGCTGGTAGATCGCGACGGGACGGACGGACGCTTCCAGCCTGCGAAGGATCCTGACGAGCTCGCGGCGCGCCGCCCCGAGATCGCCCGCATCCTCGCCAGTCGGGGCATCACAGTCAGCGGGTAGTTCCGCGCAGGTACATTGCGCCCTGTGCTGCCGCTGGAGACTGCGCGTTCGTTTGTCTTGGATCGGTGTCGAGCGCGCACGCCGGCGCATGTCCCCGTCGCGGATGCGCTGGGCTTGGTGACGGCCAGCGAGATCATTGCGTCCGAAGACATCCCCCAATTCGCGAATACTGCCATGGACGGCTTCGCGGTGCGGTCTGCCGATGTGGCGGACGCTCCCTGCGAGCTGCGCGTCGTCGAGACGATTCCAGCGGGCCACGCGCCGCAGGTCACCGTGGGTCCCGGAGAGGCCAGTCGCATCATGACCGGCGCCACGATCCCGCCGGGTGCAGATGCGGTCGTCATGGTGGAGCGCACGGCGATCATCTCGGAGCCGTCCGCCGACGCAGAGATCGTGCGGGTGGAGGTCAGCGTCCCCGCGGACAACCACGTTCGACCCATTGGCGACGATCTGGGGGCCGGTGAGCCGGTGTTCCCCGCAGGAACGGAGCTCACCGCCGGCCATCTCGGCGTGCTGTGCAGCCTCGGCATGACCGATGTGGAGGTGTTCGGGCGGCTGCGCGTCGGCGTGCTGTCCACTGGCGACGAGCTGGTCGACGACGGCAGCCCGCTGCAGCCTGGCCAGATTCGCGACTCCAATCGTCGGACTTTGCTCGCGCTGGCACATCGGGCCGACGTGACGCCGGTCGACCTGGGTCTGGCCCGCGACGATCCGGCCGAGATCGAGGCTGCCCTGCGAACCGGCGTCGAGACCTGCGATGCGATCGTCACCTCGGGGGGCGTCAGCATGGGCGACTTCGACTACGTGAAGGAAGTGCTCGACCGCATCGGCGACATGAGGTGGATGCAGGTGGCCATCAAGCCGGCCAAGCCGCTGGCGTTCGGCACCGTGGGCGACGTGCCGGTGTTCGGGCTCCCCGGCAACCCCGTGTCCTCCATGGTGTCCTTCGAGCTCTTCGCCCGGCCCGGGTTGCGTTCGATGATGGGCCACCCGCAGCCGATCCGACCCACGGATCTGGCATTCGCCGCAGAGGACTTGCCCCGGCGTCCCGACGGCAAGACCCATTTCATGCGAGTGCTCGCGACGCCGCTGGGCGGCCGGATCGAGGTGCGTTCAGCCGGAGGTCAGGGCTCGCACATGTTGTGGGCCATGGCGAAGTCGAACGCGCTGGCAGTCGTGCCCGATGGCACGGGGATTCGCGCCGGGGACAAGGTCGACGTGCTCCTGCTGGACTGACGACCTCCGATGTACCCCGAGCAGACGACTCGGTACGCTCACATTGATGAATGGTGCTGCGAGCGCGCTCGCGCAGGCGCGACCGGCGGATCTCGTCGATCCGTTCGGCCGAGTCGTGGGCGATCTGCGCATCTCTGTCACCGACCGCTGCAATTTTCGCTGCCAGTACTGCATGCCTGCGGAGGGCATGACATGGCTGCCTCGCTCGGAGATCCTCAGCTTCGAAGAGATCGAGCGTTTCGCCAAGGTCTGCGTGGAGCGCTTCGGCTTCGAGAGCATCCGGCTGACCGGAGGGGAACCGTTGGTGCGGGCGCACCTGCCCCAGTTGGTGGAGCGCCTCGCGGCGCTGGGAGTCGACGTGGCGTTGACGACCAACGGCGCCACGTTGCGCATGCATGCCCGACCGCTGGCAAATGCAGGACTGTCTCGCATCAACATCAGCCTTGACTCGTTGCGGCGTGACCGGTTTCTCGAGTTGACCCGCCGGGACGAGCTGGACCGGGTCCTCGACGGCATCGACGCCGCCATTGACGCGGGGCTCGCGCCCACCAAGATCAACACGGTCATGATGCGCGGCATCAACGATGACGAGGTCATCGACTTTGCCCGCTTCGGGCGCGAGCGCGGGATCGAAGTCCGGTTCATCGAGTTCATGCCGCTCGAGGCCGGAGACGTCTGGACGTCGGCGGTGGTGGTGCCCGCGGATGAGATCCTGGCGACGATCTCGGCGGTGTTCCCGACCGAGCCGGTCCAGCGTGCTCACGAGCCCGCCGAGCGCTATCGCTACCTTGACGGCGGCGGGCATGTCGGCGTCATTGCCAGCGTCACCAAGCCGTTCTGCGATAACTGCGACCGGGTGCGGCTGACGGCTGAGGGCCAATTCCGCACCTGCCTGTTCGCGCTTGACGAATTCGACATGCGTGGGATCCTTCGCAGCGGCGCTGCGGGCGACGAGATCGAGGACCGGCTCGCCGACGCAATCCGGGATGCGGTCGGAACCAAGTGGGCCGGCCACTCGATCGGTCAGGTCAACTTCATCAGGCCGAAACGAACCATGAGCCAGATCGGCGGCTGAGAGCCGCCGATCCATCAGACACAGCGGCGGCTGAGAGCATGACCGAATCTCCATTCACCCACCTCGATCCTCTCGGGCGAGCGCGCATGGTCGACGTGACGCCGAAGGAGCCCACGCACCGGCGAGCCATCGCTCGTTGCCGTGTGCACATGGCAGCCGAGACGGCGTCGCTGGTGGCCCGCGGCGCTATCGCGAAGGGAGATGTGATCGCTGTGGCCCGGGTGGCCGGGATTCAGGCGGCCAAGCGCGCGCCCGATCTCATCCCGCTCTGTCATCCGCTGCTGGTCGGCTCGGTCTTCGTGAACTTCGAGATCGCCGACACGTGGATCGAAATCGAGGCGCAGGTGGAGACGGTGGACCGCACCGGTGTGGAGATGGAAGCGATGACTGCGTGCTCGATCGCGGCGCTGACCATTTACGACATGTGCAAGTCCGCCGACCGTTCGATGGTCATCGGTGATCTGACGCTGTGGGAGAAGACGGGCGGCAAGTCGGGTACGTACCGCCGGGGCGACGCCCGGGAGTGATCTCGGCGCATACGCCGAGCCTCGCGTCACTGAGAACGGTCGCGCGATAGCTCGACTGAATCTGGAAGGCTAGTCTCCTGCTCTTCTAGCGCCGCGGTAATGCACGCCGTGGAGCGCACGGGGTGGCACCCTGTGTGGGCAGGCCCGCCGGCGAGGCAGGTGTTGCGTGACACAACTGGTTTTGGTGCTGCTGGCGATTGCATGGGTCGTGGTGCTGGCACCCGATGTTGCTCGTTGGTTCCAGCCTCGACGCCGGACAACCTCAACGGTCGACCGATTCAGGCAGCAGCTCGACTCGCTCGGTCGGTCAGTCCCTGCCGCCGCGCGCCTCTCACAGCGGCATCGCCTCAACGGCGAGGGTGAGCCGCGGCCCGATCGCGGGCGGCGATGGGTCGGCCCCTCCACGACGATGCCCACGACACCGCAGCAGGCGGCAGTCCGCCGGCGCGACATCGGGTCGCTGCTCGTGCTGTGCATGCTGGTGACGCTGGCCGGGACGTTGGTGTCCGGATCGCTGCTGGTGCTCGGCGCCTTCGTGTGCCTGCTCGGACTCACGACTGCGTTCGCCGTATTGGTGGTGCGCAGGCGACGGGCAGCGCCGACCGCGGACGTCCACTACCTGCCGCTGCGAGACCAGAACGCCTCCTCGACCGTGAAGATGGTTCGCCGTATGGCGAACCAATAGGCACAGCGCCGTATGGCCCAGGCAGCGACACGACCCAGCACGATCGCGGCGGGCTGACAGCCAGCGGGTCCGGATGGCCCCGCGACAGCCGCAGGTATATTCGGCCTCCGCCCATTACGGGGGTGTAGCTCAGTTGGTAGAGCGCTTCGGTCGCATCGAAGAGGCCAGGGGTTCGATTCCCCTCACCTCCACGTCGGGATTCGACCGCCGTCTGGTGGCGTTGCGGACCGCGACGAAGGCGTCGGTGCTGTGTCGAGTCATCGCCTGCCTGTTGGTGGCTGCGCTCGCGGCGGCCGCATGCGCCGCCGGGCAGGAGAGCGAGTCGCGCTATGAGGGTCTCGCCGTGGCGCCCTCGCAGCTGCGGGAGATTCCCCAGATGACGCTCACTGACACCTCGGGCAACGACTTCCACCTGGCGGCCGACACCGATGGACAGGTCCGCCTCGTGTACCAGCTCTTCACGAACTGCCCCGACATCTGCGGTGTGCAGCTTGCGCAGCTCGCCAGCGTGCTGGGGCGACCAGGGGCGCCCGGCAACGTGCAGGTCATTGCAGTGACCGTCGACCCCGACCGAGACTCGCCCGAGATCCTCCGTGCCTACCTTGACCAATTCAGCACAGAATTCGTCGGCATCGTCCCGCAGAGCGAAGAGCAGCTGACCGAGCTGCAGAACGCGCTCGGGTCGCTGGCATCGATCAAGGTATTTCCCACCCCCACGACTGAGCACGGCGGCGCCACCGGAGCGGACGGATCTATGACGCACGACCACGGCGCCTACGACGTCGCCCACGACGGCAGAGTCTTCGCATTCGCGCCCAACGGCTACGGCTACGCCCAGTACCCCTATCCCACCCGGCAATCCGAATTCGACCACGACCTGCCGATCTTGGCGGATATTGATCCAAACGCCCCCGCCGCAGCAGGCTTGTAGTCATGCGGTTCTGGTGCTCAGCGCTGCAGGAGCCTTGGACGTGGGCCTGGCGCGCCTACCCCGGTGTGTGGGCAGCGTCGGCGGCTATCGCCTTGCCCTACCTGTGGGCCCGGCGTCGCATCCGGCGGTCCCATGCACTGCCGCTGGACGCGGCGGCGCTCGCGCTGGACCGGCGGCAGGCGTGGTACTTCGCCTGCGGGGTAGCGGCGTTCTGGGTGGCCTCGGATTGGCCGCTGGGCGTCCTGGGAGCGGGCTACCTGGCGTCGGCGCACATGGCGCAGTTCATGCTGTACACGCTGGTGGCCGCACCGCTGCTGGTGCTCGGCACCTCCGAGACGATGGCGCGCAGGATGCTGGCGAGGCTGCGTCTGTACCGGTTCATGACCCGGTTGACCCAACCTGTGTTCGCCGGTCTCGCGTTCAACGGCTGCCTGGTGGCGACCCATTCGCCGTGGGCGGTGGACACGCTGCGGGCGAGTCAGGTGGGCTCGTTCGTGATGGACGTGGTGTGGTTGATCTCCGGGGTGATCGTGTGGCTGCCGATCTGCTCTCCGCTCGTCGAGCATCGACTGCGGCACTACCCCGGAAAGATGGTGTACCTGTTCCTCGCGCTCGGCGTCGTGCCGGCGGTTCCGGCCGGCTTCTTGACCTTCGCCGGCTTTCCCCTCTACGCCACCTACGAGTTGGCGCCGCGCTTCTACGGCCTCGACGCAGCCACCGATCAGCAGATGGCCGGGCTCATCATGAAGCTGGGCGGCATCCCGATCGTGTGGGGAGCGATCATCGCGATGATGCTGCGCTGGGCTGACGAGTCGCGCAGCGCCAGCGCGGCGCCCGCTAGTCGACGATGACGACCGCCCAGTAGATCACCACCGCCAGCAGGGCTGTGGCTGCTGCGAGCGCGCGAACCGACAGCCACACTTCGTCGCCGGGCCGCATCGGCCGCCGCGGTGGCCGGCCGAACATCAGCCGATGCGGGCGCTCTCGCGCTCGCGCAGCCGGACATTCACCCACATCTTCTCGAGGTGCTGCGCGACGGTGAGCGCCCCTTGGGGCACGTCGTGCTCGGCGAAGAACGCCTCGACCTCGCTGGCGAGCTCACGGGTGTGCAGGCCGCGTATGCCGCCCACCATGCGGGGTATGGAGTTCTGCGGGAAGCGGCTGGTCAGTTCGTCCCACTGGTCTCGAACGAACTTCCACGCGACGGGACCCCAGTCCAGATGCGTCATGGCAGCTCCCAGCATGTAGGGGGCGTTCTGGGTGCGCACTTCGGTGGCGATCAGCTCGAGCGTTCGCTCGAACAGGTCGCGCGGCTCGAATCCCAAGAGCGCCTGCAGGTACCGCAACTCGCTCTGCGGCGTGTCTGCTGAGCGGTAGAGCTCGATCATCCGCTCGTAGTCGGTGTGGTCGCCCGCCGCGGCTGCAACCCGCACGGCTGCGGCAGCCAGATTCGGCTCGACGGCAGCACCGTTGCCGATGGCGTTCTCGAATATCTCGCGTGCGCGGGTGCGCACCAGCTCATCCCGCCCCCGGCCGCCTGCGGCTTCGAACAGCACTCCTCGCAGCTCCCGGTCGAGATCTGGTTCTCCGGGTTGGGGCTCGAATCCCAGCACGCCGAGCGCCGTCGTCGCCAAGTCCCGGATCAGCACCTCCAGTGCCGTCCGCCCAGACGGCTCTGCAATGGCGTGCAGACCCTTGAGGGCCGAGATCATCCGTTGCCACACGTGCAGGTCGGTCTCGAGTCCCAAGTCGGTGACGAGTTCGATGAACTCGGCTGCGCTGGTGTCACCCGCGACAACCGCCGCGTAGGTGTCGTCCACGAGCCCGTAGCGCTCGATGGGGTCGAGCACTTCGAGCGCTTGGCGCGCCACAGCACCGAGCAGATCGCCGCCGTAGCGAACCCGGTAGTAGCCGTGCCCGCCCGAGTTGACGACTGCCCAGGCAACCGTGCCGCCCAGGTCGACCACGGTCGAGACGTCTGAGAGCAAGAACCGGCGCTCGACGGTGCCGCCCCCGGCGAGCTGCGCCCGCACCATCACTGGCACGGCCCACAATTCGCCGTCGCCTGACTCGGCGTCGGGAGCGTCGCCGCCGTAGGTGAATCGTTGCTGGGAGACGTTCAGTCCGGCGGGATGGCGTTCGACTGTCAGGATCGGGTAGCCGCCCGCAAAGATCCAGCCGTCCATGACCGACCGCACCGGCTCGCCGCTGGATGACTCCAGCGCGTCCCACAGATCGGTCGTAGTGGTGTTGGCGTAGCTGTGGCGCTCGAGGTAGTGCTGCACACCCGCCGCGAACCGGTCCTCGCCGAGGTACTGCTCGAGCATGCGCACGACCGCCGCGCCCTTCTCGTAGGTCAGCACGTCGTACATGCCCTCGGCGTCGGCAGGGGAGACGACCTCGTACTCGACGGGACGGGTAGTGCTCAGCGCATCGACGTCGAAGGCCGCGCCACGCTCGATGCAGAACTCGTCCCAGCGCTTCCACTCGGGTCGGAAGGCATCGGTGGTCGCCACCTGCATGAACGTGGCGAAGGCCTCCTTGAGCCAGATGCCGTTCCACCAGTCCATCGTCACGAGATTGCCGAACCACATGTGGGCCAGCTCGTGTGCCACCACATCGACTATCCGCAGCAGCTCCGCGGTGGTGGCCTTCTGCGGGTCGGCCAGCAGCAGCGTCTCGCGGAAGGTGATCGCGCCCATGTTCTCCATCGCGCCGAAGGCAAAGTCCGGCACGGCGATGAGATCCACCTTGGTGCCCGGGTAGTCGATGCCGTAGTAATCCACCAGCCAGGCCAGTGCGAACGCTCCCGCTTCCAGCCCGAATTCGGTCAGGGCGGACTTGCCTCGCACGTGCACGATGCGCAGCGGGACGCCACCCACGTCGACCGGGTCGGTGGCCTCGAGATCGCCGACGATGAACGCCATGAGGTAGGTGGACATCTGCATGGTGTCCGCGAAGGTGTCCCGCCGGCGGCCGTCAGCCAGGAGCTCTGAGGACACCACCTCCCCGCAGCTGACCGCCATGAGATCGGCGGGCACGATCATCGTGACGCCGAAGACTGCCTTGAAGTCGGGTTCGTCGAAGCAGGGGAATGCCCGCCGGGCGTTGGTCGACTCGAACTGGGTGGTCGCGATGGTGTGCGTCTCGCCGGCCTCGTCGACGAAGGTGGAGCGGTAGAAACCGCGGAGCTGGTCGTTCAGCTCGCCGGCAAAGCGGCATGCAATCCGGAGGTCGCCGGGCTCGAGCCGGCGGCCGTCGGCAGGCCGCAGTGTCATGCGTTCGGTCTCGGGGTCGAAGGAGATCTCGGCACTCGACGTCGTGCCGCCCTGGCTGAGCGTCGCGTTTGAGCAGTCGAGTTCGGCGGCGTTGAGGGTCACGCTGTCGATCGGGGCGTGCACAGTTGCCTCGATGCCGACCTCGCCCACGAACCGTGCGGCGTCGAGGTCGGGCTCGATGACGATGTCGTACCGGTCGGGTCGGATGTCTCGGGGCAGCCGGTACGGGTTGGCCTGGGGCGAGCCGTTTGTCTGGAGCGTCACGGCGCGCACACTACCGACGCCTCCACCTGGCGGCAGATCGTGCGAGTGACCGCGCCGAGGTGCTAAGCCGACGGGCGTGAATTCGTCGGAGCCGCTCGATGTGGTCGGTATTGGGAATGCACCCGATGCCGCTGCTGAGCCTGATCGGCTCGATGTGGTCGGTATTGGGAATGCACCCGATGCCGCTGCTGAGCCTGATCGGCTTGATGTGGTCGGTATCGGGAATGCACCCGATGCCGCTGCTGAGCCTGATCGGCTTGATGTGGTCGGCATCGGGAATGCGATGGTCGATGTGCTGCTGCGTGCCGACGATGCCGTGGTCGAGAGTCTTGGCATCGTCAAGGGGGCGATGACGCTGGTGGACACCGAGCGGGCAACTGAGCTTGCTGCGATGGTCGAGCTGCTCGGCGGCGCCGACGAGATGACGCCGGGCGGATCGGTGGCCAACACCATGCTGGGCATTGCTGCGCTGGGTGCCCGCGCCGGCTACATGGGACGCGTCTGCGCAGACGGGCTGGGCGACCTGTTTGTGGCCGACATGGCCGCCCACGGCGTCACCCAGGCCACTGCGAGAGCGCCGCGTGACGACCCCACGGGTCGCTGCACCGTCGTCATCACCCCAGACAGTGAGCGAACGATGAGCACGTATCTCGGGGCGTCTGCCGGTTTCGCCCCGGCCGATGTGGATTGGGACATGGTGGGCCGAGCCCGGACAGTGCTGCTGGAGGGCTACCTCTGGGATCCGACGGCTGCCCGGGCCGCGCTGCGCGAGGTGGCCGAGCACTGCGCCGCGCCCGGCAACGACTGCCAGGTTGCGCTCAGTCTTTCGGACCCGTTCTGCGTGGAGCGCCACAGGCGTGAGTTCATCGACATGGTCGACCGGTGCACGAACATCCTCTTCGCGAACGCAGCCGAGCTCAGTGCGCTGTACCAGACCGACGATCTAGAGGAAGCGCTCGATGCCGTGCAGGGCCGGGTCGATATCGCATCGGTGACGCTCTCGGCGTCGGGTGCCGTCTTCGTGACCCCCGACGAGATCGTGGAGGTCCCCGTGGAACCGGTCGACGAAGTCGTCGACAGGACGGGCGCCGGCGATCTCTACGCAGCAGGCGTGCTGTATGGGCTGGCTCGGGGGTACGACCTCGAAGTGTGCGGCCGCCTCGGTGCTGTCGCTGCTGCCGAGGTGATCTCCCACGTCGGGACGCGCCCGGCGGTGCCGCTCGACGAGCTGGCCGCCGACGTGCTCTAGGCGCGCTCGAACCACACGCTGACCTCTGCAGCGAGGGAGTCGAGCAGTGACCGCAGCCGCAGGCGATCGGCGGGGATGTCGTCGGTGTTCTGCGCCACGGCTTCGAGGTAGATCTTTGCCTTGGGCTCGGTGCCGCTGGGCCGGATGCAGATGCGAACCTGCGCTTCGGGGCCGTCGCGGGTGTCGGCGGCCACGCGCCGCTCCAGCTCGAATTCGACAAGATCGGCGGGCTGGGGCGCTCCGGCGTCGAGCCAGTCGGTGACCCTCGTGACGCCACGGCCGGCGACTGAGCGGGGTGGATCAGCCCGCAACGCCGCCATGGCCGCAGCAATTGCGCCGGTACCGGCCCGTACCGACGCAGCGGTCGTGACGTGAAGGCCGACCTCGCCGGCCAGCTCGTCGAGCCGCTCGAGCGGCCCGGCGCCGCGAGCAGCCAAGGCCCCCGCCAGCCGCGCAAATTCGGTGGCTGCCGAGATGCCGTCCTTGTCCAGCACGACGTCGGTGACCGAGTAGCCGAGCGCCTCCTCGTAGCCGAACACCCAGCGCGCCCGCGGATGAGCCAGGCGGGGCGCCATGATCCACTTGAAGCCGGTGAGCGTTCGATGATGGGCCACACCGCGGGCAGTGCACAGGGCCTCGACCATTCGACCTGACACCACCGAGGATGCCGCGATGAGCCCGTGCGCCCCCCGACGGTCACCCTGCAGGCCGATCATCCAGTCGCACAGCAGCACACCCAGCTCGTCGCCGTTCAGGCGATGCCAGGCACCGGTGCGATCGCGAGCCGCGACGGCGAGCCGGTCTGCGTCGGGATCATTGGCGAGGACGAGATCGACGCCGTGATCGTCGGCGAGGCTCATCGCATCGTCGAGCGTGCCCGGCTCCTCGGGATTCGGAAACGGCAGCCCCGGGAACGACCCGTCGGGATGTCGCTGATGCTCGACGTAGATGGGAGGCGGCAGGCCGGCGGCGGCAAACGCATGACTCAAGGTCTGCGCACCGACCCCGCACAGTGCCGTGTACACGATCGGCGGCACGTCCGCCGGATCGGCCGGCCGGCCGTCAGGTCCGAAGGTGGGACGGCGGACGGATGCGCCGACGTAGGAGGCGATCACCGAGCGCACATCGAGGCTCTCGACCTCGTGCCGGGCTGCCAGATCGCTGTCACCGGGAAGCGACGCAAGATCCATGCGAGCTTCGATGCGCTCGTCCAGCGGTGACCGGATCTGGGTGCCGTCAGCCCAGTACACCTTGAGGCCGTTGTCGTCACGGTGGTTGTGACTGGCGGTGACCATGATCCCCGCCCCAGCATCGCGGGCAAGCACTTGGTGAGCCAGCAGCGGGGTGGGAGCCGGTCCGTCGATGATCGCGGTGGCGATGCCCATAGCCCTGAGCAGCCGGGCGGCGTCGACGGCCATGTCCGCTGAGCCTGGCCGGGCGTCGAACCCGACGACCGCTCCACGGCCCCGAAGCCCGCCAGCCACCAGTTCGGCGCCGACCGCCCGGGCCGCGACCCGCGCCATCACGCGGTTCATCCGCGCCGGTCCCGGCCCGGCGGGTGCCCGCATTCCAGCGGTGCCGAAACGCAGCACGCTCCCGAAGTGCATATCCACCCACGCTGGGCGATGTCGCTCGGCCTCGGTGGCCCGGCGCGTCGCGGGATCGGGGTCGACGCTCAGCCAGGAGTCAATCAGTGCCGGGGGAGTTGTCATGTCTTCACTTGCCGTAGCCCAGCTCAGCCTCTCGCCCCACCGGGCGGCGGGGCCGCCAGTATGTTCGGCCCGTCATGTTGTTCCCGACGTTCGTCTTCGGAGCGTTCTTCGTCGTCGTCTTCGTCGTGAACTGGCTGACACGGCCGCACCCTGCACTGTGGAAGCCGTTGATGCTCGCTGCCAGCATCGTCTTCTACGGCTGGTGGAGCTGGCGCTTCGTCTTCCTGCTGCTGGCGACCATTGTCATCAACTGGGTCGTCGGGCACTACGCCGCAGCTGCGCTGCGGGAATCGGGCCCAGCCGCAGCTGCGCTGCGGGAATCGGGCTCAGCCGCAGCTGCGCTGCGGGAATCGGGCCCAGCCGGGCTCAGTCCCTCGCAGGCAACGCGATGGTGGATCCGGGCCGGGGTGACCGCCAATCTCGGCATCCTCGGCGTCTTCAAGTACTGGGACTTCTTCGCGGTCGAGTTGTCGAATCTGCTTGAGAGCTTCGGCGTCTCAGGAGCCCTGCCGGTGCTGGAGTACACGCTGCCGGTGGGCATCTCCTTCTACACGTTCCAGGCGATGAGCTACATCATCGACATCGGCCGGGGACATGTACGCGAGATGGCGCCGCTGGACTTCGCGGTGTACCTGTCGTTCTTCCCCCAGCTCGTGGCGGGCCCGATCGTGCGGGCCGCGGAGATGGCCCCCCAGCTCGCCGCCCGGCCCGATCCCCGTTACGTACCGGCGGCCGAGGCGTTCGGCCTCATCCTCAACGGTCTGTTCAAGAAGGTCGTGATCTCGAGCTTCTTGGCCAGCGCGATCGTGGACGGCGTCTTCGCCGATCCCTCAGCGCACAGCGGGCTGGAAGTCGTGCTGGCCGTCTATGCCTATGCCGTCCAGATCTACGCCGATTTCTCGGGATATACCGACATCGCGATCGGCGTGGCGCTGCTGCTGGGCTTTCGCTTCCCTCAGAACTTCGACAACCCGTACCGCGCCGTCACGCTGCAGGACTTCTGGCGGCGATGGCATATGACGCTGTCGCGCTGGCTGCGCGACTACCTCTACGTGCCGCTGGGCGGCAACCGCCGCGGCCGGGCTGCGACGTACCGCAACCTCATGATCGTCATGCTGCTCGGCGGCCTCTGGCACGGCAGCACTTGGAACTTCGTGATCTGGGGCGGCATCCACGGCGGCGTCCTGGCGGTCGAGCGGCTGCTGCGCGAGCACCGCGAGCGCACCGGGATGAACCCGTTGCTGCCGCCGGGCATCGGCGAGACGGTGCGCTGGCTGGTCACGTTTCACGTGGTGTGCCTGGCATGGGTGTTCTTCCGGTCCGAGTCGCTGTCGGCGGCGATGGAGATGCTCGGCGCCGTCGCCAACTTCGGCAACTACGCCGGCACCGCGACGCCGCTCGTCATTGCGGTGACGTTTGGCGCGCTGGCGTTTCAGTTCATGCCTTTGGATTGGTTCGAAGAGCTTCGCGACGGTTTTGCCGGCCTGGGCCCGGTGAGCCAGGGCGCCGTGGTGGGGCTGTCCCTGGTGGCAATCGACGTGCTCGGCCCGACGGGCGTGGCCCCGTTCATCTACTTCCAGTTCTGAGTCATGGCAGCGCCGCACGTTCCCGCCGATCACCGCACCGGAACCTCCGATGGCGAGCCGCGCCTCGATGCAGCCGACCGTCGCAACGGGGTGGCTGCGGGCAGGGTGCTCGCCGCAGGTGCGTTCGGACTGCTGCTGGCAATCGCACTCAACGCGCAGCAGCTCTTGCGCGAGGCGTCCCAGAAGCCGTTCGGCTGGGAACGCGACGCGTCGGTTGCGGTCTGGGAGCCGGTCGAGAGTGCCTCGAGCGCCGTGGGACTCCACCTTCCTCGCCTGTGGGCCGACGAGGCGTTGGGACGCACGGTGACCGAGCCGGGAGGGACCCAGGCGCCTTCGGCCGATGCCACCTCGGGGACTGCGCCACCGGTCGAATCCGAGCCGGGCGGGGGCATCGTGGTGGCTGAGACAGGCACAGGCGGCGAGGCCGCCGCCATCCCGACGACCCGCCCCGACGCCGTAGTGGTGACCGATGTCACCGTGGCGCCGGCAGCGGCGGCCACCCCGACACCGGATGATCCGCTGAGGTTGGCGGTGATCGGCGACTCGATGGTCAGGTTCTTCGGCGACACCATGGTCTCGCTGGCGAACGAGACCGGTGTCATCGAGGCCGCAACCGAGCATCAGCTCTCCAGCGGCCTCACCCGTCCCGATTTCTATGACTGGCCGGCGCGGATCGTCGAGGTCATGGCGACCGACGATCCCGACGCGGTGGTGCTGATGTACGGCGGCAACGACGCACAGGCGCTCGTCGTGGACGGCCAGATTGCCCGCCCGTTCTCGGACATCTGGGTGGGCGAGTACTCCGCGCGCGTCGGGCACATGATGGATCTGGTCACGACGGACCCTGATCGCATCCTGATCTGGGTCGGACAGCCGATCATGCGCGACCCCGACTTCGACCACAAGATGGTTGAGCTGAACAAGATCTACACGGCCGAAGCGGCTGCACGCGAGCGTGTCCGTTATGTCGACACGCGTGACCTCTTCCGCGGACCCGACGGGGGCTTCAGCCGCTACGTGATCGACGAGGCGGGGCAGCGCACCGACGTGCGCCTGACCGACGGCGTCCACCTCAGCACGATCGGCGGCCAGTGGCTCTCGCAACTCCTGCTCGACGAGCTCGGCGAGATGGTCGACTTGAGCTCGGGCGCCGCCTCATGATCGGGAAGTCGGGAACCTCCAGCGATCATCGTGGTGCCGATGCGGGTTTGTGTCTCGTGGGTCGAGGTGGTGAGGGTTAGCCACTCAGCGGCAGAGCGCCTTGAATTCAAGTCCGGAGTCGGCCAGCCGTTCGAGCGCCATGTCGAGACCGCGGACAGTCGAGGAGCGATTCCCGCCGCCGTCGTGCAGCAGTATCACGGCGCCTGCTCGTGACCTGGCGACGATGCCGTTGGCGATGGTGCGCGCAGAGGGCCTCAGCCAGTCCTGGGGACTGTAGGACCAGGCCGCCAATCTCAGACCGTGCTCGGCAGACCACTGCTGGGTGTACTCGCCGACGGCGTAGTAGGGCGGCCTGATGCACGGCGTGGCGAGCGGACCCAGCAGTTCCTGGGTCCGACCGACCGAGCGGTCGAACGCCGCCCTCGAGACGCGGGCCAGGGACCGGTGATCCCACGAGTGATTGGCGAGGGTGTGGCCCTCGTGTGCAATCCGCTGCATGATCAGCGGGTATCTCTCTGCGAGATAGCCCACGACGAAGAACGTCGCCTGTGTGCCGTGCTTCGCCAGCACGTCGAGCACCTGCGGTGTGTAGGTGGGATGGGGGCCGTCGTCGAACGTCAGGTAGATCACTGGGCCGTCGTCGGGCACCGCCGGCGGCGAGGTGCGAGTGCTCGACCAGAAACCGTCGAGGTCGCGGGTAGCTATCCGTTCGCCGAGTTCGGGAGGAAAGACCTCGATGGAGAGCCGGTAATCCGCCGTCTCGATCAGTGAGGAGGCGACGGTGATCATCCATGCGCCGCTTGCAGGCATCCGGCTCGCAAACCGCTGGGTCTGTTCGGCGATGGGCACCAGGGGGGCGTCATCGCCGAGGCGTGCTTCCAGCCAGATGCCTGCCGGGGCATCCAGTGTTGCCACGACGATGTCGTTCTCCGAGGCGTGAACGACGAAGGGATGGCGCTCGCGCAGCTTGATCCGATCCGACAATGCGGTGCCGAACCCGTCGAGCCCGAACGCCGCCGTCACGGGCGGTCGGGCGATCTGCAGCGACGGCACGTTGTGTATTGGCTCCACCCGAGTGGCGGTCACGGCTGCTCTGGTGCCGTCGGGGGGCTCGGCGTGGTCGGTCGCTTCCCGCCCGTCAACCGCGACGCTCAACGTGGTTCGCCTCGTGATCATCGTCGGGGGCTCATAGGGCGAGCGGTCGAAGAGGGACACCTCGACCATGCCGTCCCTGATGCCGATGGTCTCGACGATGATGCCTTGGCCGAGCTCGATCAGACTGCCGAGATGGAATGCTCCGCCGGCGTCGACAGCGGGGACGAGCCAGCTCGTTGGCGCTGAGCCTGACGTCTCCTCGACGGCATGCACGATGTAGTCGTCGATGCCGTCGCCGTTCAGGTCGCCGTGAGCTCTGAGGGACTGCGGTGCGAGCGTGCGATCCGGGTACGACGCGGCGAGAACCGTCCCGAGGTCAGTCGCGAACTGGTCTTCGGCAGGTACCTCGTCGACCGTGTCGGTGGACGCGAGCGGAAGCGTGCTGGTGGGTGGATCGCCGGCCGCCGCATCCTCATCGCTGGCAGCGTCCGACACATCGCTGGCCGGGAGCAGGGTGTCGGTTTGTGTCGCCTCCGGGGCTGTGGTCGTCGGGAATGAGGTCGTCGGGGATGTGACCGATGGCGGCACGGCCGGGGGTGCATTCCCGCCAGGAGTTCCTTCACCGGTGTTCGCTGCGGGATCGTTGGCGCTGTCTGGCTCGTCTGCTTCGGTCAAGAGCTGACAGCCGCTGGCGATGACCGCAGCCAGTATCAGCACGCAGATCGATGTGTACGCGCGCGAATCGCCCATCGGCACTGATCATGGCTGACGCGGCGGTGCGCGGTGGGTCGCTTGTGTGCTGCTGAGCCGGCAGCGCTGCGGCAGGGGCCTAGCCGCGACCGCAGTTGGGGCGCTTGCCGTGATTGGCCTTGCTGCGGCGCGCCCGGAGCTTCCGCTTCTTGGTGCGCTTCGACATAGGCGCTGCACGCTACCGAGGCAGCCCTCGCATCCGTCTCGGGCCGGGGCTCCGGAGCTCAGCCGACGGCGCCCACCTCATGCAGTTTCTCGATGTCGTCGGCATCGAATCCCCACTCGGCCAGCACCTCGTCGGTGTTGTCGCCGGGGGATGCGGGCGGGCGGGCGACCTCGCCGGGGGTGCGGCTGAAGCGTGGCGCAGGCGCAGGCTGCATCACGCCTTCCACCTCCACGAAGCTGCCTCGGGCGACGTTGTGGGGGTGGTGCGGCGCTTCGGACAGGTCCAGCACCGGTGCGTAGCACACGTCGGAGCCGGCCATGATCTCGTCCCACTCGTCGCGGGTCTTGGTCTTGATGACCTCCGCCAGGCGAGCCCGCTTGTCGGCCCACGCGTCACGGTCGTTGCGGTCCACGGTGGGAGCGTCGGTAAGCCCCGTCTTCTCGAGCAGTTCGTCGTGGAACTTGCCCTCGATCGAGCCGACCGAGATGAACTTGCCGTCCGAGGTCTCGTACACGCCGTAGTAGTAGGCGCCGCCGTCGAGGAAGTTGGACTCCCGCTCGTCGGCCCAGCCGCCCGAGCCGTAGATGCCGTAGATGGCGGCCATCAGCGATGCGGCGCCCTCGGTCATCGCTGCGTCCACGACCTGGCCCTGGCCGGAGTCGCGCGCTTCGAGCAGTGCAGCGCACACGCCGAAGGCCAGGTACATCCCGCCGCCGCCGAAGTCGCCCACCAGGTTGAGCGGCGGGCTCGGTGCGGAAGCCGGTCCGATGGCATGCAGTGCGCCGGTCAGGGCGATGTAGTTGATGTCGTGGCCAGCGGCGTGTGCCATGGGCCCTTCCTGGCCCCAGCCGGTCATGCGCCCATACACCAGCTTGGGATTGCGGGCGAGGCAGTCGTCTGGTCCGAGGCCGAGCCGTTCGGTCACGCCGGGGCGGAAGCCCTCGATCAGCGCATCAGCTTGCTCGACCAGCTTGAGGACGGTCTCGATGCCGTCGGGCGACTTGAGATCGACAGCCACCGAGCGGCGACCGCGGTTGAGCACATTGAACTTGCGCCCCCTATCGATGCCGAGGTCCGCGGGAGTCATGCGGTCGATGCGCACGACGTCGGCGCCGAGGTCGGCAAGCAGCATCGCGCAGAACGGTCCCGGGCCGATGCCGGCCAGTTCGATCACCTTGAGTCCCTGCAACGGTCCCATGGGTTCCTCCCCGCTTCATGGGCGTCGCGTGTCACGGCGCCCGCGACGGCGAAGTCTTGCACGCCCCGGGATGCGTCGCCCGATTGTGCGGCCGCTGTTTCGCGCACGAGACCCGCCTGGCGGGAGGTCCCGCTGCACTCACTAGCCTCGCCCCGCGATGGAGCGCTTTGGGTTCGTGGGCCTGCCCAACGCTGGGAAATCGTCGCTGTTCAACTCCCTCGCGGGCGGAGGCGCGTTGGCAGCGCCGTACGCCTTCGCGACGACCGACCCCAATATCGGCGTGGCTCGCGTGCCCGACGGCCGCCTGGATGCGCTGGCCGCGATGAGTGCCAGCCGCAAGGTGATCCCCACGACCACCGAGTTCATCGATATCGGCGGGCTGGTGGAAGGTGCCAGCAAGGGGGAGGGGCTCGGCAACCGGTTCCTGGCCGGCATCCGCGAGGTCGACGCGATCGTGTTTGTGCTGCGCGCCTTCGGCGACCCTGACGTGCCTGGGCCCGCCGACCCGCTCGAGCACCTGCGCATCGTCGAGACCGAGCTGACCCTGGCCGACCTCGAATCGGTGGAGTCCCGGATCGATCGCCGGCGCAAGGCGTCCCGCAGCGAGCCGTCCGACGCCGCGCTGGCCGACGAGGTGGCGGCGCTGGAGGCGGCGCTGGAACATCTCGAGGCCGGAACGCCGCTCTTTCGGGCGTGGCCGGCACCCGCGGCGAGCAACGGCGCTGATGCCCGCCCCCATCGGGAGGCGTTGCGCAGCCACTTCCTGCTCACCGACAAGCCGGTCATGGCGGTCCTCAACATCGGTGAGGACCAGCTCGCTGCAGCGGCCGAGCTGGCTGCGCCGATCGAGGCGGAGTTGCCCGGTGCAACGGTGCTGCCCCTGTGCGTGCAGCTCGAGGCGGAAGCCGCGCAGCTCGATGCGGATGGGCGTGCCGAGATGCTCGAAGGCCTCGGCTTAGGCGATGGCGCGCTGGAGCGATTCGTGGCGGCAGCGCACGGCTTGCTCGGCCTGCGTACGTTTCTCACCACCGGCGACAAGGAATCCCGGGCGTGGACGTTCCGCGCCGGATGGCGGGCACCGCGATGCGCGGGGCGCATCCACACAGATTTCGAGCGCGGCTTCATCCGGGCCGAGGTGATCGACTGGGCCGAGCTGCTGGACCTGGGCTCGTGGGCCGCAGCGCGTGACGCCGGTCGGCTGCGGGTCGAGGGGAAGGACTATCCGATGCGCGACGGCGACGTCGTGGAATTCCGTTTCAACGTGTAGCCATGCCGTGGTTGGCCTGCGGGGACCGGGTGGTGGCCAGCCTCGAGATCGCTCGTGGGGGTTCTGAGCGCCGGCGTGGCCTGCTGGGGCGCGACAACCTGACCGGTGCGTTTCTGATCGAGCGGTGCCGGGCCGTGCACACCATCGGGATGAGCTTCGCGATCGACGTCGTCTTCCTCGATGCGAGCGGTGGCGTCATCGACATCGTCACGATGCCGCCGGGCCGCATTGGTCGCCCCCGGCTTGGTGCCCGGTCGGTCATCGAAGCCCGGGCGGGCGCATTCGAGCGCTGGGGACTGGCGGTCGGCGACACCCTCGACATCCGGCTCGACCGATGAGCGCAGCGCGACGGGTCGGACTGTGGCTGGTCGCCACGCCTATCGGCAACCTCGGGGACATCTCCCCGCGGGCAGTCGAGGTGCTGGGGGATGTCTCGTTCGTGGCGTGCGAGGACTCTCGCCGCACCGGGCTGCTGCTGCAGCGGCTGGGCATCGCGGGGCAGCCGCTGGTGGCGATGCACGAGCACAACGAGGCCACCGTCGCCGCAGAGATCGTGCAGCGCCTGACGGCGGGGGAGACCGCCGCGTACGTCACGGACGCGGGCATGCCCGCCATCTCCGACCCCGGTCAGCGACTGGTCGCGGCGGCTGCGGCAGCAGGCATCGGCGTCAGTGCCGTTCCGGGGCCGTCGGCACCGGTGGCGGCGTTGGCCATCTCGGGCCTGCCGACTGATCGCTGGGTCATGGAAGGGTTCTTGCCCCGCAAGGGAAAGGCGCGACTTCAACGACTCGACGAGTTCGCCGCCGAACAGCGAACCGTCGTATTGCTGGAGTCGCCCAAGCGCCTCGGCGCCACGCTCGAAGACCTGGCCGCCGCCTGCGGCGCCGACCGTCGGGCGGTCGTCGTGCGCGAACTCACCAAGCTCCACGAAGAAGTGGCGCGTGGCACCGTCGCCGAGCTGGCAGCCCGGTTCGCCGAACCGCCCAAAGGGGAGATCGTCGTGGTTCTGGGCCCCGCGACCGCCCGACCCCCGACTGACGAGCAGATTCGAGCAGAACTCCGCCGCGAGATCGCAACCGGCGCCAGCGCCCGCGACGCTGCGGCAGCAGTGGCAGCACGACTCGCTGTGGCCCGCAACCGCGTCTACCGACTCTCCACCGAGCTAGCCCGCTCCCCAGATGCCCAGGCGCCATAGCGGCGAGGGCGGCGGCGGAATTCAGCGGGCAGTCCAGCCCACCCTCACTACCCTGCTGGCGTGACCTCCTACTACGTCACGACGCCGATCTACTACGTGAACGACGCTCCCCACATCGGGCACGCGTACACGACCATCACCGCAGACGCGATCGCTCGCTGGAAGCGGCTGTGCGGCGACGACGTCATGTTCCTGACCGGCACCGACGAGCACGGCCTGAAGGTGCAGCGGGCCGCCGAGGCGAACGGCTGCACACCCATCGAGTGGGCCGACCGCACCGTGGTGCGCTTCCAGGAGGCGTGGCAGCAGCTCGACATTGCCAATGACGACTTCATTCGCACCAGCGAGCCGCGCCATCACCATTCGGTTCAGCAGCTGCTGCAGGCCTGCTACGACAACGGCGACATCACGCTGCAGACCTACGAGGGTCTGTACTGCGTGAGCTGCGAGGCCTACTTCACCCCCGACGATCTCGATGACGGCATGTGCCGCATTCACCGCCGGCCGGTCGAGCACGTCTCGGAGGAGAACTACTTCTTCTCGCTCAGCCGCTACGAGCAGCCGCTGCTCGACTGGTACGAAGCTCATCGCGACTTCGTCGTGCCGGCGACAAAGCGCAATGAAGCGCTGGGATTCATCCGCAGCGGGTTGCAGGACTTCTCGATCAGTCGTACGTCGCTGGATTGGGGCATCCCCATTCCGTGGGACCCTCAACATGTCACCTACGTCTGGTTCGACGCGCTCACCAACTACATCACTGCTGCCGGATACGCCAGCGACGACGCCCAGTTCGCGCATCGCTGGCCCGGGGTGCACCTGATCGGCAAGGACATCCTCCGGTTCCACTGCGTGTACTGGCCAGCGATGCTGATGAGCGCCGGCGTACTGCCGCCCCGCCGGGTGCACGTGCACGGCTTCCTGCTGGTCGGAGGCGAGAAGATGGCGAAGTCGGCGCTCAACCAGATCGCCCCGGGCGACCTCGTGGACGACTTCGGCAGCGACGGCGTACGGCACCACTTCCTGCACGACCAGTCCTTCGGCCCCGACGGGGACTTCTCCTATGAAGGCATGGTCGCCCGCTACAACGCAGATCTGGCCAACAACCTCGGCAATCTCATGAGCCGGGTCGCCACCGTGGTGAGCCGCAAGTGCGATGGCATCGGGCCGCCGCCCCGTCCCGACAGCCCGCTGGCCGACGCGGTGGCCGCGTGCGCCGCCGAGACCGCTGACGCCTGGGAGCGCCTGGCGCCCTCGGAAGCGCTCGACGCCACCTGGCGCATCATCCGCGAGACCAATGCGATGCTCGAAGCGGCCGAGCCTTGGAAGGCCGATCCAGGCCCTGAGGTGGACGCCGTGCTGGGCGACGCGCTCGAAGCGCTGCGCATCGTCGCGGTGCTCGCCTCGGTGGCCACGCCCCGGGGCTGCGAGGAAGTGTGGCGGCGAATCGGCATGTCGGGCTCGGTCGCGGATCAGCGCCTGCCCGAAGCTGCGGTCTGGGGGGGCTACCCCGGCGGCCTGCCGGTGTCGACCGGTGAGCCGCTGTATCCCCGCGTGAAGTGACTCCGCCTGCGATGGGCGCGGTGCCGCAACCCGAGGTCTGGGTCGACAGCCACTGCCACTTGTGGGAGGGCGGAGCCGAGCTGGTCGCCGAGGCCCACCAAGACGGCGTGGCGTGGGTCGTCGACATCGGCACTGACGTCGAACACAGCATCGCTGCGTTGGAACGGGCTCGCACGCTGCCCGGTGTGGCGGCGACGATCGGGCTGCATCCACATGATGCAGACGAAGGCCCGGCTGCCCTCGACGCCCTCGAGCAGTTGATCGCTGCTGGTGAGGCGCCGGTCGCGATCGGCGAATGCGGGCTGGACTACTACTACGAGCACTCCGACCGAGACTCACAGCGCGAGGCGTTTGCCGCACAGATCGCCATGGCGCACCGGTATGAGCTGGCGTTGGTCATTCACAGCCGAGACGCCTGGGAGGACACCTTCGACGTGCTCGACGCCGAGGGTGTTCCCCCCGGCACCGTGTTCCATTGCTTTACCGGCGGACCCGAGGAGGCGCGCGCGGCCCTCGACCGGGGAGCGTCGGTGTCGTTCAGCGGCATCGTGTCCTTCCGCAACGCCTCCGAGATCCGCGACGCCGCCGCGCTCGTCCCGCCCGACCGGTACCTGGTCGAGACCGATGCGCCGTACCTGGCACCGGTGCCCAAGCGGGGCAAGCAGAACCGTCCGAGCTGGGTGCGCTTCGTGGGCGAAGCCGTCGCCGCCGCTCGCGGCGTGTCAACCGCTCAAGTCGCCTCGGAGACCACTGCCAATGCCCGCCGCATCTTCGGGCTCAACGATCCGCAGGCCGGATGAGCTTGCGGATGCCGAGCGCTCCTGGTGGTCGCCGCCCGCAGCTGTCGCGGCAGTCTGCGATCGCAGCCAGATGAACTCCCCGCAGCTGAACGGCCCTGCGGTCAAGGAGCTGCTGGACCGGGCTGGCGCGGCGCCGCGGCGAAGCCTCGGTCAGAACTTCGTCGTCGATCCCAACACCGTGCGGCGCATCGCACGCCTCGCAGGTGTCGGCCCGGGCGACCGCGTCGTGGAGATCGGTGCCGGCTTGGGTTCGCTGACGCTGGCCCTGGCCGAGACCGGGGCCGAGGTGGTGGCAGTGGAGACTGACGCCCGTCTCGTGCCGCTCCTGCGTGAGGTCGTGGGACGGGCCGTGACCGGCCGCGAGCCGAACAGCGCGGGCCCCGGTGAGGTGGTGCGGAGTTGCGTGCAGATTGTGCACGCAGATGCGCGGCGCATGGACTGGGGCGCGCTCCTGCCGGGCAGCGGGTGGCACCTCGTTGCGAACCTGCCGTACAACATCGCGACGTCGCTGGTGCTGACTGTGCTCGATGAGGTGCCGGCCGTCAGCCATCTCCTGGTGATGTGCCAGCGGGAGGCCGCCGAGCGTCTGGCGGCGGCGCCTGGCAGCGGTGCGTACGGCGCTGTCTCGGTTCGGGTGGCGATCCACGCCGATGCCGAGTTGGCCGGATCGGTGCCGGCCACGGTCTTCTATCCCCGACCTGACGTCGAGTCCGCGCTGGTGCGCATCACCCGCCTCTCCCCGTCCATGGCGCCAGATCTGCGCGCCGAGATCAATCGGTTGGTGACGGCAGCGTTCACGCACCGCCGGCAGATGCTGCGGCGAACCCTGCGGAGCGCTCTGGACGACACCGACAGGACTCTTGAGACTGCAGGCGTCGACCCGACCGATCGTCCCGAACGCCTCGGGCTCGGCGAATGGAGGCGTCTCGCTGAGGTCTCGCTCGGGACGCGGGCGTAGGGCCGTGCCGGCGCACATCGAGGCGGTACGGCTGCTCGCTCCGGCCAAGCTGACTCTGGCGCTGCGCATCACCGGTATCCGGCCCGACGGCTATCACCTCATCGATGCCGAGATGGTGACGCTGGACCTGTGCGACGAGATCATCGTGCACCCCAGCTCGCAGCGGACGGTCGAGATCATTCCTGCTCCCGCCTCGCAAGGCCGCCCCGGCACCACGCCCGGCTGGGACATCCCCACCGGCGGGTCGAATCTGGTCATCCGGGCGCTGGAGCTCGCCGGCAGGACCGCCCACGTCGAGATCCGCAAGCGCATCCCCCCCGGTGCCGGCCTCGGCGGGGGCTCCGCCGACGCAGCAGCGGTGCTGCGCTGGGCCAATCGGATGACGCTCGATGAGACCGCCGACGCGGCACTCTCTCCCTCGACTCCCCGTCCGCAGACGGCTGCCGCTGTCACCCCGCAACAGGCAGCGACGCTGGGCGCGGACGTGGCGTTCTGCCTCGTCGGCGGGCGCGCTCGCGTCACGGGCATCGGCGAGATCGTCGAGCCGCTCCCGTTCCGGGACCAGTCCTTCGTGCTGTGGACGCCGCCGATCGCCGTCGACACCGGGGCGGTGTACCGGACCTGGGACACGCTCAGCGGCCCAGTCGGCGCGCAGTCCAACGACCTCGAGCCAGCAGCAGTGGCACTTCACCCCGAGCTCGCCGTGTGGCGCGGCGAGCTGGCCCGAGCCTCCGGGCGTACGCCGCAGCTCGCCGGCAGCGGCGGTACCTGGTTCGTTCGGGCGCCTTGCCCGATGCACCCCGACATGGTTCCGCACCAAGGCGTCAGCGCAGCGCTGGCACGAACAATCGGGCGGCTGTAAGCCGGAGATGCGCCGAGCGTCAGCGGTTGCGGCGCTGGTAACGCGTGCGCCGCAGCATCTTGCGGTGCTTCTTCTTGCGCATCCGCTTGCGGCGCTTCTTGACCAGCGATCCCATCGAGCGGTGAACGCTATCGCCTCCGCGCTGGTGTACCACGAGCGCCCCAAAACCCTGCGGGTCGCCCGTGACGAGGTCGCTACCCTCGATCCTGAAGCAGGCCCGCAGCAGCGGCCTGCGCGATCGGGGATCGTTCAATTGGTAGGACATCGGGTTTTGGTCCCGGCAATGGAGGTTCGAGTCCTCCTCCCCGAACCCTGTTGCCGCTTGCTGACCGCGGACCGGCGCCGATGAACGCAACCGGCGCGGCCATCGTGATGGCAGCAGGCGCCGGCACCCGGATGTCGTCGGACCTGCCCAAGCCGCTGCACCCTGTGGCGGGTCGAGCCATGGTCCTTCGCTTGCTTGACACGCTCGCTGCGGCCGATGCAGACCCGGTCGTCGTGGTCGTCGGGCACGAGGCGGACAGGGTGCGCACCGAGGCCCGCGCGGGCGCACCCCAGCCGGAACGGCTGATCTTCGCTGACCAGCAGCACCAGCTCGGCACGGGCGACGCCGCCCGGGCGGGGCTCGATGCGCTCGGCGATGTGCGGGAGACCGACGATGTGCTGGTGCTGCCCGGTGACACGCCACTGCTGCGCGCGGCGACCCTCAGACGGCTCGTTGCCGCCCGGCGCCGCGACGGCGCGGCAGCCAGCCTGCTGACCGCTCGCCTCGAGGACCCGACGGGCTACGGGCGCGTTGTGCGCGACGGCGGCGCGATCACCATCGTCGAGCAGCGCGACGCCTCACCGGCAGAATCGCAGATCGACGAAGTCAACGCCGGCGTGTACTGCTTCGACATCGCCCAGCTTCGCCACGCGCTCCCGCAGCTTCGCCGCGCCAACGCCGCTTCGGAGTACTACCTCACCGACGCCATCGGCCTGCTGGCGCGCGACGGCCAGCGCATCGTTGCAATGAGCCTGAGTGATCCCGCCGAGGCTTTGGGCGTGAATGATGCAGCTCAGCTCGCTGCCTGCGAAGCCGCCCTGGCTGCGACTGCCCGCAGCACCCCATGACGGCGCCCGAAACAGCCCGCACTCCCGGGTTTGCAGGGTGTCGTCAGGTAGTCTCGAAGCGCCGTCGGATTGCAGAATATGCCGCCTGAACCCGCCGCCAAGCCTCCCGCGCGTCGGCAAGGCGCGGCAGTGTCGAGCGCCTCGCCACCTGGACTGTCTCGAAAGGAACACGCGATGGAGCTGGTCACCAAGAAGCGCTTGCATCTGTTCAGCGGACGGGCAAACCCTGAATTGGCCGAAGAGATTGCCGCACAGCTGGGCGTCGAGCTGGGTGACCCAGGTCTGGTCGACTTTGCTAACGGCGAGATCAAGTGCAAGTTCGCCGAGTCCATCCGCGGCGGGGATGTCTTTGTCATCCAGAGTCACGCTGCCAGCGAGACCATGAGCATCAACGACGCGATCATGGAGCAGCTGATCATGGTGGATGCCGCCCGGCGTGCTTCGGCCAAGCGGATCACCGCCGTTGCGCCGCTGTACGGCTACGCCCGCCAGGATCGCAAGGCGGCCGGCCGCGAGCCGATAACTGCTCGCCTGCTGGCCGACCTGTTCACTGTGGCCGGAGCCGAGCGGCTGGTGTCGATCGATCTGCACAGCGGCCAGATCCAGGGATTCTTCGACGTCCCGGTGGATCATCTCACCGCTGCGCCGGTGCTCATCAACTACCTGTCCGATGTCATGGGGCCAGACTCGGTCATCGTCTCGCCCGACACGGGCCGGGTGAAAGTGGCGGAGCGCTACGCAACCCGGCTGGGCTGCGACGTGGCATCCATCTACAAGCGTCGCGCCACCGAGGACACCAACTCATCTGAGGCGCTCGGGATCATGGGCGAGGTGGCAGGACGCACCTGCGTGATCATCGACGACATGATCGACACTGCCGGAACGATCTGCTCTGCCACCGAGACCCTGATCGCTCAAGGCGCCTCTGACGTGATGTGTGCCAGCACCCACGCCGTGTTCTCTGACCCTGCCGTCGATCGGCTGAAGAACTCCTCGCTGAGTCAGGTCATCGTCACCAACACGGTGCCGATTCCGAGCTCGAAACAGTTCGACAAGCTCATGGTGCTCAGCGTTGCCGGGGTGTTTGCCGACGCGCTCGAATCGGTGTTCGAGGATGCGTCGGTGTCGGAGATCTTCGACGGCCAGAACCTCTTCTGAGACCCGTAGGCTTGCCTGCCGCTCGATGCGCAGGCGACCGACCGGTGAGGGAATCGCGATGGAACAGCTGAAGCTCGTTGCTGAGAACCGCACGATCACCGGTTCAGGCCCGTCGCGGCGCCTGCGCGCCGACGACAAGATCCCTGCGGTCATGTACGGCCACGGCTCCGAGCCGGTGCTGCTCACGCTCGACCGCCTGCGGTTCCGGGCTGCGCTGAACGCGGCCGGGCCGAATGCGGTCATCACGCTCGAAGTCGAGGGCAAGAACCACCTCACCATCGTCAAGGACATGCAGCGCGACACCATCGCCAACCGCGTGACCCATGTCGATTTCATGCTCGTGTCCCTCGATGAGCGCCTGGTGGTGGACGTGCCGGTGCGGCTCGTCGGCGACCCCGTCGTCGCCGGCCGGCAGGGCGCTGTCACCCAGCAGCAGCTGATGTCCCTGCATGTCGAATCTCCCGCTGGCGCGATCCCCCCTGCACTTGATGTCGACGTGTCGGATCTGTCGCTCGAAAGCCCGGTCCGCGTCAGCGACATGACGCTCCCCGAGGGCATGGTGAGCCTGCTCGACGGCGACACCCTCGTGGTGATCGCTCAGCGAACCCGCGCCGCTGTCGCAGCCGAGCAGCTCGGCGAGGACGGCGAACCCCTCGAAGACGCCCCCGAAGCCGAGGCCGAAGACGCCGAAGACGAGGGCTGACCGTCCCGGTGTCGGTCTTCCGCCGGGCAGCCGCGCGGCGGGGTACAGCCGCGGACTGGCTCGTGGTGGGATTGGGCAATCCGCCCGAGCGATACGCCGGCAGCCGCCACAACGCCGGGGCGGCAGCAGTCGAGCGCTGGGCCGAAGCGCTGGGCTGCGAACTGGCCGCGGCGCGCCGGGAACACGCCCGGGTGGGCACCGCCTCGGTCAGCGGCCAGCGCGTTGTTCTCGCCTGTCCGACCACGTTCATGAACGAGAGCGGGCGCAGCGTCGGAGTGCTGGTCCGGCGCCACGGCATCGTCGAGCCAGCGCGTCTCGTTGTTGTGCATGACGAGCTCGACCTCGAACCGGGGCAGGTCCGCATGAAGGCGGGCGGCGGGATCGCCGGCCACAACGGGCTCGCCTCGATCGCGGGCCTCCTCGGCACGCGGGACTTCGTGCGCATGCGCGTCGGCGTCGGCAAACCGCCGAGGCCCGAAGCCGGCCGCACATGGGTGCTGCAACGGCCCAGCCGACTCGAGGAGCCTTTGGTGGATGCGGCCCTTGACCGAGCGGTCTCAGGACTGGAGGTGCTGGTGCGCGACGGCGTCGAGGCGGCGATGAACGTCACCAACGCCCGCCGGCGCGGCGGGGGACGCCAATCGCCGTGACCACAGCAACTGCGACGCCCCTGCGTGCGCTGACCGAGCGCCTCAACCGTGACCCGGGCTTCGTCTCGATGCTCGGCAGGACTTCGGGCTCGATCGCCGTGGCGGAAGGGGCGCGTCCGTTCGTCATCGCCGGTCTGGCGACGCAGGGATCGCGTGCACCGGTCCTCGTTGTGACCGCGACGGCCCATGAGGCCGAGCGCTGGACCGATGATCTCGCCACGTGGCTGGGCGCCGATCGCGTGGCGCTCTTCGCCCCGTGGGAGACGCTGCCGTTCGAACGTGTGAGTCCTGCGACCGAGACCATGGGTCGCCGCCTCGCGCTGCTGTCTGCGCTGAAGTCCCCGGATCCGACTGCGCCAGACGTCATCGTGGCCCCGATTCGATCGCTGTTGCAGCGGCTGAGCCCTGCCGCTTGCAGCGGCGGGACGGCCGCAGTGGAGGTGGCCCAAGGCGGCCGGTGCGACCCCCGCGAGCTGGTGAGCCAGCTCGTGGAGTGGGGTTACCGGCGGGAGCACCAGGTGGAGCACCGGGGCGAGATTGCCGTGCGCGGCGGGATCGTGGATGTGTTCTGCCCGACAGCCGATGCACCGGTGCGCGTCGACCTGTGGGGCGACGACGTGGACCGCCTGACGGAGTTCTCGGTGTCTGATCAGCGCTCGGTCGCCGAACTCGCCCGGACGCGCCTGTATCCGGCGCGTGAACTTCGTCCTGATGCCGCGATGCGTCGCCGAGCGGCCGAGCTGGCGCTCAGCGAGCCATGGTGCCGTGAGCACATGGAGCGTCTCGCCCGTGGCGAGCTGTTCGACGGGATGGAGTCGTGGCTCCCGTGGCTCACTGACGAGGAAATCGTGCTGCCCGACCTGCTCGGGGCCGACGCGCTGGTGGTGCTGAACGAGCCACGGCGGCTGGCTGACCGGGCGGCAGACATCACCGCAGAGACCGACGACCTGACTCGCTCGCTTGCCGTGACCTGGGGCCTGCGCGGGATCGGCGGACCCGACGGCGATCTCGACGGCGATGGCGAGCGGACCGACCCGTCAGCTTCCCCTTTCGGGGCGCTCCCTCGGCTCCATGTTCGGTTCGACCGACTGCTCTCGTGCTTCGCGGGAGCAGTCTGGTCGGTCGACTCCACGGCAACGCCGACTGCCGCCGGTGAGCCCGGACCCAGCATTTCCACCGAGATGTGGACACCGGCGGCCGGCGACCCCACCCGCTTGGTGGCGCAGCTTCGCCGCCTCGTGACCGGCCCGAAGATCGATTCGGGCCAACCCGAAGCACCGGGAGCGCAGCGACCCATCGCACCGAGAGCGCAGCGACCCATCGCATCGGGAGCGGAGCGACCCCTTGTCGTGGTGGCCGCAGAGGGCGAGGGCTCCGCCGAACGTCTCGCCGACGCGCTTCGTGCCGAGGAGGTTCCCCTCCGCCTGCACCGAGATCGCGCAGGGTTCACGCCACGGCCGGGCGGCCATGTCGTCGTCGCGCCGCTGGAACAGGGCTTCATCGCGCCTGCTGCCGGGGTCGCCGTGTTGCCCGAAGCCGAGTTCACCGGCCGGCGCCGCGTCCACCGGGCCGCACGCCGGCGAACCGCCCTCACGCCGACGTTCGAGGACCTCAGCATCGGAGACTTCGTCGTCCATCACCATCACGGCATCGCTCGCTACGCGGGGCTGGTCCGCCGGGCATTCGGCGACGACGAGCGCGACTACCTCGAGTTGGAATTCCGGGGCACCGACCGGCTCTACCTGCCGACCGAGCAGATCGATTTCATCCGTCCCTACATCGGCGGCGAGACGCCACGGCTCAACCGCATGGGGGGCAGCGACTTCCAGCGGCAGAAGGCCAAGGTGCGGGCGGCGGTGTCCGAGATCGCCCAAGAGCTGGTCGTGCTGTACCAGCGGCGCATCACCACCGCCGGCAACGCCTTCGATCCTGACGGTGTCGGCATGGCCGAGCTGGCCGACAGTTTCGCTTACACCCCCACACCCGATCAGCGCCGCACCATCGACGAGGTCCTGTCCGACATGGCCGAGCCCGTTCCGATGGATCGGCTCGTGTGCGGAGACGTCGGCTTCGGCAAGACCGAGGTCGCCGTGCGAGCGGCCTTCTGTGCGGTCTCCGCCGGCAAGCAGGTGGCGGTACTGGTCCCCACAACGCTGCTCGCTCAGCAGCATCACCAGACGTTCGCCGAGCGCTACGCCGACCAGGCTGTCCGCGTCGAGGTGCTCAGCCGCTTCCTTACCCCCGCAGCGCAGCGAGCCGTCGTCGCCGGGCTGGCCGACGGCACCACCGACGTGGTCATCGGCACGCATCGCCTGCTGTCAGGCGACGTGAAATTCAAGAATCTGGGCCTCCTGGTCGTCGACGAAGAACAGCGGTTCGGCGTCAGCCACAAGGAGGCCATCAAGCACCTGCGCGCCGAGGTGGACGTGCTCACGTTGACCGCGACGCCGATTCCGCGCACTCTCGAGATGGCGCTCACCGGTATCCGGGATCTGTCGCTGCTGCAGACGCCTCCCGCCGAGCGTCAGCCGATCCTCACCCACGTCGGTCCTTACGACGAACGCGCAGTCAGCGAGGCCATCCGGCGTGAACTGCTGCGCGAGGGCCAGGTGTTCTTCGTGCACAACCGTGTCGCGGACATCGACCGTGTGGCTGCGGAGCTGGTAGCGCTGGTGCCAGAGGCGCGCATTGCTGTGGCGCACGGCCAGATGGACGAAGGCACGCTCGAGCAGGTCGTGATCGACTTCTGGGAGGGCAACTACGACGTCCTGGTCTGCACGACGATCATCGAATCGGGCATCGACATGCCGAGTGTCAACACCCTCGTCGTGGATCGAGCTGATCTGCTCGGCCTCGGGCAACTGCACCAGATCCGCGGCAGGGTGGGCCGCTCGGGCCAGCGTGCCTATGCGTACCTGTTCCATCCCGAAGGCCGGTCCCTCAGCGAGGAGGCCTACGAGCGTCTGCGCACGATCGGGGAGTCCACCGAGTTGGGTTCGGGCTACCGCATCGCCATGAGAGACCTGCAGCTGCGCGGCGCCGGGAACCTGCTCAGCGGCGTGCAGTCGGGCCATGTCGCCGCGGTCGGCTACGACCTCTACTGCGAGCTGGTCAGCGAGGCCGTCGCCGAGCTGAGCGGTGAGACGCCCGCCGAGCCGGCCGAGATCGTCATCGATCTGCCGCTGGTGGCGCACCTGCCCGACGACTACGTGGCCGACGAGACCGGGCGCCTGGAGGCGTACCGCAGGCTCGGCGCAGTGACCGAGCTGGTGGACGTGGCCGACATCGAGGCAGAGTGGATCGATCGCTACGGCCAGGTGCCGCCCGAAGCGCAAACATTGCTGCACATTGCGTTGCTGCGTGCTGAATGCCACCGCCTCGGGATGCGGACCGTGGCATTCGCACCGGGTCACGACGGTGGGCGGGTGCGACTCGGCCCGCTGGAACTGAGTGCCAGCGAGGAACTGCGCATGAAGCGCATCTGCGCGGGCACGCCGTTCGGGGCGGCCCGCTACAAGGCCGACGTCAACGAGGTGCAGCTGTCGGTGCGGGCGCTCAAGCCGGCCACCGTCGGGCAGCTGTTCGGCTTCTGCCAGCAACTGCGACCGCCGGCACGATAAGCAGCGTCAACACCGCTGGCGCGGCAACCACCTAGCCTGCCTCGGGTGCGTGCCGATCGAAGCTCCATGTCTCGACGGGCCCTGCTGCTGGCTCCGCTTGTATTCGTGGCGTTTGCGTGCAGCGACAACGGCAACGTCGTCACCATCCATACCGACGTCCCCCAGGAGAGTTTCGAAGAGGTCGACGCCGACGATGACGGCGTCGTGACGCGTGAAGCCCTCGACGCGGCCGATCGCGAAGCCGAGCTCGAAGCCGAACAAGAGGCGCTCGAGGCCGAACGCGCCGAGCGAGCAGCACGGCATGCAGAACAAGAGGCCCTTGCCAGGGCGGTCTTCACCGACGACAGCGCTGTGGCGGCCAGCTTTCCCAGCGGGCAGGTCGTGGTAGCCCAGGTGCGCGCCAGCCTGGCCGCTTCGCCGACGTCGCTGATGGACAATCCGGAAGACCCGACTCACGAGGAGTTCGTCTCCCGGCTGACCTCGATGCTGCAGTTGCGTCTGGCTGCAGTCGCACTCGACGAGCTCGGCTTTCCCGTCGACGTCGACGCATCCGATGAGGACATCAATGCACAGGTGCAAGCACATCTCGAGGGGCCGTTCGAAGAATTCGCTCAGCGGCGCAGCATCGCCGAGGACCCCAGCATCGAGCGCCTGGCGACACCTCATTGCGTGAGCGCCCTGGTGCTGACGACTGAGGCCGACGCAATTGCGGCCGCCGAGCGTGTGCGGGCAGGAGAGTCCGTGGGTGGCGTTGCGGCCGAAGTCAACCTGCCCAACCTGACGCAGTCCGACGGTGTGATCGGTTGCGGCCTGCCCTTCGATCTGGGTTTCAGCAACGAGATGGTTCTGGCGCTGCTCGAGATCAATCTGGGCGAGCTGACCGGGCCGATCCTGCTGCCGTCCGCAGCAAGTCCGACCGGCGAGCTCTGGGTGGTGATGCACCTCGACGACTTGCAGCACGACCAAGCCGACCTGTCGGCAATCGGACCGTTCGCGGGCCGCGTGCTGACCGAGGTCATGGCCGGCTATGAGGTGGACGTGGCTCCAGCGCTCGGGACCTGGGATCCCAACAGTCTCCGGGTGTCCATGCCGTACCTGCCCTGACCGATCCCCGGAAGAGTCGTGATGGACGTTGACGCAGACCTCGGCGAGCGGATGATCTCGCTGCATGGGGTGATCGCGAGACTGCGGCGCGAGTGCCCGTGGGATCGGGATCAGACCCACGCATCGCTGGCGCCCTATGCCGTGGACGAAGTGACCGAGCTGGTCGAAGCGCTGCAGGCGGCGGACGCTGCACGCGCCGGTGATCCGCACGAGATGGCGACGGCCATCGAGGACTTGGTGGAAGAGCTGGGCGATGTGCTGCTGCAAGTGCTGATGAACGCTGCGATCGGGGAGCAGGCGGGAACCTTCACGCTGGCCGAGGTGCTCGGGGCCGTCGAGGCCAAGATGCGTCGCCGGCACCCCCACGTCTTTGAGCGGGATCCCGAGGCTCCAGAGCCCAGTGATGCCGAACTGTCGGTGCAGTGGGAGGCGATCAAGGCAGCCGAGCGGGAGGCTCGGGCGAACCGCATCGCGGCGCGAGAAGCACAGACAGCCTGAGCGCCGCGATTCGGCGCGCTGGCACTGCCCACGCCGGCCTTCGGTACTGTGGCATTGCGTGACAGTGCACGCATCCACGCAGATCGTTCAGGTGACCGGCCGCGAGGTGCTGGATTCGCGTGGCAATCCCACTGTGGAGGCCGAGGTGCGTACCGCCGGCGGCGCGTCCGGCCGGGCAATCGTGCCCTCGGGCGCCTCCACGGGACAGTTCGAAGCCGTCGAACTGCGCGACGGCACCGACCGCTACGGCGGCAAGGGCGTAGCGGTCGCGGTCTCCCACGTGAACGGCGAGATCGCCGAATCTCTCCTGGGTCTCGATGCCGCCGGGCAACGCGCCGTCGACCAAACGCTCATCGAGCTCGACGCCACCATGAACAAGGCTCGACTCGGCGCGAACGCCATGCTGGCTGCCTCGCTGGCGACCGCCCATGCGGCGGCGGCGACGCTCGGCGTCTCCCTGTACCGCCATGTGGGAGGCACCAATGCGCACGTGCTTCCGACGCCGATGATGAACGTGATCAACGGAGGGTCCCACGCCGACAACAACGTGGACCTGCAGGAGTTCATGATCGTCCCGGTCGGTGCGGCATCGTTCGGCGAAGCCCTGCGCTGGGGCACCGAGACCTACCACGCGCTGCAGCGGGTCTTGCGGTCGAGCGGCTTGTCGACTGCTGTCGGCGACGAGGGCGGCTTCGCGCCTGACTTGGAATCCAACGAGGCCGCCCTGGCACTGCTGGTCGAGGCAATCGGCGAGGCCGGCTTCACCGCAGGCGCCGACATGGCACTCGCGCTCGACGTGGCGTCCACCGAGTTCTACGACGAGGGGATCTACCGTCTGGCCAGTGAAGGCCGCGAACTCGATGCCGCTGCCTTCGCGGGCTACCTGGCCGATCTGTGCGAGCGCTACCCGATCTGCTCAGTCGAGGACGGCATGGCCGAAGACGACTGGGAGGGATGGTCGCGGCTCTCCGGACAGCTCGGCGAGCGGGTGCAACTCGTGGGCGACGATCTCTTCGTGACCAATATCGAACGGCTGGCGCGGGGGATCTCGACCGGCGTCGCCAACAGCATCCTCGTCAAGGTCAATCAGATCGGCACACTCAGCGAGACGCTGGATGCCGTCGAGCTTGCGGCCAGTGCTGGATACACCGCGGTGATGTCGCATCGCTCGGGCGAGACCGAGGACACCACCATCGCCGACTTGGCGGTCGCGACCAACTGCGGCCAGATCAAGACGGGTGCTCCGGCGCGCTCGGATCGGGTCGCCAAGTACAACCAGCTGCTGCGCATAGAAGAAGAGCTCGGTTCCGCGGCTGCCTACCGGGGCGGCGACGCCCTGGCATTCCGAAGATGAGCGCTCCCCCAGATGCACCGGTCGGGCTCCGCCGCCCCCACTCGGGTCGGCGGGTGATGACTGTGCTCATCGGTCTCGTCATCGTGGTGAGCGCGGTGGGGCTCTTGGCGGTGCTGCTGTTTCCTTGGCAGTCGCTCACCTCCCAGCGCAACAACATCGCCCACGCGGAGGAAACGCTGGCGCGGCTGCAGGCCGAGACATCCCATCTGTCTGAGCGGGTAGCCGATGCCAAGGATCCCGTCGTCGTGGAACGAATCGCACGCGAACAGCTCTCGCTGGTGCGTGAAGGGGACACCCTGTACCGGTTGAACGTCGACCCTGCCGATGTGGTCAACCTGCCGCCCGCTTGGCCGCTGCCCGGCGTGGCGCACTTGCTCGGTGGTTGAGGCGCTGCGACGTCTCAGTCGGTCATGATCCGCAGCGCGCGCCCGATGATGGCCTCGCGGTGTGCATCGGGATCCACGCCGCTCTGCTCGAGCGAGAGACGGATCGTTCCCACGGCCGCGGCAGCGCGGACGCGGTCGGTGACGTCGTGGGAGGATCTCGTGAGCCAGGCGAAGAGATCTCTGGCCTGAGCTCGCAGACGCTGACCGGCGGCGCTCTTCTGGACATCGACATCGTCGGCGACGAGCCGGAAGACGACGATGTCACGAGCCAGGAGGTCGAAGTAGCGGTCGAGAACCTCCCGCAGCGACTCCGCTGTCGGCTCGAGCTCGGCCATCCGGGCGATGATCGCCTCGCCGTCACGCTCCATCGAAGCCAGCACTCCGGCGAGGACGTCCTCCTTGCCCGTGAAGTGGTAGTAGAGCGCCGCCGGCGTCAGGCTGAGTCCCGAAGTGAGCTGCCGGACCGAGGTGCCTCGGTATCCCTGCCGCGAGAACAGCTCTCGCGCGCGCCGCAGGATGAGATCCCGTGTGTCGGAGGGCGCAGCATCGCTCGCGCTCTCTGATGGGTCGCCGGGGCCGGCGACGGCCTCAAAGGTGGCCACATCGTCAAGCTACTGCTGCCGTTCCGTGCGCTGTGTCCTCGTGTCGGCGCGTTGCTGTCCCATGGTGCATGATGGTGGCCGCTCGGCGCATGGGCCGCGCAGACAGGCGCTCGGCCGCACGGCCGGCGGTATTCTCTCGGCCTCATGGCCGGCGAGTTATCTGCTCGGTCTTACGGCCGACGAACACACTGCTCGGCCTCACGGCCGACGAGACGGGAGAGGTCACAGTGGAGATCAGCGTCACGGTGAACGGCGAGACGCGCACCGGCGATGTCGAGCCGCGCACGCTGCTCGTGTATTGGCTGCGGGACGACCTGCGGCTGACAGGAACCAACGTGGGCTGCGACACATCCTCGTGCGGGGCCTGCACGATTCACGTGAACGGCGAATCTGTGAAGTCGTGCACCATGCTGGCGGTGCAGGCCGACGGCGAGGACATCGGTACGATCGAGGGTCTGGCGCCGTCCGAAGACGAACTGCACCCCATGCAGGAGGCGTTCCGGCAGAATCACGGCCTGCAGTGCGGCTATTGCACACCGGGCATGGTCATGGCGGCGGTATCGCTGCTCGAGGAGAACGCCAACCCGACCGAGCGGGAAGTACGCCTCGGGCTGGAAGGCAACCTGTGCCGCTGCACCGGATACCACAACATCGTCAAGTCGGTACTGGCCTGCGCGGCCGGCGAGACCTCGACCTGAGAGGAGCACAGCAATGATTCCTGCAGCATTCGACTACGTACGGGCCGGCTCCGCCTCCGAGGCCATCGCACTGCTCGGCGAGCACGGTGACGAAGCCAAGCTGCTGGCGGGCGGCCATTCGCTGCTGCCGATGATGAAGCTGCGTTTGGCAGTGCCCAGCGTGGTCGTCGACATCGGCCGCGTCACCGACCTCAGCTACATCAACGACGGAGGCGACCACATCGCCATCGGCGCGCTGACCCGGCACCGTGCGCTCGAGACCAGCGATCTGTTGGCGGCCGAGTGCCCCCTGCTCGGACACGTGGCGGGGGAAGTGGGTGACCCCCAGGTCCGCCACCGCGGCACGCTCGGCGGCTCGCTGGCGCATTCGGACCCTGCGTCGGACTTGCCGGCAGCGGTGCTTGCACTGGGCGGCACGCTCGTAGCGCAGGGACCCGGCGGCAGCCGTGAAATTGCCGCTAGCGACTTCTTCACCGGCTATTTCGAATCGGCCTTGGCCGACGACGAGATGCTCACCGAGATCCGGGTTCCCAAGGCGCCCGGAGACGGCTGGAACTACCAGAAGTTCAACCGGCGGGCGCAGGACTGGGCGATCGTGGGCGCAGCCGCGGTGACGGTGAACGGCGGGACCAACGTGGCGCTGGTGAACATGGGCTCGGTGCCGATCCGGGCCAGCGCCACCGAGGCTGCACTGGCAAGCGGGGCGTCGGCCGCCGAGGCCGCGGAGCAGGCCGCTGAAGGCACAGATGCCCCCACCGACCTGAACGCCACTCCGGACTACCGCAACCACCTCGCTCGGGTGCTCACCCGGCGGGCGCTTGAGGCAGCCGGCGTCTCGTAGCGCCGCGGCCCAGTTCGCGAGCAGTTCAGTCCAAGAGCCCGGTGGCTTGGCCACCGTCGATGAGCAGGCCTGTGCCCGTGATGAACTTGGCCTGCTCGCTGCACAGGAAGGCCACCGCAGCGCCGAAGTCGTCGCAGTCACCGCAGACGTTCATCGGGTTGCTCTTGGCAGCCTGCTCCTGATCCATCATCTTGGCCACGCGGTCGCTCCAGTGTGTGCCCGGCTGAGCCGAGTTCACCGTGACACCGGTCGGGGCCAGTTCTCGGGCAGTGAGCTTGAGGAAGCTGGTCAGGCCGGCCCGCGCCACTGAGCTGGCAAGCAGGAACGGGATCGGCTGCTTCACGCCGATGCTGGTGATGGCGCAGACACGGCCCCAGCCGCGCTCGCGCATCGGCGGGATGGCGACCCGACACATCTCGATCATGGCCTTGCAGTTCATGTCGAAGGCCAACTGATATGCGTCGATCTCGGTGGTGTCGAACATGCCGGGCGGGGGACCACCGGCGTTGGTCACCAGGATGTCCACCGAGCCCAAGCCCTCGATGGCCTGCTCCACGAAACTGCGTCCATCGGCCGGGTTGGCAAGATCGGCGGTGATGGTCAGCACCTCGCCGTCGATCTCCGCTGCGGCTGCCGTCAGTCGGTCTCGATCCCGGCCGCAGATAGCCACCCGCACACCGTCGGCCGCCAGCGCCTTTGCCGAGCCGAGTCCCAGCCCTGCCGAACCTGCTGCTACCGCCGCGGTCCGTCCTGCAATTCCCAAGTCCATGACGCGTCCCCTGTCTCGCGGACCGGACTGGCCGGCCCATCTGTGATCGCCCGGAACCGTAGCCAACAGTCACCAGCCCCTGCGCCGAAACAGCAGCGAAGGGCAACCGACTGGCAATGGTCGCGACGTTCAAGTGACGGCCGAGTCCACGTCTCACCGGTCCGCTACGCTCCGGCGCCCAAGAGAGGACGACCCTAGACCACGCCGGTCGGCACGAATCGGCCCGCCATCAAGTGGATGCGCTACGACGGGGCCACATCAGGGAGGCCGCTCGTGTCAACGGAGAGATGGTGCGGACCGGATGGAGACTTGGGACAATTCGTCTCTCGTGAGGCTCAGAGGACTCTCGACTCATACATCGCTCAGCCGAAGCTGGTCGTTGAGCACGCCAACTTGGAGCGAGATACCGCTCACGGCGGGTACCAGCACCGGCAGATGTACGAACTGGTGCAGAACGCCGCAGACGCGCTATGGGTCGAGCAAGCGTCGGCACCCTTCGATGGGTTGCATGCCGGGCAAGACCCTCATCGAGGTCGCATCGAAGTCAGGTTGACAGAGCGCTGCCTCTACTGCGCCGACGACGGAGATCCCATCGATCAGCCGGGCATGACGGCGCTCATGTTTTCGCACATGTCACCCAAGCGTGCAACCGGCCAGATCGGAACCTTTGGCTTGGGATTCAAAGCGGTCCTCGGTGTCAGCGATGACCCTGAATTCTTCAGTCGATCCGGCTCGTTCCGCTTTCAGCGTTCACGATCGTCGGAACAGATACGGGCCAACGTGCCCAGAGACGAAGTAGTGACCGACTTCCCCGTGCTGCGTCTGCCTCAACCGATCCACCCGCTGGACGGGAGCGATAGCGATCCGATCCTGGGCGACCTGATGGAATGGGCATCGAACATCGTCCGGTTGCCGCTCAAGCGGAGGGCTTTTTGGGACCTCAGGCAGCAGATAGTCGATTTTCCCGCTGAGTTCCTTCTCTTCGTGCCACACGTCACGTTGTTGACGCTCGCGATTGACGGTGGGGCTCGCCATGGGTCACAACAGCGTGACGTGAGGCTGACACGCGATCGGGATAATCTCGTTCTTGACGATGGAACCACTTCGGGCCATTGGCGTGTGTTTCAGCGGTCGCACCATCTGTCTGCGGAAGCTCGCGCCGACCGCCGTCCTGGAGATGACGCCGACGTAGTCCCAATCTGGTGGGCAGCCCCGGTCGATCACGTCCAGCGTCACGACCGGTTTTGGGCCCACTTTCCCACCGAAACCTCATGTCTCGTCAGCGGGATCCTGAATGCACCGTGGAAAACCAACGAAGACAGGCAGAACCTGCTCCCAGGTTGCTACAACGACGAGCTTGTACGAGCGGCTGCTGCGCTGGTGGCCGACGAGCTCCCGTCGTTGAACGACATCGATGATCCGGCCCGCCATCTTGACTTGCTGCCGCGACGACATGAGCGGGGCGACAACCAGCACGCTGATCTGCTGCGCAGTGAGGTCAACGCACAGCTGTGCGCCCGGCCTGTGGTTCCCGACCAAGCCGGTGTGCTCCGCAATATTGACGCGGTCTACTACCTGCCGCAGGACCTTGAGCGCAGCACAAACCAGAGTCGCGCTGCACTGCAGAAGTGGGCAACCAGTGCCAGTAGGCCGAATGACTGGCTGCACCACAGCGTCTATCGAGGCGAGCGATTCTCAGCCGTCTGGCGATTGTTTGAGGCCGCCTCAGAATTCGTGGACCGGCAGCGGCTGGTTGGCTGGCTCGAAGCGTTGGTTCAAGACGTCGAGGCAGACTTCGCTGTCGCTGCATCTGCGGCGGCCATACAGACCGCTGCGCTCCTGCCAGCAGATGTCCGTCAAGAAATCGCGGATGCCCAGATCGTGTACAGCATGGCGGAAGCGTGGCTACCGCTCGACCCAGAGCGCGTATTCCTGCATGATCCTGCTCCCGCAATTGGTACGCGGCTGGATCCGCGTACAAGCGTCCATGCCGAGCTGCTGGACGACGAGGCGACCAAAGCGGCGCTGAAGCACCTGGGCTTTGCACCGCCATCTGCGGAGTCGGAATTCAATCTGGTGGCAGAGTCCGTGCTGGGCTCGCGACAGGTTCCAGAGTCAGCTGCCTCGGTGTACGAGCAACTCTGGGTCAGATTCTGGGTCTTGTCGCGCCGAATCTCCGATGACGATGCTCGCGATGTCATTTCGGACTACAGGGACTTCAGGCGAAATGTGCGAATTCGGACCCACGCGGGATCATGGCGGCCCGTCCACGATGTGCTCATTCCGGGTGCCATCGTGCCCGATGACGGAAGTCGTGACGGCGATATAGCCGTGGACATCGAGTTTCACAGCGCCGATGCGGCGCTATTGGAGTGGCTTGGCGTTTGCGCCAGTGCTCGGCACCTCGACCATCTCACCGCCGATCCGGCATTCCGACGCTACGAGAGAGACTGCGAGGACCGATACCGTCAACAACGGCTTCCCCGCAACCCACAGAGCGGAATGCTCAGGTTTTCTCGCTCAGACGGGTCTGGTCCGTTGTCGGTACTTCGGGGCCTGTCAGACGAAGGCCGCGCGCTCTACACGGCGAGCCTCATGGACGTGGGCTCGACTTTCGATCGTTACGAGTACGGCCACCAAGGCACGAACGGCCACGAGTATCCACGCAACCGCTACGAATCGCCCGCGCTGAACGAAATCCGCCGTTGGGGGCGTATCGCTACGACCGCAGGAAGCGTGCCGCTGAAAGCGGCCCTTGGAGCAAGCCCCGAGGATCCCGAAGCGCTTGAAGCGCTGTACCGTCATCCGAACTCAGCCGAGATCAAGGAATCTCTTGATCTCGCTGATCCGGTGCCGAGGACACTCGGCGAACAGGTGCCGGTTCCGCTCATCGATGAGTGGCCCGGGATCATCACCCACCTAGCCGCTGGCCACGCGGATGTCCAGCTCATCCGGTGCGACCAGATACTCGTGGCGGGCAAACAGCGCCCATGTGCCTATCGAGCCCCCGATGTCCTCCTCGCGAGCAGCGAGGGGGATGACGAATACTCAGAACTCCAGCTTGTGAGCAGCGCCATCGATCTTCCGCTGTCAGGGCGACAGATCATTGACATTGTTGACGGCACGACTGCGGTGGAAGTGGAGCAACGCCGCCAGGCGATCAGGAACTACCCCAGCGATGCTGAACGCCTGCTCGCTGCAGTCGGCGTTGACGCTCTGCGTGCTCGCCTGCCGGTTTCGCTTGTGAGCATCGTCGAGCAGGGTCATGTCGACCCGGCGGCGCTGCCAATCGCAATCGCTGAATCGGCCATAGCGACCTATCACACCGGGACACTTCGCGAATTTCGTGCTGCACTCAAGCCACTCGATCCTCCGAAGCAATGGGCCGGCTCTCGACGTGCGGTCGAGTTCGTTCGCGCCCTCGGCTTCAGCGAAGAGTGGGCCGGCGAGCCCGGCCACGCAGATGACCCCTTCGAGCAGGTAGAGGGGCCGCTGAAGCTCGGCGAACTGCACCCCTACCAGAGGGCCATCGCCGATCGCCTCAAGCGGCTCTTGGGCAGCACCGTCCACGGCGACCCGGGCCGTCGAGGACTCATCAGTCTCCCGACTGGCGCCGGCAAGACCCGAGTGGCTGTGCAAGCCATCGTCGAGGCCCGCAGAGATCAGTCATTCCGAGGCAACGTGCTGTGGGTGGCCGACCGCAGAGAGCTGTGCGAGCAGGCCGTCCAAGCGTGGAGGCAAGTGTGGCGCAGCGAAGGGATCGAAGACGCTCGACTGCGGGTTTCGCGGTTGTGGGGCGGCAATGCTGCGCCCGCAGCGACAGACGACTGGCACGTCATCGTGGCGTCGATCCAGACCCTCTACGCGAGGTTGAGCAATCAACGACTCCAGCCGGAGCTAGTGGACAGCGTGGAGCTAGTGGTCTTCGACGAGGCCCACCGGTCAATCGCACCCACATACACCTCCGCAATGGCTGAGATCGGCCTCACGTCCCGCCAAACGGAGGATGAGCCCGCGCTGCTCGGCCTTACGGCCACGCCGTACCGTGGGCACAACGAGGCGGAAACGCTCTGGCTGGCAAATCGGTACGGCCAGAACCGCCTCGATACCGGTGCCTTCGAAAGCAACGATCCGCACAGTGTGATCGCGCACCTGCAGGACACCGCCGTGCTCGCGAAAGCCGATCACGAACTAATCGCCGGCGGCACCTATCAACTCACTCAGGATGAGCAAGATGAACTCGCAAAGTTCGGCGGCGAAGCCGCAGCCCCGCGCCCCGGCTTCCTCCCTACGAGCGTGGAGGAACGGATCGCCGAGGATGCGGAGCGCACAGAGCGCATTCTCGACGCTTACGGGCGTCATGTCAGGAGCGACTGGCCGGCGTTGATCTTTGCCACCTCGGTGGACCACTCAAAGACGCTGGCTGCGCTCTTGACCCTCCGTGGAGTTACGGCCCGTGCGGTGAGCGGGTCAACTGAGGCAGCAACTCGCCGCCGCGTCGTAGACGGCTTCCGCTCGGGTGAGATCAACGTTCTCGTCAACTACGGCGTGTTCCGCGAGGGGTTCGACGCGCCCAAGACGCGAGCGATCATCGTGGCTCGCCCCGTGTACAGCCCGAATCTCTACTTTCAGATGGTCGGCCGGGGCCTGAGAGGTCCGCTCAACGGCGGCGACGAACGCTGCCTGATACTGAACGTCCAGGACAACATCGAGAACTACGGCGAACAACTCGCATTCGCCGATGTCGACTGGCTATGGAGTCGCTGATGCCGACAAACCTGCCGTTGCGCCACCTCTCGATTCGGGTTCCTTGGCACGACGCTGGCTGGAACGGCACCATCTGTACTGACCCTGCCAACAACGCGTCGTGTCTGCGACTTCCGAATATCCACGACCGGCGTGAGAACGCCGTCGAAATCAAGCTTCGAGGCCGCCGTATTGACGAACTCCAGTCGGCTCAGCTGCCGCCGTGCATCGCAGAACGAGCGTCGTTCATGGCGAGCTTTCCGATCACGCGTCACGTCCGGCACCCCTACCAAGCGACCTCTGACGCGCATCGGCACTATCGCCCGACACCTGTTGAGATCCCGCCGTTCAGCGCTGAGGCTGTGCCGTTTCGCTGGATGCGACGCGAGGACGCAGCGACATTGGCAAACGCCTTCGACATCGTCTATCGAGACGAGGCCGAGGATGAGGCTCGCAGCAGGATGGGCTTTCCGTCAGCCTGGGTGCAGGATCGCGACAACCAGTCCAATCTGCTTGACGCATTCTTCTCAGCTGTCGAACCAGAACGCTCGCTCGCATTCTTCTATGCGAAGGAAGTTCCGCACACTGAGCGGCGCGGTCGCGTGCTCGTCGGCGTTGGCCAGGTGACTGGCTGCGGACACGGGATCGAGTACGAGTACGAACCAGAAGCGGAGCGCCCGACGCGATCGATGATCTGGGAACGGGTAATCGGCCATTCGATACGCCCAACCAACTCTGGGGGCGGGTTCCTGCTTCCGTACCACGCAGCTCTCGAACGAGCTGCCGAGAACCCCGACTTCAATCCCGAAGATGTAGTCGTCTTCGCCCCGGACGAAGCGTTCGAACAATTCTCCTACGCCTCCGAACACCTGACGCACGACCAGGCCATCGCATCGCTGTTGGCCATGGTGGAAGGACTGCAGCGCGCCGGGGCCGCATTGGGCAGGAGCTTCGAAGAGCAGATCCGCTGGGCTCAAGCACGTCTCGGAGAACTGTGGAAGCTCCGGGGTCCGTTCCCCGGGCTGGGTTCCGCGCTGGCGGCACTCGGAGTCGACCATCCTGACCTCCTCGCCTACCGCATCACTGAGAGCCTCCCAGCAGCGCAGGACCCATGGCCCGCTGTGCAGGCGGCGCTGGACAATCCGGCGTCACTCGGCCGCGAGTGGGACCGCCGCGTCGGGCCGACCATCGCCCGCAAGCTCGCCGATCTCCCCGCTGAGCGAAGGGCGCTGCTGCACTTGATCGCCCGGCTTGACGTTTCGTCGGAACAAGCCGAACGGTTCTTCGTGCGTGAGTCGCGCAGCAGGGCCGGAATAGACATCGACGATGCCGAATTGCTGCGCAACCCGTATTTGCTCTACGAAGCAGATCGCGCGAGCGAGAATCCGATTTCGGCGAGTTCGGTGGACCGCGGCTTGTTCTCGTCGTCGGGGAATCCGAGCTTGGCCCTGCCTGAGCCATCCGCAATGAGCGAGCCTCAAGATCCCCGACGGGTACGCGCTCTGTGCGTCGCCGTCTTGGAGGAAGCCGCTACTGGTGGGCACACGGTGGTGCCACAGGACGACTTGGTGCGCACCGTTCGCGAGATGGCCGTGACGCCGCCATGTCCCATCGACGGCGATCTGCTCAGCGTTGTCGGCGGCGATCTCGAGCCAGTTGTGCAGCAAGCGCAACTGGACGACGGCGCGCCGGGATTCCAGCTTGATCGACTTCGCATCGCGCGCGACAACATCCGAAGTGAGGTGCTCAAGCGTTCGAGAGCGACGAGGCGACACACGGTCGAGGCCAACTGGTCGGACCTACTCGATGAGCAGTTGGCGGGACTCCAGCAGGGCGGAGCGATTCCCGCAGACGAAGTGGAGGGCCGTGCACGCGAAGAGAAGGTCGCCGCACTGAGGGAACTCGCTGCTGCCCGATTCGCAGTGCTCGTCGGCCCTGCCGGTACTGGCAAGACGACGCTGTTGGCAGCGTTGTGCATGCACCTGGCTGAGCGCGGTGCCGGGGTGACGCTGCTGGCGCCTACCGGCAAGGCAAGAGTGCAGTTGGAGCGAGGATTGCGCGGCATACCGGGAGTACACGCGCACACGATCGCTCAGTTCTTGGTCCGACAGCGCCGATTTGACCCTCGAACGGGTCGCTACGGCCGGTCGAGTGAGCCGCCAAGGCTCACTGGCGGCACTCTGGTCATCGACGAAGCGTCCATGGTCACCGAGGAGCAACTCGACGCAGTCCTCGACAATGTCCGCCAATTGGAGCGCATCATTCTCGTCGGCGATCCGCGTCAGCTGCCACCGATCGGGCCCGGACGCCCGTTCGTCGACATCGTCGAGCACCTCAAGAGCAGAGCCGACGGGAAGTGGCCCAGAGTCGGCCCGTCCTACGCCGAACTCATGATCCAGATGCGCCAGCGCGAGGGGTCGAGTCATCGGCAATTTCGCCACGATCTCGCACTCGGACAGTGGTTCGGCGGCGGGTCGCCAGGTCCGCTGGCAGAGGAGGCCTGGGGCGAGCTATTGAGCGGCAGCGGCAGCGACACGGTGCACTTCGAGGAGTGGGACTCACCGACGGAAGTGTTCGACCGGATCCGTCACCTGCTCACGCAAGAGATCACTGCGATTAAGGACGCCGACGACCAAGTCGGATTCGGAGAATCACTGGGCGGCGTCGTCAGCGGCGACTACGTGTACTTCAACAGCAGCTACCGCGAGAGGGAGGGCGCGGGCAAGGCTTGCGAGAGCTGGCAGATTCTCAGCCCGATCCATGCAACCGGTGCGGGTGTCGCCGAGATCAATCGATCCGTTCATCGGCACTTTCGAGCCGATCTGATCAGGTCGGCTCGTGAAGTGCCACGCTTCGGTCGAAAAGTACCCAAGCCGATGGGCCCAGAAGGCATCGTCTACGGCGACAAGGTGATGAACAACCGCAATCACACCCACGACGATGTCTGGCCGGACGAGTCTCTTCAAGAGAATGAGCACGTCAGCGCCCCCAGATTCGTGGCCAACGGTGAGATCGGCATGGTGGTTGGCCAGTTCAAGAAGCGTGGCCAGAAGTTCAAGCCCAGAAAGCTGCAGGTTGAATTCTCGACGCAGCCCGGTTTCGAGTATGGGTTCAGTGGCAAGTGGCTGCCGAGAGACGGTGAGTCGATTCTGGAGCTTGCGTACGCCATAACGGTTCACAAGTCGCAAGGCTCTGAATTCGGCACCACATTTGTGGTCATTCCGAGTTCGTGTGCACTGCTCTCACGAGAATTGCTGTACACGGCGCTGACTCGCCAGACGCAGCAGGTCGTCGTCCTGCATCAGGGTCCGCTCGAGGAGCTACTTGCCTACGGATCGGATGGCCACTCGGAAACTGCCCGGCGTCTCACGAATTTGTTCCGCGACCCACGGCCGCAGGATGTGGGCGAAGGCCGCTTTCTCGAAGCGCATCTGATTCACAGAACGACCAATGGCACGCTTGTCCGCTCAAAGAGTGAGGTGATCGTTGCGAACGAGCTGTCTGCTGCTGGCATTGAATTCACCTACGAGAAGCGGTTCCGGGGCCACGACGGCACATTTCGGTATCCGGACTTCACAATTGAAGATGCCGCCACCGGCGAGACTTTCATTTGGGAGCACCTCGGCATGCTCTCCGACCCGAGATACGCCCAAGCTTGGGAACGCAAGCTGGAGTGGTACGCACACAGCGGGGTTGTAGAACGCGGCGGTGACGCGGCGACGTTGATCGTCACCGAGGACGATGAGAATGGTGGAATCGACTCGGCGGCCGTGCAGGCCAAGGTGCAAGAAATCGCATGATGTCGCTGCCACGCCGGTGCCGCGTACAGCACTGGAGCGGAGTATTCGTCGGCCCCGCATGCGCGTGAGACGACGCTGGTAGGCAAATGCGGTGTTGTCCGAGCGGACGGCTATGCCGCGGCTGTGTCGTCGGCAAGGGAGGCGTGCAGTCGCAGTCCCGCTGCTCGCATCACCTTGAGCACGGTCGCGAGTTCGGGGTTCCCGTCCGGCGAGAGCGACTTGTACAGGCTCTCACGACCAAGCCCAGCCGCAGCGGCGATCTTGGTCATCCCGGCTGCCCTCGCAATATCTCCTAGCACGGCGGCAACCAGTTGGGGGTCGCCGATCTCCAGTGCCGCGTCAAGGTAGGCGATAGCGTCCTCCGTGGATTCCAAATACTTGGCTGGATCCCATCGGCGGATGGTTATCTCGCTCATTCCACTACCTCGATCCGTGTCGGGATTTGGGCTGCCAAGGCTTGCGCGGCAGCGATATCGCGTCGCTGGCTGTCCTTGTCGCCGCCCGCAAGCAGGACCACGAGTGTCCGTCCTCGACGGGTGAAATACACCCGGTAACCGGGCCCGTAGTCGATGCGGATCTCGGACACGCCCTTGCCCACGGACCTCGCGTCTCCAGCATGTCCCGTCGCCAAACGCCTGACGCGAGCGGCGATCTGGAAGCGCGCACGCCGGTCTCGGAGCTTGGCGAACCACCGGGCGTAGACATCGGTCTCGCCGATTTCGACATCCATCGGGTGAACATATCCTGCGAGCGTATCCTGTGCGATACGATTATTTCGACAGGAGTCGTGCGGCGGTCATGGCGCGGGGCGCCCGCCACTGGGAGCGTTCGCGGGCCGTAGCATCGAAGCGTGAGCGTTACTGCTGCGGCGCCGACGCATGACGAGCTCGTGGCCCAGATGACAGGCGGCATGGCACGGCCTGATCTGCCTGCCTTCGAAGGCTCGGAGCGCTTGCGTCCCGACGGTCGGCCCACGCCGGCGTTCCGGTCGCAGCTGCGGCGCATCCCCAACATCGTCAACGCGATCGAGGTGCTCGCGACGATGGCAGCGCCGGTGGCGGTCGTCGCCGCGGTGATTGCCATCGGGCATTGGCTTGCTGTGGTCGCGGCCGTGCCGGTCATCGGCACGCTGCAGCTCCGCTGGTTCATCCTCCATCACGAAGCCGCCCACCGGCTGCTGTTCTCGAACCGCTGGCTCAATGACCGCATCGGCATCAACCTGCTGGGCTGGCTGCCGCTGGGCACCGGCTCGCACTTCTACCGCCGGGGCCACGCCAACCACCATCGCGACGAGTTCGGTCCCAAAGAGCCCGACTTCCTGCTGTACTCCTTCTATCCGATCCCGGCCAAGTCGCTGGGCCGAAAGCTGGTGCGCGACCTCGTGGGCGTGTCGGCGTGGCGCATCACGAAACCGCGCTTCACCGGGCTGGTGAAGCTGAAATACGTGCCGCTCAGCCTGCGTTTCTTCGCCGGGCAGGCAATCGTGTTCGGCCTGTTCTGGCTGACCGGCCACCCGTGGCTGTACCTGCTGCTGTGGGCGTTGCCCTGGTTCACCTGGTACCAGCTCATCAACCGCCTGCGAGCGATTGCTGAGCACGGCGGCATGACCCGCACGGACGACCGGCGCAATACGACGCACCACATCCGCCAGAGCTGGCTGGCGCGTGTGCTCTTCGTGCCGTACCACGTCGGCTATCACCTGGCTCACCACGTCGATTCGGGCATTCCGGCCCGCAATCTCAAGCGTCTGCAGCGGGCGCTGGAAGAGGATGGCTACCTGCCGTCAAAGGCCGCATGGCCCACCTACCGATCGCTGTGGCGTGCCCTCGCCGCAGGTTCGGCCACCGCTGCCTAGCGCCGTCGCTGCCGCACCGGCGGTGTCAACCCGACGGATGGGCACCGCTGTCGAATACGTTTCGGGGCCATGTCGCGACTGAAGTCAACCCAACTCGGCTCGAACTGTGGCCTGCAGGTGTCCGAGCTCTGCCTGGGAACCATGAACTACGGCATTCCCGGCCGGGGGCACCAGGGCGACTGGACGCTCGGCGTCGCCGAGGCTCGACCCATCTTCGAGGCGGCCATCGAGCGCGGGCTGTACTACGTCGACTGCGCCGACATCTACGGCGTCGGCGCGGCAGAGGAGGTGGTCGGCCAGCTGATGAGGGAGTTGCTGCCGCGTGAGCAGTACGTGCTGACCACCAAGATCTCCATCCCGATGGGACGCAACCCCAACGAGGGCGGCCTGAGCCGCAAGCACGTGATGGAGGGCATCGACGCCTCGCTGCGCCGCCTCGGCCTCGACTATGTCGACCAGCTGATCATTCACCGGCACCCCCACGGCGTCCCGGGCGGCGCGCCGACGCCGATCACCGAGACGCTCGAGGCGCTGCACGATGTCGTGCAGGCAGGCAAGGCGCTGTACCTCGGTGCCTCGTCGATGTTCGCTTGGCAGTTCGCCGAACTGCAGCTCACCGCTGAGATGCGGGGCTGGACCAAGTTCGTCTCGATGCAGAACCACTACAACCTCATCTACCGCGAGGAAGAGCGCGAGATGAACCCCTACTGCATCAACACGGGAGTGGCGTTGACCCCGTGGTCGCCCCTGGCGCGGGGGATCCTCGCAGGTTCGTACCGGGGCGGCATCGGGGCCGGCACGACGGATCGCTCCCAGGGCCAGGACCGCGCCCGCACCGAGAGCTTGTACCGGGGAGAGCGCGACTTCGACATCGCCGCCCGGGTATCAGAGGTGGCCGACCGCCTCGACGTGCGCCCAGCCCAGGTGGCGCTGGCGTGGCTCGTCAACAAGCCCGAGATCACCGCACCCGTCGTGGGCGTCTCCAAGATCAGCCAGCTCGACCAGCTCGTCGAGGCCACCACCATCGAGCTGAGCCACGACGACACCGCCTACCTTGAGGAGCTCTACCAGCCTGTCGAGAACCTGCTCTCGATCGGCACCAGCTGATCCGGGCACACCGCTCGGCAACACACCAGCGCGACGGCCGAGCGGCGCGAGCCCCGCAACTAGCGTGCGAGTCGCATGCCGGTGCTGCTGGGTGCCGCGGCGTCGGTCCTGATCGGCGTATCCGACTACTTCGGTCGATACTGCAGCCGGCGCGCCCGGGCCATGACCGCGGTCGGCACGGCCTTCATGGGCGGCCTCATCGTCACGGCGGTGCTGCTGGTGGTGGTGCCGAGCTCTGCGCACGGCGCATCCCTCGCTCTGGGGGCAGTCTCGGGCGTACTGATGGCGCTCGCGCTGTCGGCGATGTGGCACAGCATGGCGGTGTCGTCCGCTGCGATTGCCTCGCCGGTTGTTGCGGCCTCCACCGCGCTGGGGCCCCTCGCGTACGGGCTCGGGGCGGGCGAACGACCCTCGACGGTGGCAGCCGCAGGCATAGCGGTGACCATCGCCGGGCTGCTGGCGGCGGTCATCGTGCCGGATCTGCGCGGAGACATCGGACGTGGCGTTGCGTTCGCACTTCTGGCAGGCGTCTCGTTTGCCACAGCCACCGTGCTCCTCGGCGAGACCAGCCTCGACAGCGGCATGTGGCCGGCGGTCACGCAGCGCACGGCGGCACTGGCATGCATGCTGGCGGTGACCAGGGTCCGGCGGATACCCCAGATCCTGCCTCCTTCGCTCCGTCTCGCCGGTTTCGCCGGCGGCGTTGCGGGGGGAGCGGGCATGGGTGCCTTCATCGCCGGGCTGCAACGGGGTCCCCTCAGCGAGGTAGCGGTCGCAGCGTCCCTCTATCCGGTCGTGACGATCGCCTTGGCAGTGCTCTTCGATGACGACTCGTTGCGCTGGTGGCAGGTCTTCGGCATCGCCGCGGCGCTGGCTGGCACGTCGATGATCGCCTTGGGCTGAGCCCGACGGGCCGCCGGATGCGCCCGCATCCGTAAAGTGAGCAATTCTCATGACATCCACCGGTTTCGTGAGAGATACTGTGCAACTGGGGAGCAGTCATACAGCCAGTAGGTTCGGAGAACAGCGATGGCGTACTTCGATCTGGGCTCGTATCGATGGCCGGTCACGACCCGAGACGCCGAAGCCCAGCTGTGGTTCGACCGAGGCATGGCGTGGTGCTACGGCTTCAACCACGAAGAGGCGATCGCCTGCTTCGAGCGCGCACTGCTGCACGACATCCACTTCGCCATGGCTCACTGGGGCATCGCGTATGCGATCGGGCCGAATTACAACAAGGCGTGGACAGAGTTCGATGACGCTGATCTGCGCGTGTCGCTGGCGCGTGCGCGCTCGGAGATCGGAGCTGCTCTAGATGCCGCGGGGGGCACGAGCGACCTCGAAGGGGCGCTGATCGGTGCACTTGCGCACCGCTACCCGTCCGATCCCGAAGTGCCCGGCGCAGACGACTTCGGGCGATGGAACGACGCCTACGCGGACGCGATGCGCGAGATCTACCGGTCCTGCCCAGGCGACCTTGACGTCTGCTCGCTGTTCGCTGAGGCGATCATGAACCGGACCCCGTGGGCACTGTGGGATCTCGATACCGGCGAGCCGGCCGAGGGTGCGGGAACACTCGAGGCTGTCGATGTGCTTGAGACAGCGTTCGACGCGCTCGACGCCGAAGGCGCCAACAGCCATCTGGGCCTGCTGCACATGTACGTGCACCTCATGGAGATGTCGCCGCATCCCGAACGGGCGCTGGCTGCCGGTGATCGGCTCGTTGATCTGGCGCCTGATGCGGGGCACCTCGTCCATATGCCGACCCACATCGACGTGCTGTGCGGTCACTACCACAACGTCGTGACGCGCAACTCGGCCGCGATCGTCGCCGATCGGAAGTACCTGGACTTCAAGGGCCCGATGAACTTCTATTCGGCCTACCGCTGCCACGACTACCACTTCAAGGTGTACGGCGCGATGCTGGCGGGCCAGTACACCCCCGCCCTGGAGGCGGCCGAGGAGATGAACCGCACGCTGCCTGAGGAGCTGCTGCGAACCGGCTCGCCGCCCATGGCCGACTGGCTGGAGGGGTTCGTGGCGATCAAGCAGCACGTGTACGTGCGCTTCGGCAGGTGGCACGAGATCCTCGCCCAGCACCTGCCCTTCGACCAGCAGTTCTATTGCGTCACCACGGCGATGATGCGCTACGCGCGGACGGTCGCGTTCGCCTCGACGAACCAGGTCGACAATGCGCTGGCCGAACGCGAGGCGTTCGTGGCTGCCAAGGCTCAAGTCCTGCCCAGCCGGACGCTGTTCAACAACACTGGCCTCGACATCCTCGCAGTGGCCGAAGCGATGCTGAACGGCGAAGTCGAGTACCGGCGCGGCAATTTCGACGTGGCCTTCGACCATCTCCGCCGGGCAGTCGAGCTGGACGACAATCTGCCCTATGACGAGCCGTGGGGCTGGATGCAGCCAACCCGGCACGCGTTGGCGGCGCTGCTCTCCGAACAGGGCCAATTCGAAGAGGCCGAGGCGCTCTACCGTGCTGACCTTGGCTTGGACAACCAGCTGCGCCGTCCCTGCCAGCACCCCGACAATGTCTGGAGCTTGCACGGGCTGCACGAGTGCCTCCTACGGAGAGGGGACACGGTGGAGGAACCGCTGATCCGCCAACGGTTGGATCTGGCCGTCGCACGCGCTGACGTTCCCATTACGGCGTCGTGCTTTTGCCGGCTGGAGGTCGACGCACCCGCGTGAGCCTCACGCCGTAGTCTTGGCCCTCGTGTTCACGGCGCCTAGTTGCCCCGCAGATGTCTCAGCGGCGTTGTCCGAGCACGGCTACCTGCCCGACGAGGGCCTGTCCACGGTGGTGTACCTCTCGGTCACGATGGGCCGGCCGCTGTTTCTCGAGGGCGACGCCGGGGTCGGCAAGACCGAGCTGGCCAAAGTGCTCGCCGGCTGGACCGGGGGCGAGTTCATCCGCCTGCAGTGTTACGAGGGCATCGATGCCGCCCAAGCGCTCTACGAATGGGATTACACCCGCCAGCTCCTGCACCTGCGCACCGCAGAGGCCGCAGGGCGGGCAGCCATGGACGCCGAGGCCATCGAGGACGAGCTCTACTCGGAGCGCTTCCTGATTCGCCGGCCGCTGCTGCGGGCCATCGACCACGATGACGCCACTCCGGCGGTGCTGCTCGTCGATGAGGTGGATCGTGCGGACGACGAGTTCGAAGCGTTCTTGCTCGAAGTGCTGTCGGACTTCACGGTCACGGTGCCCGAACTGGGCACGATCACCGCCTCCCGGCCGCCGTTCGTGGTCGTCACTTCCAACCGGACACGCGATGTCCACGACGCCCTCAAGCGACGCTGCCTCTATCACTGGGTGTCGCATCCCTCGGTGGACCGCGAAGTCGAGATCGTGAAGCTCAAGCTGCCCGATGTGGACGGCGCGCTGGCCCGCCAGGTCGCGGGCGCCGTCTCGGCGATGCGCGAGATGCGGCTGTACAAGCCGCCGGGAGTGGCCGAGACCATCGACTGGGCCACTGCGCTGGGACGTCTTGGCGCTACTGAGCTCGACGCGCCGATGCTCGAGGCCACGCTGGGCACTGTGCTCAAGTACCGCGAGGACCAGCAACGAGTCACCTCGGTAGGCATGGAGATGATCATGGCTGCCGTGGCCGAGGCCTGAGCGGCCTGGACCGCCACGCCGTCATGGCAGCCAGCGGCACCGGACTCAGCGTTCAGGCATCCGGCGCGCCCCAGCCGGCCACTGACGAGCAGGTGAACGAGCCGGAACGCTTGGCTTCAGCGTTCTCATCGGTCCTGCGTGGGGCAGGCCTGGTGGTGACCATCCGCCGGGTGATGGCCTTCACTGAAGCGCTGCGGCTGCTGGGTGTCGGCAGCCGCGACGACGTGTACTGGGCCGGACGGGCGACGCTGGTGGGCAGTCCGGCCGACATCAGCGTCTACGACCGGGCGTTCGCCGTCTTCTGGGAAGGACGCGAGCCCAGCGGGATGGTTGTGGAGCTGCCGCCGATCTCGGTGACGCTGGCCACCGACACTGACGACGACAGCGGGGCAGCGCCTCCGGCTGACGAAGGGGAGCCCGACACCGGCCCAACGCTGCGGGTCCGTTACAGCGACGTGGAGACGCTGCGCCACAAGGACTTCGCGGACTGCAGCGACACCGAGCTGAGCGAGCTGCACACGCTGATGGGGGATCTTCGCTTTCAGGCCGTGACGCGCCGCTCCCGCCGCAGCGTGCGGGCCAAGCGGACCTCCCGGCGCCCCGACTTGCGCCGCACCATCCGGCGGGCCTTGCGCACCGCCGGGGAAGCCATCCAGCGGGAGTTCCTCACCAGTGACCGCAAGCCCCGCCGTCTCGTGTTGCTGCTCGATGTGTCGGGCTCCATGGAGCCCTACGCCCGGGCACTCGTGCGATTCGCCCATGCTGCGATCGTGGGGCGAACGAGGGTGGAAGCGTTCACGATCGGCACCCGGCTCACCCGCGTGACGCGTGAACTGTCGTCGCGGGATCCCGATGCGGGACTGCGGGCCGCCGCTGACTCGGTGCAGGACTGGTCGGGCGGCACCCGCTTGGGGGCGACCCTGCACGAGTTCAACGATCGGTGGGGCGTGCGGGGTCACGCCCGCGGAGCCGTCGTGGTGATCTGCTCGGATGGATGGGACCGCGGCACCCCAGACGAGCTAGCGGAGCAGATGGCACGCCTGCACCTGGTGACTCACCGGCTGGTGTGGGTGAACCCGCTGAAGCACACCCCCGGCTACGCGCCGCTGGCCCGCGGCATGGCTGCGGCGCTGCCGCACGTCGACGATTTCATCGAAGGCCATTCGTTCGACTCGCTCGAACACCTGGCCGCTGCCATCGCAGCGTGAGTACGCCCGCTGCGAAGGCGGCACGGTCCGCGACGCGACAGGGCGCCGGGAGGCGAGACTGGGCACATGGACGAGATCTTGGATGACATTGACCGGTGGCGGGCTGTGGGCCAGCGAGTGGCCGTCGCCCGGGTGGTGGACATCGAAGGCTCGGGACCGCGCGACCCAGGCGCTGCGATGGCGGTGAACGAAGAAGGCGAAGTCGCCGGCTCGGTCTCGGGCGGCTGTGTCGAGGGCGCCGTGGTCGGCGAGGCCCTTGAACTGCTGGGCGGACGGCGCGGCCCGGGGATCACGACCTTCGGCTACAGCGACGATGAAGCGTTCGCTGTCGGGCTGACCTGTGGCGGCACGATCCACCTGTTCGTGGAGGAACTCGACTGGTGAGCGAGGCCGCGGGCATCTACGAGGCGTTCCGGGACGCCATCCGGGCCGAAGAGCCCGTCGCGCTCGCCACGATCATCGACGGCCCGCAGGCGGGCGCTGTGTCTGATGTGCGCCCGCAGGCGGGCGCCAAACTCCTCGTGCAGCCGGATGCGCCGACAATGGGCACGCTGGGGGATTCCGATCTGGATCGGGTGGTGGAGCGTGACGCCCTGGGGATGCTCGACGCCGGCATCAGCGAGGTGCGCCACTATGGCCAGCACGGCGAGGCCCGCCAGATGGACCTCAGCGTGTTCGTGGAGTGCCACGCCCGCCGTCCCCACATGGTGATCTTCGGCGCGGTCGACTTCACGCGGGCGCTGGCCTCCCAGGCCAAGCTGCTCGGCTACCGCGTGACCGTCTGCGATGCCCGGGAGGTGTTCGCCACGAGGCGCCGCTTCCCGATGGCCGATGAGGTCGTGGTGGACTGGCCCAACCGCCTGCTGGATCGCATCGGCGACGAGCTAGGTCCCCGGGACGCGGTCTGCGTGCTCACCCACGACCACAAGTTCGACGTGCCCGCCATCGTGGGCGCCCTGCCCACCCGGGTCGGCTACCTCGGCGCGATGGGATCCCGCACCACCCACGAGAAACGAAGCGAGCGCCTCCGCGAGGCAGGCGTAACCGACGAGCAACTCGAGCGCGTCATGGCTCCCATCGGTCTCGACATCGGAGGCCGCACCCCCGAAGAAACAGCGGTCTCAATCGTGGCCGAGATCATCGCCGCCCACACCGGCCGCCAAGCCCCCCGCCTCAAAGACGGACAAGGCCGCATCCACTGATTCCGGCGGCAGCCGCCCGGTAGCGTCAGCGCAATGGACTTCACGACGAACGAGGACCACGAAGCGATCCGCGAGGGCGTGCGCAGAGTGTGCGCCGATTTCCCCGACGAGTATTGGCGCGAGCGCGACGAGAAGCACGAATTCCCGTGGGACTTCTACAACGCGATGGCCGAGGGCGGATGGGTCGGCATAGCCATCCCCGAGGAGTACGGCGGCGGCGGCCAAGGCATCACCGAGGCGTCGATTGTGCTCGAGGAGGTAGCGGCCAGCGGTGCTGCCATGAACGGCTGCTCGGCCCTGCACCTGTCGATCTTCGGCATGGAGCCGGTGCGCAAGTACGGCTCGGAGGCGCTGGCCAAGGAGATCTTGCCGGGCGTCGCCGATGGCTCGATTCATGCAGCATTCGGCGTCACTGAACCCGATGCCGGCACCGACACCACATCGATCCGCACCCGGGCCGAGCGTGACGGCGACGAGTACGTGATCACGGGCGCCAAGGTGTGGACCACCAAGGCGCCGTTCTGCGACGTCTGCCTGCTGCTGGTGCGCACGACGCCCAAGGAGCTGTGCGACGGGCCGACCCAGGGCATGACCCTGCTGCTCGTCGACCTGCAGGATCCCGCCGTTGACATCACGCCGATCCCCAAGGTGGGCCGCAA